>DASUHF010000010.1:0-31943 GCA_036273655.1 Solirubrobacteraceae bacterium | reverse complement strand
GCCCCCGAAGCGCACGCTGAGGCCCACCGCCTGCGCGCCGAAGACGTGATCACGGCCACCGGCACGATCCGTCGCCGCGACCCCGAGAACATCAACCCGAACCTGCCGACCGGCGAGATCGAGCTCGCCGTGCAGGCGCTCGAGATCCTCGCCGACGCCGACACGCCGCCGTTCCCCGTCGACGACGAGTCGGCGGTCAACGAGGACCTGCGGCTCCGTCACCGCTCGCTGGACCTGCGCCGGGCGCCGATGCAGGAGGCGATCGCGCTGCGCCACGAGGTCGTCAAGACGATCCGCGAGGTGCTCGACGACCGCGACTTCCTCGAGATCGAGACGCCGTTTTTGACACGGTCGACGCCCGAGGGCGCCCGCGACTTCCTCGTGCCCGCTCGGATCGCGCCGGGCTCGTTCTACGCGCTGCCGCAGTCGCCGCAGCTGTTCAAGCAGCTGCTGATGATCGGCGGCTTCGAGCGCTACTACCAGATCGTCCGCTGCTTTCGCGACGAGGACGCGCGCGCGGACCGGCTGCCGGAGTTCACCCAGCTCGACGTCGAGATGGCGTTCGTCGAGGAGGACGACGTGCTCGAGACCACCGAGGCGACGCTCGGCGAGGTGTTCCGGCGCTGCGGGCTCGACGTGCCGACGCCGCCGTGGCCGCGGATGACCCATGCCGAGGCGGTCAGCCGGTTCGGTTCAGACCGCCCCGACACGCGCTTCGGACTGGAGCTGCGCGACCTCGGCACGGCGGTCGCCGACAGCGAGTTCAAGGTCTTCTCCGGCGCGTTGGAAGACGGCGGCGTCGTGCGCGGGGTCAACGCCGGTGCGCGCGAGCTGCCCCGCTCCGAGCTCGACGCGCTGACCGAGCTGGCCAAGCAGCACGGCGCCAAGGGCCTGGTGTGGGCGTTCGTGCAGGGCGGCGAGCCGGCGCGGCCGGCATGGCGCTCGCCGATCGCCAAGTTTCTGACGCCCCGTGAGACAAACGCGATCCAGCGCGCGCTGGAGGCGAAACCCGGCGACCTGTTGCTGATCGTCGCCGACCGGGCGCCGGTCGCCGCGCAAGCGCTCGGCGCGCTGCGGCTGGAGCTTGCCCGCCGCTTCGACCTCGTACCC
Source organism: Solirubrobacteraceae bacterium (assembly GCA_036273655.1). Classification (GTDB taxonomy): domain Bacteria; phylum Actinomycetota; class Thermoleophilia; order Solirubrobacterales; family Solirubrobacteraceae; genus Palsa-465. The sequence continues at coordinate 30,833 of DASUHF010000010.1, read as the reverse complement.
GCGGGCAGCCACGACATCCGCTTCATCGTGCGCTTTCCGATGTTCTCCTACGACGCCGACGCGGGGCGCTGGGACGCCGAGCACCATCCGTTTACGGCGCCGTCGACCGCGGCCGGCGAACCCGCGACGGTCGAGGATCTGACCGACCCGGGGACGCTGTTGTCGCGCTCGTACGACCTCGTGCTCGATGGCAACGAGATCGGCGGCGGCTCGATCCGTAACCATCGCAGCGACGTGCAGCAGCGGGTGTTCGAGCTGATCGGGATCGGCCCCGATGAGGCGCAGGCGCGGTTCGGCTTCCTGCTCGACGCGCTGCGCTATGGGGCGCCGCCACATGGCGGGATCGCGTTCGGGATCGACCGGATCGTGGCGCTGCTGGCCGGGCGCGACAACATCCGCGAGGTGATCGCGTTCCCGAAGGCGACCAGCGGCGGCGACCCGCTGACGGGCGCGCCCGCGCCGGTCGACGACGTGCAGCTGCGCGAGCTGGGATTGCGGCTGCGGGGCTGAGATGGCGATGCGACGCACGACCGGCACCCATTGGGTGTTCCGCCTGATCCCGCCGCGGCCGACGTTCGACGAGGACATGACCGACGCCGAGCGCGAGGTCATGGGCCGGCACGCTCAGTACTGGGGCGAGATCGCGCAGCGCGGCCGAATCGTCGTCTACGGGCCGGTGCGCGACGCGACCGGCGCGTGGGGGCTGGGCGTGCTCGAGGCAGACGACGAGGACGAGGTCCGGGCGCTCGTCGACGGCGACCCCGCGATCAGCAGCGGGATGGCGCGGATGGAGTGGGGACCGATGCCCATCTCGATCGTCCGCGCCTGAGCGTTACCTCGCAGCACATATGGGTGTGTCTGGTAACAGTCGGGTCGCCGTAAGCTAAAAGCGACGATGGATGCGCTCGCGTTCGAGCACCACCTGACCTCGCCACAGGGCAAGGGCCACGTACCGGCGGACGCGTTCACGGTCACCGCCGGCGGCGGCGCCTGCTGCGACGAGATCACGTTCCACATCGCAATCGATGGCGAGACCGTCATCGACGCGGGCTTCGAGGCGCAAGGCTGCGGGTCCGCGCACGCCGCCGGCAGCGCCGCCGTCGCGCTCGCCGCCGGCACCCACGTATTCGACGCTGCGCGCGTCGGAGCCGGCGACGTCGCGGCCGAGCTCGGCGGCCTCAGTCCCGGCAAGCTGCACGCGGCCGAGCTCGCGGCCGACGCGCTCGCGCGGGCGCTCGGCGCAGCCGTACGCGCCCGCGGTGCGGTCACGGCGTCAAGCGAGCCCGACGAAACGCCTCGCACGCTGGTGGCGATGAGCGGCGGCGTCGACAGCGCCGTCGCGGCGCTGCTGTGCGCGCAAGACGGTCCCACGGCCGCGGTCACGCTCGAGCTGTGGGCTGACCACGAGAACGACGCCGAGCGCAGCTGCTGCTCGGCCACAGCGGTCGCGCAGGCGCGCGCGCTGGCGCACCGGATGGGCCTGCCGCATTTCACGATCGATCTGCGCGACGAGTTCCGCGCCGGCGTCGTGCAGCCGTTCATCGACGGCTACGCGGCTGCGGAGACGCCGAACCCGTGCGTCGGCTGCAACGGCCACGTGCGCCTCGACGCGATGCTCGAGCTCACCGACCGGCTCGGCTGCGCGACGCTCGCCACCGGCCACTACGCGCGGACAGCCGAACAGACCAGCCCGGAAGGCCCGCTGCTGCGCATTGCCGAAGACCCGGCCAAGGACCAGAGCTACATGCTGTCGGCGCTGGATCCCGGATCGTTGCAGCGGATGCGATTCCCGCTCGGACACCTGACCAAGCCGGCCGTGCGCGAGCTGGCCGCGCAGGCGGGGCTGCCGGTCGCCTCCAAGGCCGACTCCCAGGACCTGTGCTTCCTCGCGGGCACCGATCGCGCTCGCTTCCTCGCCCGCCACGGCGGCATCGGCGACCGGCCGGGAGAGATCGTCGCCACCGACGGCACCGTGCTCGGCGAGCACCGGGGCCAGCATCGGTTCACGGTCGGACAGCGCCGCGGCCTCGGCATCGATAACGCCGGCGAGCCGCTGTTCGTGCTCGATAAGGACGACGCCTCCGGCCGCGTCACGGTCGGGTGCCGCGAGCAGCTGGCGACGACGCGCGTGCGCGTGCGGGCCGCACGGCTGCACCGGCCGGGCACGCGCGTGGACCGGGTCAAGCTGCGCTACCGCTCGCGGCCGCTGCCCGCGACGCTCGTCGGCGACCCCTCCGCCGGCCGTCACCCCGAGCTGACCGTCGACCTGCGCGAGCCCGTCGACGGCGCCGCGCCCGGTCAGCTCGCATGCCTGATGGACGGCGACCTCGTCGTCGGCTGGGGCACGATCGCGCGCGCCCGCGGCTGACCACGCGCCAAGCGACCGCCGAAACCGCCCTCCACGCCTACACTCGACAGTCCCGATGATGAGCTCCGACGAGATCCGCAGCACGTTCCTGGAGTACTTCGAATCCCAGGGCCACCTGCGGCTGCCGTCGGCGTCGCTGGTGCCCGCCGAGTTCGACCCCTCGGCGCTGTTCACGGTCGCGGGCATGCACCCGCTCAAGCCGTACTTCCAGGGCGTCGAGCGCCCGCCCCGCAACCGCGTGACGACCTGCCAGATGTCGTTTCGCACCGCTGACATCGAGATCATCGGGACGACCACACGGCACTTGACGCTGTTCGAGATGCTCGGCAACTTCTCGTTCGGCGACTACTTCAAGCGCGAGGCCGCCCGCTTCGCATGGGAGTTGTCGACCCAGGGTTTCGGGTTCGCGCCCGACGACATCTGGATCACCGTGTTCGGCGGCGACGACGAGCTCGGCATCGGCCCCGACGAGGAAGCGATCGAGGCCTGGCGCGAAATCGGGATCCCGCGCGAGCGGATCGTCGAGTGCGATCGCGACGAGAACTTCTGGCAGGCGGGTCCGACCGGCCCGTGCGGGCCGTGCTCGGAGCTGTACCTGGACCGTGGTGTGCAGCACGGAGCCCCGGATGACCTCCCCGGCGGTGACAACGAGCGGTTCCTGGAGTATTGGAACCTCGTGTTCATGGAGCTTGACCAGAATCCGGTCAACGTCGTCACGCCGCTGCCGGCCAAGAACATCGACACCGGCATGGGTCTCAACCGCATGGCCGCCGTGCTGCAAGACAAGGAGACGGTGTTCGAGACCGATCAGTTCGCGCCGCTGATCGCGCTCGGCGAGGAGCTGTCGGGTCGCCGGTACGGCGAGGAGTTCGCGACCGACAAGGCGCTGCGCGTGCTCGCCGATCACGGCCGCGCGATCACGTTCCTGCTGTCCGACGGCGTCGTCCCCTCCAACGAGGACCGTGGCTACGTGCTGCGGCGGATCATGCGCCGGGCGATCCAGCACGGCCGCTCGATCGCGCTCGGTCCCGGCTTCCTGCCGCGCTACGCGGACGTCGTGACCGAGCTGATGGCCTCCTCGTACCCGCGCCTGCACGAGCAGCACGACGTGATCCGCCGCTGGATGCGCTCGGAGGAGGAGTCGTTCGGGCGCACGCTCGAGTCGGGGCTGAGGCGGCTTGACGAGCTGATCGCGCGCGCCCGCGAAGACGGCGACGAGGGCATCGCCGGCGCCGACGCGTTCCTGCTGCACGATACGTACGGGTTCCCGATCGACATGACGCTCGAGATCGTCACCGAGCAAGGGCTTGGCGTCGACGAGGCCGGGTTCGAGGCACTGATGGACGAGCAGCGGACCCGCGCCCGCCAGGGCTCGCGCGGCAGCCGTGCGGCGTCCGAGGTGCGCGAACGGGCCGCCGCGCTTTCTGGGTCGGCGGGCTTTGAGACCGACTTCGTCGGCTACGAGACGACTGACGCGACCACGACGATCGGCGCCCTCCAGCGCGCCGACGACGGCGAGTTGCTCGTCAAGCTGCGCGAGTCGCCGTTCTACGCGACCGGCGGGGGGCAGGTCGCCGATGCAGGCGTCCTCGAATGTGAGGGCGGCGGCTGCCGCGCCCAGGTCACCGACGTGATCCGGCTCGGATCCGACCAGATCGTCGCGATCGCGCCCGAGCACGGCGCGTTTGAGCCGGGCGAGCGCGTGCACGCACACGTCGACCGCGCCGCCCGTCACGCGACCGCCTGCAACCACACCGCCACTCACCTGCTGCACGCCGCGCTGCGCCGCCGCCTCGGCGACCACGTGCGTCAGGCCGGGTCCTACGTCGGCCCCGACAAGCTCCGCTTCGACTTCACCCACGGCGGCGCGCTGTCGCCGTCGGAGCTGCGCGCGATCGAGGACGACGTCAACGAGTGGATCCTGCAGAGCCACCCGGTGCATGCGCTGCAGACGACGCTCGATGAGGCCAGGGCGCTCGGCGCGATGGCGCTGTTCAACGAGAAGTACGGCGAGATCGTACGGATGGTCGAGGTCGGCGATGGCTCGTTCTCACGGGAGCTGTGCGGCGGCACACACGTCCGGTCGACGGCGGAGATCGGGCTGTTCCGGCTGCTAAACGAGACCTCCAGCGCCGCCAACGTGCGCCGGATCGAGGCGATCACCGGTCCCGAGGCGGTCGCGTTCGTCCGTGCCCGCGACCGCGAGCTGCTCCAGGCCGCCGGTGAGCTGCGGGTACCGCCGGAACGGGTCACGGACTCGATCCGCGGCCTGCGCGAGCAGTTGCGCGAGGCCGAGCGCGCCGCCAAGGCGCAGGGCAACGGCGCCCGCGGTGCCGTCGACGTCGACGAGCTGATCGCCCGCGCCGGCGAGGCGGACGGTGCGACGGTGCTGACTGCCGCGGTCCCGGTCGCCGACGGCGACGCGCTGCTGGCGCTCGCCGACCGCCTCAAGGCCAAGCTCGGCGACGCCGCGATCGTGCTCGGCCGCGCCGGCGACGGACGCGTCGACCTGGTCGCCTCGGTCGCGCCGTCGCTCGTGGCACGCGGCGTCAAGGCGGGCGAGATCGTCAAGCTCGCGGCCGCCGAAGTCGGGGGCGGCGGCGGCGGCCGTGACACGATGGCGCGCGCGGGCGGCCGCGACCCCGAGCGGCTCGACGACGCGATCACCGTCGCGCAGCGCGCGATCGAGTCGGCGCTGGCCGGATAGCGGCCACGGCTTTAGAAAACCCGTCGTTTTGCGGGCCAGGTCGCCGCTCCCGAGATGCCTGGCGGGCACCCGTCGTGCTCGCTGCGTAGGATCACACTGGATGCGAGTGCTCGCACTCGATTACGGACGTGCGCGGTGCGGCTGTGCGGTCAGCGACCCGACGGGCGTGCTCGCGACCCCGCTCGACGCGATTCCAGCGCCCGGCAGCAGGCGTGGGCGCGCACGGCTGCGCGCGCTCGTCGCCGAGCTCGGAGTGCAGCGGATCGTTGTCGGGCTGCCGCTGTCGCTGTCGGGCACCGACTCGACCCAGACCGCCGAGACGCGGGCGTTCGCACAGGCGCTGCAGGACGCGGTCGAGGTGCCGGTCGAGCTCTACGACGAGCGGTTCACGACCGTGATGGCGCAGCGTGACGGGGGCGACGCCGACGAGGACTCGCGCGCGGCCGCGCACCTGCTCGAGAGTTGGCTGACGCGCGCGGGTTCGAGGGCGGTGGCCCATGGCTGAGGGTCGCGAGCGCACCGCCGAGGAGCGCGAGGAGGCACGCCGCATCCGCGAGGAGGCGCGCGCCGCACGGGCGGCGGCGCAGCGCGCCGAGCAGGAGCGCGCCGTGGTCGAGGAGCCGGCCGGCCGCGCGGCGTTCGAGGAGCAGCCGGCCGACCGTGCCGGCGACGAGCCGCCCGTACAGCCTCGCCGCAAGGCCGCCGAGCCCGAGCCGGCGCACGTGGCTGCCTCCGCCGACGCCGAGACCGGACATTTCGACGCAGAGCCCGCATCCGATGATCCGCCGCCGCGGACACGCGAGATCAAGTCGTTCCCGACGCCGCCCGATCCGGCCTTCTACCTGCCCGAGGACGAGCTCGAGATGCCGTCGGGGACCAAGCGGGTCAGCAGGCTCGGAAACCGTCAGCGCGTGGCCAGGCAGCGACCGGCGCGCCGGCGCAAGCCGGTCAAGCCGCGCAAGCGCCCGGTCGCGACGCGGCGCCGTCGTTGGGTGGGCCGGGTCTTCTCGCTAATCGCGCTGTTGCTCGCGGCCGCGCTCGCCTGGTTTCTGATCGAGCTGTTCCAGCCGTTCGGCACCTCGCCGCACGGCCACGTCACGGTGACGATCCCGCCGGACTCGAGCTCGGGTGACGTCGCCAAGCTTCTGCACGACGACGGCGTGATCGCGTCGAGCTTCTTCTTCGAGGCGCGGGCCACGCTCTCCGGCGACCGCGACAAGCTGCGGTCCGGTACCTACCACCTGCAGAAGGGCATGAGCTACGGGTCGGTGCTGAGCAAGCTGACCAAGGTCCCGCCGAAGATCCCGACGACGAAGGTGACGATCGCCGACGGCCACAACCGCGCGCAGATCGGCAAGCTGCTCTCACGACAGCACATCAAGGGCGACTACGTGGTGCTGACGCGCAAGTCAAAGCTGCTGAACCCGCGGCACTACGGCGCGCCGAAGCACACCCCTGACCTCGAGGGGTTCCTGTTCCCCGACACCTTCCGGCTGCGCAAGCCGGTTCAGATGAAGGCGCTGATCGCCGCCCAGCTCAAGGACTTCAAGCGCCGTTTCGGCGCTCTGAACCTCAAGCCGGTCGAGGCCCAGCAGCATCTGACGCCATACGACGTGCTGATCGTCGCGTCGCTGATCGAGGGCGAGGCGGCCACGCAGTCGGATCGCAACAAGGTCGCCTCGGTGATCTACAACCGCCTGCGCGACCACATGCCGCTGCAGCTCGACGCGACCACGCGCTACGCGACCGGCAACTACACCAAGCCGCTGACCGACGCGCAGCTGAACTCGAGCTCGCCGTACAACACGCGCAACCACACCGGGCTGCCGCCGACGCCGATCAACAGCCCGGGGCTGTCGGCACTGCGGGCCGCGGCCCATCCCGCGCACACCAACTACCTGTACTTCTTCGCCAAGCACTGCACGGACAAGACCGTGTTCTTCACCAACTACACGGCGTTCCAGAACGCGGCCAACGCCGACGCCGCCACCAGCTGCAAGAAGTAACGTGCGACTGGGGGTGCTGGGGTGGCCGGTGGCCCACAGCCGCTCGCCGGCGATGCACAACGCCGCGCTGCGAGCGGTCGGCCTGCACGACTGGCGCTACCAGCTGCTGCCGGTGCCGCCGCCGCTGCTGGCCGAGACCGTCCGGGCGCTTCCCGGCGCCGGTTTCCGCGGCGCCAACGTGACGATCCCGCACAAGGCCGCGGCGCTCAAAGTCGCAACTGAACGGACCGAGCGCGCCACCGCGATCGGCGCCGCCAACACGCTGACGTTCGAGCCCGGCGGTGCGATCGTCGCCGACAACACCGACGCCCCGGCGGTGATCGCCGCGCTCCCGTTCGAGATCCGCGGCCGCACCGCGGTCGTGCTCGGCGCCGGCGGCAGCGCTCGCGCGGTCGTGTGGGCGCTGGTGCAAGGCGGCGCCCGTGACGTCTGGCTCTGGAACCGGACCGCAGAGCGAGCGCGGGCGCTCGCCGCGCAGCTCGGCGCTGGCGCGGTGTCGACCGGCGCGCCGCTGCCGGCCGCCGACGTGCTCGTCAACTGCACGGCGGTCGGCCTGGATCGCGGCGACCCATTCGAGGCGTTGCCGCTGACCGGCGAGCGAATCGCCGACTACCGCGGCGTCGTCGATCTCGTCTACACGCCGACCGGCACCGGCCTGATCGACGCGGGCCGCGCCGCCGGCGTCGAGACCGTGGACGGGCTCGAGATCCTCGTCCGGCAGGGCGCGCTGAGCTTTGAGCGGTTCACGGGCAGGGCGGCGCCGGTTGACGTGATGCGGGCGGCCGCACGAGGCGGAGGGTGAGGACGACAAGGTCCAAGCGCTCGGCGCGTCGCGTTGGCGATGCGAGCGCCGGTCGGCGGCCTGCGCCTGAGCGGCCGCGCGACGTCGATCGGGTGGCGAAAACTGCAGCAGCGAAGGGAGGGTCGATCGCCTTGTTGCTGGCCGCCGTGAGCGCCGCCGGTCGGTACATGAAATTTTCGCCATTTCGGGCTTCCGAAACGTGGATCGGTGGCGATTGCACGCTGGGCATGCATCCGTCGCCAAACTGCGTGTGAGCGGCCCGGCTTGGCGAAAGTTCACGTTTGCGCCCACCCTTCATTGCTGCCGTTTCGGCCCATTGCGGACGGTCGGCCCTCTCCGGCCCGCGGGAGCGCTCCGCCCATCCGCATGGGCCTGATTCGCCCCAGCTATGGTGGGCGGCCATGAGCGCCACCGGCGATCCGTCGACGTGCATGGCCTGCCGCGGCACTGGCAAGGTGCTGTCCGGGCTCGGAGGGACCCAGCACGAGGTGGTGTGCCCGTGGTGTCAGGGGACCGGGCACCGGATCCCCGGGACCGACGCGCAGGAGCATCCGTCCGAGGGCGGCGCCGTAGCCGCGCAGCAGAGCGGCTCGGACACCGCGCCGCGCGACGGAGAGGCGATCGAAGAGAACGCCGCCTCCGAGGACGACTTAACCTAAGTGCCCCTCGCGATGGCGCTCGAGCTGACGACAGCCGGGGAATCCCACGGCCCCGGGCTCACCTGCATCGTGCAGGGCATGCCCGCGGGACTGGAGCTGGACCGCGAGGCGCTCGACCGCGACCTTGCCCGCCGCCAGCTCGGCCACGGCCGCGGCGGCCGCATGAAGATCGAGTCAGACCGGGCGACGGTCACCGCCGGCGTCCGACACGGCCGCACGCTCGGCGGTCCGATCTGCCTGCAGGTCGCAAACCGCGACTACGCCAACTGGGAGGAGCGGATGAGCCCGTGGCCGGTGGAGGCGCCGACCGCCGAGGTCCACCTGCCGCGGCCCGGGCACGCCGACCTGGTCGGGACCCAGAAGTACGGGTTGACCGACGTCCGCGACATCCTCGAGCGCGCGTCGGCCCGTGAGACCGCGGCGCGCGTCGCCGGCGGCGCCGTTTGCAAGGCGTTCCTGTCGGCGCTCGGGGTCAGCGTGCACTCGCACGTGATCCAGATCACCGGGGTCACCGCGCCCCGCCGCGACGACCTCGTCGCCGCGGACTTCGCCGACGTCGACGAGTCGCCGGTCCGCTGCTTGGACGCCGAGGCGGGCGTCGCGATGGTTGGCGAAATCAACCGGCTGCGCAAGGCCAACGAGTCGCTCGGCGGCGTGTTCGAGGTGCGTGCGTTCGGGCTCGTGCCCGGGCTCGGATCGCACGTCTCCTGGCGCGAGCGTCTCGACGGCGTGCTCGCCCAGGCAGTGATGTCGATCCAGGCGCTGAAGGGCGTCGCGGTCGGCGACGGCATCGAGGTCGCGGCGCTGCCCGGCTCGCTCGCTCACGACGAGATCTTCTACGACGCGGAGCGGCCCGGCGGGTATTACCGGCAGACGAACCGCGCCGGCGGGCTGGAGGGCGGGATGACGACCGGCGACCCGCTGGTCGTGCGCGGCTACATGAAGCCGCTGCCGACGCTCACCAAGCCGCTGCGCTCGGTCGACATCGCCACCCACGAGCCGGCCGAGGCGCTGCGCGAGCGGACCGACTCGTGCACGGTGCCGGCCGCGGGCGTGGTCGGCGAGGCGATGGTCGCGTTCGTGCTCGCCGACGCGTACCGGCGCAAGTTCGGCGGCGACCACATCGACGATGTGCGCGCCGCCGTCGCGAGCTACAGGAAGCGAATCGGGTGGGGTCACGGCTAGACCGTGCGGTCGCGGTCGTCGGCTTCATGGGAGCCGGAAAGTCGACCGCGGCGCGGACGTTCGCGGCGGCGTCGGGAGGGACGGCGGTCGACGCCGACGCCGAGCTCGAGGTCGCCGAGGGCCGTCCGATCTCCGAGATCTTCGCGGCCGACGGCGAGGCCGCGTTCCGCGCCGCCGAGGAGCGCGTCACGCTCGAGCTGCTGTCCAGAAGCGCCGGCATTGGTGGGGCGAGGGGGCCCGTCTTCGTCGCGCTTGGCGGTGGCGCGCTTGGCTCGGAGGCCATCCGCCGCGCGCTCGGCGACCACCTCGTGATCTGGATCGACGTCGACGCCCGCACCGCGTGGGCGCGCTGCGAGCACAGCAACCGGCCGCTGGCCGCCGACCGCGCCGCGTTCGAGCGCCTGCACGCCGAGCGCGAACCGATCTACGCGCGGGCGGCCGACGTCGTCGTACCGCAGCGGCTCGGCGAGGGACCAGGACCCGTGCTCGACGCGCTCGAGGGCATCCCCGCGGGTGTGCGGATGTTGTGGGCCACGAGCGCCTCGGGCGACTACCCGGCGTACATCGGCCCCGGGCTGCTCGGCGGCGACACCGATCCGCCGACCACCGCGTTCTGGCCGGCGACCATCGAGGGTCGGCGGTTCCTCGTCTGCGACGGCCACACCGGCCGTCTGTACGGCAATCGCATCGCGCCGTTGGATGGACGCGTGACGATCATGCCCGGCGAGCAGTCAAAGACGATCGCGCACGCCGAGATCGTGTGGTCGGAGCTGATTCGCGCGGGGATGACGCGCTCGGACGTGGTGGTCGCGCTCGGCGGTGGCGTCGTCGGCGACCTCGCCGGTTTCTGTGCGGCCACCTACCAGCGCGGCGTGCGATTCGTGCAGGTGCCGACGACGGTCGTCGCGCAGGTCGACTCCGCCTACGGCGGCAAGACCGGCGTCGATCTGGCCGAGGCCAAGAACTATGTCGGCGCCTACCACCAGCCGCGTGCGGTGATCGCCGACACCGATACGCTCACGACGCTTCCCGGCGGCGAGCTCGCGGCCGGCTACGCCGAGGTCGTCAAGACCGCGCTGCTGGCCGGCGGCTGGCTGTGGAAGCGCGTGCGCGACGGCGCCGGGCCGACCGACCCCGACGTGATCTGCGCGTGCGCGCACGCCAAGCTCCGGATCGTCGCCGCCGACGAGCGCGACGGCGGCCTGCGTCAGACGCTCAACCTCGGCCACACCGTCGGCCACGCGATCGAGACCGTCACCGGCTACGCCAGCTATCGCCATGGGGAGGCGGTCGGCCTCGGCCTGCTGGTCGCCCTGCGCCTGTCGGATGCCGGCGACCTGCGCGAGGAGGTCGCGAAGCTGCTGCGCGCCCAGGGCCTGCCGACGACGATGGCCGGGGTCGACCCAGACGCGGTTGTGGTCGCGACCGCGCGCGACAAGAAGCGCGTCGGCGAGGGCCCGGTCCCGTTCGTGCTGCTGTCGGAGCCCGGCGCCGCGCGGACCGGTTGCACGGTCGCGCCGCGGGAGCTGATCACGGCCGTGCGCGAGCTCGCCCGCTAGCGTGAGCGAGTCGATGCCAGGTGTCCGCAACCGAATCGAGGTCATGCACGGAGCCAACCTCGACCAGCTCGGTCGTCGCGACCCGCTGCACTATGGCTCGCTGACGCTGACCGAGCTCGAGCTCCGGATCTCCGACACGGCCGCAGAGCTGGGGCTGGCGACCCGCTTTTTTCACTCAAATCACGAGGGAGATTTCGTGGAGCACCTGCACGGCCTGGACGGCATCGCCGACGCGGTGCTGCTCAACCCCGGCGCCTGGACGCACTACTCCTACGCGATCCGCGATGCGGTCGAGCTCGCCGGCCTGCCCGCCGTCGAGATTCACCTGTCAGACGTCGGGCAGCGCGAGCCGTTCCGCCGCGTATCGGTGCTCGACGGCCTGTGCTGCGGGCGGGTGTACGGCAAGGGCCCGGACGGCTATCGCGACGCGCTGACGATCCTGCGAGAGGAGCTGAATCGATGACCGACCGTGCCGAGCGCCTGGTTGCCGAGCTGAACGAGATATCCGACGGCGCCGGTGCTGACCTGATGCTCGTCACGTCGCTGCTCAACGTGCGCTACCTGACCGGATACACCGGCTCCAACGGTGCCGCGCTGATCGGTCCCGAGACGCGCGTGTTCTTCACCGACTTCCGCTACCAGGAGCAGTCCGCGGTCGAGGTCGATCCGAGCTTCCAGCGCCGGATCGAGAAGCTCGACCTGGTCGAGGGGCTGCCCGACGTACTGCCGCCAGGGCAGCTGCGGCTGGCGTTCGAGGACGCGGCGATGACGGTCCGCGCCAACGCGAAGCTGCGCGAGCTGCTCGACGAGCGGATCACGCTCGTCGCGGCCGGCGACCCCGTCGAGCGGCTGCGCGCGATCAAGGCGCCGTCCGAGCTCGAGAGGATCCGGGCGGCGACCGAGCTCGCCGACGACGCGATTCGGGAGATCATGGAGCAGGGGCTGGCTGGGCGCACCGAGCGCGAGGTCGCGCAGGCGCTCGAGGACGGGATGCGCCGCCGCGGCGCTCAGCGGGCCTCGTTTGACTCGATCGTCGCGGCCGGGCCGCACGGCGCGCTGCCGCACGCGACCCCGCGCGACGTCGCGATCGAGGCCGGCGAGCTGGTCGTGATCGACTGGGGCGCCGAGCTGGACGGATACTGCTCGGACTGCACGCGGACGTTGGCGTCGGGCGATCTGCCCGACGAGCAGAAGATCGTCTACGACCTCGTGCTCCAGGCACAGCTGGCCGGGCTGGGCGCCGTCCGACCCGGGACCGGCGGCCGTGACGCCGACAGCGCCGCCAGGACCGTGATCGACGACGCCGGCCACGGCGAGCACTTCGGCCACGGGCTCGGCCACGGCGTGGGGATCGAGGTGCACGAGGCGCCGCGGCTGTCGCAGCGCTCGGACGCGACGATCGAGCAGGGCAACGTCGTCACCGTCGAGCCCGGCGTCTACGTGCCGGGCGCGTTCGGCGTCCGGATCGAGGACCTCGTGTACGTGACCTCCGATGGCCCCGAGATCCTCACCTCGGTGCCCAAAGAGCTGATCACGGTCGGGTAGGCGAGTGCGGAGAACCGACCAGCGACGGGCGGCCGTGTGGGCGCTGTACCAGTCGGACCTGCTCGAGCGTCCGCTCGGCGAGACGCTACCGCGAGACGTGCATCCGTTCACGTTCGCGCTCGCCGAGCAGGTGCGCGAGCACCAGGCGGAGCTCGACGAGTTGATCGGCCGCTACTCGAGCGGCTGGTCGCTGGAGCGGATCGCGCCGCTGGAGCGGTCGATCCTGCGCGTCGCGCTGCTGGAGCTGCTCTACCCGGACGTCGTCGCCGGCTCCGAGCCGATCCCCGCCGAGGGCGCGATCAATGAGGCGGTCGAGACCGCCAAGCGCTTCTGCGGCGCCGACGCGCCGAAGTTCGTCAACGGGATCCTCGGCGCGGTGCTGCGCGACCGGGCCGCCAATCGCTCGTAGCGTCTCGCTGTTGTCCAAATTGTTGAGCCATGTGCGAGTTTCTGGTCACTCGCCGCCCGCTGATCCGACATCCGAGGCAGCGGCGCGCAGCCCGCGCAGCCAGCGCTCGACCGCGCGGGCGATTCGCGCGTGGTCGCGCTTGAGGCCGTGGTCGCCCTCGACCCGCACGACCGTGCGGCCGAGCTTGGTCGACGACCGCGGCATCCCGAAGCGGTCGCCTGAGCCCTGCACGACCAGCACCGGGACAGCGGCGCCGTCGAGCTCGGGCTGGCGGCTGGGCGCACGGCGGTCCGAGCCCGCGCGCGCCGGTGGCCGCAGCGGAAACGCCAGGCACAGCACACCGATCGCGTCGGTCGCGGTCGCGGTGCGACACGCCACCCGCGCTCCGGACGAGCGCCCGCCGGTGACGAGCGGCAGGTCGTGCAGCGGGCCGTCACGGCCGCTCAGCGCCGCCGCTACCTCGGTCCACGCCGCGTCGAGCCGCGGCGCCGGAACCGGCGAGCGACGTCCCGCGACGCGGTAGGGCTGCTCGACGAGCGCGACCGCCCAGCCGGCGTCCGACGCCGCGCGCGCCGCGGTGAGGATGTCGGGCGCGTCGACGCCGCCGCCGGCGCCGTGGCCGAGCATGATCGCTCCCACGGGCGCACGGTCGGGCGTCGTCACCCGCGCGCGGGCATCGCCCTCGGAGGTTGTGATCGTGAGCGCGTCGCCGGAGATGTGTCGGGACCGAGCTCGCGTTGCAGACGTCTGGCTCATGGGCGACCCGTTCATTCCGGTGTGACGTCCCCGAACTGGCGCGCGGCCTCGAGCAGCCCCGCGTGGTCGGCGGCGCAGCCGGGGCAGCTGCTCAGGTGGACCGCGATGCCCGGGAACGTGAGCGCAGGATCCTTGCCGGTCAGCTCGAGCTCGACGTAGTCGGGCAGGATCGTCGTTCCGACCACGCAGCCGGCGTCGCCGGGGAGGGCTCGCAGCAGTGCGTCGAGGTCGCGGAGACGCTCGCGCACTCAACCACGCCTCGTGCCAAGCGCCGATCGGCGGTCCATCCCGTGATGTTAATCGCGCGCATATGCCTCGCGGAGCGGCGCGGACGCCCGCTCGATGCACGGGCGTGCCCGCCAGCCGGAAGCCGAGGACTCCCGCGGGCAAGCCGTCGGCGCGGACAAAGCCGATCGTCACTTTCACCGGTCGGGGGAGCAGCGCCTGAGCCAGGGGGTCACCGCGTGGGGGGCACAGCGCCTTGAGCAGGTTCCTGGTGTTCGTCAGCGTGACCGGCAACAGCGCGTCGGCGGGCACCTCGGCTACGACGCCAGCTCCTCCCGCATGCGCGTCACGCTACGGCGGGCGATGCGCTCGACGTCATCCAGGAGCGCGCTGGCAACAGGCGCGAGGGGCCTGCTCGCCGTCTGTGGCTGTGGCGGCATCGTGCACTGGCCGACGAACCTCCTGCGTCTGCCCGAACCGTACGCCACCTCGGCGGGCGGTTGGGGATCGTCGACGCGCGCTCGCCGGCCGGCGCGCTCACTCGCGCTCGAGCCGCCGCACGCCCGGCACTCCCGATTGCCACGACTGCACGACCAGACGGTCCCGTGCGTCGTTGAGCGTGACGAGCGCGGCCTCGGCGATCACCAGCCGGAACAGATGTGAGTCCGGCGACGGGGGATCGGCGCCACGGGTGCGAAACAGCTCCAGCCGCCGCTCCGGATCGATCAGCTCGACCGCCGTCCCAGACAGCTTGCAGTCGCCATGCCACGCGGGCGGGTCGTCGGACCCTGAATGCAGCGCGTAGCGCGGGTCGCGCTGCAGATCACGGGCCTTGACCGCGTTCGGCATCGAGCCGAACCACAGCTCGTCCTCGGCCCAGAACGTCTCGATCCCCGAGATCCGCGGCGAGCCGTTGCGGCGGATGGTCGCGATCGTCTTGTGGACGTGCGCGTCGAGCCGGGCGCGAACGCCGGCGGCGAAGTCGGGTGCCGCCGCCTCAAGGTCGCTCCAGCTCATCGGTGGCTCCGGCCTGGCGTCCCTAGCGGTGACCCCGGAACGAGATCACCTGCTGGATCCCGCTCGGCCGGTTCGTGTACTGCATCGTGATCAGCGGCAGCGGCGCGAACTGGATCTCGATCGGCTTGGCGCTCGCGTGCCAGGCCGCCGGGTTCGGCGTGCCGTACTTCTTGGTCAGATGCTTGCCGGCCGACGCCAGTGCTTGCCACATCGCCGTCCGGCAGTGCTTGAGGTTGCCCTTGCCGCAGTAGGCGTTGCGGAACGGCTGAGGCTGGCGGATCTTCAGCAGCTTGTCGATGTCGCGATCGAAGTACTGATACCAGCCGTTGTACTGATCGCCCGGCGGAGCATCGAACCGCGAGAACAACCCGTTGAGCTCGCTCAGCTGCGGGCCGAGCACCGGTCGCATGAACGCGTTGGCGAGCTTCGTCCAGGCGCCGTTGATGACGGCGGCGCCTGGGTTGGTGATCTGGCCTTTCGCATTGGGCAGCACGTTGCCGCCGTGCCGGCTCCACGAGACGAGCGTCGCCAGCATGCGCGACGCCTGCTTGTTGGGCGCCTTGGAACCCTTCAGCAGCTTCGCCAGCAGCGGCACCGTTTCGACCGTGAGCACGTTCTGCGTGGCCGCGGTGTTCATCGCCGAGGTGACGCCCGCCAGCGTCCACTTGCCGCGGGAGCCCCGCTGGTGGCGCAGCGCGTGGTTGAGCAGCGACACGCGCGCGACCGAGCCGTTGCCGCCGAACGCATCCGGCGCCGAGCCGAACCCGTGGGCCGAGACGTTGTTCCAGTTGACCATCGTCCCCTTGACCGGCGTGTGCGACGGATCGACGCCCTGCGGGTGACCCTTGGTCGAGAGGAAGCCGTGCCACTCGTACTTTCCGTTGCCGACCGTCGGCAGGCTCGGGTCGGTTCCCTTGGCGCGCAGCGGCAACAGGCCGGTCGTGATCTCGGCCACGTGCTTTGAGTCCACGTAGAACGAGTTGAACGTCTGCGGTGTCAGTGACGCGGCCTTGATGAACGACTTCGGGCTGTGCACCTGGCCGTCGGAGAGACGTCGGTTGAACAGCAGGTCAAGGACGTCCTTGCCGTAGCTGGCGCGCTTGGAGGTGATCGCGACGCGGTGTTTGCCCGCCCTGGCGTAACCGATCACCGGACCGTTGACGGTCATCCAGAACTTGACCGCGAACGTGGTCTTGTCCGACGTCGTCACGGTGCCCGCGTCGAACCGATGCATCGCCCGGCACTTGCCCTTGTAGATGTACTTCGTCTTCGAGTGGCCGCACAGCGCCTCGGCGAACTGGTCGGTGTCGTCGGCGCCGGCCGACGTCAGCGTCGTCGCGAAATCCGGACCACGGCCGATCAGCAGATAGCCGGGGAACGGCGTAGAGGTGGCCCCCCGCCAGTTCAGCCCGGGCGCGTGCATGTCGATCTCGTACGTGAGGCCGGGATAGAAGTAGCCGACCTGCGGCCCGCCGACCAGCAGCGGGTGCCCGGTCGCCGAGTAGCGGCCCTCGACCATCAGCTCGTTGGACGCGTGTGGGCGCGGCTCGAGCTTGCCCAGGTCACCGGCGACCTTCTTGGACGCGTAGCTGTACGGCGTGTAGCTGCCCGGCTTGAGCAGCACGCTGCCGGGTGACCCGGGCGTGTTCGGGTCGTGGTTGTAGTTGAACGTGCCGTCGACCGTCGTCGGGCTGCCGGCGTTGAGGTTCTGGCGCAGGTCGTCGAACACGCTGTAGCCCTTCTTGGTCCCGAGCCGCTGCTCGAGGCCGGACAGGAACTCGGCGTTCTGCGCCTGGTTGCCGCCGCCCTCGCCGAAGAACTGGTCCTTGAGCGCATTGAACGCGTAGATGTCGGTGCGCGTGAACTTCGCCTCGCCCGGGTTGTGAATCGCGTTGTAGGCGTTGATCCCCTTGACGAACGTGTCGATGTCGCGCAGCACCGCGCGGCCCTCGGGACCCTGCTTGACCAGCGCCTGGGTCTGGCGGCTGACGACCCGCTCGGTCTGCGCCGACGGCGTGAAGTTGTCGAGGTTCTCGATCAGCCCGATCGCGCTCAGACCGGGGGCGTCGATTGCCGCCACCAGCGAGTCGTAGCGGGCCTGGGACAGCAGCAGCCCGCGGTCCTCGGCGGCGATCCAGCCCGACGCCCAGACGCCGCCGGCATGGGTCGTGGCGCTCACATGTGGGACGTCATACTTGTCGCGGACGATCGTGACGCCGGGGTAGGGCACCGACTCGGTCGCGCACGGGCACTGGCCCTTGGTCCCGTAGGTCTCGGGCTTGAAATCCTTGGACAGGTCGGCGGCGGTGACGTGGTCAAACAGCGGCGTCAGTGCGTTGTACATCCGCGCCTGCGTTTCGTTGGGCAGCGTTCCGGGGGCGAGCGTCTCGACCGGATCGGCCTGCCCCGACGGGATGATGTTCAGCGCCGTGGACGAGTAGTCCTTGGGCGCGTTGGCAGCAAGCGCGGCCGGGGCGGCCAACGCCAGTCCCGCGACGGCGGCCATCGTGGCCATCGTCTTCCTCATCTGATCCCTCCTCGTTGAAGCGTCCCCGGCGACGTTGGCGAGGGCGAAACATATCGGAACCTACGGTTGTGTCGCTCTGATCGGTGCTCGCCGCGACGCGGCCGGTTCGCTGGGCAGAGGCCGGGACGGTCCAGATGGTCGATCCGCTAGCGTCGGCGCCGTGTCGGCGCCGCCGGTGCTCGAGGTCAAGGGTCTGGCTCGTCGCTACGGCGAGCTCGTGGCGCTGCGCGAGCTCGAGCTCGAGTTGTCGCCTGGCGAGTGCGTCGCCGTGATCGGCCATAACGGGTCGGGCAAGACGACCGCGGTGCGGCTGATCGCCGGGCTGCTGGATCCGTCGGCCGGCTCGGTGTCGGTCGACGGCGCGCTGGTCGGCGAGGAGGCGCAGGGCGTCGCCGCGCGCGCGGCGCTGGCGATGATCCCGGACACGGCGGCCCTGTACGACGACCTGACCGTGCGCGAGCATCTCTAGCTCGTTGCGCTGGCCCACGGCGACGTCGACGAGACGCTCGACGAGCGAATCGAGACGCTGCTCTCCGTCCTTGCGCTGGCAGGTAGAGCCGACGCGCGTCCCGGGCAGCTGTCGCGCGGAATGCGCCAGAAAACGCAGCTGGCGTGCGCGCTGATCCGGCCCTCGCGGCTGCTCGTCCTCGACGAGCCGGTCGTCGGTCTCGACCCGGCGGCACAGCGGACGCTGCGAGCGCTGCTGCTGGAGGCCAAGCGCGCCGGCCGCGCGGTGCTCTTGACCACGCATCAGCTCGATTTCGCCCGCGGGATCGCCGACCGCGCGGTGCTGCTGTCCGACGGTGACGTCGTCGCCACCGGACCGTACGAGGAGATCGTCGACGGGTCGCTCGTGCGCGAGCACGGGCTGCTGTGAACCGATCCGGCGAGCCTGCATCCAGGACCGCGCACGCGCCGTGCGGGCGTTCATCCGCGCCCACCGCCGGCGTGCGCGGCCGAGCCCGTACTCGCTCTACATGCTGATCCTCGTATGCGCGCTGGTGGGCGCGTTCGGCCACGGGGTCGTGACGACGTTGCTCGCCGGTGGCATCGGGCCGCACGGACTGCTTGTGTTCGGCCCGGCGGTGCTGCTGCTGGTGGCGCTCGCGGCGCTCCGGTTCGGCACTTGGCAGGGGCCGGTCTCGTTCTCGGCCGCCGACGTCGGGTTGCTGCTGACCGCGCCCATCGCGACCGCCGAGCTCATCCGGCCGAAGCTCGATCTCGCGATCGTGACGGGCGCGTGCGTCGGAGCGGTGGTCGGCGCGCTGATGGTGCTGCTCATCAGCGGTGGCCCTGTCGGCCTCGGGCCCGCTCGCTCGCTGTGCGCGGTTGCAGGGTTCGCGGGCGTCGGCGCGGGCGCGACCGCGTCGAGCTGGATCGTGCAGTCCGCGCGACGATCGGGGCGCTGGGTCGCGCGCGGATCGCCGTTGGTCGTGGCGATCGCCGGCGCGCTTGTGGCCGTTGGCGCGTCGGTGAGCGGCGCGGTCGGCGTCTGGTCGGGACCCTGGGGGTGGGCACTGGCGCCGCTGGCCGGGACGGCCGGCTGGGCGCTTGCGACTGCGCTGCTGCTCGTGTGTTCGGGGTCGCTGGTGATGTGGGCGCGGGCCTGTGTCCGCGCGGCGAGCATCGAGACCTTCCAGGTCCGCGCCGGGACCCGCTCGGCGCTGGCGGCATCCGCGTTCACGCTCGACTACCGGGGCGCCGCGCTGGCCTACCGTGCCGCTCGGCCGGGTGAGCGGATCGCGTTTGCGCGGATCCCGCTGCCGGCGAGCGCTCGCGCGGCGATCGCCTGGCGCGACGTCACGGGACTGGTTCGCGACCCCGCGCGGGTCGGCTGGGCGGCGCTTGTCGCGGCGGCCGCCACGCTGTTGGCTTTGAGCCATCCGGGCAACGTCGCGATCGCCGGCGTCGTGGCGGGCGCCGCATACCTCGCCGCGACGCTGCTGTGCGAGCCGCTGCGCATCGACGTCGACGATCCCGATCGCAGCGCGGTGCTGCTGTCGCTGCCGTTCTGGCGCGTGCTGCTCGCGCACTGTGCGGTGCCCGTCGTCGTGCTGTGGGCGATCGCCACCGCGACGATCGCGGCCGCCGTCGCGGCCGGAGTGGCGGGGGTGGGCGCGTTGCTGCTGATCGCGACAGTGGTCGCGCCGCTCGCGGCGGTGACGGTGCTGGCCGCGGCGCTCGCGTCGCGGCGCGGCGGGCGAATCGACGAGGACCTGCTGACGCGGCTGCTGATGACCGACCCGTCGAACCCCGCGTCCGCCGCGATCGCGGTGCTGGCGCTGGTGCCGTGGCTGATCCTCACGCTCGTCACGGTCGGCGCGCCCGTCGCGCTGCTCGGCCACGCGGTCGCCGCGGATCGCCCGGTGATCGGGGCTGGGATCGCCGCGGTCGCGATCGCGGCCGCGGCCACGGCCGCGCTGTCGCGCGTCGCGCGCCACACCCGGATCGGGACCTGACCCGTCCGGCGGCTGACCGATTTGCAAGTGCCGGTTGGCGCCGGCGGCTCGTAGGCTCTGGGGCGTGAGCGATCGCGAGGACAGCCGCGCAGCGCACCGGACGGCGCGGTTGCCCGGGCGCGCGGATCCGCTCGGGCTGATCGACCGGCCGGCGGTGCTGGCGCTGATCTCCGAGCACCTGAGCGAAGCGTGGGAGTCGTTTGACCGCCCGCGGCCGACGGAGCCGACGCTCGACCCGGAGCTGCGCGAGCGGCTCGCGGCGCCGCTGCCGCCGGATCCGGGCGACGCCGGGGCGGCGCTCGACGACGCGACCCGCGTCCTGGAGGCCAGCGTCTCCCCGGCCAGGCCGCTGTTCGCCGCCTACATCGGCTCGACCGGCTTAGAGGCGGGCGTGCTCGCGGGTGCGCTCGGCGCCGCCTACGACGTGAACCTCGCGGGCTCGGCGGGCGCGGCGGAGCTGTTGGAGGAGCAGGCGCTGCGCTGGATGGCCGAGTTCGTCGGCTACCCGTTGCGTCAGGGGGTGTTCACCAGCGGCGGCATGACGTCGAACCTGACGGCGTTGCTCGCCGCCCGTGAGCAGGCGCTGCCCGGCGCGCGGACGACGGGCGTCGCCGGCCGCGCGGCAGCTGTCTACTGCTCGGAGGAGGCCCATCATTCGGTCGTACGCGCGGTCGAGGTCGCGGGGCTCGGCGCCGACTCGGTGCGCCGGATCGCAATCGACGACCACCGGCGGATGCGCGTCAACGTACTGGCCGATGCGCTCGCAGCCGATCTCCGTGCCGGGACCGTGCCTGTCGCGGTCGTCGCCACCGCCGGCACGACGCTGACCGGCGCGATCGACCCACTGGCGGAGATCGCGGACGTGTGCCACGCCCACGGCGTGTGGCTGCACGTCGACGGCGCCTACGGCGCTCCGGCGGCGGGCGTGCCGAGCATCGCGCCGCGGTTCGCCGGCCTCGAGCGCGCCGACTCGCTGACGATCGACGCGCACAAGTGGATGGGCGTGCAGAAGAGCTGCAGCCTCGTGATGCTTGGTCGCGAGGGCGCGCTGGCGACCGCGTTCGCACACGAGGAGCAGTACATGATCCACACCCAGGACATGGCCAACCCGGTCGACAACACGCTCGAGTACTCGCGTCCGGTCCGGTCGCTGAAGCTGTGGCTGGCGTTTCGGATCTATGGCGCCGCCGCGTTTCGCGAGTGGATCGAGCGGACCGTCGCCCATGCCCGCTGGCTGGCCGACGCGATCGAGCAGCGGCCGGCGTTCGAGCTGCTGCACGAGCCGACGCTGTCGACCGTGTGCTTCCGCCATCTCGGCGGGACCGACCTGGAGCGCCACAATCTCGAACTGGCGCTCGCCCTGCAGCGTGACGGCCGCGTCTACCTGGCGCCGGCGGTGATCGACGGCAAGACGTGCATCCGCGTGTGCTTCATGAACTTCCGCACCCGCGCCGAGCACGTCGCCGAGCTGCTGCGCGTCGTCGACGAGCTCGCCGCGCGGTGACGGATGGGTGGGGCCGCGGTCGGCGGGCCGCTACGGCATCGGCGGCGGGGCCGAGGATCTCGCAGCCGTAGGGAGCGAACGCCGCGATCATCTCCTCGGGCGAAGGAGATCGGCGCCGTTCCGAGCAGGGCGATGAGTTTTGGTCGTCCGCGACGTCTTGAAGAGCAGGTAGCTTGAGCCAGAGAGGAGTCAATCGATGACATCGCACCAGATCGCCACGCGGGAGCAGTGGCGGGCCGAATACGAGCAGCTGCGCGCCGAGGAGAAGGACCTCACCCGCCGCAGCGACGCGCTCGCTCGCAAGCGCCAGGCGCTGCCGTGGGTGCCGGTCACGACCGAGTACCGATTCGATACCAACGGCGGTTCAAAGACGCTGGCGGAGCTGTTCGACGGACGTTCACAGCTGATCGTGCGCCACTTCATGCACGGCCCGAAGACCCCGGATGGCTGTCCGGGGTGCACGTTCGAGACCGACAACCTGGTCGGCGCGGTCGCGCATCTCGCGCACCGCGACGTCACGTTCATCCTCGCCTCGCGCTCGCCGCTCGAGGTCCTCAACGCCTACAAGGCGAGGATGGGCTGGGAGATCGAGTGGGTGTCCTCCGAGGACGCGTTCGACCGCGACTTCTACGAGGTCATGCACGTCCCGACGCCGCGCCGGTCGGGGAACATGCTCGAGGTCATGGAGCTGATGGCGCTGAGCGCGTTCGCGCTCGAGGACGGCGTCGTCTACCACACCTACTCGACCTACGACCGCGGCACCGACGCGCTGAACGCCACCTGGCAGCTGCTGGACCGCGCCCCGAAGGGCCGCGGTGACAGCTTCGACGGCTGGCCGCGCAGGCGCGACGAGTACGCGATCGGCTGACCGCGGGCCTGCCGCTTGCGGGTGGTTGCTTGACGCCGAGCACCGGCCGCCGCGTCAGTGCCAGCCGGGCACCGGTCGCGCTTTCGCGCTGCGGCGTGACACGCGATCGCCCGGTCCCTGGGCCGCGATCCAGACGAGCACCGGGATCACCGGCATCAGCATCCGCGGGTTGGCCGTCGGCAGCAGGTGGACCACGAAGCCGAGCCCGAGCAGCAGCGTGAACGGCAGCACCTCCCAGCGACGCGGGAGCATGTGCCGGCTGACGCGGAGCCGCACGGCGCCGCGCGCCGCCAGCGCCAGCAGCGCGACCATGCAGATCGAGTAGCCGACGACGAGCAGCGGGGAGAGGTGAACGCCGAGCGGAAACGCGAACAGCATCCTCGTCGCGTTGGCGCCGACGTTGACCGCGTAGCGCACGGGATGGGCGAGCGCGTTGTGCACGGCGGCCGACTGGAACGCGAGGTCGCGTGACAGCGGCGCCAGACGGTCGACATGGCGAAAGAACGGCCGGAACGGCGCGAGGTAGGCGTCGCGGAACACCGTGTGCACGGCGTGCCAGGCGCCGTGCTGATCGGGTCGGCCGGCCGACGTCCACCACAGCGACAGCCCTCCCGAGTTGCCCCAGTACAGGATCCGGCCCGTGATCGAGTAGGTGTAGGCCAACCAGGGGATGCAGCCGGCGACCGCGACCGCGCAGATCGCCAGGAACCGCCGCGGCGCACCTCGGCCGCGGCGGCGCAACGTCCACACGAGCGCGACGGCCAGCATCGCGATCGCGATCCAGCCATATTCGACGCGGTCGTAGACGAGCGCGGCGAGCGCCAGCCCGGCCAGCAGCACGTATCGACGCGGGCCGCCCTGGAGCGCCCGCGTGATTCCGTACATCGCGGCGATGAGCAACACGAGCGCCAACTCCTCCTTGGCGACCGAGCGCAGCAGGTAAGCGAACGGGACGAACAATCCCAGCCCGTAGGCTCCGATCAGCGCCCGGCGCCGGCCCAGGCGCAGCGCGAGCAGGCGCTCGAACAGCACGACGGCGACGAACAGGAGCAGCGGACCGGTCAGCAGGCGCATCGCCCACAGCGGCAGACCGAGCCACACCATCGGCGCGAGCATCAGCGGCAGCGCGGGCCCGTGCCACAGGTACCCCTCCGAGTTCAACGACCCAACAGTTGCGTAGTGGCCATGCAGCAACGCGTGGGCGAATCCGAGCAACGACGTTTCGTCGTCGGCAGGCCGGGCGCCGTGCTGGATCAGCAGCGCCGCGGCGACGTACAGCGGCAGCAGCGGCACCAGCCGCCACGCGGCAGCGCCGACGCCCGCGAGCGCGGGTCTGATCCGAGCGATCGAAGCGACCGGCCACCAGCGGATCGGCGCTGGCGATGCGGGTCTGCCGACATCCCGGCTGGAGATGCGGGCATCGCTGTCCGCAGCTGCCACGAACAAAGATCGTAGCCCCGGGACCGTGCGCGCTGGAGTAGAAACATCTCACGCGCGGCGGGAGCGCTGCTGTGCTACGCAGCCCGGTGGGGCAAGGAATGGCGGTTGTTGCTCGGCGGCGCTTGGGTCAACGCGAGCGCGCCGCGCCCGAGGGCGTGAGCCGCCCGAGCACGGCGTCGAGCGCCCGGTCCCACCACCCGCCGAGCCAGTCGGAGATCGCGTCGATCGCTCTGCGCAGCGGCGGTGTCCACAGTAGGAGCGCCGCCAGCGCGCCGATCGCGGCGCCGGCGAGCACGTCGCTGGGGTAATGGAAGCCGGCCGCGACGCGCCCGAAGTCCAGGATCCAGGCGAACACGAAGCAGATCAGCCCAAGGTAGAACCGCCTGCGCAGCAGAAACGCGATCGCGATCGCCATCGACGCAGTCGCGTGATCGCTCGGAAAGCTCGCGTCGGCGGCGTGTCGGACGAACAGGTGGACCGCGCCGGGATGGGAGACGAACGGGCGCGGGCGATCGTAGAACTCGGTGATGATCTTGACGACCAGCAGCCCGAGCCCGGCGCTCAGCCCCGCGGCGACCGCGGCTCGCCGCAGCGGTTGAAACCGCTCATGGCGCGCGAACACGCACACCACGCCGACCAGCGCTAAAAACAGCGCCTCGGCCGCCTGCACGTAGACCATCAGGGGATCCTCGATCCCGTCGTTGTGCGCCATGAAGCCGTTGAGCGAGTGGACGATCGACCAATCCATTGCGCCAGAGTTTCACAAATCGTTCACGTTGGTGACCCGTGCGTGGCTCGCGTCTCTCATGATCTGGTCGCTGCGCCTGGGCCGGCGCGGCACTGCAGCACCGGCCGGCCGGGCATGTTGCCCGCATCGTTTTGGCCGCCGTCGCCTGAGGCGCTCTGCTCGAGGAGAGGATTCTCATCGTTCGTTCAGCGATGCCACAGCCGCCTTGCCCAGGCTGTTCTGTCGTGAGGAGCGACGCATCCGCTTCGGCGCCGATGGCCGAGCACAGTCGTCGTGAGTCCGATCGTGCGGGTGTGCGTGGTCCCGGTGCGGCCCGGCTATTTGGCGGCGGCACCGACGGCAACGAGCGCCTCACGGTTCTGACCGGCAGCCTGCTCGTGGTGCTGACCGCGGCGGTCGGGGTGACGATCATCCGGATCGGCCAGCTCATGTGGCTGCACCTGTTCCTCGGTCTCGTGCTCGCCGGGCCAGTGGCGCTGAAGCTCGCCAGCACCGGCTACCGGTTCGTCCGGTACTACACCCACGATCCCGCGTACCGGGCCAAAGGGCCGCCGTTGCCGTTGCTGCGAGGGCTTGCGCCGTTAGTGGTGCTGTCGACGCTGGCGCTGTTTGCGACGGGCATCGCGCTTCTGTTTGCCGGGCGCAACACCGGCCTGCCGCTCGGGCTGCTTCACAAGGTCAGCTTCATCCTCTGGATCGCACTCGTCGCTCTGCATGTCCTCGGGCACCTGCCCGAGATCGTGCGGGCGCTGCCCCGGGCGCGCCAGACCCGGCGCGCGATGCTCGCGGTGGGATTGGATCCCGATCGCGCGCGGCTCCCGCGAGCGGCCGCCGGAGCCGGCGGTCGACTGCTGGCGCTCGGGATCGGGGTGGCCGCTGGGCTGGTGTTGGCGGTCGCGTTGATCGGGCAGTTCTCGATCTGGACCGGGTGATGCCCGGCGGCGCTATCGCCGAAGCGGCCAGTGTGGACTAATCGACGCGGTCGGCTCCCTGGAGAGCGCTAGCGGCCGATCGCCTGCGGGAAGTCGAAGTAGTGGTGCGGGTCGACCCGCGTGCGGATCGACTTCAGCCGGGCGAGGTTCCTTCCGTAGTACGCCTGCTCCCAACCCTGCAGGTGCGGGTCGATGTAGTTCTGGTAGGCCTTGCCGGAGACGAACGGGCGCATCTTCTGCCATGCCTGCTGCACCCAGCCGGTGGCGGCGACTCCGGAGTAGTACTGGATGCAGAACAGCGGATCGCGGTGCACGAACGCGGTCTGGTCGGCGCCGACGCGGCCGATCGCGCCGCCGTATGCGTCGCACAGGAACG
Organism: Solirubrobacteraceae bacterium; assembly: GCA_036273655.1. Classification (GTDB taxonomy): domain Bacteria; phylum Actinomycetota; class Thermoleophilia; order Solirubrobacterales; family Solirubrobacteraceae; genus Palsa-465. The sequence goes on along the minus strand of DASUHF010000010.1, from coordinate 4,741 downwards.
CACCCGAGCCGGCCGCCTCAGCGCCGGCGATCATCGCCGCTCGACCTGCTGCCGACAGGGGGGAGGCGACGTAGTCGGACTTGGCCTGGAAGATTTCGCGTGGCATCTGGCCGCCGGGCGCGGTTCCGGTTGTGTGACACCACTGCAACGTGCGCCCCTCGCAGCCTGCGAGCAGCATCTGGATGTCCATGTACCCGTGCTGGGCGTTGACCGGCAGGCTCGCGCCGGCGACGGTCAGCAGAGGATGCACGAGTCCGGGCACGTCGCCCGACGCGCCAAGGTACTGGCCGGTCGCGTAGACGTCGGGACCGGCGGACTCGACGTGCAGGATCGAGGTGACCTTGTCGTTGACGTGAGGTGCCCACGACTGCCACGCCTCGATCGCCGCGTTTGCGGACGACCACGGCCACACGACCTTGAAGAACGTCGATGAGGCCGGCATCGGGTGGGCGGCGAACGTGAACTCGGTGACGACCCCGAAGTTGCCGCCGCCCCCGCCCTTGAGCGCCCACAGCAGATCAGGGTCAGAGTGCGCGCCGACCGATCGCAGCGTGCCGTCGGCGGTCACGATCCGCACCGCCTCGAGGCTGTCGATCGTCAGCCCGAGGTGGCGGGCGGCCAACCCGAAACCGCCGCCGAGGGTGACGCCGGCGACTCCGACCGACGGGCAGGAGCCGCCGGGAACCGTGACGCCGGACCTGGCGAGTCGCGAGTAGAGGTCGATCAGCTGTGTGCCTGCGCCGACCGTCGCCGTGCCGGCGTGCTTGTCGACGTGGATCGTGTCGAGCTTGCGCAGGTCGAGCACGACGCCGTGCGCGGCCGTGGAGTAGCCGGCGTAGCTGTGTCCACCCGAGCGTGCGCGCACATGGATCCCCTTGCCGGCGCAGAAGCGGATCGCGTCGCGAACATCGGCTCCGTCGACCGGCCGCGCGACGGCATCGGGCCGGATGTGGTCAAACCGCGGATCGAACACGTGAGCGGCTTGCGCGAACCCGGGCTCGCCCCGCTCGAACACATGCCCTCTGATCGCCTGCTGCAGGCCCGTCGACATCCGCCCCCGATCGCTCGACTCGGTCAAATCTAACGCTGGCGGCGGCTGGACCGGCAGCCCCCGGTATGAGTCGTGAGCTCGCTGAGCTCCGGCGGGGCTTCGGCAGGCTCGCGAGCTCGCGCAGCCGGCGTCTCACCGCGCCCCTGCGCGCGGCGGCGGATGTGATGCGAAACGGCTGGCGCTAGTTGTCGGCGTGCCGGTTGCCGGCGGCGTGCTCGAGGTCGACGGCGACCGGCAGCGACGTGCGCCGCCAGCTCGTCAGATCTTCGGGATACCCGGGCGCGTATTTGTCGTGGACGAGCGTGCGCGCCCGCTCTGCCTCGCTCGGATTCGTGACGACCCGCGCCCGGCCCGTGAACGTGTCCGGTCCGACCTCGACCGTCACGACGGGATTGCGACGCAGGTTCCTGACCCAGTCGGAGCGGTCGCCGCCACCGGAGAGCATGTAGAGCGTCGGCTCGTCGGGGTCGATCGCGAACCAGATCTCGATGCGGCGTGGCGTGCCGGTCACGCGCCCGGTCGTCGTGAGGTAGCAGTACAGCTCGTCGGGGTACGACCGTGATCCGGCGACGTGCGACTCATGAGGAGGTTCGAGGGTGCTCATCTGACCGGGCCGGCCCGCCTGGCGCGGGCTGGCGACCTACGCTACCGCGGGCGAGCGTGCCAACTCCTACCATGCCGGTGTGCTCGGGGTCGCGCTCGGTCTGTGCGCGTCGATCTGCTGGGGCATCTCGGACTTCCTGGGAGGCCTGCAGTCGCGCCACCACCACCAGCTGGGCGTGATGCTGTCGGCGGCGATCATCGGCACCGCCCTGGTCGCGGTGGTCGTCGCCATCAGCGGCGCGCCCATGCCCGCCGGCAGGTACCTGCTGTACGGAGCGGCCGGGGGTCTGCTGGTGACGATCGCGCTGCTCGCGTTCTACCGTGCCCTCGCGATCGGCGTGATGAGCGTGGTGGCGCCGATCGCCGCCAGCGGCGCCGTGATCCCGGTGTTCGTCGGGCTCGCCTCCGGGGAGCATCCGGGGCCTGTGCGGCTGCTCGGCGCCGCGGTCGCCATCCTCGGCGTGGTGCTGGTATCCCGCAGGGGCCGCGGCGAGGACCGGGCGCTGCTTTCGGCCTTGAGTGTCGTGCTCGCGGTGATCGCGGGCATCGGGTTCGGCGGTCAGTTCGTCGCGCTGCATGCGGCGGCGAAGGGCAGTGCCCTGTGGGGCGCGCTGGCCGGTGTCGTGACCTATCTGGTCGCGGTGAGCATCGCCGCCGGCGTGGCGGTGTTCCACGGGCATCGGCTCCGTCCCGACCCCAGCGCCGCTCCCGGGCTCGTGGCGCTCGGACTGGCATGGGGCGGGGCCAACGCGTTCTACGCCACAGCCACGCGTCATGGGCAGCTGTCTGCGGTGGCGGTGGCGGCCTCGCTGTATCCGGCGATCACCGTCGTGATGGCCCGCGCGGTCCTGCATGAGCGGGTGATGCGCATCCAGGAGCTCGGGATGGTCGCGGCGGTGGTCGGGATCGTGCTGATCGCTGCCGGGTGATGCTGGGGCGGTCCTTCATCGCTCCGGGCACACGCGGTTGGCGTCCCGAGGTGGTGCCGGCGCCTTTCACTCCGGGCCAGGTGCGCTGATCCTGGTGACCGTTCGGCGACCATGGATCGTTGACACGGGACCGGGGCCGTCCATGCCCGAGGGTTATCCCGGCAGATCTTCGGGCCGCTTCTCGGCGAGTCGGCCGTCGAGCAGGCCGGTGGCCTGGCCGAGCTCGATCAAATAGCCGTCGGGATCTCGCATATAGCAGCGGATCTCAGCACCGCGATCGATCGGTGGCCTCACGAACTCGGCCCCCCTCGAGCTCCACTGCTCATAGCAGGACTGAACGTCGGCGACACGCAGATTCATGAAGCCGCACGCTCTCGCCCGGCGTGAGGCGTGCGGCCAAGCCCAGTCCGACGCGGCGCTTGCGTTGGCCGCGCCGGGCCAGGACGCGCCGCTGGGTCTGGACACTCGCTCCGGTCCAACACGAAGCATCTCGTACAAGCCGGTGCTGGTGATCACAGCGCCATGCCAAGTCGTAGCAGCGGCGCGTGCGCGACTGGTGGCTGCCACTAGTCGGGTTCGTGGAAGTAACCCAACGTACGGCGTTAACCGGCGTCGACGGCCGTGCAGTTTCGGCGCTACGAGTCAGCAAGTTGAGCTTGACTTGCGCATCGTTTGGGAGCTATCGTCGGTGATAATCGACACGGTCTGGGGTGTGATGGGACCGGACCCGGAAACGTGGAGACGAGTATGCGGGCTGTTCGCCGGCGCTGTTGCCGGGAGGATTTGATGGCTGCACGCTGGCAGTGGGGCGCGTCTGCGCTGGGCGGGACCGCTGGTCTAGGCCTCTCAGATCCGAGTTCGCGGTCAAGGTTGGCTTGTCTCGTGTTGAACATGAGCGAGTCGCCGTTCTCTTCCGCTAGCCATCACCCCTAGCGAACTCGAAGGAGGTTCCATGAAGTACTACGTCAGTGCGACGCCTGGGCCCATGCCGCCGACACCCGAGCAGTTCGACGGGGCGCTCAACTGGCTCGAAGGTAAGGTCAACGACGGCACGTTCGACTGCATCTTCGGGTTCATGGAGGGTGGCGGATTCAGCATCGTCAACGCCGACTCCCACCGTGATGTGCTTGAACTAATGGCGGCCTACCCGCTGTTCGGGCTGGTCACGTGGGACGTGCGCCCCTTGCTTGAGTTCAAGGAGGGGACCGACACAGTGCGGGCGAAGCTCGCTGAGGCCCAGGCCGCAATGGCCGCCCGGTGAAACGGGCCAGCCGCTGTCGCGACTTCACCGACCAAATCGCCAGGTCGTCTGGCTGAAATGGTCGCCCTTGCGAAAGCCCAGCCCACGTAACGGCCGCACCCGGAACACGAGCGCCCGGCCACCGATGTCGCGGTCGGTAAACGCGCCGTCGCGGACCTCGTAGTCCCAGATGTCGGTGCCGTACTTGTCGGCGAACGCGGCGGCAATGGGCTCGAGCTCGGCGTCGTCGCGCACCCGCTCGGCGCGGCCCTCCAGCACGACGTCCAATGCTCCCGTCGCGAGGTCGCTGCACCCCGTGGTCAGAACGACCGATGGGTTGGCCGCGAGGTTGGCCGCCTTGCGTTCCTCGGTCCCCGTGGCAAACCAGATCGCCTCGCCATGCCACACCGCGATCAGTGGCGTGACGTGCGGGCGCCTGTCCTCGCGCACGGTCGACAACCAGAAGGTGTCGGCGCTGGAGATCACCTCCAGCCCCGCCGACCATGGCGTCGGCGTCGCCCCCGGCTCGCTGTAGCCGTGAATCTCCGCGGAGACCTCGCCGGTCGATCTGCTCATGTTGCTCCCTTCGGGTCGTCGGTTCACGCATTCTGTGACCGGCGCCGGCGCCCGCACTCATCGGCCGTCGTGCGGCCGACATCGCGCGCAGGGCATGTTGCTGGCCAACGAAGCGGGGCGGCTTGTGCGGCCGGCCAGGCCAACCCGCCGCGTGTGGTCAAGCGCCCGCGGAGCGGGTAGATCCAGACCATGGAGACCGTTTCTGCGCGTAGGCATCGAATAATGCCGCTCGGTGCGCATCGAAATATGTAGGTCGGCTGGGGTTGGCGGAGGTGGATACGCGCGCGTCGGGTGAGGAGCCCCGGAGGGGCGACGATCCCGTCGCGCGCGTGCGCGCTGTCT
>DASUHF010000009.1:0-186707 GCA_036273655.1 Solirubrobacteraceae bacterium | reverse complement strand
GATGCGAGGATCCCGTGCTGTGAACGAGGCCAGTGCGCCGTCCGTCGCCGAGCGGTGGTTCGAGACCCGGCGCGGTGAGCCTGACCGCCCGGTCAGCGGCGCTCGCCCTCGGCCATCCGTGCCACCGGGCCCGGCGAGTACGTCAGCTGGTCCTCGATCAGGCACGAGCCACGGCCGCGGCTGAGGTAGCTGAACGACCACTGCGCGAACACGAGGAAGCGGTTGCGAAAGCCGATCAGGTACCAGAGGTGGACGACGAGCCACACGACCCAGGCGAGAAAGCCGCTGAGCCGGATCACGTGCAGATCGGCCACGGCGCTGTTGCGCCCGATCGTCGCGAGGTTGCCCTTGTCGAAGTAGTGGAACGGACGGTGTCGACGGCCCGCGAGGCGTTCGGAGACGAGCTTTGCGACATACCGTCCCATCTGGATCGCGACCGGGGCGACGCCCGGCAGCTCCCGCGCCTCGCCGTTGCCGTCACGCACGCGGACCATGTCGCCGAGCACGATCACTTCCGGGTGACCTGGGAGCGTCAGGTCTTCCTCCACCGTCAGCCGGCCGCTGTGGTCGAGCTCGCCGTCGACGCCGGCCGCCAGCGCGCCGGCGAGCCCGGAGGCGGTCACGCCCGCGGCCCACACGACCGTGTGCGTCTCGATCTCCGAACGGTTGCCCGCGTTGTCCTCGACGACGACCCGGCGGTCATCGACGTCGACGACCATCTGGTTGACGCGTACGGTCACGCCCAGCCGCTGCAGCTGCGCGGCAGCCTTGGCCGACAGCGACGGCGGGAACGTGCGCAGGATCCGGTCCTCGCCGTCGAGCAGCAGCACCCGCGTGGCGGCGGTGTCGATCCGGCGAAACTCGCTGGCCAAGGTCTGATGTGCGAGCTCGCCGATCTGGCCAGCCATCTCGACACCGGTCGGCCCCGCGCCCACGACGACGAACGTGAGGTCGGCAGCGCGCTCGCGCTCGTCAGAGCCCGACTCGGCCCGCTCGAACGCGCGCAGGATCTGGGAGCGCACGGTGACCGCGCTCTCGAGCGTCTTGACCTCGTGCGCGTAGTGGCGGAACTCGTCGTGGCCGAAATACGAGTAGCTCGAGCCCGCGGCCACGATCAGCGTGTCGTACTCGATCGTGCTCGGCCCGACCTCACCGGTCGGGTAGCTGACGTGCACCCGCTTGGCGTCGACGTCGCAGTCGGTCACCTCGCCGACCATCACCTCGACGTTGCGCTGACGGCGAAACAGCGCGCGCAGCGGATAGGCGATGTCGCCCGGCGACAGCGCGCCGGTGGCGATCTGGTAGGTCAGCGGCTGAAACAGGGTGAAGTTGCGCCGGTCGATCAGCGTGATCGAGACCGGGGCGTCAGCCAGGCCCTTGACGGCCTGGACGCCGCCGAAGCCGCCGCCGACGACGACGACCCGATGGCTCGCCGCCTCAGAGGCGGGGGTTGCCTGCTGCGCGGCTTCGGGCTCAGCGGCCATCGCGCGATTCAATACCACGACCGAGGGGTCGGCGCCAGCGATCGTCCAATTCAGACGCAGCGCTTATAGGTGGACGGCGACGCCCGCGTGCACGCCTGGCGATCGAGGCGGCGGCAATCCTTCGCGACCGTTGATCAATGCTGGCGCGTGCTCGCGCCGCCCGCGTCATCCGGCGCACCGTCGCGGTTGACCGAGCGGTGCCGCGGCTGGTAAGCGTGGGGACGGGTCCGGACGAAGTCATGTCCAGGAGGAGGTCTCAAAGACATGATCGGCTCGTGCCGACGGTGGCCGGTCGCGGCCGCCGCTCGGCGCCTACCACAGCGCGATCAACCGGCTCGTGCATGACCCGCCGTCGTCTCTTGACCCCGACCAGCTGGCGCTCCAGAACCAGGTTCCCGCTGAATGGGGAGGGTTCGCGCGCTATGGCGACCCGACCGTCGCGGGCACGCCGCGGTGGTCGCGTTACACGGCCGCCGCCCACCCCGTGATGGCGGTGATCGCAGGCGGCGACAGCACGATCCAGCCGACGGCGATGATCGGCGCCGAGCACCACTGCGGCTTCTGGGGCGCTCGACCGCGGCGCGCCTGGCAGCTCACACACGCTGAGGGGCGCTGACCGATGTGCGCCGGCGGCCTCGGGTTCGGGCCGCCGGCGCGCTGGCCCCGCCGGGCGCAGTCGGGCCGGGTATCGTCGCGCGCGTGCCGCGAATTCGCGCGATTGCCGTGGCCGTCACGACCGTCTCGATGCTGGCGGTGCCCGCTGCCGCGACCCCGTTGCCGGGCGCGCGGTCGCATCGCCCCGGGCTCGAGGCGCCGCGCGAACGGGAGATCGCGATGGAGCTCGTCTCAAGCGCCGAGAACTCCACCCTGAACTGGCGGCGCGAGTACGGCTACATCCAGGACATCGGCGACGGCCGGGGCTACACGGCCGGGCTGATCGGTTTCTGCTCGGGCACCGGCGACATGCTGGCGCTCGTGCGCTCCTACGTGCGGGCCGAGCCGTTGGATCCGCTGGCGCGGTTTTTGCCGGCACTTCGGCAGGTGGACGGCACCGCCTCGCACCGAGGCCTCGGTCGCCCGTTTGTCCGCGCGTGGCGGCTTGCGGCGCACGATCAAGTGTTCCGGCGCATGCAGCTGCGAGAGCTCGACCGCGTCTATTTCGATCCGGCCGTGCGGCGCGCCAAGCGCGACGGGCTGAGCACACTCGGACAGTTCATCTACTACGACGCGATCGTGATGCACGGCCCGGGCGATGGCTACGCGAGTTTCGGCGGCATCCGGCGCCGCGCGATGGAGCGCGCCCGCACGCCCGCACAGGGCGGCTCGCAGGTGCGGTACCTGAACGCGTTCCTCGACGTCCGCCGGGCGCTGATGAAGCGCCAGCGCGGGCACCACAACACGTCGCGGATCGACGACGAGCAGCGGGTGTTCCTGCGCGAGCGCAAGTTCGCGCTGCGGCCGCCGCTCATCTGGCACACGTACGGCGACCGCTACGAGATCCGCGCACATTGACGCGCGCGCACGGGAACGCGCTCGAACCCCGAACTTTGCAGGCTGCGTCAACAGGGGGTTGACGAACCCTGCGAAGTTCGCCGCCCGTTGCCGACGCCACCGCTCGCGGATAGCGTGCGGGCGTGTCGCAACAGACCGATCCGGCCGTCGTGGCCGATCAGGCGGCGGTCGTCGCCGCGGCGTGGTCGCCGCCGCACGCGCCACCGACATGGGCGCTGACGGCCGCCCAGTTCGCGACCCTGCGCGACGACCATGAGTTGCTTGCGATCGCGGCCACGATCCCGCCCGATCGGCTGCCGCCGCTGCTGTTCTCGGCAGCCGCGACGTTCCTGGTACGGGCCGACGAGCCGGAGCCGTTGCGGGGCTGGTTCCCGCGCCTCGGCGAGCCGCAGCCGCCGCTCGGACCGCGGTTCGCTGCACAGTACCGGTCGTTCTGCCTGGAAAATCGCGAGCGCCTCCTGCAGCTCTGCGCCCGCCACCGCTACCAGATGAACGAGGTCGGTCGCTGCGCCCACCTGCTGCCCGCGCTGACTGCGGCGATCGCCTCCGGTCGCGCGCTGGCGCTGATCGACATCGGCACGGGCGCGGGACTCGCGCTCTACCTCGATCGTTACCGCTACCGGTTCCGTTCCCCGGGCGGCGCCACGACCGCGCTCGGCGACCCGGGATCGGCCGTCGAGATCGCCACCGACGTGGGCGGCACCGCCCAGCTGCGCCTACCGCGCGCGCTGCCGCCGCTCGCCGAGCGGATCGGGATCGACATCGAGCCACTCCAGGTCGCCGACTACCGGGTCAGGGAGTGGCTGACCGCCTGCCTGCCGCAGGAGATCGGCGCGATCACGCGCTTTCACCACGCGGCCGAGCTCGCGGCGGCGGGATCCGGGCGCCTGCTGCGCGGCGACGCCTGCGACACGCTGGCCGAGGCCGTCTCCTCGATCGACGCGGATCGGCTGATCTGCATCGTCGACAGCTATGTGCACGTGTTCTTCGCCGACGAGCAGCTGCGGCGCTTCCGCCGATACGTCGACCGGCTCGGGGCCGAGCGCGACCTCGACTGGATCTCGCTTGACCCGTTGATCCCGATGGGCCGCGACGCGACCACGACCGTGATCGGAGCCGAGCCACCGCCGTCGCTCCTGCGCCGCAATCGGACCGCCGGCGCCGTCTTCGGGGTGCTCGCCCGCGTCGGCTGGCGTCATGGCTCCCGCACCAGCGAGCTGCTGGCGCTTGGACACCCGGGCGCCGCATGGATCGAGCCGATCCCCGAGGCGTCGCCCGTCGGCCCGGCAGCGGCTTGATCACGTCCCCGAGTGCGTCATCGGCAGCCGGTTTCCCTCGAGCTCGATCCTGTCGCCGCTGCGTCGGTCGATCAGCTCGAGGATTCGCACGTTGACGCGCTGATGGACCTTGGCCTCGACCGCGTCGCGCTCGAGGTTGAAGATCACGCGTCCTCCACGACGGTTCGAGCTCTGAGGGTGCGATCAAACGGCGTCTGCGATGGACGCCCGACCGTCAGGCGGTCGCCGCCGCCGCGAACTGCTCGCGGATCGCCGGGTAGATCAAATTCTGATCGTCGGAGAGTCCGGCTTTGGCGTCGCGGCTGAACTCGTCGACGATCGCCTCCGGAGCATTCGCGGCGACGGCGTCGAGCACGGCGACCGCCACCTGCTCAGGGGCGATCTTCTCGCCGTCGAGACCTTCGGTCAGATCGGTCTCGACATACCCGACGTGGACGCCGACCACATGCGTGCCCTGCGCCGCCAGCTGTACGCGCGCGGCGTTGGAGTAAGACCAGGCCGCGGCCTTGGACGCCGAGTAGGTCGTCAGGTGAGGCACCCCGACCCACGAGACGACCGACAACAGGTTGACGATCGTGCCGCCGCCGTTGCCGGCCAGCACCGGCGCGAACGCCTGGGTCATCGAGACGACGCCGAGGTAGTTGGTTTCGAGCTCGGCGCGGGCGCGGGCGAGGCTCGCCTGCAGCGGCGTCGAGACCCCGCCGATGCCGGCGTTGTTCACCAGGAGATCCACGTCGGAGGCGACGCGGGCCGCCTGCGCGACCGAATCGGGATCGGTGACGTCGAGCCGGAGCGCGACCAACCGAGGGTCCGTGATCGCGTCGGGGTTGCGCACGGCGGCGTAGACCTTCCTCGCGCCGCGCGCCAGCAGTTCCTCGGCGATCGCCTTGCCGATGCCGCGGTTGGCGCCGGTCACCAGCGCGACTGATCCGTCGATGTCCATGATCTGCGTCCTTTCGAAGGAGGGAGCTGAGGTCAAGAGTTCTGGATGATAGCCATCATCCAGAATAGGATGACCGATATCATCCAGGTCATGGGTCATTCACAGAGCGAGAAGACGCGCAATCACGACCGGATCGTCGAGATCGCCTCGCGCCGCATCCGTGAGCTCGGCACCGACGGGCCGGGCGTCGCCGACGTGATGCGCGAGGCCGGGCTCACGCACGGCGGGTTCTACAAGCACTTCGGCTCCCGCGAGGAGCTGGTCGCCGAGGCCGCACGGCGCAGCTACGCGGACGCCGAGCGGGCGGCGCAGGCCGTGCTCGACGGCGCCGACGACCCGTTGCGCGCGTTCGCCGAGTGGTATCTGTCGGAGTCGCACCGCGACGATCCCGGATCGGGATGCCCGGTGGTGGCGCTGGGCGGCGAGATTCCGCGCGCGCGTGCCGAGGTCCGCGACGCCTACACCGAGCAGGTGCGGCGCTACCTGCACCACCTGGAGGAGTCGCTTGGGGCCGGGGCCGATACGTCGACGCTGTCGACGCTCGTCGGCGCCCTGCTGCTCGCGCGCGCGGTCAGCGACGAACAGCTGTCGGCCCGGATCCTGCGCGACGCGCGCGAGGCCGTGGTCTCCAAGCGCTCCGGCATATAGCCTGGTGACATGCCACAGCTCAGGTCGCGCACCGTCACCCATGGCCGCAACATGGCCGGCGCCCGCTCGCTGTTGCGGGCCGCCGGCGTCGCCCGCGAGGACATCGGGCGCAAGCCGATCGTCGCGGTCGCTAACTCCTACACGCAGTTCGTCCCTGGCCACACCCATCTGAAGCCGGTCGGCGAGGTCGTAGCCGATGCCGTGACCGCTGCCGGTGGCATCGCTCGCGAGTTCAACACGATCGCGGTCGACGACGGGATCGCGATGGGCCACGGCGGGATGCTGTACTCGCTGCCGTCGCGCGACCTGATCTCCGACAGTGTCGAGTACATGGTCAACGCCCACTGCGCCGATGCGCTGGTGTGCATCTCCAACTGCGACAAGATCACCCCCGGGATGCTCAACGCCGCGCTGCGCCTGAACATCCCGACCGTGTTCGTGTCGGGCGGGCCGATGGAGGGCGGCACCGCGACGCTGGTGGACGGCACCGTGCGCAAGGGCCTGAACCTGATCACGGCGATGGCCGAGGCCGTCTCCCCCGACGTCTCCGACGACGACATTGCCCGGATCGAGGAAGCCGCGTGCCCGACCTGTGGCTCGTGCAGCGGCATGTTCACCGCCAACTCGATGAACTGTCTGACCGAGGCGCTCGGCCTGGCGCTGCCCGGCAACGGCTCGACGCTGGCCACCCATACCGCCCGCCGCCAGCTGTTTGAAGACGCCGGGCGGACCGTCGTGCAGCTTGCCGAGCGCTGGTATGAGCACGATGACGAGTCGGCGCTGCCGCGCTCGATCGCGACGCGGGCCGCGTTTGCCAACGCGATGACGCTCGACATCGCGATGGGCGGCTCGACCAACACCGTGCTGCACATCCTCGCCGCCGCCCAGGAGGCGGAGCTTGACTTCACGATGCGCGACATCGACGAGCTGTCGCGCCACGTGCCGTGCCTGTGCAAGGTGGCGCCGAGCGGCAGCTACCTGATGGAGGACGTGCACCGCGCCGGAGGGATTCCCGCGATCCTCGGCGAGCTGCGCCGCGCCGGGCTGCTGGACGAGAGCGTCCACACCGTCCACGCCGCCGGCGTGCAGGAGTGGCTGGACGCGTGGGATGTCCGCAGCGGCAAGGCATCGCAGCAGGCGATCGAGCTGTTCCACGCGGCGCCCGGCTGCCGGCGCTCGGCGACCGCGTTCTCACAGTCAGAGCGCTGGGAGTCGCTGGATACCGACGCCGCCGGCGGCTGCATCCGCGACGCCGACCACGCCTACTCCGCCGACGGCGGCCTCGCGATCCTGTACGGCAACCTCGCCGTGCGCGGCTCGGTCGTCAAGACCGCGGGCGTCGACGAGTCGATCCTTGTGTTCTCCGGGCCGGCCGTCGTCGTCGAGTCCCAGGAGGAGGCCGTCGACGCGATTCTGCACGGGCGCGTCAAGGACGGCGACGTCGTCGTCGTCCGTTACGAGGGGCCGCGTGGCGGGCCGGGGATGCAGGAGATGCTGTACCCAACCTCTTACCTGAAGGCGTTGGGCCTCGGCAAGGCCTGCGCGCTGGTCACCGACGGGCGCTTCAGCGGCGGCACCTCCGGCCTCTCGATCGGCCACGTCTCGCCCGAGGCCGCGTCCGGCGGCGCGATCGCGCTCGTCGCCGACGGCGACACGATCTCGATCGACATCCCCAACCGGCGGCTGACCCTCGACATAGCCGACGCCGAACTGGCCGAGCGGCGTGAGGTGATCGAGTCTGCCGGCGGGTACGCACCGAAGCTGCGCGACCGGGTCGTCTCCCCCACGCTGCGCGCCTACGCGGCGATGGCGACATCGGCCGACACCGGCGCGGTCCGGGACGTCAACGCGGTCGAGCGCGCGGTCGCCGCGGCGGCGCAGTCACGCGAACCGGTCACCTGACCGAGACCGCCGCTCGAGCCACGACGGCGGCGAGGCTCAGCCGATCGGACCCGGTCTGCGAGACTCGCAGACGGCATGTTGGCGACCGATCACCTCGTCGCGTTTCTGGTGACCGTCTACGTGTTGATCGTGATCCCAGGCCCGAGCGTCGTGTTCACGATCAGTCGCGGCGTCGCACTCGGTCGGCGCGCGGCGCTGCTGACCGTGCTGGGAAACACCAGCGGACTGCTGTTCCAGCTCGTGCTGGTGGTGGTCGGACTCGGCTCCGTGCTCGCGAGATCGGACACGGTGTTCACGGTCCTGAAGCTGGTCGGCGCCGCGTACCTGGTGCTCCTTGGGCTGCGCAGCATCCGTGATCGCAAGGCGCTGGCCGGCGTGCTGTCGGCGGCGGGCGTCGGTCCGCGTTCGAGCACGGCCACGCTCCGGGAGGGATTCACGGTCGGCGCCACCAACCCGAAGGGTCTGCTGATCTTCACCGCTGTGCTCCCCGAGTTCATCGACCGCTCCGCGGGCCACCCATCGCTGCAGCTGGCCACCCTCGGCGCGCTCTGCGCCGCGGTCGCGCTGCTGTCGGACAGCACCTGGGCGCTCGCCTCCGGAACGGCGCGCGCATGGCTGGGTCGTTCGCCGGCACGGCTGGAGCGTCTGAGCGCCGGCGGTGGGATCGCGATGATCGCGCTCGGCGCCGGTCTGGCGCTCACCGGCCGGCGCACCTGACGCGCGTGAGCGCGCTTTCCCCCCGCGACCCCGAGCTCGAGGTCGAGCCCGAGCCGCTCGCCGATCCACCGTCCCTGCACCACGGCGAGACGCTTGCGGCGGCACTGCTCGACGGCGCCGATCTCGCCGGCCGCAGCGCCCGCGGCATCTCGTTCGATGAGGCCGTGCTGCGCGCGGTCGACCTCTCCGAATCGAGGCTCGAGCAGCTGTCGCTGACTGACGTCGAGCTGTCGGGATGCAACCTCTCGAACGTGGTCGCCCAGCGCGCCCGTCTGAACCGCGTGTGCGCGCGCAACTGCCGCCTCACGGGTCTGCTGCTGTCGGCCGCGGCCCTGCAGGACGTCACCTTCGCCGGCTGTCGCATCGACCTCGGGTCGTTTGGCGCAAGCCGATTGCAGCGCGTCACGTTCGCCGACTGCCGCCTGGCGCAGACCGACTTCATCGAGGCCCAGCTCCAGGACGTGCGATTTCACGACTGCGAGCTGACCGAAACGGACTTCCGGGGCGCGACGTTGCGACGATGTGAGGCGCGCGGCTCCGAGCTGCAGTCGCTCCGGGGAGTGGAGCGCCTGCGCGGGCTGTCGATGCCGTGGGCCGAGATCGTCGCCAATGCCGACGTCTGGGCCGACGCCCTCGGGATCGGCCGGATCGAGGACTGAAACCGACGGCCAAAACGCCCACCGGGCCAGGGGCCGCAATAGACTGACGGCTCATGCCCAAGCAGCAGCGCACGGTCAGGGTCGAGCAGCGCAGCCAGCTCGCCGCGATGCAGCAGATGGAGAGCCGCAGCGATGAGGAGCTCGAAGCCGAGACTCGTTACAAGGCGGCGGCGCAGGCGATCCTCGGCACCCGCGCGGCCGAGCGCTACGACGCCAAGAAGGCGCGCGCCCACTTCCAGCGCGCGATTGCGGCGGCACGGCCCCAGGAGCGGCTGCAGCTGAGGCGGATGGCCGACGCCTCGCTGGCGCTGGCCGAGCGGCGTGCCGACGATCTCAAGAAGGCGACCGAGCGGCTCGGGGTCGAGTCGCCGACGGGGCGGCAGCTGCTGGGACTGCGGTTCATGGGCCTGGTCGCGCCGCCGGCGAGTGCCGGCATCGTCGCGCGCGTGCGAGGGATCGCGATCTTTGTGGCGCTCGTGGTGCTGGTGCTGGCGGTCGCGTTCGGGATCGTCACCGGCATCGCCACCGCCGCCGGCGGGCTGTCGCTGGACCTGCGGATCTTCTACTCGCTGGTCCTGGTCGTGGTCGTGATCGCCGGCCTCGTGTTCTTTGGCCGCAGGCGGATGAAGGCGGCAAAGGCCAAGCGTGCCGCCGCCTCCGGGCAGTAGCGGTTCCGGCGGTGTGCGGCCGGTACTCGCTCGCGACGTCTGACCATCGATCGATCCGGGCGCGCTTTCCGATCGGCGACTCGGTCGAGATCCGGCAGCGCTTCAACGTCGCGCCGACCGACGAGGTGCTGACGGTCACGACCGACAAGCATGGCGTCCCGCGTGGCGAGCTGCTGCGCTGGGGGCTCGTGCCCAGCTGGGCCGACAGCCCTTCGATCGGCGCCAAGATGATCAACGCGCGCGTCGAGACGGCCGCCGACAAGCCGGCGTTCCGGCGCGCGTTTACGCGCTACCGGTGCCTGATCGTCGCCGATGGCTTCTACGAATGGCGACGTACGCCCGGCGCCCCCAAGCAGCCGTTTCGCATCACCCGCGACGACCACGAGCCGTTCGCGTTCGCCGGGCTATGGTCGGTGTGGCACGGCGACGGGGAGCAGACGCTTCGCACGTGCACGATCCTCACGACCGCCGCCAACGCCGCGATCGAGACGCTGCACGACCGCATGCCGGTGATCCTACCGCCCGGCCACGAGGATGAGTGGCTCGATCTCGAGACGCCGTCGGGCCGGCTGCACGAGATCCTCGCCGGGCTTCCGGCTCGCCACACCGAGCTGATCGCGGTCGGCGCAGCGGTCAACGACGTGCGCAACGATGGACCCGAGTGCCTGGCGCCAGCCGCGCCGCCGCCCGCGCAGGCTCAGCCGTCCCTGTTCTGACACACGGCCCCGCGTGGCGTCTACGCCGCGGCGGCGCCCCGCGCGCCCAGCCACGTCTCGAACCCGGCCGCGTCCATCGGCGGCCCGACGTGGAAGCCCTGAGCGAGATCGCAGCCCAGCAACGCCAGGCGCTCGAGCGTGGACGCGTTCTCGACCCCCTCGGCCGTGATCCGCAGCCCGAGGTCGTAGCCGAGGTTGATCGTCGACCGGACGATGATCAGGTCGCTCTCGGATTGCAGCATCGGCACCACGAACGAGCTGTCGATCTTGAGGTCGTCGATCGGCAGGCGGCGCAGGTTCGCCAGCGAGAAGTATCCGGTGCCGAAGTCGTCGACCGACAACCGCATCCCAAGACTCGACATGTGCAGGATGTTCGCGATCGCCCGCTCCGGGTCGGCCATGATCATCCGCTCGGTGATCTCCAGCGCGAGCCCGTCCGGCGGCAGCCCCTCGACGTCGAGCATCCGTGCCATGTCGCGTGGCAGGCCGCGGTCGAGCAGGTTGCGCGCGGACAAATTGACCGAGATCGAGATCTCGCGGCCCTGGCGCCGCCACGCCGCGCAGTCGGCGATCGCGTGCTCGAGCACGCGCCGGCTCAGCGGCCCGACCAAGTCGGTCTGCTCGACGGTCGAGACGAACTCCCCGGGCAGCAGCAGCCCGCGTTCGGGATGCTGCCAGCGCACGAGCGCCTCGGCGCCGCGGATCGAGCGATCCGGGAGCGCCATGATCGGCTGGTAGTGAACGACGATCTCGTCGTCGGACAGCGCCCGTCGGAAGTCGGAGAGCACGCTCAGCCGCAGCAGCGAGTGGCGGTTCTGCTCGGCCTCGTAGAGCTTGTATTCGAGCTGGGCGTCCTTGGCCGCGTACATCGCGATGTCGGCGCAGCGCAGCAACGCGTTTGCGTCCGCGCCGTCGCGCGGGAAGCGCGCCGCGCCGATGCTGGCGCCGATGCTCAGCGACAGCTCGTCGAGCGCCAGCGGCGCCGTCAGCGCGTCCGTGATCTGATCGGCGGCCGCCTCCAGCGCCTCGTCGGTGTCCCGGCCCGGCGGCAACAGGATCCCGAACTCGTCGCCGCCCAGCCGCGCGACGAGGGCGTCGGGTCCGATCGCGTCGACGAGCCGGGGGCCGAGCTCCCGCAGCACCTCGTCGCCGCACTGATGGCCGAGCGTGTCGTTGATCTCCTTGAAGCGGTCGAGGTCCAACAGCAGCAGGGCCACCTGCTCGTCGGCGGCCGTCGCGGCCCGGATCCGCTCCTCGATCGCGTCCTGCAGCCGCGCGCGGTTCGCGAGCCCGGTGAGGCCGTCGGTCGTGGCGATCCGTTGGAGGGCGTCGGCACGGCGCCGCGACGTCAGCAGCGCGTTGGACAGATACGACAGTGCGACCAGCGCGATCCCCGACAGCAGCAGGCCGCCGGTCCCGACCCGCCAGTTCAGGTACACGGCCGCCGCCGTCATCAATCCGCAGACAAGCTCGGCCGGCAGCGTCGGCACGAGCGTCTTGGCGGCGACCTCGGCCAGCGGCGAGCGTTCGATGTAGCTGGCGTAGCCGCCGGCGATCACGAAGTTGACCGCGAGCGTCACCAGGTACGTCGCGACGACGAGGGCGTAATACCAGACCTCGTGCTCGTCGACCGCCGCCGCGCGCACCGCCCAGTGGAAGAACAGCCCGGCGACGAGCGGGCACCAGGTGTAGTTGACGAGGTTGTTGAGATAGACCCGGGGGCTGGGGCGCTCTCTGATGAGCGCGGCGGTGATGGCGAGCGCGCCGATCAGGGCCGCCGGCCCGGGACCGATTACGATCTCGGCGACGACCAGCCCGAGGAAGCTCCCGGACACGGCCATGCCCTCGCCGGCAGCGCTGAGCTCGCCGGCGACCACCAGTCCCAGCAGAATCAAGAACGGGGCCAGTCGCAGTGACTCGAACCCCGGTACGAACGGGATCGTGACGACGGCGATCAGAGCCGCCGCCATGTGCGCAAGCGTCAGTCCTCGCGTTTCCGCGCCCGACTTGTGAGGAGTGACTCGTTCGGCGCTTGCGGTCATAAGGGAACGCGCCGAACGGTCCCGTCAGCGCCGATTAGTGGTTCCGCCAGAACATCTTTGCTCCTTCGCGCACGTTGGGGGCCTGTGTGCAAGTTGGAGATGAACGGCCTGGACGGCAGACGGCGTCGGACCGCGTCCCCGCACAGGATGGTCGTGATCCCCGGCCCTTCGTGCAAGGCGCGGCACGCGCAGCACAAAACCGCGCGGAAGCTCACCAAGTTTTGCTCATCGATCCGGTGCATTACGTCCGGATGGGGTGCATTCGTCCAGCTCCGTCGCCGGCAGCAGCCTCGACAGCGCCCATCCATCGAGTTCCCCGTCAGAAAACTAACATCCAGGTGTCTGGTCCACCGTTGCTCCGCGGACGTTTGTTCGAGGCCGACGTCGGGCGACCACCGGCCGTTCGACGAGCCGCAGGTCGCCCGAGGTCCGAAAAACATCCCGGTGTGCGGCGATAATCAGGCGGCGGACGCGCCAGCTGCGGTGGCCGCCGGCTCGCTGTTGTCCCGCTTGGGCACCCCGGTTTATTCGTCACATGGCTCTCTGTTCCCTGCTCAGTTAGGACCACCCAGATCTCGATATGGCTCCGCTGTCCAACCTGCTCACGACGTACGACCACATCCTGCTCGACCTCGACGGCACCGTCTGGGTCGGCGACGCGCTCGTGCCCGGGGCGACGGACGCGCTCGCCGCGCTGCGCGCCGCCGAGAAGCGGATCGCGTTCATCACCAACGACTCCGCGCGGCTACCCGAGGAGTACGTGCGCAAGCTGTGGTCCCTGGGGCTGCGAGCGTCCGCTCGCGAGGTCGTGTCGGTCGGCGCCGCGATCCAGTACGTGCTCGCGCAGCGTGCGACGCCCGCACAGGCGTTCGTGATCGGTTCGCCGGCGATCTTCCGGCACGTCGCGGATTCCGGCCAGCGGATCGTCAACGGGACGCCGCGGGCGGCGGAGGCGGAGCTGGTCGTGATCGCCGCGCACGAGCGGTTCGACTACGCGGAGCTGCGGACCGCGACCACGGCGGTGCTCGGTGGCGCCGAGATGATCGCCGCCGGACGGGACGCGACCTACCCCTCACCGGATGGCTTGTGGCCGGGCACGGGTGCGGTCGTGGCAGCACTCGAGGTCGCGACCGGCGCGCGCGCCGCAAGCGTCGGCAAGCCCGACCCGCTGATCTTCGAAACCGCGCTCGACCGGCTCGGCCCCGGCCGGACGTTGATGATCGGCGACCGGCTCGACGCCGATCTCGCCGGAGCGGCAGCGGCCGGGATCGACTGCGCGATCGTGCTGAGCGGCGTCACTACCCGCGCGCAGGCGGACGCCGCCACCGGCCCCGAGCCGGTCGGAATCGCGGACGATCTGGCGGCACTCGTGCTCGCATGAGGCTGTCGCTGATCGTCAACCCGGTCGCCGGCGGCGGACGCGCCGGGCGGGCGTTGCCGGCCGTCGGCGCCGAGCTGCGCCGGCTCGGGCTCGAGCACCGCGTGCAGGCGACGCTCAGCCTCGAGCACGCGCGCGCGCTCGCGCGCGAGGCGGCGGCGGCGGGCGAGACCGCGGTCGCGTTCGGCGGCGACGGGCTGATCGGCGCGGTCGCCGGCGCGTTGCGCGGCGGCGACGGTCTGCTCGGGATGCTGCCCGGCGGCCGCGGCAACGACTTCGCGCGGTCGCTGTCGATCCCCACCGACCCGGTCGCGGCGTGCACGGTGCTGAGCACCGGCACCACCCGCCGCCTCGATCTCGGCGCCGTCGGTGGCCGCACGTTCATCGGCATCGCCAGCTGCGGCTTCGATTCCGTCGCCAACCGAATCGCGAACGACACCAGGCTCGTCCGGGGGAACCTCGTCTACGCCTACGGCGCGTTGCGGGCGCTCGCCGGCTGGCGGCCCGCCGCGTTCACGATCACGGTCGACGACGGGCCACCGCGGTCGTTGGTCGGATACACGGTCGCGGTCGCGAACTCGGGTCTGTACGGCGGCGGCATGCGCCTTGCGCCGGACGCGCGGCTCGACGACGGCCGACTCGAGCTGGTGACGGTCGCCGACCTTCCCCGCATGCGCTTCCTGGCGCTGCTGCCGAGCGTGTTCCGAGGCGAGCACGTCCGCCGGCCCGAGGTCGAGGTCGTGCGCGCGCGGCGAGTGCGGATCGAAAGCTCCCGTCCGTTCACGATGTATGCCGACGGCGACCCGATCGCGGAGCTGCCGGCGGAGGTCGAGGTACTGCCCGGCGCCGTACGCACGATCGCCCCCGCGGCCGGTGGCCACGCGACCGCCGCCGCGTCCCGGGCCGCGACGACGGCATGAGCACGCTGGACGCCAAGGTCGCGGCCGCTCAGGCGGTCGGGAGGATCGCTCGGCGGGCGGGGCGCGGCGGCGGCACGAGCCTGCCGGGCAAGATCCTGACGAGGCTCGAGCCCGACGCGATCGGCCGCTTGTCGCGCCGCCTCCCCGGCGGCTCGGCGGTGATCTCGGCGACGAACGGCAAGACCACGACGGCGGCGATGGTCGCGTCCGTGCTCGGTCGCCAGGGGCGGCGGATCGTGGCCAACCGCGCCGGCGCCAACATGGCCGGTGGCGTTGCCTCGGCGCTCCTTGACGCGGCCCGCTGGGGCGGCGCGATCGACGGCGAGCTCGGCCTGTTCGAGGTCGACGAGTTCTGGCTCGACACGGTCGCGCCGGCGCTCGCGCCGCGCTGTGTGCTGCTCGGCAACCTGTTTCGCGACCAGCTCGACCGCTATGGCGAGCTCGAGACGATCGCCGACCGCTGGGCGGCGATGGTCGCCGCGCTGCCCGCGACCACGGCGCTCGCGCTCAACGCCGATGACCCGCTGATCGCCGACCTCGGCGCCGAGCGTGCCGGCGTCACCTACTTCGGGATCGACGACCGGTCTGTCGCGATCGGCGAGATGCAGCACGCCGCGGACTCCAAGCATTGCCGACGCTGCGGCGCCGCGTACGTCTACGAGGCGATCTACCTCGGCCATCTCGGCGTCTACGCCTGCCCGTCGTGCGGCCGTCGCCGACCGTCGCCGACCGTGTTCGCACGCGACGTCGTGCTGCACGGGACCCGCTCGGCTCAGTTCACGCTGCACGCGGGCGGCAACGCGACCACGGTCAGCCTGCCGCTTCCCGGCCTCTACAACGTCTACAACGCGCTCGGCGCCGCAGCGCTATGCCTGTCACTGGGGGTCGCGCCGGCGCAGATCGCTGACGGCCTTGCGCACGTCAGCGCCGCGTTCGGCCGCTCGGAGCGGATCGCGGTCGGCGACCGCGAGCTGTCGGTGCTGTTGATCAAGAACCCGGCGGGCGCCAACGAGGTGCTGCGCACGCTGCGGTTGGAGCCCGGCGGCCTCGATCTGCTGGGGATCCTCAACGACCGCACCGCCGACGGTCGGGACATCTCGTGGATCTGGGACGCGGACTTCGAGCTGCTGACGCCGGTCGCGCGCCGCATCACCTGCGCGGGTACGCGCGCGGCGGAGCTGGCGCTGCGACTGAAGTACGCCGGGGTCGACGAGCGGCTGCTCCACGTCGAGCACTCGTTGCCGCCGGCGCTCGACTCCGCGCTTGCGACCGCGTCATCGCGCCGCCTGTTCGCGCTGCCGACCTACACGGCGCTCCTGGAGCTGCGGGCCGAGCTGCGCCGCCGCGGTCACGTCGAGCCGTTCTGGGAGACGACCGCCGCATGACCGCCCCCGCGGTGATCTGGCACGAGCTCGAGTGCGGCGGATACGGCGAGGACCTCGAGCTATGGCGGGCGCTGGCCGGCGCGGCCGGCGGGCCGGTGCTCGACATCGGCGCCGGCACCGGCCGGGTGACGCTCGATCTCGCCCGGCGGGGCCACCAGGTGACGGCGCTGGATCTGGAGGGCGAGCTGCTGGCGAGGCTCGCCGCCGACGCCGGCGATCTTGACGTGCGCACGGTCACCGCCGACGCCCGGGACTTCTCGCTGCAGGAGTCGTTCGCGCTGTGCATCGTGCCGATGCAGACGATCCAGCTGCTCGGCGGCACAGACGAGCGGCGGGCGTTTCTGACCTGTGCCGTGGCGCACCTGCGCCCAAATGGCATCCTCGCCGTCGCGATCACCGCCGAGCTCGAGCTGTTCGACGCCGACGACCACGAGGTCGTCGCGCCGCTGCCCGACGTCTGCGAGCGCGACGGGGTCGTGTACTGCTCGAGGCCGGTCGCGGTCCGCGAGCGCGACGGCGGCTACGTGCTGGAGCGCCGCCGCGAGACCGTGACCGCGGCGGGTGAGCTGACCGTCGAGCACGACGAGGTCACGCTCCAAGACGTCGCCGCCGAGACGCTCGAACGCGAGGGCGCCGACGCGGGGCTGACGCCCACGGGCCGCACGCTCCTGCCGGCGACGGAGAACTACGTCGCGACCGTGGTGGTGATGTTCCGTGCCTGAGGCGACACTGCGAGTGTGCGCGCTGTATCCCGACCTGATGAACATCTATGCCGACCGCGGCAACCTGCTGCTGCTGCGGCGACGGTGCGAGTGGCGCGGCTTCGGCTTCGCGCTGAGCGCCAGCGGCATCGGCGATCCGCTGCCGTCCGCCGGCGCCGACCTCTACTACATCGGCGGCGGACAGGACCGCGACCAGGAGCTGTGCGCGCACGATCTCGCCGAGGTCAAGTGCGACGCGTTGCACGAGGCCGCCGCCGACGGCACCGTGATCTTCGGCGTCTGCGGCGGCTACCAGCTGCTCGGCGGCTCCTACGAGCTCGGCGCGCGGACGCTGCCGGGCGTGGGGCTCGTCGACCTGCGCACGGTCCGTGAGGAGGGGCCGCGGCTGATCGGCAACGCGGCGATCGAGGTGACGCTGTCGGCGGGCGAGCCGCGGGTCGTGGCGGGCTTCGAGAACCACGGCGGGCGCACGCTGCTCGGTCCGGGCGTGCGGCCGCTCGGTCAGATCCTGCGCGGCAACGGCAACAACGGCCGCGACGGCGCCGAGGGCGTGCTCGCAGGCCCCCGTCAGAACGTGATCGGCACCTATCTGCACGGCCCCCTGCTGCCCAAGAACGCGTGGCTGGCCGACTGGCTGATTGCGCACGCGCTGCGCCTGTCAGAGCCGCTCGCGGCGCTGGACGACGGGCTGGAACGGGCGGCGCACGCCGAGGCCCGGCGCGCTGCGGGCGTGTGACGATCGGTCGCGGTCCGGATCGTGCGGCGGCCTTCGGCGCGGTCGTCCATATGATCGAAGCGCTGCCATGTTGTCGACCAGGGTCACGCGCGGGCGCCGCGCGCTCACGCTCTCGCCGTTGCTGGCGCTGGCGCTGATCACGGCGGCGTGCGGCGGCACGACCGCCAGCCAGACGCCGCCGGCACCGGCCGCCCACCCGCACGCTCACACGTCGAGCTCGAGCACGGCCACGACGGACACGACGACGAGCACCACGACCACCACCGACTCGACCTCCACCGACCACCTGCCCGGGGACGGCACGCCCACGTTCACGATCGGCGACAAGAACTACACCGAGCAGTTCGTGCTCGGGCAGCTGTATCTACAGGCGCTCGAGGCGCAGGGCTACACGGTCAACATCAACCAGAACATCGGTCCCACCGACGTGACCCTGCAGGCCCTGAAGTCGGGCGCGCTGGCGATGTACCCCGAGTACCTGTACGTGCTCAACTCGAGCGTCGCGCACGCCGATCACGGTCACGCAAACGCGCAGGACGCCTTCGACGCCGCCCAGCAGGCGCTCGTCGGGCGCGGCCTGGTGCTGCTGAACATGACGCCGTTCTCGGACACGTTCGGCGTCGCCGTGACCGACGCGTACGGCGCCGGGCACCGGCTGCACACGCTGGGGGACCTGCAGCGCGTCGCCGGCTCGCTGACGATCGGCGGCGAGGCGCAGCTGAAGGACGCGCAGCTCGGGCTGCCGCGCCTGGATGCCCGCTACGGCGTCAAGCCGGCGTCGTTCAAGGCGCTGGCGGCCGGCGACCAGTACTCGAACCTCACCGACGGGACGGTGAAGGCGGCCTATGTGAACACGACCGACGGCGAGCTCGCGACCGGCTTTTACCGCCTGCTGCGCGACCCCAAGCAGATCTTCGGGTACGGCAACGTCGTGCCGGTCGTGTCGCAGGCGGCGATCAACGCCGAGGGCCCCGCCTTCGTCGACACGATCGACCGCGTCGATGCGCTGCTGACCACCCGGACGATGCGCGAGCTCAACCTGTTGGCGTCGGTCGGCGGCCAGAGCCCGAGCGACGTCGCCAAGCAGTTCCTGCAGACCCACGGCCTGATCCCCGTCGGCTCCTCCTGACCGCGCCCCGGGCTGGCCGCGCGCGGAGCCGGGAGGCTTGAGGTACAGGACACCTCTGGTGCGACCGTGCGTCCGTGAGTGACGACTACTACGAGCGGCCGCTCGAGCCGAAGCCGCCGTCGCCGCGCGACGTCTCGCTCAGCGCGTCGACCTCGACCGGATCCTCGGTCGCGATCGCCACGACCACCAGCTGCGCGACCCGGTCGCCGGCCTGCAGCTCAAATGTCTCGGAGCGATCGGTGTTGAGCAGCAGCACCCGCAGCTCGCCGCGGTAGCCGGCGTCGATCAGCCCGGGCGCGTTGACGACCGAGATCCCGTGGCGGGCCGCGAGCCCCGAGCGCGGAAGCACGAGCCCGGCGTGGCCCGGGTCGATCTCGACGGCGATCCCGGTCGCGATCGATGCCCGCCGTCCGGGCTCGATCGTCGCGTCGTGCAGCGCGCGCAGATCCAGCCCGGCGTCGCCTGGGTGGGCGCGGGAGGGGATCGTCGCGCGCGGGTCCAGGCGCACGACGCGCAGCGTCATCCGGCCGCCGTCATCCAGCCGCCGTCATCCGGCCGCCGTCTCGGGCCGCAGCTCGAAGCGCTTGAAGCGCGCCGCGACCGGTGCCGGCAGCCGCGCCGACACGCGCACGCCGTCGGGGGTATCTTCGCGCTCGAGGTCGCCCGCGAGCTCGTGCAGCTCGGCGATGCTGCCGCCGTCGCGGTAGGGCACGAGCAGCTCGACGTCCGCCAACCGCCGCTCGAATACATCGGCGATCCGCTCGACCAGGCGCTCGAGGCCGTCGCCGCTGACGGCCGAGACCTGCACCCCGTCCGGGTACCGGTGCGACAGCTGGGCGCGGCGCTCGTCGCCGAGGCGGTCGGCCTTGGCCAGCACCAGCAGCCGCGTCGCTCGCTCGGCCTCGATCTCGTGCAGCACGTCGTCGACCGCACCGATCATCCGCTCGAGCTCCTCCTCCTCGGCGGACGCGTCGACGACGTGCAGGATCAGATCGGCCCGGATCGTCTCCTCGAGCGTCGCGCCGAACGCGTCGACGAGCTGGTGGGGCAGCTTGCGGATGAACCCGACGGTGTCGGTCACGAGGTACTCGCGGCCGCCGGCGCGCAGCAGCCGCGTCGTCGGGTCCAGCGTGTGGAACAGGCGGTCGCGGACCGGCACGTCTGAGCCGGTGAGCGCGTTGAGCAGCGTCGACTTGCCCGCGTTCGTGTAGCCGGCGAGCGCCACCTGCGGCAGGTGGCCGCGCTCGCGCTCGGCCCGCATCACCGACCGCGTCGAGCGCACGTTGGCCAGCCGGCGCTTGAGCGCCGCGATCCGGTCGCGCGCCAGCCGCCGGTCGGTCTCGATCTGGGTCTCGCCTGGTCCCCTGGTTCCGATGCCTCCGCCGAGGCGCTCAAGGTGCGACCACAGGCCGCGCATCCGCGCGAGGTTGTACTCGAGCTGCGCGAGCTCGACCTGCAGCTTGCCCTCGGCGCTGTGGGCGTGCGCGGCGAAGATGTCGAGGATGATCGCGGTGCGATCAATCACGGGCATTCCGAGCGCGGCCTCGAGGTTGCGTTCCTGGCGCGGCGACAGCTCGTCGTCGCAGGCGACGAGGTTCGCGTCCGAGGCCGCCAGCAGCTCCTTGAGCTCGGTCAGCTTGCCCGGTCCGAGATAGCTGTTGGGATGCGGCTGGTCGCGATGCTGGACGAGCTCGCCGACGGTGGCTACGCCCGCGGTGCGCAGCAGCTCCGACAGCTCCGACAGCGACTCCTCGTTCTCCGTCGGCGGTAGCGCCGCGATCATCAGCGCCCGTTGGCGGGCGCGTCCGCGAGGCTGGTCGGCCGCGGGCGCGCGGCCGTTGGTGGAAGCACGAGGGCTACTCAAGCACCTCGATTCTAGCTGCGAGGCGGGTGGATTCCGACTGTCCTGCTCGGTCGCCGGCCGAGGCTCAGAGCCCGCTGAGCCGCTGCACGGCCTCGAGCAGCCGTTCCTCGGGACACGTCAGCGAGATCCGGAAGAAGCCCTCACCGTTGGGTCCGTACGCCCCGCCGGGCGAGACCACGACCGCCGCCTGCTCGAGCACGTGCTCGCAGTAGGCGGCGGCGTTCTCGAACCCTGGCGGCACCGGCGCCCACACGTAGATCGTGCCCTTCGGGCGGGTGACGTTGACGCCTGCCTGCGCCAGCGCATCGCAGACGAGGTCGCGCCGGCGCGCGTAAACGGCGTTCATCGCCCGCACCTCCTCGTCGACCTCGGGCTGGAGAGCCTGGACTCCGGCGAGCTGGATTGCCTCGAACAGACCCGAGTCGATGTTGGTCTTCAGCCGCCAGTAGTGCGAGATCGCCTCGGCGTTGCCGACGATCGCCGCACACCGCCAGCCGGTCATGTTGTAGCCCTTGGACAGCGAGAACACTTCGACGCCGACGTCCTTGGCTCCCGGCGTCGACAAGTACGACGGCGCGACGTAGCCGTCGTAGGTCGTCTCCGAGTAGGCGTTGTCGTGCACGACCACAATGTCGTGGGCTTGTGCGAGCTCGATCGCGCGCTCGAACAGCCCGTCGGGAACAACGGCGCCGGTCGGGTTATTCGGGTAGTTGATGAACATCAGCTTCGCCTTGGCGAGGATGTCGGCGGGGATCGCATCGAGGTCGGGCGCAAAATGCAGCGACGGCTCGAGCCCCATCAGGTACGGCTCGCCGCCGACGATCAGCGGCCCGCCCGTGTACACGGGGTACCCCGGGTCAGACGCGAGCGCGACATCCCCGTGATCGAGGAACGCGAGGCTGAGGTTGAAGATGCACTCCTTGGCGCCGATCGCCGGCATCACCTCGGTCTCGGGATCGAGCATCACCCCAAAACGGCGCCCGTAGAACGCCGCAATCGCCTCGCGGAACTCAGGGCGGCCCCGGTTAGACGGGTACCGGTGCGTCGAGGGGTCGGCAACCGCCCGCTGCGCGGCGGCGACGATCGGCGGGTAGGTGGGAGTGTCCGGGTCGCCGATCCCGAGGCTGATCACGTCGACACCCGCGGCTCGCTTGACGGCGATCTTGCGCTCCAGCTCCGCGAACAGGTACGGCGGGATCGTCTCCAGACGGCTACTCGGTCGCATGCAACTCCTTGATGAAATCGTCGGCCAGGGCTCCGGAGAAGACCGGGACCGCCCAGCCGCTGAGGGTAACGTCGAGGTCCTCCCCCACCTCGACCGACAGCTCGCCGCCGTCGAGCACGACGGTCACCGGAGAGTCGCCGCCGCCGAGCACATGGGCGACTGCGGCACCGGTCGCTCCGGTCCCGCTCGACGCGGTCTCGCCGACGCCTCGCTCGAAGATCCGCGCTCGAATCCGATCGCCCGCCAGCGCCGCGAACCAGGAGACGTTGGTGCGGTTGGGAAACAGCTCGTGGCGCTCGATCGCCGGTCCGACCGCGGGCAGGTCGAGGCTCATGAGGTCGGCGAGCGTCCGCATGCGAATCGCACACTGCGGGTTACCGACCTCGACGTGTTGAAACGCCCACTCGCGGCCACCGGCTTGCAGCGTGCCGCGCCCGTCGCCGTCGCCCGAGGGGTAGCCGGGGCTGCGCACGCGGGCGCGCCCCATCTCGACCCGCGCGGTTGTCGGAGACGTGATCGTCGGCCGGATCTCGCCGGCGGCGGTCTGAATCGAGAACGTGTCGCTGGTGGCGTGGCCGTGGCGGCGCAGGTACAGGATCGCCTGGCGCGCGCCGTTGCCCGACAGCTCCGCCTCGGAGCCGTCGGGGTTGAAGATCTGCAGGCGCGCGACGGCGCCGGGGGCGTCGGGCGCCGACAACAGCAGGATCCCGTCGGAGCCGATCCCGGTGTGCGGCGCGCACAGCTTCTCGATCCGCGCGGGTGTCAGCTCGAAGGGGAGCGCTGATCGCTCGACGATTACGTAGTCGTTGCCGAGCGCCTGCCATTTCTCGAATCGCACGGCGCCGCAGTCTATGTCGCCCCTGTAGGGTCGCGGCTCGCGATGGCCACCTCGACGCTTGAGCCGCTGACGGTGACGCTGCGGCGAGTGTTCGCGTCACCGCGCGCACCGCTGCTGGCGCTCGCCGTGATCTCGGCGCTCTCGCTCGGCGCGCGCGCGTACAAGCTGTCAGAGCCATGCTCGGTGCCGTGCCGGAGCGCCGACGACCACACGCTGATCTTCGACGAGGCGTACTACGTCAACGCCGCGCGCGTGATCGCCGGGATCCATCCGCCGTCCGGCTCGCACTACGCCCAGTCGCCGCTCGGCTCGGACCCCAACGCCGAGCACCCCCAGGGGGCGAAGCTGATCATCGCCGGCGCGATCGAGCTGTTCGGCGATGGTCCGTTTGCGTGGCGGATCGGCAGCCTGCTGTTCGGGACGCTGGCGATTCTCGCGATGTATTACCTCGTGCGCTGCGCCGGCGGCGACCGCTGGCCGGCGGTCGGCGCGGCGGCGCTGATGGCCTGCGACAACCTGATGCTCGTCCACGGCCGCATCGGCACGCTCGACGTCTACGCGCTGGCGCCGATGATCTTCGGGGTCGCCTTATACCTGCGAGGGCGGTGGTTGGCGGCGGCGGTCGTGCTGGCGCTCGCCGACTGCATGAAGGAGGTCTCGCCCTACGCGCTGATCGTGCTCGCGGTCCTCGAGGTGGCGCGGGTGCTGATCGCGCTGCGCGACCCGCGCGCGCCGGCCGCGTGGCACTGGCGCCCGGCGCTGGGGCGCTGGTTCGGCTGCGCGCTGCTGAGCATCGGACTGTTTCTCGGCGGCCTCGGGCTGATGGGGCTGATCGCGCATCCGTACGCCGACGCCGAGGGGAGGTTCATCACCGGCGGGCCGGTCGACGAGCTGCGCCACATCGTCGTCTACGCGGCACAGCTGACCGGCAAGCCGAGCGGGATCGCGTCCTACCCGTGGCAGTGGCTGCTGGACATCAAGCCGATCGTCTACCTGCGGGTGGCGCCGCCGTTGCCGGGCCAGACCGCCGGGATCCTGCCCGTCGTCTCGTTCATCGGCGAGATGAGCCCGCCGATCATGCTGTTGGCGGTGCCATCGGTGGTGTTCTTCGCGGTTCGACTCGTGATCGCGCGTCCGGCCCTTGGTGCCGCGGCGGCGCGCGACGGCGTGGGAGCTCGCGACGACGGCGGCCCGGGGTCGCCCGACGGCGGCGGCTTCGCGTCGCCGGAGCGCGCCGCCCGGACGCTCGGCGACGTCCAGATGTCGCTGCTCGGCGTCGCGTGGTTCGTCGCGACGTGGGTGCCCTACGAGCTGCAGCAGGCGCTCGACCGCCGCATCTCCTACACCTACTACATGATCGTCGTGATGCCTGGGATCTACGTCGCCGCGATCCATCTGGTGACGCTCGGCTGGCGGCGGCGCCGGCGCTGGCTGCGGGGGCTGATCGTCGCCTGGGCGCTGCTCGTGCTGGCGGCGGTGATCGTGATGTACCCGTTCCTGGCCGTGTTCTGAGGCGGGGCCGCGCGCCGGGCGCCGGGCGCCGGGACCAACCCGTATGGGATCGGGCTTACGGCAGGTGAAAGAAATCTCCCGCTGGGAGCGACGTCGGGGCGTCAGGATCCTCCACGGTCAGCTCGCGGCGCGCCACCGCTCGAGCAGCTCGCGTCCGACCTCGGCCGGCTCGCGGTCGGTGACGTCGATGACCGCGACGCCGGGCAGCTTGCGCATCCACGTCAGCTGCCGGCGGGCGTAGTTGCGCGTCCGGCGCTGCATTTGCTCGATGTCGCCGGCGAGCAGCTCCTCGAACCCCAGCGCCGCGCGCGCGGTCGGCGAGGCGGTGGCCGCGGCGGCACGGACCTCCTCGCGCGCGCCGGCCGCGACCATCTCCTGGACGCGGGCGTCGATCCGCCGGTACAGCGCCTCGCGCGCCATCACGAGCCCGGCGAGCAGCGTCGGCACGCGGGTGCTCGCGGTCCACAGCTCGTTGTCGCCGGCGCGGTTGCGCAGCTCCCCCATCTCGTCGAGTTCCAGCGCCCGGATGATCCGCTGGCGGTCGGTCGGCGCGATCGCCTCGGCCGCCCATGGCGCCCGGCGTGCGAGCTCGGCGTGCAACTGGAGCGGCCCACGCTTGCGCAGCCGCCGCGACCATCGCTCGCGCAGCTGCGGATCCGGCGGCGGGCGCAGCTCAAGCTCGGTCAGCGCCGCGCGCAGATACAGCCCGGTCCCGCCGACGACGATCGGCCGCCGGCCGGCGGCGAGCGCCGTGTCGATCTCGGCATGTGCGAGCTGGGCGTAACGACCGGCGCTGAACGTCTCGTGCAGCGGCACGAACCCGACCAGGCGGTGCTCGAGTCGCGTCCGCTGCTGCGCGGTCGCCGCCCCGGTCAGGATCTCCAGCCCCTCGTATACCTGCAGCGCGTCGGCGGAGATCGCAAGCGGCCGCTCGCCGAGCTCGCGCAGCCCGTCGGCGAGCGCGATCGCAACCTCGGTCTTGCCGACGCCGGTCGGGCCGAACAGGGCGATCACGGCGGCTCCAGACATGGGCGCAGTATCGTCGGGCGATGGTTCGGGTGGGGACTCGATGAAGGTCGCGGCGGCGGTCAGCACCGACTCCGACCCGGCTCGCGGCGCCGTCCGGGCAGCGCGCGACGTGGCGGCGGGCCTCGCCGGCGAAGACGCCGACATCGCGCTCGTGTTCGCCGGTGGTGCCCATCTGTCGTCGCCGGAGCGAACGCTTGCCGCGATCGCGTCCGAGCTGACGGCTGAGTCGTTGATCGGCTGTGGCGCCGGCGGCGTGCTCGGTTCGGGCCGGGAGTACGAGTCCGGCACGGCGGTCGCCGTGTGGGCGGCGGCCCTCGACGATGGCTGCACCGCCGAGGCGCTGCACGCGACCGTCTCCGAGCGCGGCGGCGCCGGCGTGCTCGAGGGGATCCCGGAGCTATCGAGCGACAGCGGTCTGATCCTGCTCAGCGACCCGTACACGTTTCCGACCGGGCCGGTGCTCGATCGGATCGCCCAGGACACGCCATGGGTGCCGGTGCTCGGCGGCCTCGCAAGCGGCCGCGCGGCCGGCGGCGACGGCGCGCTGCTGCTCGGCGACCAGGTCTGCGCCGAGGGCGCGGTCGGGCTGCATCTGCGCAACGTTGAGATGCTGCCGTGCGTGTCGCAGGGAGCGGCGCCGCTCGGGCGTGAGATGACCGTGACGGCCGCCGAGGGAAACGTGATCCACGAGCTCGCGGGCAAACCCGCGGTCACGACGATCGAGTCGGTGATCGGGGAGCTGTCGCTTGCCGAGCGTGCGCTCGTCGCCGGCGGGCTGCTGATCGGCATCGTGATCGACGGCGGCAAGCCCGAGTACGAGCAGGGCGACTTCCTCGTGCGCGGCGTGATCGGCGTCGACTCCGAGCAGGGTTCGATCCAGGTCGGGGCAAACATGTCGGTCGGCCAGGTCGTGCGCCTGCACGCCCGCGACGCGCGCTCGGCCGAGGCCGACCTGCGCCGGGAGCTGTCGCTGTGCGCCTCGGCCGCCGGCGAGGAGGCACCCGCCGGGGCGCTGGTGTTCTCCTGCAACGGCCGCGGCCGGCAGATGTTCGGCGTCGGCGACCACGACGCCGCGGCGATCGATCAGCTGCTCGGCGGCGCGCCGAGCGCGGGCTTCTTCGCCGCCGGCGAGATCGGTCCCGTCGGCGGCCGCTCGCTGCTGCACACGTTCACCGCCACGGTCGCGGTGTTCCCCGGATGAGCGCGGCCGCGAAGGGGTTGCGCTCGCGGCTGCCGTTCGGCGCCGGGACGGGATCGGAGCGCTCTGCGGCCGCACGGTCGCCGGTCGATCTCGCCGGCGCGACCGCGCTCGTGACCGGCGCGACCGGCGGCCTTGGCCGTGCGATCGCGGCCGCGCTGAGCGAGCGCGGCGCGCGGCTGGTGCTCAGCGGCCGCCGCGTCACCGAGCTCGGCTCCGTCGCCGGGCCGCTTGGCGCGCGAACGATCCTCGCCGATCTGGCGGTCGCCGAGGACGTGTCACGGTTGTGCGAGGAGGCCGTCGCAGCCGACGTCGATGTGCTCGTCGCCAACGCCGCGCTGCCGGCGACCGGGCGGTTGGATGAGCTGAGCGAGCTCGAGATCGAGCGGACGCTCGACGTCAACCTGCGGGCGCCGATCATGCTCGCTCATGCGCTCGCGCCGGCGATGATGCGGCGCCGTCACGGCCACCTGGTGTTCGTCGCCTCGCTGTCGGGGCGAGCGGCCGCGCCGGCCTCGTCGATGTACTCGGCGACGAAGTTCGGTGTGCGCGGGTTCGCGCTGGGACTGCGCCAGGACCTGGAGCGGACCGGGGTCGGCGTCTCGCTCGTCTCGCCTGGCTTCATCCGCGAAGCGGGCATGTACGCCGACACGGGCGTCCGGCTCCCTCCGGGCACCGGCACCAGGACGCCCGCAGACGTCGCCGACGCGGTGATCCGGGCGATCGCAACCGGCCGCGCGGAGATCGACGTCGCGCCTCTGCCGTTGCGGCTCGGCGCGACGTTCGCGTCGGTCGCGCCGGGGATCGCGGCCTCCGCAAGCCGGCTGCTCGGATCCGGCCGCGTCAGCGCCGAGATGGCCGAGCGCCAGCGCCACAAGCGCTGACAGGCGCGCGACGCGCCGGCCGCCGGCGCTGCGGGCGAGGTCAGCGCCAGGCGCGACCTGTGCGCGAGCGCTGTCGCGGCTCCTGACCGTCAGTCGGCGACCCGTGCCCGTCGACGTCAGGCTGCTGCTCGCTCATCCGCTGGGTCTCATGCTCGCCGGTCACCGACGACAGCGCCGCCATCACCTCGTCGGCGAGCTTGGCGCCGTCGTCGGCGCGCTCGGGTGTCGCCTGGATCCGTATGACGACGTCGTTGCCGTCGACCTCCTCGAGCAGCACCGCCTTCGAGCGCGTCGGCGTCGAGATCTCGTTGTCGAGGATCGCTTGCACCTGGGTCGGTCGCACGCCGTGGCTGAGTCGCACGCGGACGTCGATCGGCTCGGGCTCGCGCAATGGCACGACCACGGCGGCGAGCACGACACTGTTGGGGATCATGATCTGGTCGGCGCCCGCGGTCAGCGTCGTGTAGAGCAATCCGAGCGAACTGACGATCCCCTCGACGATGCCGCCGACCGCGCCGGCCTGCAGGCGCACGCGTTCCCCGACCCGGAACGGCCTCGCGCTCAGCAGCACCATCCCGGCGAACGCGTTGCCGAGCGTCTGCTGCGCCGCAAGACCGACGATCACGGCCGCAAAGCCACCGCCGACCGCGATCGCCCGCAGGTTGGCGCCGGCGACGCTGAGCGCGACGACCACGACCGCGACCACCAGCAGCAGTCGCACGACGAAGCCGACGGTGCCCGCGGTCGCCGGGTCCATCCGGCGCAGGAACGTCGGACCGGCAAATCGTCCGAAGTCGCGTGCGATCGCCCAACCGATGACCACGAGTGCGAGCGCGACCGCGATCTGGAGCGGCAGCGTCAGCGACCCGTGCTTGGGGTCGAGCAGGTCGTAGTAGGTCGAGTGCCTGTAGCCGGGCGGGAAATGCCCGTTGACCTTGTTGGGGCCGAAGATGCTCTCGCGCCTGTCGTAGACGACGACGATCGCGATGAACAGCGGGATCAGGATCATCGCCTCGCGCTGGGCGCGCTTGACCGCGCGGGTGCTGTAGTCGACCGACAGCCCAACCGCCGCCCACGCATCGCTGCGTGTCTCGAACATCCGATCCGGCATCAGCTCACGGGCCGGCTGCACGAGCTTCTTCGATGGCTTGAACTGTCGTGGCATGTCGTCTGGTCGGCGTCGACGGGCTGGTCGAGGGTGGATCCGGCCCGCCAGGTCGGGTCCTGGCGTCCTATACAGCTATCACCGTCACCGGCCGCGCGTTTCAGGCCACCGCACACACCTGATCGGCGGCTAAACGGAAGTCCTAGAACAGCCGTGCCTGCTCGAGCCCGGTCGGTGCGGGAGGCTCGCGCGCTCGCCCGGTGGCGTCGGGCCGCGTCTCGTTGGCCCATCGCTCGTTCGCGACGGCCTCGATCTGCGTCCGCTCCAGCAGGCTCGCCAGGCGCCTTCGCTCCTGCGCCGGCGCGTACGCGCCGCGACGGTACAGCTCACGATAGCGATCGACGAGGTCGGGACGATGCTCGCGCAACCATCGCATGAACACCTGCCTGACCTCGCCCCGCAGATGCAGTGCGATCCCGCGCACGAACGTCGCCCCGGCCCCCTGCGCGGCGTCCAGGATCGCCTGCACCTGCGCCGGATCGTCGTTGATCCCCGGCATCAGCGGCGCCACCATGACCCCGGTCGGGATCCCCGCCCGGTTGAGCTCCGCGACCGCCTCCAGCCGCGCCCGCGGGTTGGGCGTATGGGGCTCGGTCGCGCGCCACGCCCGCTCGTCGAGCGTCGGCACCGACAGTGCCGCGGTGAACCCCGCGACCCGGCGCAGCTCGCGCATCAGATCGACGTCGCGCAGCAGCAGCGGCGACTTCGTCAACACCGATCCCGGGTTGCGCGCCTCGATCATCGCCTCCCAGATCCCCCGCGTCAGCTTGTAGCGACCCTCGGCCCACTGATACGGGTCGGTGTTCGTCCCCAGCGCGATGTGCTCCCGCTTCCAAGACGGCCGCGCCAATTCGACTCGCAGCCGCTCGGGCGCGTTGACCTTGACCACGATCTCCCGCTCGAAGTCCTTGTCGGCGTTGAAGTCGAGATACGTGTGCGTCGGCCGGGCAAAGCAGTTGTGGCTGACGACGCCGTTCGCGATGAAGTCTCCAGTCCCGGTGGTGATGTCGTATAACGGCAGCTTCCGCCCGATCGGCTCGATCGCCGCGACGCCGAGCCGCGAGAAGGTCTTGACCATCTGGCCGGCGATGTCGCGTTTGCGCGTGATCGCCGGATCGGTGAGGTGGAAGAAGCGCAGATGCTCGGACAGTCCACCGCGGATGCGGATTGATTGCAGTCCGTTGTGCTGCATGCGGGTGTCGCGGCAGAAGTCGAACCCCAGCCGCTTTGCGCACCCCTCGGTCCAGGCGAGAATCTCCTGATCGCAGCTCGCGATGCGCACCGCGAAGGCGCTGCGTGATCCCTCGGCGTCGAAGATGCCCGCGAGGAATCCTCGGCACCACTGCAAGCTCGGCATCGCCGGCCAGCGGATGAGCTCGCTGATCCGTTCGTAGTCCGAGCGGCGCTGGGTCCGCAGCGTCGTCGCTGCTCGCCGCGTGTCCGACGCCTGCGCAAACGAGAACTCGGTTGTTGGGACGGCGAGCCCCTCGAGGAACGCCCGGCATCGCTCCAGCGCCTCGTGGTCGCACAGCCCCAGCCGGAAGCGATACACGTCGCCGGCATTTCGACCGGGACGCTCGTGCGAGTAGTGCGCCAGGTTGCCATCTCCGCGAACCATGCCGCAGACGTAGCCACGTCGGTACGCGTCATCGTGGGCCGGTTGGGTCGCGAACGCGCCGGTGCCGACGAGCCGGTTCGCAAGCGTCAGGTGCGGTCGGTCACGTTCGCCGCGAGCCGCGTTTTGCACGTGCTTCCAGCCGCGATTCGTCAACAGTCGATGATCGCCACTGAGAATCAGCTCGGTGCCATCCTCGAGTACGACACGATAGGCCGGCTTGATCGAGATCCACTTGTCCAGCACGACGGTGCGTTCATACCGCCGGTAGAACGGTCCACGGACGGTCCCGTAGATCTCGTCGCCGATCTCCAGCAATTCCAGCGACTTGTGTCGACCATTGGCCATCAGCACCGGAGTCCCGCCCCAGGCGCAATACGCGCACGCATGGGTGCATCCTCGATATGGGTTGATCGTCCAGCGGAACGGCATCTGTGACGCCTCCGGCACGCGGTTGAGCACCGACTTCGCGCGGATCTCGTAGAAACGGGTCGAGATCGAGTCCGGCGCCTCGAAATGGCGCACGACGGCCTCGTCCCGGTACCCCGGCAGACGGGTCGTTTCCTCGGTCTCCAGTGTGAGGTTGCTCCAGCGCACGAACACACGTTCGCATAGCGCTCGGACGGAACCCCGGCGTCGCGCTTCGCGCTGTGACTTCAGCCCACGGTGGAGACCAGCGACGCCTCGCCCGTCAGCGTCTGGCTGGTGGCGCCGGTGATCTGCACCTGCACGAGGTCTCCGGGCTCGCCGAGGCCCTCGAAGTTGACGACCTTGTTGTGGCGCGAACGCCCGCGCAGCCGGCTCGGGTCAGTGCGCGAGGGCCCCTCGACGAGCACCTCGACGGTGCGCCCGACGAACCGCTGGGCGCGCTCGCGGGCGCGGCGCTGGACGACCTCGACGAGCCGCTCCATCCGCGCGACCTTGACCTCGTGCGGGACCTGGCCGTCCATCTCGGCGGCCTCGGTCTCGCGCCGGGGCGAGTAGATGAACGTGAACGCGCCGTCGTAGCCGACCTGCTCGCAGACCGACAGCGTCTGCTCGAAGTCTTCCTCGGTCTCGCCGGGGAATCCGACGATGATGTCGGTCGTCAGCGCGCAGTCGGGCACGTGCTCGCGGATCAGCGCGACGCGGTCGAGGTAGCGCTCGCGGCTGTAGGTCCGCCGCATCCGCTTGAGCACGGGCGTCGAGCCCGACTGCAGCGGCAGATGGATGTGCTCGCACAGCGATCGCAGCTCGGCGTGCGCGCGGATCACGTCCTCGCGCATGTCCTTGGGATGCGGGCTCGTGTAGCGGATCCGGTCGATCCCGTCGATCGCGTCGAGCTCTGCCAGCAGCTGCGCGAACGTGATCCGCGACTCGCGCGGCAGGTCGCGCCCATAGGAGTTGACGTTCTGGCCGAGCAGCGTGATCTCGCGCACGCCGTCATCCGCGAGGCCGCGGACCTCCTCGACGAGTTCTGCCCACGGCCGGCTGACCTCGCGGCCGCGGGTCGACGGCACGATGCAGTAGGAGCAGACCGAGTTGCAGCCGACCGAGATCTGCACCCAGCCCTGATACTTGCGTGCGCGCTTGGCCGGCAGATGACCGGTGAATCCCTCGAACTCGAAGAATCCCTGCGCGGTGATCGAGTCGCTGGTCAAAAACTCCGCGAGCCGGTGCACCTGTCCGGGACCGAACGCGACGTCGACGAACGGGAATCGCGCGAACACCTCCTCCTTGACCGACTGCGCCCAGCAGCCGCCGACGCCGATGACGCGCTCGGGATCCAGCCGCTTGAGCCGCTTCGCCTCCCCGAGGTGGGCGACGAAGCGGCTGTCGGCCGCCTCTCGGATCGAGCACGTGTTGAACAGGATCAGGTCGGCGGCCGAGCGCTCCGAGACCTCGGCGTATCCGAGCGAGTCGAGCATCCCCTTGATCCGCTCGGAATCGTGCTCGTTCATCTGGCACCCGAAGGTCGTCAGGTGGTAGCGCTTCACCGAGACTTCTCAGCTAGTTGGTCTGGCAGGCCGGTCGGTAGATCTTCTTCGGCACGGCGTGCGTCCGGCACGGGCCGGCGCGCCTGGAGGTCTGCCAGCGCCCGTTGTTGTTGTGGTACAGGACCGTGATCTCGAACGCGGCGTTGCCCTTGCCGACGATCGCGGCCGAGTAGGCCCAGTTGCGGGCGCAGCCGAACGGCTTCAGAAAGCGCCCGTTGGTGACCTTGGCCGGGCCGCGCTTGAGGCCGGCGGACAGCGCGGCCTTCGTGCACGGCGGGTACTTCGATGCTGCGGCGCTGGCGTGCGTGGACGCAAGCGCGGTGCCCCCGACCGCCGCGGCGACCAGCGCCGAGGCGACCACAAGCACAATCGTGAAACGACTGAGTGTGCGCATTCAGCGAGCGTAATGCACCGCGCGCGACTCGCGGATCACGGTGACCTTGATCTGCCCCGGGTACTCGAGCTCGCGCTCGATCTCTCTCGCGATCTCGGCGGCGAGCAGCGTCGCGGCGTCGTCGTCGATCGCGCCCGGCGCGACCATCACCCGGATCTCGCGCCCGGCCTGCATCGCGTAGACCTTCTCCACGCCCTTGTGACGGCTCGCGATCTGCTCGAGCTCCCGCAGCCGCTTGACGTATTGCTCCAGCGACTCGCCGCGGGCGCCGGGCCGGGCGCCGGAGAGCGCGTCGGCGGCCTGCACGATCACCGCCTCGATCGTCTCTGGCTCAACCTCGTTGTGGTGGGCCTCCATCGCGTGCGCGACCGCCTCCTCCTCGCCGTATCGGCGCGCCAGCTGCCCGCCGACGAGCGCATGCGGCCCCTCGACCTCGTGCGTGACCGACTTGCCGATGTCGTGCAGCAGCGCGGCGCGCCGCGCGACCTTCGGGCTGGCGCCGAGCTCCTGGGCCATCATCGCCGCCAGCTGGGCGACCTCGATCGAATGGGCGAGCACGTTCTGGCCATAGCTGGTGCGAAAGCGCAGCCGTCCCAGCAGCCGCACGAGCTCGGGGTGCACGTTCTGTACGCCCGCGTCGAGCACCCCCTGCTCGCCGACCTCGACGATGTGAGCCTCCAGCTCGGAGCGGGTCTGGTAGTAGGTCTCCTCGATCCGCGCCGGATGGATCCGGCCGTCGGCGAGCAGCTTCTCGAGCGTCAGCCGTGCGAGTTCGCGGCGGACGCCGTCGAATCCCGACAGCACCACCGCGCCGGGCGTGTCGTCGATGATGAAGTCGACGCCGGTGAGGTTCTCGAGCGCGCGGATGTTGCGCCCCTCGCGGCCGATGATCCGGCCCTTGAGATCGTCGGAGGCGAGCTGCACGACCGACACGGTCGTCTCGGCGGCATGGCCTGCCGCGAGGCGCTGCATGCAGACCGAGAGGATGTTGCGGACGCGACGCTCGGCCTCGCGCTTGGTCTCCTCCTCGATCTGGCGGACCCGCCGTGCGGCATCATGCCTCGCCTGCTCCTCGACCTCCTGCAGCAGCAGCTGCTTGGCGCGCGCCCCAGACATGCCGGCGACGCGCTCAAGCGTCTGCTCGGCCTCGGCGCGGCGGCTGGCGACTTCCGCGCGCTCGGCGGCGAGCTCGGTCTCCCTGCGCGCGACCGCGTCCTCGCGACGCTCCAGCGCGGCGCCGCGCTCGGTGAGGGCGGCCTGCAACGCGGCGGCGGTCGCACTGTTGTCGGAGGCGGAAGGCGGCGGCGCCACGGCCGCCGGATTGCCATGCGTGCGGCCATAGACGACCGCTGCCACCACGACCGCGATCGCGATCAGCGCTGCAGCAACGATCACTTCCATCGTCGTTCCTCCCGAGCGTCCGCCGGAGCGGCCGCCACCTTCAGAATTCCGTTTACCGAGAGCGACGAACCGGCGGGTTTGCTGGTGTTTCGCGGTCGCGCAGGCCGCTACATCGCTGCAGCCATCGTAGTACCGCCTATTTGACCACGCAATCGCATCGCCGTCCGGTCACCGCCGTCAGAACATGTCTGGGACCGCTCAATCCCCGCGTGCATGGGCGTTGAGCGCGTCGATCGCGAGCTCCTGCTCGTAGCCCTTGCGCAGCAATATGCCCAGCGCGCGATCGCGGTCGCGGCGGTCCTGCGGCGGCTGCGGGAAGCGACGCTGCAGCAGCGCGAGGGCGCGCGTGAGCTCGGCATCATCGCCGGCGCCAGCGCCGCCGTTGCCGGAGCCGTCGGGTGAGGTCGCAAGGGCGCGCTCAACGACGTCGCGGTCGATGCCACGGGCGCCGAGCGCGCGGCGGATCCGCTCGGAGCCCCACTGTTCGAGCTGGCGTTTGTCGGCGACGAACATCTCGGCGAACCGCTCGTCGTCGAGCAGGTGCTGTTCGGTCAGCGTCCGCACGGCCTCGTCTGCGTGGATGTCCGACACGCCCTTGCGCTGCAGCTGCGCGCGGACCTCGGCGACGGTCCGCTCGCGCCGGTTGATGTGTGCGCAGGCGAGATCGATCGCCCGCTGCAGCGCCTGCTCCTCGGTCGCGGACTCCACTTAGCGTGACTCAGGCAGCGGCGACCACCGGGTCCGTTGCGGGCGTGTCGTCGTGCTCGATCTCCTTGACCAGATCGCGGCCGATCCCGAGCACGGCGTAGATCTTGGCCTCGATCTCGGCTGCCATCTCCGGGTGCTCGTCGAGGAACGCCTTGGCGTTGCCGCGGCCTTGGCCGAGCCGCTCGTCGCCGTAGGAGAAGAACGAGCCGGACTTGGTGACGATGTTGTGCTCGATCCCGTAGTCCAGCAGGCATCCGGAGGTCGAGATCCCCTTGCCGAACTCGATGTCGAACTCGGCCTGCTTGAACGGCGCCGCGACCTTGTTCTTGACGACCTTGACGCGGACACGGTTGCCGACCGCCTCGGTGCCGTCCTTGAGCGTCTCGATCCGCCGGATGTCCAGACGCTGCGAGGAGTAGAACTTCAGCGCGCGACCGCCCGGCTGCGTCTCCGGCGAGCCGAACATGACGCCGACCTTCTCACGGATCTGGTTGGTGAACACGCACAGGGTCTGGGCACGGTTGAGGTTGCCGGCCAGCTTGCGCATCGCCTGCGACATCATCCGCGCCTGGACGCCGACGGTCTGGTCGCCCATCTGGCCCTCGAGCTCGGCGCGCGGGGTCAGCGCGGCGACCGAGTCGACCGCGACGAGGTCGACGGCGCCCGACCGGATCAGCATGTCGACGATCTCCAGCGCCTGCTCGCCGTAGTCGGGCTGGGAGACGAGCAGCTCGTCGATGTCGACGCCGATCTGCTGCGCGTAGAGCGGATCC
Source organism: Solirubrobacteraceae bacterium (assembly GCA_036273655.1). Taxonomy (GTDB): domain Bacteria; phylum Actinomycetota; class Thermoleophilia; order Solirubrobacterales; family Solirubrobacteraceae; genus Palsa-465. Next base: position 151,266 of record DASUHF010000009.1, on the reverse strand, counting down.
ATCGCGTGCTCGGCGTCGACGAACGCGCACACGCCGCCGAGCTTCTGCGCCTCGGCGATGATGTGGTAGACGAGCGTCGTCTTGCCCGATGACTCCGGGCCGAAGATCTCGACGATCCGGCCGCGCGGCACGCCGCCGATCCCGAGCGCGATGTCGAGCGACAGGGCGCCGGTCGGGATCGCGTCGACGTTCACCCGCGCGCCCGGGTCGCCCATGCGCATCACGGTTCCCTTGCCGAACTGCCGCTCGATCTGAGTCAATGCGCCCTGCAGGGCCGCCTGTCGCTTGGCGTCGGCCTTGGGGTCAGACGCGCCGACGGTTGCGCCTCTCTGGTTGTCGCTCATGCTCGCTGGCTCCTTTGCGCGTTCGAATCGTCCACGGTAAGGCGGGCGGCGGACGGAACCGACGGTAGATCGAGGCCCTGTGAAGGAACAAGACCGAGTCGTCACGAATCAGCAACAGATCTGTTCCAACATCGCACGCATCGGGAGCAGCAGGCGGGCGATCGCGCTCGCGACCACACTCTCGCCGTCATGGCTGCCAGAATGCGGTGGTCATAACACCTGAGCAACATCGACGTCTGGAGACAACGTGTCCCCTCTCACCGAAGCTCTGAAGAACGAGCACACCAAGCGCATCCTCCACGTGACCGGCGTCCGCCGGCCGTCCCTGACCCAGCGTCAGACGCCGCACTACCGGATGCCCAAGCTGCAGGCCAACGGCGGCTACCTGCCGCTCAAGAAGTACGACGGCCCGGAGATCCCGCGCGAGGAGTACGAGAACCTCACGTACACGACCTACTCGTCCGACGACGCGACCACGTTCGCGCCGATCACCTCCTGCACGGGCGAGATCGAGCTCAAGGGCTTCGAGGCCTACGGCAAGCCCGACCTCGACGGCGTCTGGACCGAGAACGCGAAGAAGTGCCCGACGATCGTCTCCTACGTCGAGTCGATCGGCGCCCGCTTCGGCCGCGTGCAGCTGCTGAAGATGAAGCCGAACACGATGCGCGAGTGCCGCTGGGGCCTGCACCTCGACAACAACAACGCGGCCAACAACCCCGAGGAGAACGGGTGGGTCGTGCGCTGCTGGCTGGAGCTGACCGACGACGACACGAGCGCGCTCGTCGTGCGCCGTGATCAGTTCGACAAGGCCACGGAGATCAGCATCGCGCTGCCCAAGTACCAGCAGGCGGTCGTCGACTCCGAGTTCCTGTACCACGGCGGCTACCACCATGGCCCCGGCATCCGCTATGCGCTGATCACGAGCGTCGAGAGCGGTCCGGCGCTGGAGAAGTGGATCGAGTCGCAGCAGCCGTAACGAGCTCGCGACGAGTCAGGGCGACGAGCCGACGCCACGGGCTCTCGCAAGCGCCGTGAATGATCGCCAAACGTGCCGCGCGCAAAGGTGATTGGCGAGCGTTCACCGACCTGTCGCGAACGGTCACCAAGTCAGGGCCGGAACCGATTGGTTGGCGAAAATGCTCGCCCCCCGTGAAGAAGCTCGGCGCCACGTGGCCGGCCGGTCAGCGGTCGACCGTGGAGCGGCACGCGGGTCAGCGGCTCGTATTCGGCCCCGCTCGGGCGCGTGCGCGAGCGAAACAACGTCACGGTGTCGGCGACGAACGGGGACGCCTCGATCGGGCGCACCCGGTCGAGCGCGCGGGCGTCGATCCGGCTGTGTGACCGCACCCGCGCGACCGTCAGGTGCGCGAGGAACGGCCGCGCCTCCCGGCGGTACCAGCCGCCCGCCGCGAGCTGCGCCGACAGCGCCTCCTGGAGCCCGGCAAGCTCGGCGGCATCCCCTTCCGCGACCCCCGGCTCGGCCTCGTCGTCCGCGGCGACGACGCTGACCGCGACGACCCTCGGGCGCCGGCGCGGCAGCGCCAGCACGGATCCCAGCGCCAGCCGCAGCCGGCGATGACCGGCGGCCGCCTCCCGGCAGGCGGCGCCGATCGCGTCGAGTTCCGACGCAGGGGTCGCGCCGATGAAGCACAGCGTCACGTGCAGCGCCGCATCGTCGAGTAACCGCAGCCGTTCGAGCTGCGAGAGTTCGGACGCCGCCCACCCCCTCAGCGCGTGCCGGACGGCCTCGGGCAGCTCGAGCGCGACGAACAACCTCAGCGTCGTCTCCCCTGTGACGTCGGACATCGCCCGCCGGCTCCGGAACGCGTGGTCAGCGGCTGTCGTCGCCGCTCAGCACCCGTCGCAGCAGGTGCATCGCGATGGTCACCGAGCGCTCGCGCACGTCCGTGCGGTTGCCCGGCAGCCGCAGCCGGCGGGTCTCGAAGCTCCCACTGTCACCGCTCTCGCGACCCTCCCGCGGCTCCCGATCCTCGCCGGGCCCACGCCCCTCTCCCGGCTCCCGATCCTCGCCCGCCCCGCGGCCCCGGTCGCGTTCGCGGCGCCACACCGAGATGCAGACGGTCCCGACCGGCTTGGAGGGCGTCCCTCCCCCGGGCCCCGCGATCCCCGTGATACCGATCCCCAGCGACGCCCCGAAACGCGCGGCGATCCCGGCCGCCAGCGCCTCGGCTACCTCGGTCGAGACGGCACCGACGCGCTCGATCATCGCCGGGTCGACACCCGCGAGATCGGTCTTGGCGGCGTTCGAGTAGACGACGCCCCCGCCCAGGAAGTACTCGGAAGATCCCGGCCGGTCGGTCAGCCGGGCCGCGAGCAGCCCGGCCGTGCACGACTCCGCGACCGCGATCGTTTCGCCCGCCAGCAGCGCCCCAACCTGCTCGTCGATCGTCGACCCGTCGGGCGAGAACAGCCGTGGACCGTGACGCTCGGCAAGCCACGCGACGAGCTGGTCGTAGTCGCCCTGGGCGTCGGGCGCGAAGCGCGTGCCGATCTCGATCTCCCCGCGGCGCAGGCAGGTGGTGATCTCGAGTCCCTCCAGACCGAGCCCCTCGGCCTCGGCGGCCCGCAGCGACTCGGCGATCTCGGACTCCGGCATCCCGAACAGTCGCATCACCGCCGTCCGGTACGTCGGCGCTCCCGCGATCGCGGCCCGAAACGCGTCCGTCGCCACGGCCCTGTCCCACATCGGACGAAGCTCGCCCGGCGGACCGGGCAGCACCACGACCGTCGGTCCCTCGGTGCCGTCGGCCGCCGGCACGACCATCCCCGGCGCGGTCCCGATCGGGTCCAGCACGGTCGCGCCACGCGGAACGGTCGCCTGCTTGACGTTCGCCACGCGGACGGCCTCGGGGTCCACGTGCGGCCAGCGCGCCATCATCGGCGAGACGATCGCGTCGATCCGCGCAGACAGCGCCTCGTCGACGTACATCTCGCGTCCGCAGAAGCGACCGACGATCTCGGCCGTGAGGTCGTCCGCCGTCGGCCCGAGCCCGCCGCTGGTGACGATCAGCGTCATGCCCTTGGCGCGCATGTGCTCGAGCGCGTCGAGCAGATCCGCGGGCCGGTCGCCGACGACCTCGATCATCGCCGCGTCGACGCCCTGCTCGCGCAGACGCTGCGACAGCCAGGGGCCGTTGCGGTCGGTGATCACGCCGGTCAGCACCTCGGTCCCGGTGACGAGGATTCCCGCTCTCAGAACGGCAGGCGTCACGTGCACTGCGGCTGGTTGGCGGCGGGGATCGCGCTGTGCCCGTGCGGCGTGAACTTGATGCCGATCGGGCTCGAGGACGGCGCGACCGGCACGCGCTTGCCGTTTGCGGTGATCGTGACGGCGTTGTTGCCGAGCGTCAGCAACATCGTCTTGGCCACCTGCACCGGTACGCTCTGTCCGGCCGACAGCGTCGTGCCCGCGATCAGCTGGCGGCCCTTGGCGTTGACCAGACACACGTACACGGTGCCGGTCGGTACGAGCTTCAGGCGCACCGACGTCGCGGCCGGCTTGTGGTGCTTGGGAGCGGTGTGCTTGTGCTTGTGCTTGTGGTGCTTGTGGCGCGCGGCCTTCTGTGAGGTGGTCGTGTTGGAGCCGCCGTTGCCCGTGTGCGAGCCGACGTAGTACAGCGCGACGCCGACGATCACGAGCACGACGATGACGATCGTCCACGGCGGGATCCGGAACATGCCGCCACCCGGCGGTCCTGGTTGGGGGCGGCGCGCTGACCCGGGCCGACGTTCGCGCTCGCGGCCCGAGGTGAGCGGCCGCAGGTCGTGGTCGGTGGGTCGCTCGTGCTCGCGGCGGAAGTCGTCGACGAGCTCACGGCTGTCGAGCCCGAGGTAATCGGCGTAGGTGCGCAGGAACGTCCTGGCGTAGATCTCGCCGGGGAGCAGGTCCCACTCCTCGTTCTCCATCGCCCGCAGATACTTGGCGCGGATCTTCGTGTCCGACTCGACCTGATTGATGTCGATCTTGGCGCGCATCCGCGCCTCGCGCAGCCGCGCGCCGATCTGCTCCATGGGCGCTGAAGGCTACCCCGGCAGCTCCGAATCCGGGCCTGGCGCACCGTCGTTTGCAGGGGAATCCGCAGGTCCGGGCGCCTCGGGCTCGATCGGCGGCGGCACCTCGGGCGCTGGTCCGCCTCCGGCCTCGGCCAGATGGGAGAGGATCCGCGGCACGTCGGCCTCCCCGATCAGCACCGTTCGTGGCTTGGAGCCCTCGTAGCCGGAGATGATCCCGCGCCGCTCGAGCATGTCGATCAGGCGACCTGCGCGCGTGTAACCGAGTCGCAGACGGCGCTGCAGCATCGAGGTCGACGCGGTCTGCATCTGCGCGACGAGCGCGATCGCATCCTCCAGCAGCGGGTCCTCGTCGGCGTCGAGCGAGTCGCCGTCGCCGCCGGAGCCACCGTCGGCGTCCTGTGACTCGACCTCGTCGAGCAGCTCCTCGTGCAGCTCTGGCTCACCCTGTCGCCGCCATGACTCGGTCAGCTCGAGGATCTGCTCCTCGTCGATGAACGCACCTTGGATCCGCTGCAGCCGCGAGCTGCCGACCGGGGAGAACAGCATGTCGCCCTGGCCGAGCAGCGACTCGGCGCCGTTCTGGTCGAGGATCACGCGCGAGTCGGTCTGGCTGGAGACCGCGAATGCGATCCGCGACGGCACGTTGGCCTTGATCATCCCGGTGATCACATCCACGCGCGGCGACTGCGTCGCCAGCACCAGGTGCATGCCGACCGCTCGCGCCTTCTGCGCGAGGCGGATGATCGAGTCCTCGACGTCCGCCGGCGCGACCATCATCAGGTCCGCGAGCTCGTCGATCACGCACAGGATGTAGGGCAGCGGCGGCTCGGAGCGACGCGCGCGGTGGCGGTTGAGCTCGGGTAGCGAGCGGGTCCGCGCCAGCGACATCATCGAGTAGCGGCGCTCCATCTCGCCGACGAGATTCTGCAGTGCGTTCGCGGCCTTGCGCGGGCTTGTGATGACCGGTGTCAGCAGGTGCGGGATCGACTCGTAGTGGTTGAGCTCGACCTGCTTGGGGTCGACGAGCACGACCCGGACCTCGTGCGGCGTCGCGCGCAGCAGGACGCTCGACAGCATCGCGTTGACGCAGGCGGACTTGCCGGCCCCGGTCGTGCCCGCGACGAGCAGGTGCGGCATCTTTGCCAGGTCGGCGGGCACGGCCTTGCCGGAGATGTCCTTGCCCAGCCACACCGTCAGCGGCGACCAGTCGGGCGGCGGCGTCGCGTACACGTCGCCGAGGTGGACGATCCGGCGCCTGGCGTTCGGGACCTCGACCCCGACCGCCTGCTTGCCAGGAATCGGCGCCAGGATCCGGATGTCGGTGGCCGCCAGTGCGTAGGCGAGATCGTCTTTGAGCTGAGAGACCTTCGCGACCTTCGTGCCCGGCGCCAGCCTGATCTCGTAGCGGGTGATGTGCGGGCCGGTGACGCGGCCGACGACCTGCGCCTGGATCCCGAAGTGGCCGAGTGTCTCGATCAGCGCCCGCGCGGTCTGCTCCTGGCCGGCTGTGTCGGGCCGCGCCGCATCGCCGCTGGAGCGCGTCAAAAAGCTCGGATCGGGCACGCGCCAGCGGAATTCGGGATCGTCGGTGACCGATGTGCGGTAACGGCCCTGCGGCGTCAGCTCCGAGGGGTCGACCTCGCGCCCAGGTCCGCTCCGCTCATGGGCTTCGTCGGCCTCGGACGCGGCGCCGACCTCGTCGGCCGCGACCAGCGGGCCGTCTTCGGCCGCCTGCTCGGCCCCGCCGCCGTCCGCCTCGCCCGGCAGCGCCGCGGCGCCGTCGCCCGGGCGGATCACGAGCTCCGCGGTCTCCGGCTCGGGCGGCAGCAGCGGCGCCGGCGGCTGCCCGAACGCGGGATGAATCGCGAACGGGTCGTCGCCGAACGGCGGCGGGCCGTCGACAGGGCCGAGGCCGGCGTCCGCATCCGGGCCCGTGTCGGCCCCGGCACTGTCGGCGGGGGTCGCCGAGCGCCGTCCCAGCACGGCGCTGAGATCGTCGGTCGAGCGACGGATCGCTCGGCCGGTGCCGACGACGCCGGCACCCGTCGCGCGCACGATTCCGGCCAGGCCGGCGCCGCTGACCAGGATCACGCCCGCGACGGCGAGGAACACCGCGAGGATGTCGGCCCCGAGCCGCGAGATCAGATGCGAGCAGATCCAGTACGAGGCCTGACCGACGATCCCGCCGCGCGCCTCGATCGTCGCCGCCCGCCAGAACGCATGCGCGTGATTTGACCCGCCCACCCCGGGGCCGATCCCGAACGTTCCGGCCGCCAGCGCCAGTGTGATCGCGAGGGTCAGGCAGAGCGCCCCCGCGCGCAGCGGACGACCGGGCGGACGCAGCTCGCGCAGCAGGATCAGGGCGCCGCCGACGGCCAGGGCGGCGGGCACCGCGTAGCCGAGCACGCCGAACACCCATCGCAGCGCCGTCACCGCGCCGTTCCCCAGGGCCCCGCCGCTCCAGCCCGCGTAGGCGACGCCGCCAAGGAAGATCCCGATCGCGATCAGCGCGAGCGCGAGGATGTCGATCTCGTGGGATTCCAGCCGCGGCGGAACCCACGCCGCCCGCAGCGCCGGACGACGACTGGCGAGAAACGATCGCTGCGCGCGTGACTTCGGCGCCTGGCGAGAACCCGATGTCGTGCCGCCACGCTTGGGGCGACTCGCGCTGCTCTTGCTGTTGCCCCGGGCCTTGCCCGAGGCGCTGCGTCCCTTCGTGGTGGCGGCCATGTTCGAGCTTCTGCATTTCGACGGCGACCCTCCCGCTCCTGCCGAATGCAAGCGTGCGCTCAACCGCGCATAAACCCCGCTCAACGCGACATAAAGGTCAGATCCCCCACCCGATCCGGTCCCTACCATGCTCGATAGATGGCCGATTTCGACCGTTCGCCGCGGGTGCTCGTCGTCGAGGACGACGACGCGATTGCGCAGGTGCTGCAACGCTCGCTGCGGATGGAGGGCTACGAGGTGCGCGTCACCGGCGACGGCCAGTCGGCGCTCGATGCCGCGCACGGCTTCCTGCCCGACCTCGTGATCCTCGACCTCGGCCTGCCCGGAGGGATGGACGGGATCGACGTCGCCAAGCACCTGCGCGCCTCCTCCGACGCCGTACCGATCCTGATGCTGACCGCCCGTGACGCCGTCGAGGCCCGCGTCGAGGGCCTGGACTCCGGCGCCGACGACTACCTCGTCAAGCCGTTCGAGCGCCAGGAGCTGCTCGCGCGCCTGCGCGCGCTGCTGCGGCGTACGCCGCCGCGCGGCCAGGCGAACCTCACCGTCGGCGACCTCAAGCTCAACCCCGACACCCACGAGGTCACGCGCGGCGACCGCCCGGTCGAGCTCACGCAGCGCGAATTCGAGCTGCTCGAGTACCTGATGCGCAACGAGCGGATCGTGATCTCACGCCAGCGGCTGCTGGACGAGGTGTGGGGCTATGACCCGTTCTCGATGACCAACACGATCGAAGTCTTCGTCTCCAACCTACGGAGGAAGCTCGAAGCCGATGGAGAGCCCAGGCTCCTACATACGATCCGCGGCGCGGGCTACGTACTCCGAATATAGGTCGGTCCCGATCCGCTGGCGGCTCGCCGGCGGCTCGGCGGCACTGACGTTCGTGATCCTCGCCGGCTTCGCTGCGGTCGTCGGAATCCTCACCGACCGGCAGGTGCGTACGCAGTTCAACGACCAGCAGACGCAGGCCGCGGCGCACCTTGGCGACGAGTTGCGCACACGCATGCGCTTCGAAGCCAACGGGCTCGTCTCGGTCAAGCAGATCTCCTTGAGCGACTACGCCGGCGCCGACAGCGCCCTGATCCGGATCTTCGACACCCGGAGCGGAGCGCGGCTCAAGACCCATCAGGTGCCGGGCGTATCCAAGGAGACCAAGCCGCCCGTCCCGAACAACCTGTTCACGTCGATGCCGTCGTTCAGCGCGCGCCAGCGCGTCGCGCACGGGTACCTCGTCACCCAGCGCCGCGTGCAGCTCAAGCCCCACAACCGGACCGTCACGCTGCTGTACGCGGTGCCCGAGGACACCGTCGACCAGACGCTCGCGCGGGTGCAGATCTTCCTGTTGCTCGGCGTGCTCGGCGGCACCGTGCTGGCGCTGCTGGCCGGCCTGTTCGTGTCCGAGCGGGCGATGTCGCCGATCAAGGAGCTGACCGCGGCCGCGCGCGAGATTCGCCGCACGCGCGACCCGCGGCTACGCCTCCCCCACCCTGAGGCCGACGACGAGATCGCCGAGCTCGCACGCACGCTGGAGGGTATGCTCGCGGCGTTGGACGCCGCCCAGTCCGACACGCAGGCGATGCTCGACCGCCAGCGCGAGTTCGTCGCCGACGCCTCGCACGAGCTGCGCACGCCGCTGACGAGCGTGCTCGCAAACCTCGACCTGCTGGCCGAGGAGCTCGACGGCGAGCAGGCCGAGACCGCCGAGGCCGCGCTGCGCTCCACACGGCGGATGCGGCGACTGGTCGGCGACCTGCTGCTGCTGGCGCGGGCCGATGCCCGTCGCGAGAACCCGCGCGGCCCGACCGACGTCGGCGAGGTCGTGATCGAGGCCGCCGCCGAGCTTGGGCCGATGGCCGAAGACCACCAGCTGTCGGTCTCGACGGAGCCGGCGATGGTCGATGGCGTTCGCGACGAGCTGCATCGGCTCGTGCTCAACCTGATGGAGAACGCCCTGCGCCACACGCCACCGGGCACCTATGTGCACGCGAGCGTCGCACGAACCGGCGACGAGGTCGTGATCGAGGTCGCCGACAACGGGCCGGGAATCCCGCCCGAGCTGGCGCCGCGCGTGTTCGAGCGGTTCGTGCGCAACGGCCGCGACGGCGGCAAGGGCTCGGGGCTGGGGCTCGCGATCGTGCGCTCGGTCGCGCAGTCCCACGGCGGCACCGTGCAGCTGGAGCGGCCGGAGGCGGGCGGCACGCGCTTCGTGATCCGCCTGCCGGCGCTCGGCGCCGGCTCGATCGCCGGCCAGCTGGTCGGCGCCGACGTCGACGTCGACGTGCTCGACACCGGCGAGCTCGGCACGCCGCAGCCGTCCGGCGTCGGACGGCGAATGAGCGGCCGGCGCGCTCGCGCCGAGCGCGCCGGCAACGGTCGCTCTCCTTCTGATCAGACCTCGACGACGACCGGCAGAACCATCGGCCGGCGTCGCAGCCGCTCATAGACAAACGCGGCGAGGTCATCGTGCAGCTGCTCCTGCAGCAGGTCGATGCCCTTGACCTCGGCCTGCGCCGAGGCCGCCAGCGAGCGCTCGACCTCGTCGCGGATGTCGGCGACGACCTGGTCGGCCTGCTCGATGAACGGGACCCCGCGGAAGATCACCTCGGGAGCGACGACCGATTCGCCGGTCTGCTCGGAGACGGTCGCGACGACGATGAAGATGCCGTCGGCCGACAGCATCCGGCGGTCGCGCAGCGCGACGTCGGCCGGATCGCCGATGTCGACGCCGTCGACGAAGATCATCCCCGCGCGCTCGGGATCGCCGAGCCGGGCGCCGGCGCCGTCGATGTCCAGCGGCAGGCCGTTCTCTGACTCGAACACGTGCTCGGGCTCGATCCCGACCGCGTCGGCCAGTTCCGCGTGCAGCCGGATCCGCTTGTGGTCGCCGTGGATCGGCATCACGTAGCGCGGCCGCACGAGGTTGAGCATCAGCTTCAGCTCCTCGACATAGCCGTGACCGGATGCGTGGATCGGCGCGTCGCGGGCGGTGATCACCGAGCAGCCGATGTGGAACAGCCGGTCGATCGTCTCGTTGACGGCGCGTTCGTTGCCGGGAATCGGCGTCGCCGAGAACACGACCGTGTCGCCGCGGTGCAGCGTGATCTGGCGGTGATCGTCGTAGGCCATCCGCCGCAGCGCCGACAACGGCTCGCCCTGGGAGCCGGTCGAGATCACCACGACCTTGTGGTCGGGCCAGTCCTCGACCTCGTGCGGGGCGATCAGCTGGCCCTCGGGCACCTCGATATGCCCCAGGGAGCGGCCGATGTTGACGTTCTTGCGCATCGAGCGGCCGACCAGCGCGACCTTGCGACCGAGTGCCGCGGCTGCGTCGACGACCTGCTGCACGCGGTGGATGTTGGACGCGAAGCTCGTCACCACGATGCGGCCCTCGGCGCGCGCGAACACCTCCTCCAGATGGGGTCCGACGCCGCGCTCGGACGGTGAGAACCCGCGCCGGTCGGCGTTGGTCGAGTCGCCGCACAGCAGCAGCACGCCGTCGGATCCGAGCTCCGCGAGCCTGGCGACGTCGGCCGGCTGACCGTCGACCGGGGTCTGGTCGAACTTGTAGTCGCCGGTCACCAGCACCGTCCCGAGCTCGGTCGTGACCGCGACCGCACACGAGTCGGGAATCGAGTGCGTCATGTGGATCAGCTCGAGCGTGAACGGCCCCGCGTCGAGTTGCTCACCGCAGACGGCGTCGCGCAGATCGGCGTCACGGAGGTTGTGCTCGTCGAGCTTGGAGTGCGCCATCGCGACCGTCAGCGGGCCGCCGTAGACGACCGGCAGCTCGGACCGGCGTGCGCCGAGCTCGCGCAGCACCCACGGCAGCGCCCCGAGATGGTCCTCGTGACCGTGCGTGATGACGATCGCCTCGATGTCGGCGGCGCGCTCACGCAGGTAGCTGAAGTCCGGCAGCACGAGGTCGATCCCGAGCATGTCGGTGGTCGGGAACCGCAGACCCGTATCGACGACCACGATCCGGCCCTCGTGCTCGATCACCATCATGTTCTTGCCGATCTCGCCCAGCCCGCCGAGCGGCAGCACGCGCAGCCGCCCGCTCATCGGCAGCTGCCCACCGCGGTCCGCGGCCGGGAGACGGCGGGGGCGCGCGCGCTCACGCCGCGGTCGCGAGCATGCCGTGGCGCTCGAGCATCGCGCGCACGACCGACCGCTCCGATTCGTCCAGCGCCACGTACGGCAGCCGCGGCTGGCCGACGGGCACGCCGATCATCTCCAGCGCCGCCTTCAGCGAGCATGCGGCCGGAGCGATCGCCATGTCGCGGTAGACGTCGCGAAGGCCTTCGTCGATCTCGCGGCGGCGCTCGGGCTCGTCGACCATCCGGCGCATCTCGACGCCGAACAGGTGGCTGGAGGTGAGGATCCCGCCGGCCTCTCCGAGGTCGAGCACGTCGGCGAGCAGGTCGTCGTTACCCGCGTAAATGCGCAGCCCGTCGACCTTGGCGAGGTTGGCCGCGTTGGCCTGCTTGACCGCCTCGACCCGATCGAGCTGCGCGAGCTCGGCCAGCAGGTCGTTGGGCAGGTCGGCGCCGGTGCGCTGCGGAATGTTGTAGAGCACGATCGGCAGATCGGTGGCGCGCACGACCTCCGCGTAGTGCGCGACGATCCCGCGGCGGCTCGGGCGGTTGTAGTACGGATTGACCGACAGCAGGGCGTCGGCGCCGAGCTCGGTCGCGCGCTCGGTCAGCTTCACCGCATGGCGGGTGTCGTTGGAACCCACGCCGGCGATCACCGGGCAGGTGCCCTTCATCTCCGAGACCGTCAGCTCGATCACCCGCAGGTGCTCGTCGTCGTCCATCGTCGCGGCTTCGCCGGTCGTGCCGCACACGACCAGACCCTCGGTGCCGTGCTGCACCAGGTGGTGCATCAGCGCCACCGCCGCGTCCTCGTCGAGCTCGCCGCGGTCATCGAACGGCGTCACCATCGCGGTGAGGATCATCTGTCCGTCGGGCAGCGCCATCTCGGAGGCATTATCGCAGGGCGCGGACGCGCGGCGGGCGGCGCGCGCCGCTCGGTCAGCCGCGGGACCGGTCAGCCGAGCATCTGCTCGTACACGCGCCAGCGCTTGACGATTCGCCCGCCCATCGCCTCCAGGCCACGGTTCATCGCCGTGTTGGTCTCGAGGATGAAGCTTGCCTCGCCGTGCTTTTGGCGCGAGTGCTCGGCGACGTCGAAGTGGTGCACGTACAGCGCCGCCCCGGCGCCGGTGTGCTCGTATTCGGGCAGGACCCCGAGGAACCCGACCCGCAGCCGGTCGATGATCCGCCCTCGTCGCAGGTAGTACCACCAGCCGAGCGGCAACAGCCGCCCGCCCATCTTCGCAAGCAGCTGGTTGGGGTCCGGGATCGTGATCGCCATCGCGATCGTCTTGCCGTCGGCCTCGGCGATCATGAACCAGTCCTTGGAGAACACCAGCCGCATGTCCATCGTGTACTGATCCAGGTCGGCCTTCGTGTACGGCGTGAACCCCCAGTTGTGGGACCAGGCGGCGTTGTAGACCCGCGCGAACTCGTCCATCTCGCGGCGCAGGTGCCGAAACGACATCGGCCGGATCGTGACCCCATAGCGTTCGGTCGCGCGCTGCGCGATCCGCGGCAGCCGCGGATCCATGCGGGCGCGGTCACGCACGTCCAGGTCCCAGCCGAACAGGTCCATCGCCTTCGTCAGGCCGAGCTGCTCGCAGCGGGTCGGGTAGTAGCGCGGATTCCACGGCTCGCGGATCAGCGGCTCGCGGTCGAACCCCTCGATCAACACACCGGCCTCGTCGTTGATCTGGAAGTTCATCGGCCCGACCATCCGATCGCATCCGCGCGACGACAGCCAGCTGGACGCGGTCGCAAGCAGCGCCTCGAGGATCTCCGGATCGTCCTCGAACTCGAGAAACCCGAACATCCCCCAGCGGCTGTGGTGAAAGCGGTTGAACTCGTAGTCGACCTGGGCGGTGATGCGCCCGACGACGCGACCGTCACGACGGGCGAGGAAGTACTCCGACTCCCCGTGGCTGAAGAACGCGTTCAGGCGCCGGGTCAGGAACAGGTAGCGCTCGAGCTTCAGCGGCGGGATCCACGGCGTGTTGGCGTGCAGCCGGTAGGGCAGCGCCACGAACGCACGGAGATCGGCGGGACCGCGAGCGGCGCTCATTTGGACAGGCATCGGGCCGAGAAGCGTATTGGAGGTGACCAGCGATGCCCGCTCTCGGTCAGCGCAGCGGAATCTCGTTGCCGCGCTCGGACTCCGGACGCGGCCCGTGGATCCGGCGTTCGCCCTCGTCGATCGCGACGTCGTTGATCGACGCTTCGCGGCGGGTCATCAGGCCCTGCTCGTCGAACTCCCACAGCTCGTTGCCGTAGCTGCGCCACCACTGCCCGTCGGCGTCGTGCGACTCGTACTGGTAGCGCACGGCGATCCGGTTGCCCTCAAAGCACCACAGCGACTTGCGCAGCGCGTAGTCGAGCTCCCGTTCCCACTTGGCGGTCAAAAACCGGACGATCTCGGCGCGGCCCTCGACGAACGTGTCCCGGTTGCGCCACCGCGAGTCCTCGCTGTAGGCCAGCGCGACCCGCTCGGGATCGCGCGAGTTCCAGGCGTCCTCTGCGGCCTGGACCTTCTGCCGGGCGGTCTGCAGCGTAAACGGCGGGAACGGCGGACGGGCTTCGGACATCGCGGCGGCTCCTTGTCGATCGGATGGCGGCGTCAGCGTCTGTAGCGTGACACGCATGGGCACCAACTCCTCCTACTCCCACATCGTCGTCGGTGGTGGCGCGCTGGGGACTGCGTCGGCCTACTGGTTGGCGAAGTCCGGCGTGCGCGACGTGCTCGTGCTCGAGCAGTTCGAGCTCGGCAACGACCGCGGCGCGTCCGAGGATCACTCGCGGATCATCCGTCACTCCTATCACTCGGCCGACTACACGGCGCTCACGCCTGCCGCGTACGACACGTGGGCGGAGCTGGAGGGAGAGACCGGGCTGCAGCTGGTGGTCCGGACCGGCGGCCTCGATTTCGCGACGCTCGGAACGCCTGGCATCGACGAGCTTGAGAACTACCGCGGCTCACTCCGCGCCCGCGGAATCCCATGGGAGGACCTGACCGCCGCCGAGGTGCGGTCGCGGTTCCCGCAATGGAGGATCGACGATGACGTCGTCGCCATGTATCAGGAGGACACCGGCCTGCTCGACGTGCGCCGCGCCTGCGCCGCGCATGTGGCGCGCGCTCGCGAGCTGGGCGTCGCGTTTCGCGAGCACACGCCGGTGACGGCGTTGCACTCGGCTGCCGACCACGTCACGGTAACCGCCGGGGACGAGCGCTTCACCGCCGAGCACGTGATCGTGTGCGTGGCGTCGTGGCTTGAGCGCCTGGCGCCGTCGCTCGGCCTCGACTGGAAGCTGACGCTCAGCGAGGAGCAGGTCACGTATTTCGCGACGCCTCACGTACGCCAGTTCACGCCCGACCGCTTCCCCGTGTGGATCTGGCACGGCGACGACATCTTGTATGGCTTTCCGATCTACGGTGAGGTCGCCGTCAAGCTCGCGCGCGACATGCGCGGCGCCTGGACGACGCTCGAGGAGCGCACCTACGAGGCCGATCCGGCCGAGGAGCAGTTGTTGCTCGGCTTCCTGCAGCGTCGTCTGCCCGCCGCCGTTGGACCGGCCCTCGCCAGCAGGACGTGCGTCTACGACATGCCTCCGGACCGTGACTTCATCCTCGATCTCGTGCCCCGTCACCCACGGATCGTGCTTGGGATCGGCGCCGGTCACGCGGCAAAGTTCGCGTCGCTGATCGGGCGGATCCTGTCCGATTTGGCCACCGACGGATCGACGGGCTATCCGATCGCGCCGTTTGCGATCGACCGGCCGGCGCTCACCGATCCATCGTTCACGCCGACGTTCCGCCTCCACGGCGACGACGTTGCGCCGGCCCGCTGATCCCCGCCGATCCGGGCGCTGGGCATCAACGTTGCGCATATCGCCACCTTGACGCCGGGTGTGCCTTCTCCCGTCCCGCTGGGAACCGGGGCCGCTACGGCTGCGCGCCTGCCGTGCCCGGGATCCAGCTCGTGCCCGCGAGCGGCACCCGCGCCATCGCGGCCGCCTCGATCGTGAGCGCGACCAGATCCTCGGGCTCCAAATTGTGCACGTGCGACTTGCCGCACGCGCGCGCCAGCGTCTGGCACTCGAGCGTCAGCGTCCGCAGGTAGTTGCTGAGCCGTCGCCCGCCCTCGATCGGGTCCAGACGAGCGGCCAGCTCCGGGTCCTGGGTCGAGATCCCGGCCGGATCCAGGCCGGCCTGGTAGTCGTCGTAGTAGCCCGCGGACGAGCCGATCCGCTCGTAGCCGGCCTCGTGCTCGGGCGCGTTATCTCCCAAAGCGATCAGCGCCGCGACGCCGATCGAGACGGCGTCGGCGCCGAGCGCCAGCGCCTTGGCGACGTCGGCGCCGGTGCGAATCCCGCCCGACACGATCAGCTGCACCTCGCGGTGCATGCCGAGGTCGACGAGCGACTGGACGGCGTCGGGGATCGCCGCCAGGATCGGGATCCCGACGTGCTCGATGAACACCTCCTGGGTGGCGGCGGTGCCGCCCTGCATGCCATCGAGCACGATCGCGTCCGCGCCTGACTTGACCGCGAGCGCGACGTCGTAGTACGGGCGGCTGGCGCCGACCTTGACGTAGATCGGGATGCGCCAGTCGGTGATCTCGCGCAGCTCCTCGATCTTGATCTCGAGATCGTCGGGGCCGGTCCAGTCGGGATGCCGGCAGGCCGAGCGCTGATCGATCCCGGTCGGCAGGTCGCGCATCTCGGCGACGCGGTCCGAGATCTTGTGGCCGAGCAGCATGCCGCCGCCGCCGGGCTTGGCGCCCTGTCCGACGACCACCTCGATCGCGTCCGCGCGCCGAAGATCGTCTGGGTTCATCCCGTAGCGCGACGGCAGCAACTGATAGACGAGACGATCGGAGTGCTCGCGCTCCTCGGCGGTCATGCCGCCGTCGCCGGTCGTCGTCGAGGTCCCGACCGCGGAGGCGCCCCGGCCGAGCGCCTCCTTGGCCTGGCCCGACAGCGCGCCGAAACTCATCCCGGCGATCGTGATCGGGATGTCGAGCTTCACCGGCTCAGACGCGAACCTGGTCCCGATCGTGACATCGGTCGCGCACCGCTCGCGGTATCCCTCGAGCGGATAGCGCGAGACGCTCGCTCCGAGGAACAGCAGGTCGTCGAAGTGCGGCACCCGGCGCTTGGCGCCAAAGCCGCGGATGTCGTAGATCCCCTCGCGCGCCGCCCGTTGGATCTCGGCGATCGTGTGCCGGTCGAACGTCGCCGACTCGCGCAGCGCCGGCGAGGGCCTCGGTGCGGTGTCTGCGATCGCCATCGTCAATACGCTCCCGCGTTGTCGATCTCGAAGTTGTAGAGCCGGCGGGCGGAGCCGTAGCGGCGGAACTCCGCCGCATCGGCGTCGACGCCCGCGCGCTCCAGCAGCTGCGACAGCTGCTGTACGTGCTCGTCGCCCAGCTCCTTCTCGACGCAGTCGGCGCCAAGCGAGGCAACCGTGCCGCGGACGTAGACGCGCGCCTCGTAGATCGAGTCGCCGAGCGCCTCTCCCGCGTCGCCGCAGACGACCAGGCACCCCGTCTGCGCCATGAACGCGCTCAGGTGGCCGACGGAGCCGGCGACGACGATGTCGGCGCCCTTCAACGAAATGCCGCACCGTGCCGACGCGTCGCCGCCGATCTTCAACAGGCCGCCGTGGGACGAGGCGCCCGCCGACTGGCTCGCCGAGCCATCGACCTCGACCAGCCCCGACATCATGTTCTCGGCCACCCCGACGCCGGCGTTGCCATGGATGCGGACGGTCGCCCGCTGGTTCATGCCGGCGCAGTAGTAGCCGACATGTCCGTCGATCTCGAGCTCGTACGCGGCGTCGAGGCCGGCCGCGATGCTGTGCCTGCCGCCGGGGTGCACGATGCGCACGCGGCCGCCGTCCCCAAACGCGTGCAGCCGCCCGTTGAGCTCGCGCACGGTCAGCTCATCGAGGTCGATGGTCTCGACCGCCTCGCGCACGACCGAGCTCATGCCGGTACCGCCGCGCGCTCCCAGCTGTATACGCGGCCCGGCTCGGGCTCCCAGGTGATTGCCTCGTCCGCTCCCGGCAGCACCGCGATCGCGCGGTACTCGGACGCCATCGCGACCCAGTCGTCGGTCTCGGCCAGCACCGCCGGCTTGCACGCGATCGGGTCGCGCAGCACCGCGAACCCGTCGGCCGTGCCGACCGCGAACGTGTAGAAGCCGTCGAGATCCGTGAGACAGCCCTCGAGCGCCCGCTCGAGCGTCGCGCCCTCGCGCATCCGCCACGTCAGATAGCCCGCGGCGACCTCGGAGTCGTTGTCGGTCTCGAAGCGGATCCCCTCGCGCCGCAGCATCCGCCGCAGCCTGTTGTGGTTCGACAGCGAGCCGTTGTGGACCAAGCACAGGTCCAGGCCGGTCGAGAACGGATGCGAGTGCTCGGTCGTGACCCGGCTTTCCGTCGCCATCCTTGTGTGACCGAGCGCATGGCTGCCGTCGATTTCGTTCAGGCCGAAGCGGCGCACGAAATCGATCGGCGAACCGGCCTCCTTGAAGATCTCGATCGTCGTCCCGGCGCTCATCAGCGTCAGCTCCGGGTGGACGTCCCACAGCCACGCGCGTACGTCCTCGGCCTCGCCGGCGACGTCGAACACCGCGTGACTGGCACGGGCCCGTGGCCCCGATGCCTCGCCGAACGTCGCGCTCAGCTCCTCGCCGAGCGCCTCCCACGGCGGCTCGGCGGCCGGCGAGAACACCGACACCTTGCACCAGCCGGCCGGCGCGGGCTCGCGATAGAACGCGACGCCGGCGCTATCAGGTCCTCGCGAGGCGAGCTGTTCGAGCATCCGTGCCAGCCCCGCCCCGAGCTGCCCACCGTCCCCTTCGCGCTTCATGAACAGGCCCGTGATTCCGCACATGGCTGCGCAGCGTATTCCGCGCGAGACCCGGGTCAATGGCGCGACCACGCACACTTTTGGTGATCGATGTGGTCAACCTGGCCACACGATCGCCGGCCGGTCATGTGCTGCGCTCACGTTGGCAGCCGCCGCTGCGCGCGGCGCACCGCGGCCAGCGCCTCGCGCAGATCCGATCGCGCGATCGGCGTCAGCGTCCCCGGGTCGACGCGATTGTCGGGCGAGTGGCCGGCGCCGATCAGCGCCTCGTGATGCTCGAAGCGGACGCGCGTGATCACGTCGTAGGCCTCGGCGAGCGCGGCGGCCTCGTCACCGGCGAGACCACCGGCGGCGGACGCCGCCTCGATCCGGTCGGGCGTCGAGGAGATCGTCACGCCGACGGCGAGCGCGTGGTAGCGCACGAGGTTGACGAGCGGCACGATCGCGCCGCGCTTGATGTCGACGCGGCCGTCGGCGTCGGTCGCGAGCTGGCTGCGGAACCGCAGCGCGACCGGGTAGCCGGTCGCGGTGCGGGCGATCAGCCGCATGAACTGCGGGTGGTCGGGCGCGGTGCGGATTCGCGCTGTCAGCTCGGCGGTGAGCGGCAGCGCGCCCGCGATCGTGCGGAAGTCGAACGCGACGGTGGCGCGGACCAGATGCGACTCGCTCGGCTCGGTCAGCACCGCGTCGAATGTCTGCAGCCATGCCGGCTTGGACATCCGCCAGCGGCGCTCGCGGGCGAGCACCCCGTTTGAGTCCACGCCGATCCCGCACGCCCCCAGGCCGTCGTTGACGTCGGCCCCGAGCCGCGCGAAGTAGGCGTCGACGGCCTGCTCTGAACCCGTGTCCGGATCCCCGTAGGCGAGCGCGTTGTCCTGGTCGGAGGCGAGCGTCAGCTCGCGGCGGGCGGCACTGCCGAGGTCCAACCAGGTCCATGCCACGGGCGCCGGCCCGTGCTGCGCGATCGCGAACTCGATCAGGCGCGTCACGACCGCGTCGTGCTGGAGGCTGAGCACGCGTCCGAGGTCGCGGCTGGAGACGTTCGCACGGGCGAGCGCCAAGAACAGCGCCGGCAGCTGGATGGCCGCGTCGCGCAGGCTGGACGGATCGCGGGCCCCGAGAATTGAGTGGCGCAACGCGATCGGCGAGCGGGCGTCGAGTCCGAGCAGGTCCGCCGCCGACAACACGCCGCACACGCGCTCGCCGTCGAGCACCGCGACGTGCTCGACGCCGGCATCGAGCATGTCGACCGTCGCCTCGATCGCGAGCTGGGCGGCCGGAACGGCCTTCCCGGGCGCGCCGACGACGGCGCGGACCGGCGACTCGAGGCTGTCGCCGGCGGCGACCGCGGCGCGCACGTGCGCGTCGGTGAGAATCGCGTACGAGCCGTCGAGCGCAACCAGCAGCGCCGAGACGCCGGGCTCGCCAAGCGTTGCGGCCGCGTCGCGCAGCGACGTCTCGGGATCGGCGAACCGCGGCGGGCGCATGATCGCGGAGACGGGGGTCGTGCCGACGCCGCGCAGCCCGTGGACGGTGTGGCCGGCCTCGGTCATCCGCCGGCGCATCGTCCCCGCGACGTAGTGGGCGCCGGCGACCGTGCCGAGCAGCCGCCGTGCCCGCGGGCCGTCGATCAGCGCGCAGCGGGTCGGCTCACGGGCACGGACCGTGAACGTCGGCGCCATCCCGCTGAGCAGCGACGGGTGCCCGAAGCACTCCCCCGGCTCCAGCGCCTCGACCACCTCACCCTCGTGGACGAGCTCCATCATGCCGTCGAGGATCACCCAGATCGCGGTCGCCGGCGGCCCGTCTTCGACGAGCGCGGTCTCGCCGGCGTCCAGCGCGACGACCCGGGCGGACGCGGCCACGTCCGCGAGCTCGTCGTCGCTCAGCGCGTCGAACGGCGGATGACGCGCCAGGAATATGTCCAAGCGCTCCATGTCACGTGACCTAATTGTGTTCGGATCGCGCCTTCGCAGGCGCGGATCGAGATGTCAGGGTAGGCCGTGGCACGGTCCCAAGCAGGGGGAGAGAAGGTCGCATGGCAGAGGAGATGACAGAGATGACGGCGCCTGGCCCGTTCGAGGACGAACTCGACTACGAAGGCTCGGGGATGCCGAAGACGACGAACTGGCTCGGCCCGTTCGTCATCGGCCTCGCCGGCACGATCCTCGTCACCGGGATCGCGCCGACGATCGTGACGACGATGGGCGCCGCCGGCATCCCGTGGATGGTCATCTTTGCGATCACCGGGTACCTGCTGTGCCTGTTCCTCGCCGAGCTGTCGGCGATGATGCCCGACCGCGCCGGCGGCTCCCCGGCGTACGCGTACGTCGCCTACAAGCAGAAATGGCCCCGCTTCGCCGAGCACGTCAACGGGTTCTGCTCGTGGGCGTACTGGTTCGGCTGGTTCCCGGTCGCGCCGCTGAACATGATCCTCGCGTCCTTCTACCTGGTCGAGCTGTTTCACCTGCCGACGGCGGGGTTCACGCCGATCCACACTCAGATCGCCTGGTGGACCGTCGCGATCTCGGTGGCCGGGATCCTCGCGCTGTTCATCCCCGCCTACCTGGGGCTGAGGTTCAGCTCGATCTTCGCCGGAACGCTTGCGGTCCTGTCGATGATTCCGTTGACGTTCCTGGCGATCTCCTGGATCTTCAACACGTCGGTCGTCGACTTCGGCCAGCTGACCCACTTCCACTACATCTCGGGTAACAGCTTCTTCAGCGGTGAATTCGGCCACGGCTGGTTAACCATTGGGATCGCGTTCTCGTTCCTGATCACCTGGAACGTGATCGCGATGGAGGCCGCCGCCTGCTACATCGGCGAGACCCGCAACCCCGATCGCGACGCGAAGATCGCGATGAACCTCGAGGGCGGCTACGGCGTGTTCATCTACACGATGATCCCGATCGCGTTCGTGATCGTCGTCGGTCTGCACGCGCTCGGCAACCCGGCGCTCGCCGACCCCAAGACGCTCTTTGTCGACTTCACCACGCGCGTGTTCGGGGCTGGCGCCGGTTCGGAGCTGCTCAAGTGGCTGATCGCGTGGATGCTGATCATCGCGCTGATCCTGTCGGCGCTGAACGCGATCACGGGATGCGCGCGCTCGCTGCACCAGATGTCGGCCGACGGCCATTTCCCGCGCTTCTTCTCGCATCTGAACGGGCACGGGGTGCCCGACCGCTCGATGATCTTCAACGTGATCTGCTCGATCGTCGTCGTGTTCTTCGGCGGCGCGGTCGAGATCTACACGTTCTCGAACGTGGGCTACCTCTCGTCGTTCATCCCCGTGCTGATCGGCTACTACCTGCTGCGCAAGTATCGCCCGAACGTCCGCCGTCCGTTCCGATTGCCCGAGTGGATGAAATACGTCGCGCTGGCGCTCGCCGGCGTGTACGCGGTCGTGTTCTTCTGGGGTGGTCCGACGTACGCTTCGTGCGCGTGCTCCCAGGCAGGCCACTCGACGCTGCCGTACTACTTCATCGGCTGGGGGACGTTGTTGGCCTACCTGCCGCTGTATATGTACCGAAAATGGGACGACAAACGGCGCGGGCTCGTCCCGCCCGGCGAAGCGGCCGCCCCGGCAGCGGCTGATCCATGACCGTGGCCGCGCAGCGACTCAAACGCAGGCGGCGTGCGGCGCCGCGTGAGACCGCGCTCGGCGCCGGCGTGCTGCTGGCCTCCGAGGGCCGCGAGTTCAGCCCGGCTGCGATCGCGCGCGCGGCCGAGCTCGCGGCCGGCGAGGACGGCTACGTGCGGGTGTTCTCGATCGCTCGCGTCCACGGCGTCGCGTTCGGGCTGCCGAACCCGGGGCTGTTGCCGACCAAGCGTGAGTGGGACGAGCAGCGGGCGTTCGTCGACGCCGCCGTGAAGCGACTGCGCCGCAAGGGGATCGACGCCGATGGCCACGTGGTCGGCACGCGCAAGGCGACCAAGCGCATCTGCGAGGAGGCCGAGCGCCTGTCATGCGACGCGATCGTGATGGGCGCCGACCCCGATTGCGGGCGGGTCAAGGGCGATTTGATGTGGTCCCAGGAGCCGCAGCGGGTCAGGCGCAAGGCGAAGCTGCCGGTGTTCCTGATCGAGAGCTGACGCGCGCGGTGGTGCCGGGCAGGGGCCGGCCGGGGCGGGCCGGTACCGCGCCCGGCACGGCGGTACCGCGCCCGCCGGTACCGCGCCCGGCACGGCGCTGCGGCGCCCGCCGCGGCGGCACCGCGCCCGGCCGGGGGGCGCCGGGCGATGTGATCGGTGATCGGATTTCACCGAGCCCGGCGGGACCGAACGTTTCCACGAAATCGCCCGCGGCACGGGCGCTGACGTCGAAATGTCCGGTTCTGCCGAACATTTCACCGCCAACTCCAGACTGCGTCTGGAAAACGTTGAAATGTCCGGCGGCGACGGCGTCGGCGCCCCGGATCCGCGTCCGGTGCCGGGCGCACGGCGCGGCACACGGGGCGGGCACAGGCATGCGCCGCGGACAAGCACCCGCGCCCGTCTCGGTGCGACCGTGAATACGTGAGCGACCGCTAGCCGCGGCCGGCGTCGGGCCGCCCGTGCAGGCGCGCGAGCTTGATCGCAAGCTCCAGTGACAGCAGGTCGTCGGCGCCGAGATCGAGGCCGGTCAGCTCCTCGATCCGCCCCAGGCGCTGTCGCAGCGTGTTCGGATGGATGTACAGCGCGCGGGCGGACTCGATCACGCTGCGGCGCTCGGCCAGGTAGCGCTCGAGCGTGTCCAGCAGCGCGGTGGATCGGCGCCGGTCGTAGTCGATCAGCGTGTCGACCGCGGTCCGCATCCGGTCGCGAGGCGCGTCGTCGGCCGCGATCTGCACGAGGTACCGATACGCGCCGACTCGCGAATAGTCGATCGCACCACCGTCGGGCAGCAGCGCCCGCGCGATCGTGGTCGCGTCGCGGGCCTCGCGGTAGGCGCCGGCGGCGTCTGCCGGCGCGCGTCGGAACTCGCTGATGCCAATCGCGGCGCCCGTGCGCTGCCCGAGCTCGCGGGCGCGTCCGAGCAGCTCGTCGGAGCGGACCTCGCGGGCCCCGGCGAACGACAGCAGCGCCCGGACCGGACCGGGCCCGGCCTCGACCGCCGCGTGCGGCGCCAGCCGCTCGAGCTCTCCTCCAAGCTCCTCGGCCGCGGTGCGCCACAGCCCCGACGAGCGGTCGCCGGCGCCCGCGGGCTCCGCTGACAGCATCACGTATGCCGACGTCAGATCGCAGCGCAGCTCGGCCGCCTTGTCGGCCGCGAACTCCGACGCGCCCGATGCCAGGGCCTCGAACAGGTCCTTGATCGCGTTGGCGGTGGTCAGACCCTCGATCAGCTCGGCGCGCTTGATCGCGACCGCCGCAAGATGCGCGATCGCGCGTGCCAGCTCCGCATCCTCGGAGCCGAAGCCGTCGCCGCCTTCGGTCGCCACGCACAGCAGGCCGACGCGCTCGCCGGCCGTCAGCGGCACGACCAGCACATCAGACACCGGCACCCGCGGCCACAGCGCCTGGCGCCGACCGCCGCCGTCGCGGCCGTGCAGCGCCGCCAGCGTCAGCTCCGCGGCCGAGCCCGTGGACGGTGGCCCGAGGTCGTCCGGGACCGACGCCTGCAGCGTCAGCGAGTCGCCGTCGGCATCCAGCCGCAGCAGCTGGCACACGGCGGCGCCCAGCAGCGCCGCGGTCTCGGCGACGATGATCTCGCCGAGCTCTGCGCCGGTCGCGGCCGCGACCCGCTGGGTCAGCTGCGACAGCCCCGTCATCGTGTCGAGCCGGCGGCGCTCGCGGTCATACAGCTGTGCGTTCTCGATCGCCCCCGACACGAGCGAGCCGATGTGAACGAGCAGCTTGAGCACGTCGTCGCCGAACTCGTGGGGCGCCTGCGTATGCAGGACGATCACCCCGATCGTCTGCCCCGCCCGGGAGAGGATCGGGACAGCCGCCATCGACTGAAAGCTCTCCTCGTCGAGCAACGGCACGAACTTCATGCGGGGGTCGTTCATCGCGCGGTCGCGGATGAACTCCGGCGTCCGGTGGCGCGCGACCCAGCCGGTCAGTCCCTCCCGCACCGAGAAGCGGACCCGCCCGACCGCCTCGGCGTACACCGGCGACGCCGCCCTGATCGTCAGCTGATCGTCCTCCAGCAGATAGATGAAGCAGGCGTGACAGTCGGTCGCATCGGTCGCCAGATCGACCACCCGCTGCAGCATCGGCTCGAGCTCCAGCGACGAGGAGACGACGTTGATCGCCCCGTACAGGGTCAGGTTCTCCTCGCGCAGCGCGCGCAGCTCGCTACTGAGGGCATGTCGCTCGCTGGTTGAGACGTTCATCGCTCGATCGGTGGCTGGTGCGGCGCAGATATGTACAGAGGGCACACTTCAGCGGGCCGCAACGCGGTGCCCACGACCATTGTGCAGCACCGGCGAAGGCGGATATACCTGCACGATGACCGATGCCCTCACCACCGCCGACGACGTCGGGCAGATGACCGCCGTGAACGGCCTCCCGCACGTCACCACCGCCGACGATGTCCGGCGAATCGTCGCCGAGAACGGCATCGAGTTCCTGTTCGCCCAGTTCGTCGACATGCACGGCAAGCCCAGCGCCAAGCTGGTCCCCGCCCACCACGTCGACGACCTGCTGTCCGACGGCGCGGGCTTCGCCGGCTTCGCCGCCGGCGACATCGGCCAGGGACCCGACGACCCCGACATGGTCGCAATGCCCGATCCCTCGACGCTGACGATCCTGCCCTGGCGACGCAACGTGGCGCGGCTGGCCTGCGATGTCCACGTCGAGGGGCAGGAGTGGCCCTACTGCCCACGCACGATCCTGCGCCGGGCGCTCGCGCGCGCCGCCGCGCTCGGATTCGAGCTGAAGATCGGCGCCGAGCTCGAGTACTTCCTGCTGCGGCGCGCCGACGACGGGTCGCTGCAGCTCGCCGACCCGCACGACACGCTCGATCAGCCCTGTTACGACATGCGCGCGCTGACGCGCAACCTCGACTTCGTCGCCGAAATCTCCAAGGCGATCACCGAGCTCGGCTGGGACAACTACGCGACCGATCACGAGGACGCCAACGGCCAGTTCGAGCAGAACTTCCAGTTCGCCGACGCGCTGAAAACGTGCGATCGCGCGATCTTCTTCCGCTACATGGTCGAGTCGCTCGCCCAACAGCGCGGATTGATCGCGACGTTCATGCCCAAGCCGTTTTCGCACCTGACCGGCAACGGCTGCCACTTCCACATCAGCCTGTGGCGCGACGGCGTCAACGTGTTCGAAGCCGACCCCGCAGACGATCCCCGCGGCCTCGGGCTGTCGGAGGTGGGCTACCAGTTCATCGCGGGACTGAAGGCGCACGCCAAGGCATACATCGCGGTCACCGCCCCGACCGTCAATTCCTACAAGCGGCTGGTGGTCGGAGCCCCCTCCAGCGGCGCCACGTGGGCGCCGGCCTATGTCAGCTACGGCTACAACAACCGCACGCAGATGCTGCGCGTGCCCGCGCCGGGCCGGATCGAGGACCGCACGGTCGACGGCTCGTGCAACCCGTACCTGGCCGCGACCGCGATGCTGAGCGCGGGTCTCGACGGGATCGAGCGCGGGCTGGACCCGGGCGAGCCCAACTCGGCGAACCTGTACACGATGTCGGCGGACGACCGCAAGGCGGCAGGGATCGAGACGCTGCCCGCCAACCTGCTCGACGCGACCCGGGAGCTGGCCGGCTGCGACGTTCTCCGCGCGGGCCTGGGCGCCACGCGCGACGGCGATTACGTCGACTACTTCGTTGACGTCAAGCAGCGCGAGGTGCAGGCCGCCCACGAGCAGATCACGACGTGGGAGCTGGACCGCTACCTGCAGCTGTACTGAACCCGTCCTGACGCGGGTCGGTTCTGTGCTCGCGACCCGCAATGTTCGCCGGCCTTTGTAGGGTGGAGGCCGTACCTGCGGACAGGCCGTCACCCGCAGCGGCCGGTCGCCCGGCAGCCGTGGCGCTGCTGGTCGGGCCAGGCCGCACGCGAGCGCGCTGTCGCCGCTGGCCAGGCCGCCGCCGGTCGGACCGCGCGCAGCCCGCACACGCACCCCGGACCGCCGGACTGGCAGGACCGAACATTTCAACGAAATCGAGCGTGTGGCGGATGCCGACGGGAAAATGTTCGGCCCCACCGAACATTTTCCCGTCGACGGCGCGCTCGCCGCCGCAAACGGGAAAATGTCCGGTGGCGGCGAGGGCGTCGTGCGGTGCTCGCGATCCAACCGGCCGCCATCCTCCCGGGCCGGCGAGCGACGAGCGTGGAGATCCGCTGGTGGCGGGCGCACCTCGGGACGCCTGATCGAGGACGACGGCGTTGAGGATCGCGACCTCGCGCCATCCCCTGGATCGCCGCGCTACAGAAGGTGCTCGAGCCCGAACAGCGGCGACTGCGACAGCGAGCCGACGCGCCGGACGGCGAGCAGCACCCCGGGCATGAACGACACCCGGTCGATCGAGTCGTGGCGGATCGTCAGCGTCTGGCCGACGTCGCCGAGGATCACCTCCTGATGGGCGACAAGCCCCGGTAGCCGGACCGAGTGGATCGGGATCTCAGCGGCGGCGGCGCCGTCGCCGGCCTCGCGCATCAGCGCCGCGGTCCGTGCGGCCGTGCCCGACGGTCGGTCGAGCTTGCCGTCGTGGTGCAGCTCGATGATCTCGGCCGCGCGCATGTGCCGGGCGGCCGTCGCCGCGAACTGCATCATCAGCACCGCGCCGATCGCGAAGTTCGGGGCCACGAACACGTTCGCGCCGGCGCCGCGCAGGTCATCGAGCGCGTCCGGCGCAAAGCCGGTCGTCCCGATCACGACGTGGACGCCGGCCGCGACCGCCTCGTGGGCGTTGGCGACGGCGGTCGAGGGGATCGTGAAGTCGACGAGCACGTCCGGCCGCCCGTCGGCCAGCGTCTCGGTCAGCGAGACGCCGAGCGCCGGGTCCGCCCGCGCGACCAGCTCCATGTCGTCGGCCCCCTGCACCGCCTCGCACACGGTCTGACCCATGCGCCCGGCGGCGCCGGCGACCGCGACCCGGATCAGCCCGTCCGCGCCGGTCATCGCCTCAGCCGCCGACGAGCGCGGGCTCGGCGGCCGCCAGCGCCCGCTCGAAGCGGTCGGTGTCGGGCCCGATTCCGGCCGCGGTCAGGCGCTCGGGGGCCCACAGTTCGTGCGCCAGCGTGTAGACGTCGTCGAGCGTGACCGCTTCGATCCGCTCCTGTACCTCGTCGAGCTCCATCAGCGGCATTTCCGCCAGCACCTCTGAGCCGAGCCGGTTCATGCGCGCGCCGGTCGACTCCAGCGCGAGCAGCACCCGGCCCTTGAGGTTCTCCTTGGCGCGGCGCAGCTCGTCGTCGCCGGCCGGGTCGGCGCGGAGCCGTCCCAGCTCTGAGCCGACGACCGACAGCGCCTCGTACAGGTTTTCGGCACGCGTGCCGACGTACAGGCCGATCTGGCCGGTGTCGTGGTAGGCGCTCGTGAACGAGTACACCGAGTAGGCGAGCCCGCGCTCCTCGCGGATCTCCTGGAACAGGCGTGACGACGAGGTCCCGCCGAAGATCGTGTCCAGCAGCCGCAGTGCGAATCGACGGTCGTCGTGGCGCGCGAGCCCGAGGCCGCCGAGGCAGACGTGGAACTGCTCGGTGTCCTTGCGCTCGAAGCGCGTGCGCCCGGCGACGGCGGCCGCGGCCGGCACGTCGCCGTTGGCGCTCGGCGAGCCGATCGCGACCGCGCCGGCGGGCGGGCCGGGCACGCGTTCAGCGCACAGCGACACGAACTCGTCGTGGTCGATCGCGCCGGCGGCGGCGATCACGACGTTCTCGGGCCGGTAGCGGTCCGCATGAAACGCCACGATCCGGTCACGCGGCGTGCCGGAGATCACCTCTGAGCGGCCGATGATCGCACGACCGAGCGGGTCGGACCCGAACGTCGCCTCGCCGAACAGGTCGAACACCTTCTCCTGGGGCTCGTCCTCGTACATCGCGATCTCCTCGAGGATCACCTCCCGCTCGGAGTCGAGCTCGACCAGCGCCGGCCGGAACACCATGTCGGCCATCACGTCGAACGCGAGCGGCAGGTGCTCGTCGATCACGCGCGCGTAGACCGACGTCGTCTCCTTGCCGGTGCCGGCGTTGAGCTCGGCCCCCATCCCGTCGAAGATCTGGTCGATCTGGACGGACTCGTAGCGGTCGGTGCCCTTGAACAGCAGGTGCTCGAGCAGATGCGAGAGGCCGGCCTGGCTGTCGGTCTCAAACCGCGAGCCGGTGCCGATCCAGATCCCGACCGAAACGGATCGGACGGAGGGCATCGCCTCCGTCACGATCCGGATGCCCGACTCGAGCCTCGTCAGGCGGTGGCTCTGGGCCATCGGTGGGTGCTGGCGCGTGACCGCCTTACGAGCGCGGGCGCTCGGGGTCGCGGTCGCGGACCCGGCCGCGGTCGCGGTCGCCGCCGTTGCGCGGGCCGCGGTCGCGGTCGCCGCGCGGTCCCCGGTCACGGCCGCGGTCACCGCCGGATCGGACCCGCCCACCCCGGCTGGCCTCGGCCGCGGCGACCGCGGCGAGCTCTTCGGGGTTCTTGCCCTGGATCTCGGGATCGTCGCCCAGGCGCAGGCCGATCCGTCCGCGCTCGCGGTCGACCTCGACGACCGTGACGGCCACCTCGTCGCCCTTGTTGAACACCTCCTCGACCGTCGCGATCCGGCGACCCGGCGCGACGTTGGAGATGTGCAGCAGGCCGTCGGTGCCCTTCGAGAGCTCGACGAACGCGCCGAACGTCGTCGTCTTGACGATCTTGCCGGTGTACTCGTCTCCGACCTCGACCTCCTTGGTCATCGCGCGGATCCGGTCGATCAGCGCGTCGCCGCGCTGGCGGTCGGCGGCGTAGACGAGCACCATGCCCTCGTCGTTGACGTCGATCTGGGACTCGAACTCCTCCTGCAGCGCGCGGATCGTCTCCCCGCCCTTGCCGATCAACAGCCCGATCTTCTCGGGGTCGATCTGGATCGAGGCGATCCCCGGCGCGTACTGCGACAGCTCGGACCGCGGCGCGTCGATGACCTCGGCCATCTTGCCCAGGATGAACGTCCGCGCGACCTTGGCCTGGGCCAGCGCGTCGCGCATGATCTCGAACGTGACGCCCGTGATCTTGATGTCCATCTGCAGGGCGGTGATGCCACGCTCGGTGCCGGCGACCTTGAAGTCCATGTCGCCGAGGTGGTCCTCGACGCCGGCGATGTCGGTGAGGATGATGTAGTCGTCACCCTCCTTGATCAGCCCCATCGCGATGCCCGCGACCGGCGCCTTGATCGGTACACCGGCGGCCAGCAGCGACAGCGTCGAACCGCACACCGAGGCCATCGACGAGGAGCCGTTTGACTCGAGGATGTCCGACACGACGCGGATCGTGTACGGGAACTCCTCGAGGCTCGGGATCATCGGCACGAGCGCCCGCTCGGCGAGCGCGCCGTGGCCGATGTCGCGGCGCTTGGGCCCGCGCATGAAGCCCGCCTCCCCGACCGAGAACGGCGGGAAGTTGTAGTGGTGGAAATAGTGCTTGGACGTCTCCAGACCGAGCGTGTCCAGGCGCATCTCCTCGCGGGTGGTCCCGAGCGTCGCCACCGAGAACGCCTGCGTCTGCCCGCGCGTGAACAGCGCGGAGCCGTGCGTGCGCGGCGCGACGTCGACCTCGATCGAGATCGGTCGGATCTCGTCTGAGCCGCGACCGTCCGGACGCTTCTTGGCGACCGCGATCCGCTCGCGGATCAGCGTCTTCTCGAGCTTGTCGAACGCGCGCTGGGCGTTGGCGCGAAACTCGGCGTAGGTGTCGGACTCGGGGTCGCCCGAGTAGTGCTCGAGCACCTGCTCCTCGACCGCCCGGGTTGCCTCCTGGCGCTCGAGCTTGTCCTCGACCTGGGTCGCGGCGTCGAGCGCGGTGCCGTGCGTGCCCTTGATCTGCTCATAGAGGTCGGGGTGCACGACCGGCGGCTCGATCTCGATCTTGGGCTTGCCCGCCTTCTGCACCAGCTCGCGCTGAGCGGCGCAGATCTTGCGGATGTTCTCATGGGCGATGTCGAGCGCGTCGAGGATCTCGGCCTCGGGGATCTCGTTGGCCCCGGCCTCGACCATCAGGATCGCCTCGTCGGTGCCGGCGACGATCAGGTCCAGGTCGGCGTGCTCCTGCAGGTCCTCCTCGTCGGGGTTGACGACGAAGTTGCCGTCGATCTTGCCGACCCGCACCGCGCCCACCGGCGTCGGGAACGGGATGTCGGACACCATCAGCGCGGCGGAGGCGCCGTTCATCGCGAGGATGTCGTAGGGGCTGATGTGATCGACCGACATCGGCAGCGCGACCAGCTGGGTCTCGCGGTGCCATCCCTTGGGGAACAGCGGCCGGATCGGCCGGTCGATCAGTCGTGCGGTCAGCGTCGCCTTCTCGCCGGCGCGACCCTCGCGCTTGAAGAATGAGCCGGGGATCTTCCCGGCGGCGTACATCCGCTCTTCGACGTCGACCGTGAGCGGGAGGAAGTCGATTCCCTCGCGCACGTTGCCCGCGGTCGCGGTACAGAGGACCATCGTGTCACCCGACTGGATGACGACGGCGCCGGAGGCCTGCTTGGCCAGCTTGCCCGTCTCGAATGAGATCTCGTTGCCCTCGATCTCGACGGACACGCGCGTGACGGCGTCAGACATATTGTGTTTTCCCTTCTGCTCCGCCCTTCGGTCGGCGGAGTGCATCGTTATCTCTTCGTTGCTCCGAACCGTCGAGATGGTAGCGGCTCGGGGGCGATCGACCGTTCCGCGGGCCGCCGCCGGACGCTGGGATGAGGCCCCGGCACGTATGCCGTTGAGCAACCGCCACCGTCTATGTCCGGCGCGCGGGCACCTCCCCCATACGGAGGAGATCAGTTATTCGCCAGCCTCGGCCGCGCGGGAGCAGATCGCTGACGGCTACACGTGGGTCGTGAATCCGTCGCCAATCCACCTCCGGCGGGGGCGGTTTGGCGAAAGATTCATGTCGGCGCTCCCGCCCATGGTCCCCATCCTTTCGATGCCGGCGTTTCGCCCACCGAGCACCTGAAGGTGCCGCGTCGGGCTCGCCGCGTTTTGTTGGGGGGCGGCTGGCGCCGCCCGTTGGTTCCATGGTCACGCGGTGGACGATCGGCGCCACCACGACGGCGCGCGGCCGTGCGTGCGGCGAGGCGAGAACACGAAAAGCGGACCTCGAGGTCCGGTTGTGTGCTACCGTAACCGGACCACACGGTCCAGTTCAGTCCCGCCACGACCCCCCAGGAGACATCGCGCGATGACCACCACCACGATAGAACCGCAGGAGACTCCACCGGACGACGCCGCGCAGGCGCCGTCGCGCCGCCGCGTCAGCCCGTGGCTGGTGCTCGTGATCGCGTGCCTGGCGCAATTCATGGTGGTGCTCGACATCACCGTCGTCAACATCGCGCTGCCGTCGGTGCAGCGCGGGCTGCACTTCTCCTCCGCCAACCTGCAGTGGGTCGTCAACGGCTACACGCTGATCTTCGGCGGCTTCCTCCTGCTCGGCGGTCGCGCCGCGGATCTGCTCGGACGCAAGCGCCTGTTCGTCGCCGGCGTCGTGCTGTTCTCGGCGGCGTCGCTGCTCAACGGGCTGGCGCAGAGCTCCGGGATGCTGATCGTCGGCCGCGGCCTGCAGGGCCTCGGCGGCGCGCTCGTCTCCCCCGCCGCGCTCGCGATCATCACGACGACGTTCACGGACGCGTCCGAGCGCACGAAGGCGCTCGGGATTTGGTCGGCGATCGCGGCATCGGGCTCGGCCGTGGGGCTGCTGCTCGGCGGCGCGCTGACCGATCTGGCGTCGTGGCGCTGGGTGTTCTTCGTCAACGTGCCGGTCGGGATCGTCACGGTGCTGCTCGCGCTGCGATACATCGCGGAGTCGCGGCTGGAGAACGTCCGGCGCTCGTATGACCTGGGCGGTGCGGTGACGGTCACCGGCGGCCTCGTCGTGATCGTCTACGCGATCGTCAAGGCGCAGTCGTTCGGCTGGGGGTCGCCGCGCACGCTCGGGCTGTTCGCGGCCGGAGTGGCGCTGCTGGCGGCGTTTTACGCGATCGAGCGCCGCGCCGAGGCGCCGCTGATGCGGCTGTCGATCTTCCGCGTGCGCTCGCTCGCGGTCGGCGACGCGGCGCTGCTGCTGATCGCGTCGGGGATGTTCGGGATGTTCTACTTCGCGTCGCTGTACGTGCAGGACGTGCTTGGCTACAGCCCGCTGAAGGCCGGGCTTGCGTTCCTGCCGGTGACGGCCGGGATCATGATCGGCGCCGCCGCGGCGCAGCAGCTGATCAAGCGGTTCGGGGTCCGCAACGTGTCGATCGCCGGCACGACGCTGGCGGCGCTGGGGATGCTCGTGCTGACCCAGCTGCCGGTCCACGGCAGCTATGCATCAGACCTGCTCACCGGCCTGATGCCGATGTCGATCGGGATGGGGCTCGTGTTCGTGCCGATCACGCTGATGGGAACCAGCGGCGTGTCGGGCGACGACGCCGGCCTCGCATCGGGGCTGTTCAACACGGCCCAGCAGGTCGGCGGGTCGCTCGGCCTGGCGATCCTGTCGACGCTGGCCGCGTCGCGGACCAGCCACCTGCTCTCGAGCCACTCGGCGACGAAGGTGGCGGCGACGGTGTCGGGCTACCACGTCGCGTTCCTCGCTGCGGCGGTGATGTTCGCGGTGGCGGTGGCGCTGCTCGTGGTGTTGCTGCGCAAGCGCCACATGGAAGAGGTCGAGCGCGCGATCGAGGCGGGCGAGACCGCGCCGGCCGTCGCCTGACGGCCGGAGCCGTGGCGGATGTCACAATGATGGAGATGGAGACGATCGAGACAGCGGAGCCGCGGCGGCTGCGAGCCGACGCGCAGCGCAACCGCCGACGGCTGATCGAGGCCGCGACCGAGCTGTTCTCCGAGCGAGGGCTCGAGGTCGGCGTCGCCGATATCGCGGCCCGCGCCGAGGTCGGTCGCGGCACGCTGTTTCGCAACTTCCCCTCCAAGGAGCATCTGATCGCGGCGATCGTCGTCGAGCGGATGCACGAGTCGATCCAGCGCGCCCGGGCGGCGCTCGAGCTCGGCGACCCGGTCAGCGCGCTGTTCGAGCTGATCGAGTCCGCGGCCCGGCGCTCGCAGACCGACCGGGCGCTGTTCGACGCGCTCTCGGACACGTGGCTGGCCAACTCCGAGATCCGCGCCGCCCACGCCGAGATGCTGGCCGTGCTCGAGGAGCTCGTGGCGCGCGCGCAGGAGACCGGCGGCGTTCGGCGCGACATCTCCGCGATCGACATCGTGATGCTGGTCAAGGGCGTGTGCGAGTCCGCCCGCCACTTCCAGCACCTGGACCCGGAGATCACCGGCCGCCAGCTCGACCTCGTGTGCGCGGCGCTCAGCACCGACGCCACGCAGCGGCCGCTGCGCGGCGAGGCGCCGACCGCCGAGGACTTCGAGCGCGCGATGGCCTGCACCGCCGCGGCCGCGGTCAAGAGCGCGAGCTGAGCCACCGCACCAAACGCGCGACGTGAGCCCCGCCGGGTGTCAGAGCTCGCCGCCGGCGCCCAGCTGCCGGCGGTCGATCGCCACCGGCAGGCCGTCACGCAGCTCGAACGCCGCAGGAGTCGTCACGATCCCGCCCCGCACGCCGGCGTGGAAGTCGCGCTTGACGCGGTCGCGAACCGCGTCGGAGCGGCGGTCTGCATCGAAGCGCTCCAGATCGAGCGCCAGCGCCCGCGCGCGCTCCCACAGGTGCGGGTCCTCCAGCCGCGCGGGATCGGCGAACAACGCGTCGTGCATCTCCCAGAAGCGGCTCTGGCGGGCGGCGGCCTCCGCGGCGCACGCCGCCGGCCACGCGCGCGGGTGCGACGAGCGAACGGGAAAGTGCCGGAACACGACCCGCGCCGGCATCGTACGCAGGCGCTCGTGCAGCGCCGCGCAGAACGGGCACTCGAAGTCGGCGTAGACGATCAGGGTGCGAGCGTCGCGCGGGCCGCGGACATGATCGTCGTCGCCCGGCGGCGGGATCGGCGCGGATCCGAGATCGGTCATCGCCGCCCGGGTCGCCGCGCAGCGTCGCGGGCTACGCCGCGAGCGCGTCGAAGATCAGGTTCGCGCCGGGCAGGTCGCCCGGCGAGTCGGCCTGATAGCTCCAGCGCACGACACGGTCGGGCCCGACGATCACGAGCGCGCGCTGCGGGAACCCGCCCGGGTGCAGGACGCCGAACGCGCGGCATACCGCGCCCTTGGGCTCGAAGTCCGACAGCTGCTCGATCGTCACGCCGAGCTGCCGGGCGAACGCGGTCTGCGAGTAGGTGGCGTCACAGGAGACGCCGTACAGCGTCGCGCCCTGCGCTGCGAACTCGTCTGAGACCTCCTGGTAGAGGTTCAGCTGATCGGTGCAGACGGGGCTGAACGCGAACGGATAGAAGACCAGCACCGAGGTCTGGCCCTCGAGGTCGGCCGCGGTGAAGTCCGAGCCGTCGCCGCGCT
This sequence comes from Solirubrobacteraceae bacterium, assembly GCA_036273655.1. GTDB lineage: Bacteria > Actinomycetota > Thermoleophilia > Solirubrobacterales > Solirubrobacteraceae > Palsa-465. Next base: position 116,668 of record DASUHF010000009.1, on the reverse strand, counting down.
TCAGCGTGAACTCGGGAACCGGGGCCCCGGCCTCGATCATCGACGCAGGCCGAGCTCGCCGATCAGCGCGCGGTAGCGCTCCAGGTCGGTGCGCTGCAGGTAATTGAGGAACCGACGCCGGCGGCCGACGAGCATCAGCAGACCACGGCGCGAGTGGTGGTCGGAGCGGTGCGTGCGCAGATGGTCGGTCAGCTGGTTGATGCGCTCGGTCAGCAGCGCGACCTGGACCTCGGTGCGGCCGGTGTCCTGGCCGTCCGAGCCGTACTTCTCGATCAGCTCCTGCTTGCGTTCCTGGGTCAGAGGCATGCGGCCGGTGAGGGTAGCAGGATCCCACCCATCCGCCCCCAACCACCCACGGTCACACGACGCCTACTGCGCGCACAGCACCCGGGCCTGCTCGACGTCCGCGCGCATCTGGGCGACGAGCTCGTCGGCGGAGTCAAAGCGTCGCTCCCCCCGCAGCCGCGCCAGGAAATCGAGCCGCAGGGTGTGGCCGTAGAGGTCGACGTCGCGGTCGATCAGGTACGCCTCCACGAGCACCACGTTGCCCTCCCCGAACGTCGGGCGCACGCCGATCGAGACCGCCGCCGGTGCGCCATCGGCAAGCGCCGCGTAGATCCCGAAGCCCGGGCACACGAGCGACTCATCGGGCACCAGGTTGGCGGTCGGGAAGCCGAGCGTGCGACCGCGACGGTCGCCGTGGACGACGGTCCCGCGCAGCTGGAACGGCGCCCCCAGAAAGCGCGCGGCCAGCTCGACCTCGCCCGCGGCGACGAGCGCGCGGATGCGCGTCGCCGAGACGATCTCGTGGTCGGCCTCGACCAGGGTCACCACGCGCGTCTGGAAGCGGGGGTCGGCGGCGAGCAGGTCGGGACGGCCCGCGGCGCCGTGGCCGAAGCGGAAGTTCTGGCCGACCGACACCCGCTCGGCGCCCAGCGCGTCGACCAGCACGTGGTCGATGAAGTCCTGCGGGCTCTGCTGGGCGAAGCGGTCGTCGAACGGGATCACGACCAGCTCTGAGACGCCGAGGCCGGCGACCAGCTCGGCCTTGACGTCGAGGCTCGTCAGCAGCTTCGGCATGCGCTCCGGATGGGTGACCGCAAGCGGATGGGGCTCGAACGTGAGCACCGTGTCCGAGCCCGCGATCACCGCGCGGTGACCGAGGTGGACGCCGTCGAACTCACCGACCGCGACCCTGCGGGGCCGCGGCACAACGTCCGAGAGCATCGTGATCTCCATCGCGCCGTAGGGTAGAGGCGGACCCGAGGCCGTGGTCAGCCGCGCAGGCCGACGATCGGCCGCAGCGCTCCCGCCGCGGCATCCACCGTTGCCAGCGCCACCAACCCGTCGGGATCGACGAGCCTGGCCACCGTCGCGTCGGCCAATTCGCGGGCGTGCGCGACCCGCTCGAGCGCCAGCGCCTGGCCGTGGCCGACGCGGACGCCCTGGTCTGAGTCGAGCGACACCGCCGGCATGAACGACAGCGCGTGCGACAGCTCGATCGGCCGCCGCGGGTCGGCTTGCGCCACGTCGAAGTCGCCGATCCGGGTGCGCCGCAGCGCCTCGCAGTAGGCATCGCCGAGATCGGAGATCAGCGTCCGCACGTACGTGCCCGACGAGCACTCGATCTCGAACGTCCGCCGCTCGCCCTCACGCGACAACTCGTCGAAGCGGTAGACGTAGATCCGCCGGGGCTCGAGCGCCGGCCGCTCCCCCGCCCGCGCGAGCGCATATGCGCGCCTGCCGCCGACCTTGACCGCCGAGAAGTCGGGCGGCCGCTGCTCCAGCTCGCCGGTCGGCAACGACAACGCCCCGTCGGGCACGCGGCCGGTGGCGACGATCTCGCCCTCGGGGTCGCCGGTGTCCGACACGGCGCCGAAGCGCGCGACCGCCACGTACGTCTTGCGCAGCGCCATCAAAAACCGCTGCACGCGCGTGGCGCGGCCGACGAGCACCAGCAGCAGCCCGGTCGCGAACGGGTCGAGCGTGCCGGCGTGGCCGACCTTGCAGCGCCGCGGCAGCGCCCGGCGGATCGACGCCACGAGGTCGTGCGAGGTGACCCCGGGCGGCTTGTCGCACGCGAGCACGTAATCGCCGGGAGGCAGCGTCGTGGTGGTGGCGGCGTCCAACCGGCCACTTAGGCGCGCGCGGTCGCGGCGCGCTCCTGCAGCGCGAGCTGCTCGCGCAGGAACGCGACGAGCTCGTCGTGCGACAGCGCGGTCGAGAACCCGGCCGCCTGCCGGTGGCCCCCGCCGCCTTGCGCGCGGGCGATCCGCGAGACGTCGATCAGGCCCGTGTTCGAGCGCAGCGAGACCTTGCGCTCGCCGCCTGCGCCGTCGCCGATCCGGTCGCGCACGAGCGCCGCCAGCTCGGTGCCCTCGACCGCCCGCAGGTGGTCGATCAGCCCCTCGGAGTAGCTCTCCTCGGCCTGTGAGTCGTTGAAGTCCGAGACCGTCAGCGCGCTCATCGTCAGCCGCCCGTCGTCGTAGCGCTCGATGTTGGACAGCCCGCGCGCCAGCAGCGCCAGCTTCCCATAGGGAACATCCTCGTAGACGCGGCGGTAGAGGTCGTTGACGTCAACGCCGGCGTCGATCAGGTCCGCGGCCATCAGGTGGGCCTCGCGGCCCGTGTTCTCGTACATGAACCGGCCGGTGTCGGTGATCAGCCCCACGTACAGCGCGTCGGCGACGGTCTGCGTGGGCGCCACGCCGAGCGCGTGCATCAGCCTCCAGACGATCTCGGCCGTGCATGAGGCGCCGGGATCGACGAGGTTGACGGTCCCGAAGCGCGTGTTGTCGTGGTGGTGGTCGATGTTGACGATGTGCACACCCTCGGCCCCGAACTCCTGCGCCGGGTTGCGCGCGAGGTTGCCGCAGTCAAGGAACACGATCGTCCGCTCGCGGAAGTCCGCCGGCGGCTCGCAGATCAGGTTCTTGAGGTCAAAGAACGAGTACTCCTGCGGCAGCGGCAGGTCGCGGGCGTCGATGAACATCTCGCAGTCCTTGCCGATCGCCTCGAGGATCCCCTGCATCGCGATCAGCGAGCCGAGCGCGTCGCCGTCGGGATTCTCGTGGGTGACGACGATCGGCCGCTGGGCGGCCCGCAGATCCGCGAGCGCTTCTGCAAACGCCGCGGCCGAGCCGTTGTCGACCCTCACAAATCCGTTAGTGCTCATCGCCGTCGCCTCGTCCTTGACGTGCATGTGGACCACCTGCGGCGTCGTTCGCCACGGGGGTCCCTTCCCCTTGTGCCCCGGACGAATCATCATGCCCGATCTCGTCGATCAGCGAGCTGATCCGCATCCCGCGGTCGACCGACTCGTCGTACGAAAACGTCAGCGACGGTGTGTGCTTGAGCGTCAGCTCGTCCGCCAGCCGCCGCTGCAAGAACCCGTGGGCGGAGCGCAGGCCGTCGATCGATTGCGCGCGCTCGGCGTCTGAGCCGAGCACACTGACGTACACGCGCGCGTGTCGAAGGTCAGGGCTCGTCTTGACACCGGTCACGGTCACGAAACCAATTCGGGGATCCTTGAGGTCCTTGCCGATCGCGTCGGACAGCACCGCGCGCATCGCTTCATCCACGCGACGCATGCGGCCTGAGCGCATCCTACCTCCGGGCGCATGATGGCGGGCGCTCATCCGCGCAGGTCCTCCACCGACGCCACCAGCCGCTGCACGCTGGCGCCGTCGGGACACCGCGCCAGCACCCACCGCTCGACCTCGTCGGCGGCGGTCTCGAGCTGGCGGATCGTGCCGCCGGTCAGCGCCGCGGTCAGCGTCGCCCGCTGCCACAGGTCGTGGTGGGCGGTCTCCGACACGGCCACGTGCATGCGTGTCTGCAGCTGCGCCTTGATCGAGGACAGCTCCTTGCGCTTGGCCTTCAAAGATCCCGCGTCCGGAAAGTGCAGGTCGATCACGAGCACCGCGACGAAGCCGTCGCGTGACACGACGCCCCAGATTTCCCTCAGGCGAGCTCGCGCTCGACCTGGCGGGTGGTGTAGGTCTCGAGCACGTCGCCCTCCTTGACGTCTGAGTAATCGCGTAGCACGATCCCGCACTCGAAGTTGGTCGCAACTTCCCGAACGTCGTCGTTGAAGCGACGGAGGCTGGCGATCTCGCCGCTCCAGATGACGGTGCCGTCGCGGACGAGGCGAACCTTGGAGCCGCGGCTGATCGTCCCGTCGGTGACGTAGGACCCGGCGATCGTGCCGACCCGGGAGGCGCGGAAGATCTGGCGCACCTCCGCGGTGCCGAGCGCCTCCTCGACCTCCTCGGGCGCGAGCATGCCCTGCATCGCCTGGCGCAGCTCGTCGATCGCGCGGTAGATCACCGAGTAGGCGCGGATCTCGACGCCCTCGCGCTCGGCGACCGACCGCGCGTCGCCGACCGGGCGCACGTTGAACGCGAGGATCACCGCCTGCGACGCGGCGGCGAGCATCACGTCGGACTCGGTCACGCCGCCGACCGCTCGGCGGATCACGTTGACCGAGACCTCGTCCTGCGGGAGCTTCGCGATCTCGTCCTCGATCGCCTCCAGCGATCCGGCGACGTCGGCCTTGACGACGAGGTTGAGCTCCTGCAGTTCGGAGCCGAAGATGCTCTCGAGCGTGACGTTCGCCTTGCCGGTCCGCACGCGCGCCAGCGACTCGGCCTTCAGCCGCGTCGCACGCTCGGCGGCGAGTTGCCGCGCGCGGCGTTCGTGCTCGACCGCGCGCACGTGCTCGCCGGCCTCGGGCACGCCATCGAACCCGAGCACCTCGACCGGCTGGCCCGGCAGCGCCGCGCTGACGCGGTTGCCGAGGTAGTCGTGCATGGCGCGCACGCGTCCCCATGAGGCGCCCGCCACGAGCGCGTCGCCGACCTCGAGCGTGCCGCGGCTGACGAGGATCGTGACGACCGGGCCGCGGCCGGGGTCGAGCTTTGACTCGATCACGGTGCCCGACGCGGGCGCGTCCGGGTTGGCCTTCAGGTCCTCGACCTCGGCCATCAGGATGATCGTCTCGAGTACGTCGTCGAGGCCCTCGCGGGTCTTCGCGGAGACGTTGACGAATTCGGTGTCGCCGCCCCATTCGACCGGCTGCAGGCCGAGCTGCGTCATCTCGGTCCGCACGCGGTCGGGCTGCGCGCCCTCCTTGTCGATCTTGTTGACGGCGACCAGCATCGGCACGCCCGCCTCCTTGGCGTGGTCGACGGCCTCCTGGGTTTGCGGCTTGACGCCGTCATCGGCGGCGACGACGATCACCGCGAGGTCGGTGATCTTGGCGCCACGGGCCCGCATCGCCGTGAACGCCTCGTGGCCCGGGGTGTCCAGGAATGTCACCGTGTGGCCGTCGTGCTCGACCTGGTAGGCGCCGATGTGCTGGGTGATGCCGCCGGCCTCCCCCGCCGCCACGCTGGTCTCGCGAATCGCATCGAGCAGCGACGTCTTGCCGTGGTCGACGTGACCCATGATCGTCACCACCGGGGCGCGCTCGACGAGCTCGTCCTCGGCGTCGTCGAAGACGGGCTCGGAGACCTCCTCGTCCTCGGCGTGGACGATCTCGACCTCTTTGCCCAGTTCGACCGCGAGCAGCTCGATCGTGTCGTCGGACAGCGTCTGCGTGAGCGTGCGCATCTCGCCGAGCGCCATCAGCTTCTTGATGATCTCCGAGGTCGAGACGTTGAGGTACTCGGCGACGTCCTTGACGGTCGAGCCGGAGTTGATCTGAATCGTGGTCGGTTGCTCGTTGAGCGGCCGCGACGGCTTGGACTCGGCCTCGTCGTCGTAGACCCCACGGCGGCGTCGCCCGCGGCGCTGACGACGAGGCGGCTGGTTGGGTCCGCCGCCCGGGCCGCCCCCGGGGCCGCCGGCACGGCGCGAGGCCTGGGAGTCGATCACGACCCGGCGGCGTCCGCCGGCGTTGCCGGGGGCGCGCTCGCCCTGCAGCGAGTCGCGTGTCGGGCGACGCGCGGCCTGCTCGCCCTGCGGGCGCGCGGGCGCCTCGGCTTCGGACGCGGCCGGCTCGGCCGACCCGGTCGCACTCGGCTGCGCGGCCTGCTGCGCAGCGGCGGCCTCGGCCGCCTTGGCCTGCGCCCGCTCGCGGACCGCGGCACGCGCGCGCTCCTGCGCGGCGGCCTCGGCCGCGCGCGTCTCGGCGCGCTCCTGCGTGACCTTGTCCTGTGCCGCGCGCTCTTGTGCGAGGCGCTCCTGCGCGGCGCGTTCCTGCGCCTGACGTTGCTGCTCGGCGCGCTCCTGCGCGGCCGCCTGCTCGCGTGCCTTGGTGGCGGCCTGCTCGCGCGCCTGCGCGGCCGCCTGCTGCTTGACGGCTTGCGTCGAGCGTCCGCCCCCGCCGGCCTTGGCCGCCGCCTGCTCGGCGGCCCGCCGCGGGTCGACCGGGACCGCGCGCCGCGGTGGTGGCGGCGTCGCCGGCCGCACCGGCGCGGGCGCCTGCGTGCGCGGCGAGCTCGACGAAGCACGCGACGAACGAGATCCCGAGCGGCCCGACCCACCGGCGCCGCCGCCGTCGATCCGCACCCGCCGCAGCGTCGGGCGGGCAGGCTGCTCGCTGTCGGAGGCGGCGGTGCGCGGGCGCGTGGACTGCTCGCTGCCGGCGGCAGTGGCACGGGGCGCCGTGGACTGGTCGCCGCCGGAGGCGGCGGCGTCGCCGTTGGACAGCACCCGCCCGGCGAGCTGCTCGTCGACCGACGACGAAGCAGCCGTGACCTCTATCCCGGCTGCCTGCAGCTTCGCGAGCACCTCCTTGGCGGGGATCCCTCGCTCCTTGGCGATCTCGTGTACGCGTTTGTTCACGGGCAATTCAGTCTAGGAGACGCTTATGGCCGATTGGGCGGATGACGCTCAGGCCGCCTGGTCGGTGTCCTGATGGGCCAGCGCCTGGTGGGCCTCGATGCCGCAGTACCGCGAGCCGGGCAGCGCCGCGTTCGGGCAGCGACGGCCGTTTGAGAGGATCGCGGCGCAGCGGCCCTGGGCCTCGGTCTCGTCGATCCCCTGCTCCTCCTCCTCGCGCGCGAACTCGGTCTCGGAGCGGATGTCGATCCGCCAACCGGTCAGCCGCGCCGCCAGGCGCGCGTTCTGGCCCTCGCGTCCGATCGCCAGCGACAGCTGGTCGTCGGGCACGATCACCGTCGCCTGCTTGCCGGCGTCGTCGACGAGCACCTCGCGCACGCGCGCCGGCGACAGCGCCTTGGCGACGAACCGGGCGGGCTCGTCGTTGTAGGGGATGATGTCGATCTTCTCGCCGCGCAGCTCGGACACGACCATCCGCACGCGCGACCCGCGCGGTCCGACACAGGCGCCGACCGGGTCGACGCCGTCGACGTGCGAGACGACCGCGATCTTCGAGCGGTAGCCGGGCTCGCGGGCGACGCCGGTGATCTCGACGAGACCGTCGGCGATCTCGGGCACCTCGAGCTCGAACAGCGACTTGATCAGCTCCGGGTCGCGACGCGAGACGATGATGCTCGGGCCCTTGGTCGAGTTCGACACGTCCTTGATCACCGCCTTGATCCGCTGTGAGTGGTCGTAGCGCTCGCCGTCGACCTGCTCGGACTTCGGCAGCAGCGCCTCGACCCGGTCGCGCAACTGGACGAGCGTGTAGCGCGAGTCCGACTGCTGCACGATCCCCGTGATCAGCTCGCCGACGCGATCGCGGAACTCCTCGAACATCATGTCGCGCTCGGCCTCGCGGATCCGCTGCAAGATCACCTGCTTGGCGGTCTGCGCCGCGATCCGGCCGAAGTCCTCGGGCGTGACGTCCTCGACCTCGATCTGATCCTCGTACTCCTTGAGCTTCTCCATGTCGATCTCGGGCTCGGGCGCGTCGCGCATCTCACCGGTCTCGGGGTCGACGGTCGGCTGCAGCTCCTCGGTGGACTCGACCAGCAGCTGCTCCTCGAGCTCCGGTGGGATCTTCAGCTCCCAGACGATGAAGTCCCCCGAGTCACGGTCCATCTCGACCTTTGCGTACGGAGCCGAGCCTGGCGTCTTCTTGTACGCGGACAGCAGCGCGTCCTCGAGCGCCTCCATCAGCTTCTCGTGGGAGATGTTCTTCTCTTGCGCGAGGCCGCGAACCGCCTCGACGATTTCTTTGCTCATGCTCAGTCTCCAGGTATCAGGTTGGAGCGGGCGATCTGCTCATAGGGGATCGTGACGAGCCCGTCCGCCGCGGCGAGCGTCACCTCGGTGTCCGACACGCCGACCAGCTCGCCGGTGACCTGCCGGTGCCCACCGGCCACCCCCTCCGCCACCGCTTGGCGGCGCAGGCGCACGCGCGCGCGGCGGCCGAGGAAGCGGTTGAAGTGCCGGGGCTTGGTCAGCGGGCGATCCTGACCGGGCGAGGAAACCTCGACGGAGTACCGCTCTCGGAAATCGTCGAGGTGGCCGGTGACGCGCTCGCAGAGCGCGAGCGTGACGCCGTCGGGATGGTCGATGAACAGCCTCAACGTCGGGCTCGGCGAGGGGGTGATCTCCGCCAGCAGCACCTCGACCTCGGGCTCGAGGCCGGACAGCCTGGCTTCGATCTCGGTCTGTGGCGTGGTCACGATCTCCTCCGTCATATGTCACAAAAAAAAGCGGGCGTGCGCCCACTTTCGGTACAGATGCCGGACCCACCCAACCCGCCCGGCCGGAAAGCTGTGCCATTGAGGGTAGCACCGACGAGGCGCAACTCGCCTGCACGGACGGCGTTTGCAAGGCGCGTTCCAGAGCGCCGCGCGTGGATCTGTCGCGCCCGCGGACCGGGGCAGCGGCGGGCCGCTACTCGCCGGTCGCCCGTGCCGCGGCCGCGCGGGCGCGGTCGCGATACACCCGGTAGTCGCTGCGGCCGGGCTGCATGTGAGCGGCCAGCGTCAGCGGCTTGCGCGCGTCCGCGTGACGGCCGAGCAGCTGCAGCGACCGGCCCAGGCAGAACAGCGCGAAGTCGTTGGTCGGGGCGCGGTCGACGACGGCTTGAAATTCACTGGCGGCCTGCTCGTAGCGCTGGCTGTGAAACAGCGCCCGCCCGAGCGCCTCGCGGACGGACGTCTTGTCGGGGGCGAGCTCGGCGGCGCGGCTGAGCGGCACGACCGCGGCATGATTGTGGCCGGCCTCGAGCAGCTCAGTGCCACGCTGAAACAGGTCGTAGACGTCTTCCATCGGCCTCGAATGAGTGTAGGACCGACGGTGGCAGACCGTGTGGGCCGAACGATGGAGCGAACCGGATGTATATGCACCGCCGCGCGCCATTGTTCGCGCGCTCGCCCGTATACGCCCGCCAAAGACCGCGCCCGAATGGCCGCCTACGCTGACCGGCGCGCCCCGCGCATCCGCGGCGGCAGCGCCCGCAGCGCCCGCAGCCGCCCGAGCGGGCCGAGCCCGAGCCCGAGCTCGCGGCGCAGTGCCCGGCGCTGGGCGCGGTCGGGCGCGACCGGCCGGCCGCCGTAGCGCGACAGCCGCAGCGCCCGCATGTAGGCCGCGACCTCGGGCGTGAAGCGATAGCGGTCTTCCAGCGACGCGAGCGTGACCCCCGGCCTCAGCGGGCGGCCGGTGCGCTCGAGCGCGCGTTCGAGTTCGCCGAGCAGCTGCTCGGTGGAGCCCGGAGGACGCATCACGACCCACGCCAGCCAGATCAGCCCGCCCAGCGCCAGCGCGGCGGCCACGATCGCGGCCAGCGCCCAGCCCCCGAACCCCGAGCCGGCGTGGTGGCGGGCGTGCCTGACGTGGGTGACGGTGTGCGTGTGCGTCTGGACGCTGCGCGGGATGGCGCCGGGTCGAGCCAGGTTCGGCGTCCGCCGGCCGCTGGCGATCGGGCCGGTGGCGCCGCCACGGGCCGGCGCGCTGACCGGCGTCGGGTCGAACTTGACCCAGCCGTAGGTCGGAAACCAGACCTCGTCCCACGCATGGGCGTCGGTGTCGGCGACCTCCCAGGTGTGAGTGTGGTCGTCAAGCGACCCGGCCGTGAAGCCGGTCGCGACCCGCACCGGCACGCCACCCATCCGCAGCAGCAGCGCCATCGCGCCGGAGAACTGCTGGCAGTACCCGCGGTGGGAGTGGAACAGGAACGACTCGAGCGGATAGCGCGCGGCCGGCGGCGACTGGTCGTAGCGGAAGCCGTTGCCGGTGCTCAGGTACGCCATTACCTGATGCACGAACGACAGCTCCGAGGTCGACTCCGACGCCAGCCGTCGTGCGAGCTGGTAGGCATCGCGGTACGGCGACCTCATCACGAATGCCGACGCTCCCGGCCCCATGCTCTGGGCGCTGGCGAGCGGCGCGTGGAAGTGCGGGAACTGAATCGCGGTCGCCGGCCCGCTGCCATTCGGGATCTCGACGGTCAGGTAGCCGCGCAGCTCATCCCACGGATACGAACGGCCCGAGGCCGCGCGCAGCTCCGCGTCCGACGGCGAGGGCGCGTATACGCGCGCGTCGTAGGTGACGCCGGGGCCGAGCGCCCGGTTGGCCTCGATCGTGCCGGTGTCCGGGAGCCAGTGCCAGCCGCCGCGGATCCGCGTCAGCACCGTTGTCTGGCCGGCGCCGATCACCTCCGAGGTGCGCATCCCCTGGATCGTCACCCTGATCCGCTCCGAGTACTTGTCGATCGCCGCGCGTGACGGCGAGGTCAACCGCACCTGCTGCGGGATCAGCTCCCCCGACGTGCTCGTCGGCAACAGCGTCGGCGGCCCCAGCACCCACTGTCTGCCGTTGAAATCGTCGAGGTTCTCGGCCTTCCAGTATTGGGCCGTGTCGGCGCGGACGGTCAGCACCTGGCTGCCGTTCTGGGGCCAGTGCAGCGGCCCGTAGGTCTGGTTCCACGAGAACGAGGACAGGTGCTCGGTGCTCGCCACCGCGCTCCACTTCTCGTAGTTCAGCCACGGCTTGCCATGGTCGATCAGCGGCGCCGCGATCACGCCGACGATCCCCGCCACCGCGAGCAGCGACAGCGCCGTGCCGCCGGTCTGCAGCGAGATCCGCTCGCCCCAGACGAAGAACACGAGCAGCGCGAACAGCAGCAGCCCCTGCAGGTAGGCGCTGGCCGGTGCGACCAACGCCGACGGCACGACCGCGAGCGCGATCAGCGGCAGCGCCGCCGTCGCCCGGCGTGCGTCGGAGATCTGCCGCGGCGCGAAGGCGAGCACGGCGGCGGCGTCGAGCAGCAGCACCGCGGCGCCGAGCATGATCACGAGCGTGACGCGATGGTCGAAGCCGTCGTAGGGCATCAGGATCGCGCCGAGGCCGTTGAGCCCATGGATGATCTCTCGTCCGGCGACGGCGATCTTCAGGTACCAGACCAGATGCCACGACAATCCCGCCAGCGGGAAGGCCGCCAGCACAGCGACGAATCCGATCAGCCCCAAGATCATCCGCGTCGCGGCTTTCGGCACCGGCGCCAGCGCCTCCCGCAGGAGCGGCAACCCGCCGACGAGCACGATCGCGACACCCGCGAGCGCCAGCAACCGCAGGCTCGGCGGTGCCGTCAGCAGCTGCGACCAGCGCTCCACCCCGTACAGCGCCAGCGCGGTGAACCCCGCCAGCCGGATCCACGGCCGCGCCTGCACCTGCGTGCTCGTGGCGTCGGCGCGGCCGTCGCCGTCCGCGCGCGCCCCCGCCTGTGCGGGTGCCGTGGTCGAGCTCATGCGTCTGCCATCTTCGCCATCGGACGCTCGCGCTCGGCGCCGACCCCGAGCGCGAACCCGCGGCAGCCCGTCACCTCGAGCGTCGGGCGCACGCGGCCGCGGACGCCGCGCGGACGGCCGCCGACTATTTCGTCATGCGGCACGACCAGCACCGCGCCGCCCCCGCCCGACCCCGACAGCGCCGCCGCCAGCCGCTCCGAGGGCGTCGGCGTCACGTAGATCACCGGACCGGAGCGGATCCGCGCGACGCCGAGGACGGGCTGGCCGTGGCCGCGCGCGCTGACGCGAGCGAGCCGCCGGTACGCCGCCGGCCAGCGGCTGAGCTCGGGGTCGATCGCGGTCGGGCGCTGATCGCCGGGCAACAGCAGCGCGCAGCCGCCGGTCCGGCCGAGCTCCAGCGCCAGCGATGCCGCCGCGCGGACGGCGGCGTCCAGCAGCTGGAGCGAGGCGCCGGCAAGGCGCGAGTCGAGCACGACCAGCGGGCGGCTGTCGCCGTCCGCGCGTAGCCGTCGCTCGATCAGGCCGGCGCCGCGGGCGAGCGCCGGCCAGTGGATCCGGCTGGCGGGCGTGCCGACACGGTACGGACGCAGCCCGTCGAGATCGGTGGCCGCCATCCGCTCCGATGCCTGGTCGCCCTCGACGTTTTCAAGGCGCGGCGAGCGCTCGCCGCTCAGCCACCGCACCGGTTCCACCCGCGGCAGCACCAGCACCCGCTGGGGCGCCACGCCGGCGCGCGCGGTGACGCGCGCCAGCTCGAGCGGGTCGGAGACCTCGAGCGTCGGCTCGGCCAGCAGATGCTCGCCGCGGCGCGGGAAGTGGGCGACCACGTCGACGGCAGCGCTGCGCCCGCCACGGATCGGCGACAGCGGGCCGGAAAGCGCGAACCGCGACGATGTCAGCGGGTCGATCACCTCCGCGCCGGGCAGCCCGAGGATGCTGCGGCGGACCTCGATCTTGGCCTGCAGCGCCTGCTCCTCGACGATCTCGTGCGCGGCCAGGATCCGCCTGGCGGACGCGCCACGGGCCGCGCACCAGACCCACGCGGGGGCGATCGCCCCGATCCCGACGAGCGCCACCGCGGGTACGAACAGCGGCCGCGCCTCGAACGCGAACGCCATCACCAGCAGGCCGATCCCGCTCAGCGCGACCGCCGCCGCGCGGCGGGCCGAGAGCGTCGTGCCGGAGCCGCGCCCCGCCGGCCTCACGACAATCGCACCCGCCTCACGATCGCAGCTCCCTCACGCCTGCGCTCACCCGCCTCACGATCGCAGCTTCCTCACCACGACGCTCCACCCGCCTCACAGCGCCCGGACCGCCCCGAGCGCGTCCGCGACCACGTCGCGCGCACCCGACCTCGGCGTCTCGGGCGACAGCACCAGGCGGTGCGCGAGCACCGGCTCTGCCAGCGCCTGCACGTCGTCGGGCAGCGCGTGGTCGCGGCCGGCCATCATCGCGTGCGCCTTGGCCGCGCGCAGCAGCATCAGCCCGGCGCGCGGGCTGGCGCCGAGGTCGACACGCCGGTCCTCACGCGTGTGCCACAGCAGCCTCACGATGTAGTCGCGCAGCGGCTCGGCCGCGCGCACGCGCGTGGCGGCGTCCTGAGCGGCGAGCATCTCGGCGGCGGTCGCCACCGGCCGCAGCGCGAGCACGCGATCGCCGGCCTCGTGCGCGGCAAGCATCTCCGCCTCGGCCGTGCGGTCGGGATACCCGAGCGAGATCCGGACCATGAAGCGGTCGACTTGCGCCTCTGGCAGCGGGTAGGTGCCCTCGTACTCGACCGGGTTCTGCGTCGCCAGCACCAGGAACGGCCGCGCCAGCTCGTGCGTGTGGACGTCGACGGTGACGCGCCGCTCCTGCATGCACTCCAGCAGCCCCGACTGCGTCTTGGGCGAGGCGCGGTTGATCTCGTCGACGAGGACGATGTTCGCGAACACCGGTCCGGGCCGGAACTCGAAGCGCCCGGCCCGCTGGTCGTAGACGTTGGTGCCGACGACGTCGGCCGGCAGCAGATCGGCGGTTCCCTGGATCCGCGCGAACTGGCAGTCGATCGAGCGCGACAACGCCCGCGCCAGCGCCGTCTTGCCGACCCCCGGGTAGTCCTCGACGAGCACGTGGCCCTCGGCCAGCAGCGCCACGATCAGGTGCGTGAGGACCTGCGGCCGGACCTCCACGGCCTGGCTGATGTTCGCCGCCAGCGCCCGCGCCGTCGCGGCGAACGCCTCAAACTCCTGCGGTGCGATAGGGGCCGGCTCCGACGCCACGGTCCTCTCTTCCTCGAAATCGAATACGTTCGTCGATACCCGCAAGGACGCCCTCTGCGATCACATCCTTACTCGCGCGGTCAAGCTTGTGCTCGCCGCCGTCGGCGGTGACGATCGTCACCTCGTTGTCGGTGCTGTCGAAGCCGATGCCGGGTGCGGCGACGTCGTTGACGACGATCGCGTCCAGCGCCTTGCGCTCAAGCTTCTCGCGCCCGTAGGCGACCGCGTCGTGGCCGGTCTCGGCGGCGAACCCGACGAGCACCTGGTCGGGACGGCGGCGGGCCGACAGCGTGCCGAGCACGTCGGTCGTGGCCTCCAGCTCCAGCAGCGGTGGGGTGGGCGGGTTTCCTATTTTCTTGAGCTTGGTGGCGGCCGCCGTGCGCGGCCGGAAATCGGCGACGGCGGCGGCCATCAACAGCACGTCGACGGCGTCGAACCGCGCCTCGCAGGCGTCCAGCAGCTCTGCCGCGGTCTGCACGGCGACGACGCTGACCCCGTCCGGCGTCGGGAGCGACACGTTCGCCGCGACGACGGTCACCTCGGCCCCGCGCCGCACGGCCGCGGCCGCCAGCTCCAGGCCCATGCGACCGGAGGAGCGGTTGCCGATGTAGCGGACCGGGTCGATCGGCTCGCGGGTGCCGCCGGCGGTGACGAGCACGCGCACCCCGCGCCAGTCCGCGCGCGCCGCCGAAGCGCCGCCGGCCGCCGCCTGCGTCGCCCCGGCGCCGCCGGCCGCGAGCAGCCGCTCGCAGGTGGCCACGAGCTCGGCGGGCTCGGACATCCGCCCGACCCCGTGCTCGCCGTGGGATGCCAGCTCGCCGCTGTCGGGACCGATCGTGTGCGTGCCGCGCGAGCGCAGCAGCGCGAGATTGTCCTGCGTCGCGGCGTGCGCGTACATGCGGTCGTTCATCGCCGGCGCGACGATCAGCGGGCAGTCGGCCGCGAGCGCGGCGGCCGTCACGAGGTTGTCGGCGAGGCCGTGCGCGAGCTTGGCGATCGTGTTCGCGCTCGCCGGCGCGATCAGGTACAGGTCGGCGCGCTGGGCGAGCGCGAGGTGCGCGATCGGCGCCCGCTCGGCGACCGCTTCGCCCGGGTAGGCGCCGCGCATCGGATCGTCCTCGAACTCATCCACGAGGACCGGGGCGCCGGTGATCCCGGCGAACGTCTGAGCGCCGACGAAGCGCCTGCTGGCGGGCGTCTGGATCACGCGCACGGCGTGGCCCGCCCCGATCAGCCGCCGCGCGGCCTGCACGGTCTTGTAGGCGGCGATCCCGCCGCTGACGCCGATCAGGATCCGCGCCATTGCCGCTCCCCCGTGCGCGTGCCTCGGCGCCGCTCTTAGCGGTAGTGGTACTTGAGCTTGCCCTGGGCGACCTCCTCCAGGGCGATCGTCAAGTAGTTCTTGGAACGCGTCTCGACCATCGGCGGCGGGAACTCGTCGAACGTTCCCTCGCCGAGGTTGTGGTAGTAGGAGTTGATCTGGCGGGCTCGCTTGGCGGCCACCAGCACGCTCGCGTAGTCGGAGTCGACGTGTTCGAGCAGCTTGTCGATGCGGGGAGAAATCAAGGTGTCGATGCCTTCGGTCGTAGGTAAGGAGGCGCGTGCGCGCACCGGGCGCGCCAATGCGAGATTAGCGTTCGGGACCCCGCGCACGGCCACGGCCGGCCGCGCATCCGTTAAGCGCGGATGTTCGCGACATGCAGGCCAAGCGCCCCTCAGGTCGGCGCCCGGTCATCGTGCAGCGCACGGTCGACGAGCGCCACGAGCTCGCCTGAGGCGCGGCTCAGATCGTCGTTGACGATCACGTGGCGGAACTCGTCCTGGGCCGCGAGCTCGTCGCGTGCGGTCTGGATGCGGCGCTCGATCTGCCGCTCGGAGTCGGTGCCGCGGGCGGTCAGGCGCTCGCGCAGCGCGGCCTCGTCGGGCGGCGCGATGAACACCGCGACCGCGTCGGGGATCGCCTCCCGGACCTGTCGCGCGCCCTGCACCTCGATCTCGAGCACGACGCCGGCACCGGTCGCCAGGCCGCGCTCGAGCTCGGAGCGCAGCGTGCCGTAACGGCGGCCCGAGTAGTCGGCGTGCTCCACGAAATCCCCGTTCTCGACACGGCGCTCGAACTCGTCAGCGTCGAGGAAGTGGTAGTCGACGCCGTCGCGCTCGCCCGGCCGCGGTTCCCTCGTCGTCGCCGAGGTCGCCAGCACGAGCCCCGGGAGCTGCTCTTGCAGCAAGCGGATCAGCGTGCCCTTGCCGACCCCCGAAGGTCCGGTGATCACGAATACGCGGGGCGTGGCCATCCGGCGCCGGCTGCCGTGTGGCACCGACCGTGGCGCCGCGTCAACGGCGGCGCATCAGCGCGACGAGCTCGGCGCGCTGGCGCTCGGACAGCCCGCCGAGCGTCTTGCTCGGCGAGATGCGGCACTGGCCGAGGATCTTGTTGACCTTGACGCGCCCGTACTTGGGGACCGCGAGCAGCAAATCGAATACCTTCGCGCTCAGCAAATACTCGGGCGGGTCCAGCAGCAGTTCGTGGATGTGCTGTCGGCCGGCCTTGAGGTCGCGCTTGAGCTGGGCGCGGCGGCTGCGGACGTCATTGGCGCGCTGGAGCGCTTCCATCCGCTGGGTCAGGGAGCGCTCGGGCGCAGCGACTGGTTTCGAGAACGGCTCACTGACCGGCGGCATGGGCGGCGACTATACATCGTGGGCCCAGGCGATCAAAGTCAAAGCGGCCAATTCGGCTCGACCTCGACTTGAGCTTGAACATTGTCGAGCCTAGTTGCGACAATAACCACGCTTTGCAGGGGGTTTAAGGTTCCGCTCCGACCACCAAGTCGTCGAGCTCGGCGGCGACGCGTTCGCCTGCGAGCGGATCGCGAAAGCTCTCGGTTCCGACCGCCACGAGCGTCGCGCCGACCGCCTGCAGCGCCGCCGCGTCGGCACCCGTCTGCACGCCGCCCATCGCCACGACCGGGATCCCGAGCTCGGAGCAGACCGCGTGCGTCTGGGCAAGCGCGATCGCCCGCACCGCAGGGCCCGAGACGCCGCCGGTCGTCCCTCCGAGCCACGGCTTGGCGCTGTCCGGGGCAAGCGCCATCCCACGCAGCGTGTTGATCAGCGACACGGCGTCGGCGCCGGCGTCCTGGGCGGCCCGCGCGACGGCGGCGACATCGGTCGCATTCGGCGTCAGCTTGACGATCAGCGGCTTGGCGGTCAGCGGTCTGACGACGTCCAGCAGCGCCACCACTTCCCGCGGGTCCGAGCCGATCAGCGTCCCGGTCTCGACGTTCGGACAGGAGACGTTGAGCTCGAGCGCCGCCACCTCCTCGCGCGACGAGAACGCCCGCACCAGCCGCGCGACCTCGTCGTGCGTGAACCCCATCACGTTGACGATCAGCGGCACCGGCAGCCGCGCGAGCTCGGGCAGGTCATGGGCGAGGTAGCCCTCCAGTCCCTTGTTCGGCAGGCCGATCGAGTTCATCAGACCTGCCGGCAGCTCCCACAGCCGCGGCGGCGGGTTGCCCTCCCGCGGCGCAACCGTGACGGTTTTGGAGACGAACGCCGAGAACGGGAAGCGGCGGTCGAGCTCGTCGCCGAACGCGCGCCGGGCGGCGATCGCGTCAAACGTCCCCGAGGCGTTGATGATCGGGTGCGCGAGCTCGATGCCGCAGAAGCGCACGCCCGTGCCGGTGGCCGAGCTCATTGGGGCGCTCCGGGGACCAGCGCCGATTGCAGGCGCGCGGCGTCGAGCACGGGTCCGTCGACGCACAGGCGCACGTAGCCGTCGGTCGTCGGCACGACGCAGCCGAAGCAGGCGCCGTACCCGCACGCCATCCCCGATTCGAGTGCGAGTTGCGCGGGCGTCGCGGTCGCGGCGCACATCGCCCGCACCGCCTCGAGCATCGCCGGCGGGCCGCACGCGTAGACCTCTACGTGGTCCTCGGCGACCAAGCGCTCCTGCAGCAGCTCGGTGACGAGGCCGTGGTGGCCCCTCGAGCCGTCGTCGGTGGCGACCCGCGCGCCGCTCAGCAGCGCCGCACCGCGGGCGTGCTCGGCGTCCCTGAAGCCGAGCAGCGCCGACACTGAGCCGAGCTCGTCCTGCCAGATCGCCAGCGGCGCGATTCCGACGCCGCCGCCGACGAGCAACGGCTCGCGCCCGTCGCGTGGGAACCGAAAGCCGATGCCGAGCGGTCCGAGGATCGACAGCCCGTCGTCGACCTGCAGCTCGCACAGCCGCTCCGTGCCCGGACCGACGACGTCGAGCAGGAAATGCAGCTCGTCGGTACCTGCGGGCGCCCGCAGCACCGAGAACGCGCGCGGCACGAACGGCCGTTGCGAGGCGCCACCGCCCCACCGCCGCGCCGACGCGAGCATGTAGAACTGGCCGGCCCGCGGCCGCGGTCCGCGCTCGTCGGCGCAGCGCAGCACGTGGTAGGCGCCGTGACGCTCGTGGGCGATGATCGGGACCTGGCGCGCTCCGAACGGGGCGAGCACCCGGTCGCCGCCGCGCATCGTCCTCTGGTCGGTCGTCGTCACGTCGCCGTGGTGGGCGGAGTCACGTCGCCGGGGTGGCCGCCGGCGCCGGGGCGGTAGCGTCCGGCTGCGCCTCGGGAGCGGCGCCTCCGTCCCGTCGCCGATGCAGATCCTGCAGCGAGATCACGCTCGGCTCGGCGCGGCGTCCGGCGGCGATCGCGCGTACGGCCGCCATCGCGCCGGAGATCGTGGTGATGCAGGGAATCCCGCGGGCGACCGCCGCGGCGCGGATCTCGTAGCCGTCGGCGCGGGCGCCCGAGCCCGACGGCGTGTTGATCACGAGCTCGACGTCGCCGCGCTCGATCCAGTCGACGACATGCGGCGAGCCGTCCTGGATCTTGTTGATCGGCGTCGCCGGGATGCTCATCCGCTGCAGCGCCTGCGCGGTGCCGCGGGTCGCGATGATGCGGAAGCCGAGGTCGTGCAGCATGGTCCCGATCCCGATCGCCGCCGCCTTGTCGCCGTCGGCGACCGTCAAAAACGCGGTCCCGCGCTCGGGCAGCTTGGCGCCGGCCGCCGCCTGTGCCTTGGCGAACGCGGTGGGGAAATCCGCGGCGATCCCCATCACCTCGCCGGTCGAGCGCATCTCGGGGCCGAGCAGCGTGTCGGCACCGGCAAAGCGGCTGAACGGCAGCACCGCCTCCTTGACGCAGACGTGACCGTCGCTCGGGTGCGCGGGGCCGTTGTTGGACTCGCGCACGTCCGCCGGCACGACGTCTACGAGCCGCTCGCCGAGCATGATCCGGCACGCGAGCTTGGCCAGCGGCAGCCCGATCGCCTTAGACACGAACGGGACCGTCCGCGACGCCCGCGGGTTGGCCTCGATCACGTACAGGTCGTCGCCGCGGATCGCGAACTGCACGTTGAGCAGCCCCGAGACCCGCAGCGCCCGCGCAATGCCCGTCGCCTGCTCGGTGATCCGTTGCAGCATCTCGGCGCCGAGCGTGTGCGGCGGCAGCACGCAGGCCGAGTCGCCGGAGTGGATACCGGCCTCCTCGACGTGCTGCATGATCCCCGCCACCCAGACGTCGTCGCCGTCGCACAGCGCGTCGGCGTCGACCTCGATCGAGTCCTCGAGGAAGCGGTCGAGGTAGATCATGCGGCGCTCGGACTCCGTGCCCCCACCGGAATCAACGACGCGGCGCAGGTAGTCGGCGAGCCCGTCCTTGCCGTAGACGATCTCCATCGCGCGCCCGCCGAGCACATAGCTGGGGCGCACCAGCAGCGGGAAGCCGACGTCCGGCGCCTGCGCGAGCGCCTCCTCGGCACTTGAGGCGGTCGCATACGGCGGCGCGCTGTAGCCCAGCCGATCGAGCAGCGCCCCGAACCGGGAGCGGTCCTCGGCGAGATCGATCGCGTCGATGCCCGTGCCGAGCACGCGGAAACCGGCGGCGTCGAGACCGGCGGCGAGCTTGAGCGGAGTCTGGCCGCCGAACTGCACCACCACACCCTCGGGCTGCTCGAGTTCGCACACGGCCAGCACGTCCTCGAGCGTCAGCGGCTCGAAGTACAGACGGTCGGAGGTGTCGTAGTCGGTCGAGACCGTCTCGGGATTGCAGTTGACCATCACCGCGTCGCGGCCGGACTCGCGCACGGTCTGCGCCGCGTGCACGCAGCAGTAGTCGAACTCGATCCCCTGGCCGATGCGGTTGGGGCCGGAACCGAGGATCACGACGCTCGGTCGCTCCCCGCGGCGCACCTCGCCGGCGGTGCCGTCCCGCGAGGGCCGCTCCTGCGAGGAGTAGTAGTACGGCGTGCGCGCCGCGAACTCGGCCGCGCACGTATCAACCGCCTTGTACGTGCGTTGGGTCCCATACTCCCGCAGCGGATCGCCGAAGCCGGGCGCGCCGACGAGCTCGGCGAGCTCCTCGAGGAACCACGGGTCGACGGACGTCGCGGCCTCGATCTCGGGGACGAAGATGCCGCGCCGCAGCGCCTCGAGCACGTGGTCCCAGCGGTCGGCGCCCGGCTGCCCGCAGAGCGCCAACAGCGCTGCGTCGTCGGCCGGAGGGACCGGGGGGGTGTCGAGCTCCCGCGAGCGCAGCGCCTTGTCGAACGCCTGCTTGAACGTGCGGCCGAGCGCCATCGCCTCACCGACGGACTTCATGTGGGTCGTCAGCCCTCCGTCGGCTCCCGGGAACTTCTCGAACGCGAACCGTGGCCATTTGATCACGCAGTAGTCCAGCGCCGGCTCAAAGCTCGCGGGCGTCGCGCGGGTGATGTCGTTCGGGATCTCCTGCAGCGTGTAGCCGACCGCCAGACGCGCCGCGATCTTCGCGATCGGAAAGCCCGTCGCCTTCGAGGCCAGCGCGCTGGACCGCGACACGCGCGGGTTCATCTCGATCACGACGATCTCCTCGGTCCCGCGGTTGACCGCGAACTGGACGTTGGAGCCGCCGGTCTCGACGCCGATCGCGCGGATCACCGCGATCGCCTGGTCGCGCAGCTTCTGGTACAGCCGGTCCGGGAGCGTCTGCTGCGGCGCGACGCAGACCGAGTCGCCGGTGTGGACACCCATCGGGTCGAGGTTCTCGATCGAGCAGACGATCACGACGTTGTCCGTGTGGTCGCGCATCACCTCGAGCTCGAACTCGCCCCAGCCCAGCACCGACTCCTCAAGCAGCACCTGCCCGATCGGGGAGGCGGCGAGGCCGCCGCCGACGATCCGCTCGATGTCGGCCTCCGAACGCACGACGCCGCCGCCGGTGCCGCCGAGCGTGAACGCAGGGCGCACGATGAACGGCAGCCCGAGCTGCGCGAGCGCCGCGTGGGCGTCGTCGAGGCTGTGCGCGATCGCCGAGCGCGGCACCCGCAGCCCGGCCTGCTGCATCGTGTCGCGGAACCGCTCGCGGTCTTCGGCGCGGTCGATTGCGTCGTAGTCGGCGCCGATCAGCTCGACCCCGAAGCGCTCGAGCGTGCCGTTCTCATGCAGCGCTTTTGCCAAATTGAGCGCCGTCTGACCGCCGAGCGTGGGCAGCAGCGCGTCGGGCCGCTCGCGCTCGATCACCTGCGCGACAGGCCCGGGCAGCAGCGGCTCGATGTACGTGGCCGACGCGACCTCGGGATCGGTCATGATCGTCGCCGGGTTGGAGTTGACGAGCACGACCTCGTAGCCCTCGGCCTCGAGCACTCGGCAGGCCTGGGTGCAGGAGTAGTCGAACTCCGCGGCCTGGCCGATCACGATCGGGCCCGATCCGAGCAGCAGGATCTTGTGGATGTCGTCGCGGCGGGGCATTGGGGCTCTCGGTCAGCTCCTCGTCGTCGCGGCGGCCTGTTCGATTTCACTGATGAAGCGGTCGAACAGGTGCACCGCGTCGTTTGGCCCGGGCCCCGCCTCGGGGTGGTACTGGACGGTCGCTCCCTGCACGTCGCGCAGCACCAGGCCCTCGACGGTCCGGTCGTAGAGGTTGATGTGGGTCAACTCGGCGACGCCGAAGTCGGTCTCCCAGCGGACCGGCTCGTCGTCTTCGATCGTGCGCGCGCCGCCGGGGCCGAGCACCGCGAAGCCGTGGTTCTGGCTGGTGATCTCGGTGATGCCGGTCGTTAGGTCCTTGACCGGGTGATTGGCGCCGTGATGGCCGAACGGCAGCTTGTAGGTGTCCAGCCCGACCGCGCGGCACAGCAGCTGGTGGCCGAGGCAGATCCCATACACGGGCAGCCGCCCGACGCATTCGCGCACGGTCGCGACGATGTAGTCCAGCGCGCCCGGGTCGCCGGGACCGTTGGCGAGGAACACCGCGTCGGGACTGTTGGCGAGCAGCTGCCCGGGCGTGTCGGCGCAGGGGTGCAGCTCGACGGTCGCGCCGCGGACGCGGAGGTTCTCGACGATCGAGCGCTTGACGCCGGTGTCGATCATCGCGATCCGGACGCTCGGCACGTCCTCCGGCGCTGGCCCGGTCGGCTCCAGCACGAGCGTCTGCCCCGGGCTCACCTCGCGCGCGAGGTCGCGGCCGGTCATCGGCAGCTCGGCGGCGATCAGCGCGCGTGCCTGCGCCGTGTCGACGCGGCGCGGGAAGACCCCGCCGCGCATCGCGCCCGCCTCGCGGATGTGGCGCACCAGCACGCGCGTGTCGACGCCGGTGATCGCCGGGATCCCGCAGTCGTTCAGCCACTGGCACCAGCCCGCTTCGGCCCCGGGAGCCGTCTCGCGGTTCACCGCCTCGCGCATGATCGCCGCGCGGGCGTGGACGCGGTCGGACTCCATCGCCGCCTCCATCACCCCGTAGTTGCCGATCTGGGGGAAGGCGAACACGATCAGCTGTCCGGCGTAGCTGGGGTCGGTCATCGCCTCCTGGTAACCGGCCATCGAGGTCGTGAACACGAGCTCGCCGACCGCCGGGGTGTCGGCAGCGACGCCGAGCCCGTCGAGCTCGGTGCCGTCCTCGAGCAAAACGTACCACTCCCGAGGCGTCGTCATCGACCCGCTCCGCTCGGCTGCCCGGCGGCGTCGCCGCCGGCGACGAGCATCGGCTGGCGGTGCACGACGGCGCCGCCGGCGACCGTCAGCAGTACCCGCCCGCGGAGCCGCATCCCGTCAAACGAGCAGTTCGCCGATTTGCTCGCGTACCCGTTCTCGCCGACCGTCCAGGTCGCCTCGGTGTCGATCAGGCACACGTTGGCGGGCTCGCCCGGGGCGATTCGCGGGGTCTCGAGGCCATACAGCGCTCCCCCGGCGGTCATCCGTTCGATCAGCGTCGCCAGCTCGAGCTCGCCCGGTACCACGAGCTCGGTGAAGATCGCGGCGAACGCCGTCTCCAGCCCGGTCGTGCCCATCGGCGCCTGCTCGAACGGCACCTCCTTCTCGTGGCGCGCGTGCGGCGCATGATCGGTGGCGACGCAGTCGATCACGCCCGAGCGAAGCGCCTCGATCAGCGCTCGACGATCGGACCCCGAGCGCAGCGGCGGGTTCATCTTGAAGCGACTGTCGAGCGACCGCACCGCCTCGTCGGTCAGCGTCAGATGGTGGGGCGAGGCCTCGCCCGACACCTTCGCCCCGCGCGCCTTGGCCTCCGCCAGCGCCTGCACCGACTCGATGGATGACAAATGCTGGAAGTGAACGCTGGCGTCCTCGTAGAGCGCCAGCGCGCCGTCGCGCGCGACCATCGTCGACTCCGACAGCGACGGGATCCCGGCCATCCCGAGCCGCGCCGAGACCGCGCCCTCGTGCATGACGCCATCGCCCGACAGCGCCGGGTCCTCCTCGTGCAGCGCGATCACGCCGCCGGCCAGGCGCTGGTACTGCAGCGCGCGGCGCAGCATTCCGGCCGAGACGACCGGTTTGCCGTCGTCGGTGAAGCCGACGGCGCCGGCGTCGCGCAGCTCGGCCATCTCGGTCAGCTCCTCGCCGCGCAGGCCGAGCGTGATGCTCGCCATGAAGCCGGTCGGAACGCGGGCGCACCGCGAGGCCTCGCCGATCAGCGACTCGACGACCGAGGCGGTGTCGACGGTCGGCGTCGTGTTCGGCATCGCGACGATCGCGCAGTAGCCGCCGGCGGCCGCGGCGGCGGTGCCGGAGTCGATGTCCTCCTTGTACTCCTGCCCGGGCATGCGCAGGTGCACATGGGGGTCGACGAACGCCGGGAACAGGTGCTTGCCGGTGGCGTCGACGGTGTCTGGGCCGTCCGGGGCCGGGAGCGTGTCGGGCGCCCCCACCTCGGCGATCTCGCCGTCACGGATCAGTACGTCGTGGATGCCGTCGATGCCCGTCCGGGGGTCGAGTGTGTGCGCTGAGCGGACCAGCAGGTCAGCCGGCGTCGCCGGCTGTGCGAACAGCCGCTGCACCTCGCTCATCCTGCCACCGCCATCACGTGCGGGGCGCCGACGAGCAACTCGTAGAGGACCGCCATCCGTACCGCGACCCCGGCCTTGACCTGGTCTGAGATCAGCGCCTGGGTCGAGTCGATCGTCTGCCCCGAGATCTCGACGCCGCGATTGACGGGGCCGGGATGCATCACCAGCTGCGACGGCGTCAGGCGGCTGTCGTTGATCTGGTAGCGCGCCGCGTACTCGCGCAGCGATGGCACGAACGACTGGCTCATGCGCTCGTGCTGCATTCGCAGCACGTACACGACGTCGGCCTCCGAGACGCGGTCGAGCGTGACCGCGGCGCCGCAGCCGAGCGTCTCGATCTCCCGGGGTAGCAGCGTCGGCGGCCCGCAGACGGTGACGTCCGCGCCCATCCGCGTGAACGCGAGGATGCCCGACCGCGCCACTCGCGAGTGGCTGACGTCGCCGACGATCCAGATCTTGACTCCGTCCAGCGAGCCGAGCCGGCGGCGCAGCGTGAACACGTCGAGCAGCGCCTGCGTCGGGTGCTCGTGCTTGCCGTCGCCGGCGTTGATGACGGCCGCGTCGGTCCACCCCGCGACGAGCTTGGCGGCGCCCGCGTGCGGCGAGCGGATCACGATCGCCGCGGGATCGTAGGCCGACAGCGTCTGCACGGTGTCCTTCAGCGACTCGCCCTTCTCGACGCTCGATCCCGAGCTCTTGACGCTGACGACGTCGGCCGACAGCCGCTTGGCGGCCAGCTCAAAGCTCGAGCTGGTGCGCGTCGAGGCCTCGTAGAAGAGGTTGACGACCGTGCGGCCGCGCAGCGCCGGCACCTTCTTGATCTCCCGTCCGGACACCTCGGCGAACGACTCGGCGCGGTCGAGCACGCGCTCGATGCCCGCCCGGTCGAGATCGTCGATCGAGATCAGGTGGCGCACGTGGTCGTTCATACCGCGGCGCTCCCCGCTCGGCTCTCAGCGCGCGCCGTCGACGCCGGCGCGATCGTGACCTCGTCGACCCCATCGACCTCCTCGACGCGGACGTTGACGCGCTGGTCGGTGGACGTCGGGATGTTCTTGCCGACGTAGTCGGGGCGGATCGGCAGCTCGCGATGGCCGCGGTCGACGAGCGTCGCCAGCTGCACCTTCGCCGGGCGGCCGAACTCGAAGATCACCTCGACCGCGGCGCGAACGGTGCGCCCGGTGTAGAGCACGTCGTCGACGATCACGATCGTGCGGCCGTCGATCGGGAAGTCGAGCTCGGTGCTGCGGACGACCGGGGCGGCCGGCTTCAGGCTCAGGTCGTCGCGGTAGAACGAGATGTCGACGGTGCCCAGCGGCACCGGCTCTGAGAGCAGCTCGCCGGTGAGCGCGTGGAGCCGCCTGGCGAGATGGGCGCCGCGACGGTGGATCCCCACCAGCGCCAGCGTTCCGGTCGGGTTCTTCTCGACGATCTCGTGCGCGATGCGCTGCAGCGTGCGGCGCATGTCGGCGCGGTCGAGCACGACCGTGGTCTGCGGGTCCAACAGATGCTCCTTCCTGGCCTCACGGGACCGGGTTAAAGGTGCAGTGGGTGTGCGCGCTGCACGCTAGCAGCGCCCCCGGCGGCAATCGATCGTCGCGGCGATCCGAAGCTTGGACACAATGCCCCGCCCCTCGGGGGATTCTGTCCATGCTTCGCGCGGGCGCGGCAGCTCAGGCGGCCGGCGACTGCGCGACCGCCGCCCGTTCGGGCGAGTCGCCCCACTTCAGCAGCTGCGGCGCGCCGCGCTCGGCGAACGGGATCTCGATCGTGTCGAAGTCGCGCGGCACGACCGTGTTGGCGTGCACCGCCCGGGCCTCGTCGCGGATCACGCTCGGCGGATGCCGCGTCGAGATGTGGTTGAGCGCGAGGAGCCTCACCTCGGCCTCGCGCGCGATCGTCGCCGCCTGCATCGCGGTCGAATGGCCGTTCTCGGCGGCGCGCTCGGCCTCCTCGTCGGCAAACGTCGCCTCGTGCACGAGCAGGTCGGCGCGATGCGCGGCGATGCGGATCGACTCGCACGGCCGCGTGTCGCCGGAGAACACGAGCTTGCGTCCGGGCCGCGGCGGCCCCATCACCTGCTCGCGCGTGATCCCGCGGACCGTCTCGCCGCGCGCCACCCGTCCGAACTCGGGGCCGAACTGGAGGCCGAGCCGCTCCGCCAGCTCGCGGTCGAATTCACCCGGCCGCTCGTCCTCGTAGAGCACGTAGCCGAGCGCCGGCCCGTGGTGCAGCGCCTCGACGGGCGCGATCCGGTAGCCGTCGCGGCCCACCTCGTCGCCGGGCTCGAGCTCGACCATCGACAACTCGTACCGAACCCGTCCGGCGAGCCGCAGCATCGCCGTCAGCAGCACCCGCAGCCCGGGCGGGCCGTAGACGATCAGCGGCCGCTCGCGGTCGCGTAGATCGAACGTCTTGAGCATCCCCGGCAGCCCCAGCCAGTGGTCGGCGTGGAAGTGCGTCAAGAACACTTCGGTGATGTCCGCCAGACCGACCGACAACAGCAGCTGACGCTGCGTCCCCTCGCCGCAGTCGAACAGCAGCCGGTCGCCGCCGCGGCGCACGAGGATCGCGGGCAGCCCGCGACGCGCCGTCGGCGCCGAGCCACCGGTGCCGGCGAAGAAGACCGAGAGATCCATGTCGCGGTCGAGTCTGCCACGCCCGGATCGGCCAACGGTCGCCGGTGCCGGTAAGCTGACTCGTCCGTCTCAAGCGCCCGTAGCTCAGGGGATAGAGCGTCCGCCTCCGGAGCGGAAGGCCGCAGGTTCAAATCCTGCCGGGCGCGTCATGGTCCCGTTGGTGACAGTGAGTGACCGGCGGGGCCTACCAGTGCCAGAAACGCAGCGCTGGCGGGCGATCCGCAACGCTGACACCATCGATCGCCAGCAGCAGCGGGCGACGCTGGTGAGCACCGTCCAGGCACGCCGGCAGTCACACCACGCGCCCGTGACTAGACGCGCGATCAGAGGTGCATCATGCGGCGTACGTCGCGCGCCTACCTCGCGCGACGTCATGGCCCGGAGCGTTGGCGCGCTGCCGGGCCGCTCTTGTACGAGGCCACCAGGGGTCACGTCCGCCAGGTCGACGATCCTCTCGACCGATGCCAGGACGCGCACCAACGGTCTGCAGCCAACCCGGCTGCACCAACCGAGCAACCGTCGTCCACCACATCGTGCGAGTCGCGGACGGCGGCGACCTGGTCGACCTAGCCAACCTGCAAGCAATCTGCTCTGAACACCACGACGCACAGCCAGGGCATCACGCATGGAGCTGATCGACCATCGACCCGTGACCGGTCGCATCGCTGACCGCTGACCTGGTCACGGACACCCCCCACAACTCCCCTCGACGGGGAGCCGGAACCTCCGCGGGTGCAGGTCGCGGTGTCGGCCACCTTCAAGATTTTTGGGTGCTGGGATCCCCAGTGTTCATCGTGCTCGCGTCGTCCGGTCGAAGCGGCGCTCTCCGAGGCGATGCCGTACACGCCCGTCAACCCTGCGCACCGCACACGTCGCCGAGCGAGCACCGATCAGTGGCAAGGACGCGCCGGGCGCGGCCGCCGACGTGCCCGAGGCGCTCTCAACGCTCGGCGAGCCCGGCCTTGAGTGGTACGCCGCGGCTTGGCGCAGCGACGCCCCGTCGTGCTGAACGGAGATCGAACGGATGCAGGTAGCCCGCGCGGCGCACCTCGCCGACAAGATCGCCGGCAAGCGCACGAACGGGGCGGTGGCGTCCGAGCTCAGGGCGCTTGAGACGGATCTGGGACTCAGTTTCGTGGACCGCGTCGCGGGCGCCCTCCAACAGTGCGACGAACTCGTCATCGAAACCGTGGTCGCTCATTGGGGTTCTCCTCTCGGATGGGGCGCCGAGCGGATCAGGGAATCTGGGCGAGGAGGCCACGCTATGCGGTAGCGTTGCCGACGCGCCGGGAGCCTCAATCTCTCGGTACCAGGCCCCGGGTGTTCGCGCACGCCGGGGCCACTTTGGAGGTGTCGCCCGACCGTACCGCTCGCGTCAAGCCGGCATCACGAAGCATCGCGCGCGGATTCCGGCCCCCTGTAGCCATTCGCAGGCGCACAGGGGGCTCGGAACCACGCTGACGACGATCCCTCACCCCCGCAAAGGATCGTCGCCTCTCGCGGGACCACCGGAAAGGACTGGCGGGCCTCAGCGAGCCCCACAGCCACACTTTCCCGGTCGCGCCGGCACAAACCAAAACGACGAATCGCTCACAGCACCAGACCCAGCCGGGGCGGGCGACGACCGACAGCGCGGGAGGCCGTCGCCCCTCGCCGGCCGCCGATGGGGGTTAGCGAACTCGGCGAGTCCCACATACAGGTTTCCCCGAACCAGGCCGTCGACAAACCTCACACGGCGAGGCTTTGCGACGATCCCGCCCCCACACGGGATCGTCGCTTCTCGCGGGCCACCGGGAGAGTGTTGGCGGCCTCAGCGAGCCCCGTTGTGAGTCTTCCCAGCCCGTTCCGCACTAAACCAAAAACAAGAAGATCGGCCCTAGCCCGGTGGGATAGGGTCGCGGCATGAGCGAGACCGCTTGCCCGCACTGCGAGACGACGATGCCGCTGATGATGAGCGGCGAGACCGGAACCTTGGGCGCCAGTTCAACGGTGCCGCAGCAGCAGACGTGTCCTGGCTGCGGCCGTCCGCTGCGTCGCATTCCGGGATCAGGTCTCGCCGAGCTCGCCGTGTGGCATGACGACCCGGAGCCTCCCGCGGCCACCGCGGGCGAGTAGAGCGCCCCGACCGAGGACCCGAGAGCGGCCCCGGCGGGGTAGTCGGAGCTGCACCCGCTGTGAACGCTCCTTACGGCAAAGCGCCGCGGGATGCATCCGCAACAACGAGGTGCCGCGAGGCGATGCCGGGGTCGGATCAGGCGCGGTCGGTGACCGGTTCGGCGACGAGACGCACAAGCTGACGGCCGCCGAGTCGGGTACGAACGGCACCGGCCGGGTGGCGCCAACTTCAACTCGTTCGTGCTGTACACCGGCGCCCCCGCGGACGTGCAGGGCTATATCGGCGACGCGCCTCGGACGGACGCCGACGTCAACCACGGGGTGAACCGGCTCGTGAGCCCCGCGCCGGCACCAGCACCGACCGGCGCGCGACCCCGCAAATCAGGGACGTTTGAACGTCGTCGACGCGTCACCGGCGCCATATGCGACGCTGATCGCCTCGAACAGATCCGCGTACGTGGCGCGCGACACGGCCGACCCGTCGCAATGGAGCCACCCGTCCGGCGGCGACTGGGCGGCAGAGAGCTTCACGTCCCCCGGCGCGAACGCTGCCGAGACGAGCGCGGCCTTCGCGTCGAACGTGTCGGTGACCGTGTTCATATCGTCGGGGAAGTCCGCTGGATCGGTGAGGGCGTATCGGGGCGCCCCAAACCGCGGCGACGTGGCAGGACTACCAGGCATGTTGCTTCCTCTCGTCAGGGTCGGGGCCAATGGGCTGATGCTCGATAAGCCGGCATTCCAGTACGACGGGAAGGCGATCCTTCCGGATCCCGTGGATCGCCCCGGCACATGGCTAGTCACAGATCTAGTCACGGCCGCCTGAAACGCCCCGTCTCCACAGGGATGGTGTACTTTCGGGCGCGTTTCAACCACAAGCCGGTCAGCCAGGCGGGGCGCTCTGGCTGAGGATCGCGGCGAGCACCAGCGTGACGAGCAGCACCCCCGCCTCGACGACCAGCGTGCGGCGAACGGTCGCGGCCGGTGCGCCCGCGGCCACGCGCGGGACGACCGCGCGGCGGTGGTAGCCCGCCAGCGCGATCGCCGCCGCGAACGTCGCTGTCTTGGCGAGGATCAGGATCCCGTAGCGGCTGTCGAACAGGGCCGATACGGCCGGCAGCTCGCGGATCGCCAGGTAAACGGCGGCGGCCGCCAGCACGGCGACGACCGGCGCCGCCAGCGCCGAGAAGCGAAGCAGGCACGCGCGGAACAGGGCGTCGCGGTCCGTGGCCGCGCTCGCCCGCACCGCGCCGGCGAGGATCGCGAGCGCGATCAGGCCACCCACCCACAGCGCGGCGCCGAGCAGATGGGCGTAGTCGGCGGCGAGCGTCAGCGTTCCGCGCCCGGCCGGATGGCTGGCCCAGCTGAGGCCGAACGCGATCGCGAGCGACAGCAGCCCCGCGATGCCGAGCAGCGGCTCGCGGCGGCGGGGATAGCACCAGGCGGCGACGATCAGCGCCGCCGCCAGCAGCCAGGCGAAGCTCGAGAGCGTGAATGCCTGCCCGGAATGGGTCGAGACGCGCAGCGGGATGATCTCGGTGCCGACGAAGTTCGAGACGCCGCCGCCGACAGCCGGATAGGCGCCGACCAGAAACGAGAACAGCGCGGCGTGCAGCCCCAGGATCGCGCCGGCGATGCCCAGCCCGATCGCAAGGCGAGCGTCGCCTGCGCCACGCTGGCCGGAGCCAAGCACGCGCGCCGCCGGCACGAGCACTGCCGCGCGGAACGTGAGCATGCCGCCGGCGAGCACGATCGCGATGAACTGCAACCATGCGAGCGCCTCGGGCGCGACCGGGATCGACGCCCCCTGCGCGGGCACCGGCGCGACCGGCTTGGCGTCGACGCCAAAGCTGAACGCGCCCTCGGTTACGTGGCCGTCGTCGGCGGCGACCATCCGCCAGCGAACCGTGTAGCTGCCGCGCGGGCCCGCCCGCAGCGCCACCGTCACGGTCGAGCCGGCGACCTGCGGCGTGCCAGCGAGGTCGCGGCCGGCAGGCGTGACGACCGACACCTGTGCCAGCCGCGGCACGACCTCCTCGTCGTAGCGCAGCGTGACCCGGTGGGGCTCCGCGTGCACCACCGCGCCGAAGCTCGGCGTCGAGCGCTCGAGCACCGCGTGGGCGGCGGCGGTCGCCGGCACCGCGAGCACTACCACGAGCGTGGCGAGCGCCACGACCGCGGCGATGCGGCGATGCAGCCGGCGGCACGGCGCGCCCGTACCCATACTCACGACGCCGCCGCCACGGGGATTGCGATCAGCGCCAGCGCGAACGCGGACAGCGGCAGCAGCCCGAGCGGGATCGCCGCCACCATCCGCCACCGCAACCTGATGAGCTCCAGCAGCCCGCCGGCGATCAACAGCAGTCCCATCGCCAGGTGCCAGCGCGCGCCCTGCCCTGAGGGGTCGAGCCACACGTGGGCGACGAACAGGATGCCGCAGCCGACGAACGCAACCGGCAGCACGCAGTCCAGCCAGGGCCGCTCGTACACGCCGCGCCGGCGCGCCAGCTCCAGTGCCCCCGCGGCGAACAACAGATCGCCCCACAAAAAATGGATCAGCATGTCGTGAACGACATCGGCGAACACGACCGTCGCCCATACGCCGCCGGCGCCGATCATCAGCGCCCAGCCGATCACGGTCGAGCGCTGCCGCACGGGGCGGCCGTCGCGCCCGCGGATCGGCAGGTACTCGTCGAGGATGATCGCCAGAAACAGCGCGCCCAGCACCCAGTGCGCACGCGCGATCTGGATCTGGGGAAGGATCACCGTCCGCGGCCTCGGTAAACGATGATGGCGCCGACGGCCGCGACCAGGATAGGCGGCTGGTCGAGCGTGTAGAGGATGCCGTCCGGCAGGTCGCCGTATCCGCTCAGACCGCGCAGGATGGCCCACACGATCCCGGCGGCGATCAGCAGCGCGCCGACCGCCTGCCGGGAGAGCACGCTCCAATGCTGCGGCTTGCTCGGGCTCTGCATCGCGACGGGTCGCTCACGCTATCACCGGTGTTGGGCGGTCAAGCGTCGCCGTCGGTCCAGCGCCGCTAGCGCACGAACAGCGACGGCACGTCCTCGATCGAGTCCACCACGCAAGTCGGTTCGATTCCGGACGCGCGGACGCGGTCGTCGCGGTACTTTCCCGTTCGTACGAGGATCGCCGGAAGGCCGGCGTCACGCGCCCCGCCGATGTCGGACTCGATGTCGTCACCGACCATCGCCGCGGCCTCGGCGCGCACGCCGAGACCGGCGACCACCTGCTCGAAGAAGCCGCGGGCGGGCTTGCCGACCACGTACGCGTCGGCGCCGGTGGCGAACTCGATCGCGGCGACGAACGGGCCGACATCGAGCGACAGCCCGTCGGAACGCAGCCAGTAGCGGTTCTTCTGCAGCGCGATCAGCTCGGCTCCGTCCATCACCTGCCGGAACGCGTGGTTGAGAACGTCGTAGCCGAACGCCGGCCCGAGGTCGCCGATGATGACCGCGTCGACGTGCCCTGAAGCCGCCGGCTCCAGCTCGTCGAAGTCGCGTTTGACCTCGTCGTTCATGACGAGCGCGACCCGCCGGTGGCCGCGCTCGCGGCAGTGGCCGACGGCCAGCGCGGCGGGGGTCACGAGCTCACCGCGCTGCACCGCGATCCCCAGTCGCGCGAGCTTATGCAGCGTCTGCTCGCGCGAGCGCGCGGTGGTATTGGTCACAAACCGCAGCGGTATGCCGGCGTCGCGTAGCCGCTGCACCGCGTCGACGGCGCCGCGGATCGGCTCGTCTTCGACGTACAGCACGCCGTCGAGATCGATCAGCAGCGCCTCGACATCTTCGAGCATGCCGCCACGATCGCAGATCGGCGCAGCCGATCGGAAGGGCCCCGCGGCGTTGCGGGGCCCTCGTTCTGGGAGCGTCAGCGGCGAGCCTCGAGCACCATGTTGAACGGCGTCTCTGTCGCTCGCCGCACCCGTGTGAACCCGGCCTCGCGCAGCACGTCGGCGAGACGTCGCTCGCCGGCCTGCGCGCCGAGCGCGAGCCCGACCTCCTGCGACAGCGACGCCGGCGTGCACACCACCGTCGAGGCGCCGTAGAAGACCCTGCCGATCGGGTTCAGGTTGTCGGCCAGCTCGTCGTGGGCAAACGGCTCGACAAGCATGAACGTGCCGTCCTCGGCGAGCGTCTGCAGTACGTGCGCGGCGGCTCCCACCGGGTCGCCCATGTCGTGCAGGCAGTCGAACGCGCACACGAGGTCGTAGCCGTCCCCCGGGAAGTCCTTCGCGGTGGCGACCTCGAAGCTGAGGCTGTCGCGTGCCGTGCTGGCGTTCGCGAGCTCACGTGCCCGCGCGATCGAGGCGTCGTGGTAGTCGAAGCCGTGGAACTCCGAGGCCGGGAACGCCTCGGCCATCAGCAACGTCGAGACGCCGTGACCGCAGCCGATGTCCGCGACCTTCGCGCCGCGCTCGAGCTTGGCCGCGACGCCGTCGAGCGCCGGAATCCACTCGGCGACGAGGTGTGCGCGGTACCCCGGCCTGAAGAACCGCTCGGTACCGAGGAACAGCCGGTGATCGTGCTCGTGCCACCCCATCCCCTTGCCGGTGCGGAACGCCTCGATGATCTTGTCCTCGTCGGCATACAGGGAGCCGATCAGCTCGTAGGCGCCGACCATGTAGACGGGACTGTCCTCGTCGGCGAGCGCCAACGCCTGCTCGGGCTCCAACGTGAACGTGTCGGTGTCGGCGTCATAGCTGACGTACCCGCCGGCGGCCTGGTTGGCGAGCCACTCACGTACGGGTCGTTCCGCGACCCCCGCGCGACTCGCGACCTCCTCGGCGCTCAACGGCCCCGCTCCAGCCATCGCCCGGTACAACCCGAGCTTCTCCCCGAGCAGGATCAGCGGCGCGCTGATCACGGCGCCCATGTCACCGACCGCTCGGTGCATGAACGCCTCGAGCTTTGCTTCGTCGACTGCTGTCGCGGTCATCTCAACCCCCCGGTTGGTCGTGCCGCACCCACTCCCTGGCTACCGCGCCTTGTCCCTAAGCGCTGATTTTGACCGTAGCGCCGGTTCTCCGAGGTGTCAACGACCGCGCCTCGGGCGAGCCGGCGGGGTGCACGCCCCCGAGAGCGGCTATGCGGGCGAGCCCCGGCCGCTGTGAAACGGCGGGTTCTCGATCACAACCGGGGTGCCGTCCGGGATGTGCGCCAGCAGCCAGTGGCCGTCAGCGTCGTCGACGTGGGCGCAACCGTGGCTGGCAGGGCGGCCGAGGTCGGCGACGTCGACGGTGGCGTGAATCGCGATCCGGTTGCCGCCGTTCCAGTCGGACAGATGGAGTGGCTGCACGGCCGACAGCGCGAGGATGCAGCAGCCGTAGGGCCCGTCCTCGACGCCGGTGCGCAGGCGGTCGGTGACCGCGAAGTGCCCGCTTGGGGTCGACGCACCCGCCACGCCCGTCGAGGTGCGGATCCGCTTGACGACGCGACCACCCTCGGAGACCGTGATCCGCTGGCGCTCGAGACTGAGGTAGATCCGCCAGCCGGTCTGCGACAGCGACACCGCCGACCGCGGGATCCAGCCGAGCCGGTTGTTGCCGGCGACCAGGCTGATCACCCCCAGCCAGCCGCCGCGGCGCTGCACGACCGGCACCGCCGTGCTCGATCCAAACTGGGTGCGGCGCCCGAGCCTGCCGAGCATGTGCCCGCGGTGGCCTGGTGCCGACCGCATCGCGACCGTGCGCCGCACGAGAGCCACGATCGTGGGCCGCACCCGCCGTGCTGAGTGCGTCTTGCGCGCCGGCGCATGCCGCCTGGAGGCGGCCCCGTGGCCATCGGCTTTCGTCCGCGGGCGATCGGAGGTCGTGGTCTGGGTGCTGCGGGCGGCCGCGGCGGTGGCGGTCGTCGGCGTCGCCTGAGTGGTCGTGGTCCGGGTGGTCGCATGGTGTGCGTGCTCGGTTGAGCGCGCACGTCGGAGGTCGCCGCCATGGCGTCGGTGACCGGAGCGCTGCGCAGCCGAGCCGCGCTGAGCGGCGGAACCGCGCTGGGCGGCGGAGCCGTGATCGTGCACGAGGGCCACCGTCCGGGTGGCGGTGGCCGAGCGTTCGGCGCCCGAAGAGCCGCATCCGGCGGTCGCCACCACGATCGTGAGCGGCAACGCAACGGCACGCGCCCACTGGCGCCACCTCGTTGCGGCGGTGTCGATCATCGGCTCGGAACCTCTGGATCCGTCGTCTCGGAGCGCCCGCCGGGCCCGCCACGGCCGGCACGGCCACGACCAATCCTAACGCCGCGCGGCCGGGGTCCGCCATGCCGACATTTCCGCCATTCGCCGGCGTCGGAGGTCAAGATGGTTACGGGCACACGCCGGCCGGTGCGGGAGCGCCAACCTGGCTTGCGGGCGCGACGGTTGGCGAAGATTGCATGCTTCCGGCCCGTGGAGGACCGGTCATCGACGCGGCGTCGCCGCGGTCCGCGCGCAACGCGAAGTTCGCGGATCTCGTTCAGAGGACGTGGACGGATCCTGCCGATCCTCACGGGGGTACCGGGGCGCGGCTGGGCAACCGCTGTCGGCCCCCTGAAGCGCCGTCAGCCGCCGGCGACCGCCGGCAGGATCGTGATCACGTCGCCGTCGGAGACGCGCGTGTCGAGGTAGTCGAGGAAGCGGATGTCCTCCTCGCCGACGTACACGTTGACGAAGCGGCGCAGTCCGCCGTCCTCGGCGATGCGGCTGCGCAGCTCCCCGTAGCGGTCATACAGGGCGTCGAGCACTTCGCCGACGGTGGCCCCGTCGACGGTCGCCTGGGTCTCGCCGCCGGTCGCCTCGCGCAGTTGGGTCGGGATCTTCACGCTCACGGACATGGCCGGAAATGTACTCGCGCTGACGGGTGGCTGCTTACGGGCCGCTACGCGGGTGCGGCGGCCCCGAGATCGGCGCTCTCGAACGCCTCGACGGTCGGCTCGATCTCGGTCACCGTGAACGTGCCGCGGATCGCGTCGAGCGTTTTCAGCCCCTCGCCGGTGATGTAGGCGACCACGCGTTCGGACGGGTCGATGTCCCCTCGCCGGGCGAGCTTGGACAGCACCGCGGTGGTGACGCCCCCGGCGGTCTCGGTGAAGATCCCGGTCGTCTGAGCCAGCAGCCGGATCCCCTCCCGCACCTCGTCGTCGGAGACCGAGTCGATGCCGCCGCCCGACCGCCGCGCAAGATCCAGGGCGTAGGGGCCGTCGGCGGGGTTGCCGATCGCCAGCGACTTGGCGATCGTGTCGGGCTTGACCGGCTTGCAGAAGTCCCAGCCTTCGGCCCATGCCGTCGCGACCGGCGAGCAGCCGTCGGCCTGGGCGCCGTTGAACACCGGCAGCGTGCCACTGATCAGACCGGCCTCGATCCACTCGCTGAAGCCGCGCGCGATCTTCGTGAACAGCGAGCCCGAGGCGATCGGCGCGACGACCCGGTCGGGCAGCTCGAAGCCGAGCTGCTCGGCGGTCTCGAACGCCAGCGTCTTTGACCCCTCGGCGTAGTAGGGGCGCATGTTGATGTTCACGAACGCCCACTCGTGCTCGCCCGACAGCTCGGTGCAGAGCCGGTTGACGTCGTCGTAGTTGCCGCGGATCGCGACCACGCTACAGCCATACACCCCCGTCGCGAGCACCTTCTGCTCCTCGAGGTTTGAGGGGATGAACACGAACGAGTCAAGGCCGGCGGCCGCCGAGTGCGCGGCGACGGCGTTGGCGAGATTCCCCGTCGAGGCGCACGCGATCGTCCGATAGCCGAGCTCGCGGGCGCGCGCGAGCGCGATCGAGACGACCCGATCCTTGAACGAGTGCGTCGGGTTGGCGGCGTCGTTCTTGATCCACACCTCGCGCAGGCCGAGCTCGGCGGCGAGCCGGTCGGCCTTCAGCAGCGGCGTCCAGCCGGCCTGCAGCACGCCCTTGGGCGCGGTCTGCACCGGCAGGAAGTCGCCGTAGCGCCACAGCGAGTGCGGTCCCGCCTGGATCCGGCGCTTGAGCTCTGAGGGATCGAGGTCCGAGCGCTGTGCGTAGGCGACCTCAAGCGGACCGAAGCAGCGCTCGCAGACGTACCGCGCGTCGAGCGGATACGTGGTCTGACATTCCTTGCAGCGAAGTGACTCTGGCGGCATATGTGAAAAACCTCCGCCGGGGTCTGTGGTCGGAGGTCTTCGTTGGTGAAACCGCCTTGCCACATCTCCCAGGCTTGTCGTTGGAGCCTGATGGACTTGGCACCGTTCCCTTACGGGAGGTTGCCGGGGCTTCACAGGGCCATATCCCTCCACCCCTCTGGATGCGTACTGCTATGTGCCCGGCACGATATCAAGCGGCGTTCGCACGCGTAACCGCGGCGGATCGCCGGTGTTTGCCACAGCGCGATGGTCGCCGCCGGTACCGATCCGCTTGCGCGCCTGGAGGCGCTGTCCGAGCTCGAGCCAGACCGCGACACGTCGCGGCGGATGCTGGTGATCGTCAACCCGTACGCGACCACCGTCTCCGATCGCCTCAAGAACCTCGTCGTCTACGCCCTCCGTGGCCGCTACGACGTCCATGCAGTCGACACCGAGGCCCGCGACCATGCCACGGTCCTCTGCCGCGAGGCCGCCCAGGAGGGCTACGACGTGGTTGTCGCGTTCGGCGGCGACGGCACCGTCAACGAGGCGGCCAACGGCCTGCTCGGGTCCGACACGCCGCTGTGCTGCCTGCCCGGCGGCCGCGCGAACGTCTGGTGCCGCCTGCTCGGGATACCGGCCGACGTCGTCGACGCCACCGAGCACCTGCTCGCGATCGCGCACGACTGGCGCCCACGGCGCGTCGACCTCGGCCGCGTCAACGACCGCCACTTCCTGTTCTCGGCCGGCGTCGGTCTGGACGCCAGCGTGGTGGCGCGCGTCGACTCCAATCCGCGGCACAAGGCCCGCTTCGGTGAGTACTACTACGCCTGGGCGGCGGTCTCCACGCTGCACCGCCGCTACATCCTGCACCCGCCGCGGTTGCGCGCGACGGTCGCCGGCGAGACCGTCGCGGGTGTCAGCGCCGTCGTGCAGAACGCCGAGCACTACACGTACTTCGGCGATCGCCCCGTCGACATGGCCGACGGCTCGGGCCTGCAGTCAGGCGACCTGTCGGCGATCGTCCTGACCCGCGCGACGCCGCTGGAGGTGCCGACGCTCGCATGGCGGGCGCTGACGCGCACCGCGCGTGTCCCCGATCACCGTCGCGTCCATGGCTTCTCCGGCGTCGCGGGGCTGCGGGTCGGCTCCGCCGACGAGCGAGCGCTGCCGCTGCAGGTCGACGGCGACTACATCGGCGACGTGCACGAGGCCGAGTTCCGCGTCGTGGCCGAGGCGCTGCTCGTCGTCTCCTGACCTGCTTGGGTCCTGGCGGGGGTGAATCGCACCCCGCTCGCGGCTCTATCACGATGTGGCAGATCAGCGACCGGCGCCCGCGGCGACCCGCCCGGTGCGCCTCACCGAGCGCGACCGGCTGATCTTGCGGTTCTGCGCCGAGCACCGGTTCGTGCTGGCGGCGCACGTGGCGATGGTGCTCGGCGTGATCGGCACGGATGCCGCCAAGCGCCGGCTCGCGGCGCTGCACCGCGCCGGCTACCTGCGCCGCGAGCGTCGCTACGTGGCCGAGCCCTACGCGTACGCGGTCACGCCCAAGGGCCTCGGCGCCGCCGGCTCTGACCTGTCTGCACCCCGCGGGCTGGACCCGGCGACGTACGCGCACGACGTCGGCGTCGCGTGGCTGACGGCGGCCGCCCACCGCGGCGTGTTCGGCGAGCTGTCGGAGATCGTCTGCGAGCGGCGGATGCGCTCCGACGATGCCCGTGGCGGCCGCGGCGAGCGCCGCCACGGGGTGCCCCGCGCCGCGGTCGGCGGTCGCGGTCCGCACTATCCCGACCTGACGGTCGTGACCGCGAGCGGACGGCAGGTCGCGTTCGAGCTCGAGCTGCACGTCAAAGGCGCCGGTCGCCGTGAGCGGATCCTCGCCGCCTACGCCTGCGACCCACGCTTCGACGCGGTCGTCTACCTGGTGCGGACCGAGGCCGAGCGGCGGACGCTGATGCGCTCGGCGCGACGGGTCGGGCTCGAGGATCGCCTCTATGTCCAGCGCTTCGAGTGGGCCGGCGGACGTGAGCCGGGCACGTCGCGCGAGCGGGCGCTTCGCCGCGCCGCGCGACCGTCGCGAGCGCGGGTTGCATTCGGGCGAGGCGCGTCCGAGGCGGCGACACGGTGAGCGGACGCGGCGGCAGACGGCTGGTGGGCGTGGCGCTGCTGGCGTCGCTGCTGGTCGTGCCGTGGCCCTGGGGCATCGTCGCGCTCGGCGCCGTTACGACGGCGCGGCTGGTGGTCGCGGGCGTGCCCCTGGCTCGACGGATCGCGCAGCGACGCACGGAGGCCGAGACGATCGTGCTCGGGCGCGAGCGGTCAGGCGGCCGGGTGGCGCTGACTGACCGCCAGCTCGAGGCACACGCGCTGATCGTCGGCGCCTCGGGGGCCGGCAAGACGACGACGCTCGAGACGATCCTCGCGCAGCAGATCGCCCGCGGCAGACCGGTCGTCGCGATCGACATGAAGGGCTCGGCCGCGTTCGCTTCGGCCCTGGCGGGCGCGGCGCGCGGAGCCGGCCGCGAGCTGCGGGTGTTCACGCCCGAGCGCCGCACGCACTGGAACCCGCTCGCGCACGGCGGCCCGACCGCGCTCAAGGACATGCTGATGTCGGCCGAGCGTTTCTCCGAACCCCACTACCAGCGCGCCGCCGAGCGCTACCTGCAGACGGCGCTGACGGTGCTCGAAGCCGTCCATCCTGGGCGCCCGCCAGCGCTGTCGGAGGTCGTCGACGTGATGGCGCCGCCGCGCCTGGCGGCGCTTGCGCGGCGGGCGCCGGCGCCGCTGCGCGCCCGCGTCGCCGAGTACGTGTCGTCGCTGCCCGTCGACCAGGCAAACGCGGCCGCCGGGCTCGGGACACGGCTGGCGCTGCTGAGCGAGTCGGTTGCCGGTCCGCTGCTGGACCCCGGGGGCGCACCTGGCCACACCGAGATCGACCTCGCGGCCGCGCTTGACGGCGGCGACGTGGTCCTGTTCTCCCTGAACTCCTCCACCTACGGCAAGCTTGCGTCGCAGTTGGGCGCGCTGGCGATCCAGGCGCTGACGAGCGCGGCCGGCCGCCGCCTGGACCACGATGGCGCCGGCCGTCAGCCCGCGACGGTCGCGCTCGACGAGTTCTCGGCGCTCGGGGCCGACAACGTCCTGTCGCTGCTGGCCCGCGGCCGCGAGGCGGGCATCAGCGTGCTGCTGGCAACCCAGGAGCTTTCCGACCTCGAGCGCGCCGCGCCCGGCTTCCGCGACCAGGTGCTCGGGATCACCGCGCTGAAGCTCGCGCACCGCCAGGAGGTCGACGCCTCCGCGGCGGCGATCTCGCGTCTGGCCGGGACCGAGCGCGTCTGGCGCGAAACCACCCGGCAGCTGCCGGCGCTCGGCGGCTGGAGCCGGCTTGGCAGCCGCGGCACGCGCTCAGAGGTCGAGCAGCCGGTCGTGCACCCGAACGAGATCAAGCGGCTGTCGACCGGACAGCTGGTGCTGCTCTCAAACGTGCCGGAGCCGCGCGTCGCGCGCACGACCGTGCGGCCGCCGCCTTCGCCGCGGCGGTCGGGGACGCGGACGCGTCAGACGGCGCCCGGCGTTACCCGGTAGGCGTCGAACACCGCGTCGATGTTGCGCAGCCGGCTGATCGCCTGGTCGAGCGTGCGGGTGTCGCCGACCTCGACCACGAACCGGTTCTTGACCATCGGGTGGTTGACGGTGCAGTGGGCGTCGAGAATGTTGATCCCGGCCTCGGCGAACGTCCGCGTCATGTCCTCCAGCAGCCGGTGGCGATCCCAGCCGGCGACCTCGATCTCGACCCGGAAGGCGGTCTCGGCGTCGCCGTCCCAGGCGACGTGCGTGAACCGCTCCGGATCCTTCTTGAGCACGGCGACGTTCGGACAGTCGTCGCGGTGGATCGTGATTCCCCGGCCGAGCGAGATGTAGCCGACGATCTCGTCGCCCGGTACCGGGCGGCAGCACTTCGCCAGCCGCAGCATCACCTCGTCGATCCCATCGACGGAGATGCCGTACTTGGTCGAGGAGGTCGTCGGACGGCTGCGGCGGCGGTTGGTGTGCAGCAGGACGTCGGCGGCGGTCGGCTCGGACTCGGCCGCCTCCCCCTGCTTGAGCCGCTGCATGATCTTGTTGACGACGACCTTCGGCGAGATCTTGGCCCCGCCGAGCGCGATGTAGAAGTCGTCGCCCTTGCGGAAGCCCATCTCGCGGATCACGTCGGCCAGCAGCGGCGAGCCGACGACCTTCTGCGCCGGCAGGCCCTGCTTGCGCAGATGCTCCTGCAACAGCTCCCGGCCCGCGTGCTCGT
Organism: Solirubrobacteraceae bacterium; assembly: GCA_036273655.1. Taxonomy (GTDB): domain Bacteria; phylum Actinomycetota; class Thermoleophilia; order Solirubrobacterales; family Solirubrobacteraceae; genus Palsa-465. Next base: position 75,338 of record DASUHF010000009.1, on the reverse strand, counting down.
CGTCGCGCCGCGACTCGGCCTTGAACCACGCCCGGATCTTGTTGCGCGCGCGAGTCGTCTTGACGACCGCGAGCCAGTCGCGCGACGGCCCCCGCTCGCGCTTGGAGGTGAGCACCTCGACGATGTCGCCCGAACGCAGCACGTAGGACAGCGGCACGATCTTGCCGTTGACCTTGGCGCCAACGCAGCGGTGGCCGACGTCGGTGTGGATCTCGTAGGCGAAGTCCAGTGGCGTCGCGCCGGCCGCGAGCGAGCGCACCTCGCCCTTGGGCGTGAACACGAACACCTCGTCCTCGAACAGGTCGACCTTGAGGTTCTCCATGAACTCGCGCGGGTCGGCCATGTCCTGCTGCCAGTCCAACAGCGAGCGCAGCCACTTGAGCTTGCCGTCGGGATCGCGCAGCGAGCCGGCGGCGCCGGGGTGGGTGGGACCGTCTCCCTCCTTGTACATCCAGTGCGCGGCGATCCCGAACTCCGCGAGGTCGTGCATCTCGCGCGTGCGGATCTGGATCTCCAGCGGCCGTCCCTCGGGACCGATCACGGTCGTGTGCAGGGACTGGTACATGTTGAACTTCGGCATCGCGATGAAGTCCTTGAAGCGCCCCGGCAGCGGCTTCCACAGCGAGTGGATCACGCCGACGGCGCCGTAGGTGTCCTTGACCGAGTCGACGATCACGCGCATCGCGGTGAGGTCGTAGATCTCGTTGAACTCGCGGCCCTTCTTGGTCATCTTCGAGTAGATCGAGTAGAAGTGCTTGGGACGGCCGGAGATGTCGGCGGCGATGCCGAGCGCCCCGAGCTCCGCGGCGACGACCTTGCCGGCGGCGGCGACGTAGCGTTCGCGCTCCTCGCGCTGCTGGGCGACCAGTCCCTTGATCTCGTTGTACTTGCGCGGGTGCAGCGTCTGGAAGGCGAGGTCCTCGAGCTCCCACTTGAGCGCGTGGATGCCGAGCCGGTGCGCGATCGGCGCGTAGATGTCGAGCGTCTCGCGCGACTTCTCGATCTGCTTCTGCTTGGGCATCGCCGAGATCGTGCGCATGTTGTGCAGGCGATCGGCGAGCTTGATCAGGATCACGCGGATGTCCGAGGCCATCGCCACGACCATCTTGCGGTAGTTCTCGGCCTGCGCCTCGTCACGGGACTGGAACGTCAGCCCGGTGAGCTTGGTGACGCCGTCGACGAGCGCCGCGATCTCGTCGCCGAAGCGGGTGGTGACCTCCTCCAGCGACGCTCCGGTGTCCTCGACGGTGTCGTGCAGCAGCGCTGCACACAACGTCTCGGTGTCGAGGCGCATCCCGGCGCAGATCTTGGCGACGCCGACCGGATGGGTGATGTACTCCTCGCCCGACAGCCGCCGTTGATCGGCGTGATGGGCGCACGCGTACACGAACGCCTGCTTGACGCGGTCGCGGTCGATCGGCGCGGCGGCATGGTCGGCGTGCTCCTCGACGATCGCAAACAGGTCGCCGAGCAGCTGCCGCTGGGACGCGGTGAGCTCCGCGTCGGCGACCGCAGCCGCATGGCCGCGGTCGGTGATCACGTCGATCGGCGCGCGCAGCTCGTCCTCGACGACCGACGATTCCGAGGAGCCGACGATCGCCGCGGCACGCTCGGGCGGCGCCTCGACGGCGCCCGCGCCACGGTCGCGTCCCGAGCGCGCGCTGCCCTGCTCACCGCGGCCGAGCGCGGCGGTCAGCCTCTTGGCGGTGGGTTTGCGCTGCTCAGGAATCGCTTTCCGTCCTCGTATCGCTTGGCGTAGACCCTGTACGACGGCGAGCGATCCAGCGCCGTGGGCGCCGTGCCCGCGATCGCCAGGGCCGGCAGGTCCCGGTCGAGGCTGACGAGCTCGAGCTCCGCGAGAATTCGGATCAGGCGACCGGCCAGCTGCACCGAGCGACCGTGGGGTCCTTTCCCGCGAAGCACGCGCTCGAGCTCCTCGCCGGCCGCCCGCTGGCGGTCCCGAAGGTCCCGATAGAGGGCGACGAGCGAAGCACGAATGCCGTACTCCAGCTCATGAATCTGCTCTGCAAAGCGTAGCTCAGCCGCCCCCCACGCCAGCTGCGTGAAGCCCTGGCCGGCGTGCAGCAGCGCCTGTTGCTGCGGGCTCGCGGGCGGATCGAGCGCGACCAGCTGTCCGAACCGGTCGGCGCTCTGCGGCCGCCGCTCGAGCTCGGCGTAGGAGCCGAGGGTGAATCCGCCGGCGCGTTCCGACAGCCCTGCAAGCCGCCTTGAGACGTCGGCGCACAGCGCCAGCACGCGCCCGTCGCTGCCGGCCGCGGCCCGGGCGTCGGCCAGGACCGCGAGCGGGCTGTGGCCGCGGCGATCGATGATCGTGCGCGACGGCCCAGACGAGGGCGAGATGGCAGTATCTATCGGTGCGTTTCCTCCCGCGCGTGCGCCCTCGACCTCCGATTCGAGCTCGGCGAGCACCGCCTCTAGATAGCCATCGTCGCCGGTTCGGGCCACGAGCCGCTCGATCGGCTCGAGCGCGCACGGTTGCGCATGGCGCAGCACCAGCTGCGGCTCGACCGCTCCGTTGTAGGCGTTGCGTTGCAGCCGAAACGTCGCGTCGTGGGGCTGCGCATGCGCCGCGACCGGCCGGCCGTCGCAACCGAACGCAACCGCGCGCGCACGGATCCCGCCCGACAGCACGGTGAAGCGGGCGTGGCGGCCGTCCCCGATCGCACGCACGTCGGCAAAGCGTGCGCCGGCCACCAGCAGCCGCGGCGACGGGTTGCCGAGCCCGCACGGCTCGAGCGCCTCCAGCTGCTCGGCGAGCTCGAGCCCGAGCTCGTGGCCGGAGACGACCGCGTGCGCTTGCTCGCGCGGGATGAGCTGCTCGGCGCTCAGCACGCTCGCCGCGTGTGCTTCGAACGCCGCACGTAGCGCGGGAACGGCGCCCGCGTCGAGCGTCATCCCGGCGGCAGCGCGGTGCCCGCCGTAGCGCTCCAGGTGGCCGGCGACCGCGTGCAGCGCCCCGAGCAGGTCGAAGCCCGGGATCGACCGTCCCGAGCCGGTCGCGGTGCCGGCGGCCTCGTCAACGGCGATCAGCAGCGCCGGGCGGTGGTGGCGCTCGACGATCCGCGAGGCGACGATCCCGACGACGCCGGGGTGCCACCCCTCGCCGGCAAGCACGTAGCCCGCACGCGCAGCCTGCGCCTCGAGCTGCGAGACCTGGGCCTCGGCCTCCCACAGGATCCGGCGCTCGACCGCGCGGCGCTCGGCGTTGAGCTCGTCGAGCTCTGACGCGATCGCCCGCGCGCGGCCGGGGTCGGCGCACAGCAGCAGCTCGAGCGCGGCGTCGGCACGCCGCAGCCGTCCGGCGGCGTTGATCCGCGGCGCCAGCCGGAACGAAAGCACGCCGCTGTCCAGCGATCCCGGATCGACGCCGGCGACGGCCATCAGCGCGCGCAAGCCCGGCCGGGTCGTGGCCGCCAGCGCCCGCAGCCCCTCGCGCACGAGCCGGCGGTTCTCGCCGCGTAGCGGCACGAGGTCGGCGACCGTCGCGAGCGCGACCAGCTCGAGGTCCTCGTCGGCGGTTGTCGCCTCGAGCGCCTGGGCGAGCTTGTAGGCGACAGCGGCACCGCACAGGTCCGGGCAGGGGTACTCGCACACCGCCGGATGGACGATCGGGCAGTCTGGCAGCGCCCCGTCGGGACGCGGCGCATGGTGGTCGCAGACGACGATCCGCAGGCCGGCGGCGCGCGCGGCCGCGACCTCCTCGACGGCCGTGATCGCGCAGTCGACGCAGACGATCAGGCCGGTGCCGCGGCGCTGCAGGCGCTGGACGGTCGCCGCCGACAGGCCGTAGCCATCCTCGAGCCGGCTCGGGATGAACCAGTCGACCTCGGCGCCCAGCGACCGCAGCGCGCGGACCATGATCGCGGTCGCGCAGACGCCGTCGACGTCGTAGTCGCCGTGCACCGTGATGCGCCCACCTCGCCGGATCTCGTCCGTGATCGCATCGGTCGCCCGCCCGATGCCGGACATGCGGGATGGATCGTGCCGCTCAGCCGCGCCCAGAAACGCGCGCGCGGCCGCCGCCTCGCCAAGCCCGCGGCGGACGAGCACCTGCGCGAGCACGTGGCCGATCCCGAGCTCGCGCTCGAGCGCCAGCGCCGCCCCGAGGTCGTAGTCGGGCAGTTCGAAGCGGACGGCCGCGGGTACCGGGTCGGCCCGCTCGGCGCCGTCGACGACACGCAGCGCCGGGCGCGCCTCCCCCGCCGTCGCGTCCGGCGCGGGATGGTTTTCGAGTTGCAGCGAGGCCGTCGTCGCCATCGCCCGGCAGCGTAGGCTCGCCCCCAGACGGACTCGGAGCTGGCCCGGCGGGTACGCGGGTGATCTGGATTTGTATCGGGGGGGTGATCTCGATCCAGATCACCGGTCGTGACCGCGCCGACGCGCGGGGCCGGTCAGCCGGTCGTGGCGACGTCGCGGGCGCGCTCGCGCCGAACGCCCTCGGCGTAGACCAGCCCGATTCCGATCACGGCGCCGGGGATGCCCTCGAGCGCGGTCGCGATCGTGGTGTCGTGGGTGCCGGGGATCGTGAAGCCGTGGATGATCAGGCCGACGACGATCGCGCCGACGACGGCGCCGACGAACGCCCCGACGATCCCGCCCCAGTAGCGGTCGGGCAGCCAGATCGTGAAGTGCCAGATCGCGAGGCCCATCATCACCCAGGCGAGCATTCCCATCAGCGACGCCTCCCGTGCCGGCGGTTGCGTGAGCGGCGCTGCTGCTGGGACTTGGGCCGCTGCCGCTGGCGATCGTCGGAGCCACGGGCTTCCTGGTGACCGGGCGCGCCGTCGCCGTCGCCGCCCGTCGGGCCGTCCTCGCCGCCCTGTGGCGCACCGTTCGCATCGGTCCGCCGCGCGACGTCGGCGTCCGTCGCCTCATCCTCGACCGACGAGGTGACGTCGTCGTCTACCTCGATGTCCTCGGCGGGCGGGTGCGAGGCGAGATCGTCCTCGGTGATCGCCGGGTCGAGCGCCGGGCGCGACGGCTCCTCGACCGGCGCCGGCCCCGAGCGCTGCGCCTCGGCGGCCTCGGCCCGCAGCCGCTGTGAGCGGCGCGAGGGCCGCGGCGGCGCGCCGCCCCCATCGCCGTCGCCGCCGTCGCGAATCCGGCCGCGCCCGCGGCGCGGCGCCGCGGAGGTCTCCTGCAGCTCGTCCTCGGACGTGCGCGCCATCCGCCGCGTCAGCGTCGAGGTGCCGCCGGACTCGAGCTCCTCCTCGGCGATCTGGCGCTTGAGCTCCTCGAACTCCGCGGCCGACACCTCCTCGCCGCCGACCTCCGACAGCGTCGCGCGCGTGCGGCGGCGGCGCTGTTCGGGCTCCACGTCGGCGGCGCCGGTCGCGTACGCCGGAACGAACCCGAACTGCTGGACGATCCGGTTGCGCCGGTGGCGGAACTGCGGTTCGCGCTCCTTCCAGTGGGTGAGCACCGGGGAGGCGATGAAGATCGACGAGTACGCGCCGGAGGCGACGCCGACCAGCAGCGCGAAGCCGAAGTCGCGCAGCGTCTCGTCGCCGAACACGACCAGCGCCAGCACCGGCAACAGCGTGCAGAACGTGGTCGCCAGCGACCGCGTGATCACCTCGGACATCGAGCGGTTGACGATCTGCGAAAACGCGGCCCGCGGCATCCGCGGGATGTTCTCCCGTACCCGGTCGAACACGATGATCGTGTCGTACAGCGAGTAGCCGAGGATCGTCAGCAGCGCGGCGACGGTGTCGACGGTGACTTGGCGGCCGATCAGCGCGTACACGCCGGCCGTGATCAGGATGTCGTGCATCAGCGCAATCAGCACCGGGATCGTGAACTTGCGGTCGAACCGCAACGCCACGTACAGGGCGATCACGGCCAGCGCCGCGATGATCGCGATGATCGCCTCGTTGGCGACGGTCTTGCCGAACGTCGGGCCGATCGACGTCGCGTTCCAATCGAGGTTGTTGCTGTTCGTCCTCGCGATCCCGATCTTCGAGTTCAGCGCGTCACGAACGTTGGTCGCGACTCTCGGACTGCCCTTCTTGAAGGAGATCTTGTAGCGCTCGCCGCTCGAGCCGACCTTGACGACGGTCGGTTCCGGCGCGCCGGCGTTCTTGGCGATTGTGGACACCCGTGCTGCGGACACGGGCTTGACGAGCGTCGTCGTCGCCGTCGTTCCCGACGTGAAGTCGATCCCGAAGTTCAGCCCCTTGCCGCCGATCGCGAACGCGCCGACGAGCAGGATCACGCCCGACGCCGTGAAGAAGTACCTCGACATTCCCATGAAGTCGAACGTGATCTTGCGCTTGGGCTTGCCCGCGCCGAGCGCCGACGGCCGCGCCATCAGCCGCGAGTCGCCGGCCGTCGTCATGATCGCCTGGGTCGCGAGCACCGCCGTGAACAGCGACACGATCGTGCCGATCCCGAGCGTGAACGCGAACCCCTGGACCGACTGCGTCGAGAGCACGAACAGGATGAACGCGACCATGATCGTGACGACGTTCGCGTCCATGATCGCCGACAGGCCCTTCTTGTAGCCGGTCGCGATCCCCGAGCGGATCGATCTGCCCGCGCGTATCTCCTCCTTGACGCGTTCGAAGATCACGATGTTGGCGTCGGCGGCGACACCGATCGTCAGGATCATGCCCGCGATCCCGGCCAGCGACATCGTGATCGGGATCAGCTTGATCAGCGCATAGAAGTAGATCCCGTAGATGATCAGCGTCGAGGTCGCGATCAACCCGAGCAGCCGGTAGTAGAGGATCAGGAACAGGACCACGATCCCGAGCCCGACCGCGCCGGCGATCAGCGCCTTGTGCAACGCGCTGGCGCCGAGCGACGCGGAGATGTTCTCCTCGGAGATCCGGTTCAGCTTCACCGGCAGCGTCCCGAGCCGCAGCTGCGTCGCGAGATCCTGCGCGGACTTGGTGGTGAACGAGCCCTGGATCGAGGCGCCGGCGGTCGAGGACCCGGTGTTGACGATCCCGTCCGGGTATTGCTTGTAGTCGATCTGCGGAACGCTCAGCAGCTGCCCGTCGAGCGCCGCCGCGAAGTGCTGGAAGAACGGGTTGCTGCCGATTTGCAGCTGCTGGCCGCGATGCGCGATGTTCGCGGTCACCTGCTGGAAGGCCTGCGCGCCCCCGTTCTTGAAGCCGAACTGGACGATCGGCTCGCCGTTCTGGCTGCTCGCGGTCGGGTTGGAGATCTGCTTACCCGACAGCGCCGGGTGGTCGCGGAGCACGAAGTACTGCGCCTGCGGGCTCGTCGGCTTGATCGTGTCCGTCGGGGTCGGGTTGGAGGCCTGCAGCACGACCCACCCCTGCGGGACCGTCAGCACCGTGCCCTGCGAGAACGAGACGCCCTTGGGCAGCGACTCCGACTTCAGCTGCTTGAGCTTGGTGTCGCCGTTGAGCCCCGCCAGGTAGCACCACTGGCCCTTGACCGGCAGCGTCCCCTCGTCCTTGGCCGCGGTCGTGCACGCCTGCGATCCCGGTGCGCCGAACAGGAAATACTCGTTCCCCAGCCGCGACAGCTGCTTGGTGTTCGTCGTCTGCGGCTGCTGTTGAGATGCGAGCTTGACCGCTTGGTACAGCGGCATACCGCCCGTGCCGGGATCGCCGGGTGCCACACCGGCGGCCCCCTGACTGATCTTCACCGCCTTCGGGTTCTGCAACGGAAGCTGGCTGGCGACGCTCTGGCCATCGGGCAGGATCGCGTTCTTCTCCCAGTCGTAGAACTCCAGCTGCGCCGTCGAGCCGATCTGATTCTCGGCCCGCGTCAGGTTGTGGACGTCGGGCAGGCTGACGACGATCAGCGAGCCGCCCTCGGTCTGCACGGTCGCGTTGGAGACGCCGAACTGGTTGACGCGCGACTCGAGGATCGAGACGGTGTCGTTGAGCGCGGCCTGGTCGACCTTCGGCGTCTGCGGCGTCGGCATCGCCTGGTAGGTCAGCTGCACGCCGCCCTTGAGGTCGAGTCCGAGCAGCGTCGGCTTGAGCGCGATCGCGACAGCGGACGCGGCCAGCAGGCCGAGCACGAGCAGCAGGACCAACCCGTGGCGTCTTCGATCGGACATCAGCGCAGTGCGTGCATGCTAGAGGGCGTCGGTTGCCGGCCGTGACCGGCCGGCGGTCTCACCGCCCGCTCACGGACGGCTGAATCCCCCGCCCATTGTGTCAGTGGTTGTTGGTGGGGGTCAGCACAACCAGCACGCCCCCGTCGTCGTCGTCATATGCGGGGAAGATGTCGGCCACCGCGCGGGCCGGGAGATCGTGCTCGGCGTTGACCTCGACGGCCTTGTTCTTGACCCGCACCTCCCACTCCAGTGCGGTGCCGACGTGGTCTGAGCCGTCGTCGAACTTCAGCCCGAGCACGTCGCCGACGGGACGGCCGATCGCCTGCTCGGTCTTGAGCCCCGTCAGCTCGAACGAGCCACGGCCGCAGTCGACGATCCGGCCGTCGCCGTCGCAGGCGAAGAACGCCGCGTTCGGCGCCGGGTAGTAGTCGTCGAGCAGCTCGAACAGGTACGCGAATCCGCACTTGTCGCAGCCCCGCGCCTCGCGGCGGAAGCCGGCGGTGCGGTCGCTGCCCATCGAGCGCGTCCCGCAGTGGGGGCAGATGAAGTAATGCTCACGGCTCATCCAGGAGGCCAGGATAGACAGGCCGCGGTGCGGCGACGCGCAGCTCTTAGCGAGGATTTCATCTCGCCCTGCGCCGTCTCAGAGCAGCGTCTGCTGGTCCGGGGGGCTCGGCGCCTGAAGCCCGAGGTGCTCGTAGGCGCGGCGGGTCGCCACGCGACCGCGCTGCGTGCGCGCGATCAGGCCGCTCTGCAGCAGGTAGGGCTCGTACACGTCACCGATCGTGTCCTGCTCCTCGCCGACGGCGATCGCGAGCGTCGAGAGGCCGACCGGGCCGCCGCCGAACTTGTTGCAAATAGCGTGCAGGATCTCGCGGTCGAGCCGGTCCAGCCCCTGCTCGTCGACCTCGAGCAGGTCGAGCGCCGCATCCGCCACGTCGGACGAGACGACGCCGCCATGTCGGACCTCGGCGTAGTCGCGGACCCGCCGCAGCAACCGGTTGGCGACGCGTGGGGTGCCGCGGCTGCGGCCCGCGATCGCGACCGCGCCGTCGTCCTCGATCGAGACACCCAAGAGGCCGGCCGAGCGCAGGACGATCCGCGCCAGCTCCGGCGGTTGGTAGTGCTCGAGTCGGTGCTGGATCCCGAAGCGGTCGCGCAGCGGCGTCGTCAGAAGGCCCGCGCGCGTGGTCGCCCCGATCAGCGTGAACGGCGGCAGCGGCAGCGTCACGATCTTCGCGCCCGCCCCCTGACCGACCGTGAACGGCAGGATCCCGTCCTCCATCGCCGGGTAGAACGTCTCCTCCAGCGCTCGCGGCAGCCGGTGGATCTCGTCGACGAAGAACACGGCGCCCGGCTCGAGGCTCGTCAGGTAGGAGGCGATGTCGCCCTTGCGCTCCAGCGCCGGGCCCGCCGTCTGCGTGAACGGCGCGTCCATCTCGGCGGCGATGATCTGCGCCAGGGACGTCTTGCCGAGACCCGGCGGCCCCGCGAGCAGCACGTGGTCGAGCGCCTCGCCGCGCTTGAGCGCCGCCGCGATCGACACCGCGAGCTGCTCGCGCACCGCCTCCTGGCCGACGAAGTCCTGCAGCCGCTTGGGCCGCAGCGAGCGATCCTCGTCCGGATCCTCGCCGGGCATCGGCGCGGGATCCTGCAGCCGCGATGGCGCCGTGCTCATCGCCGCGCGCTCCTCAGCGCGTGCGAGATCAGCTCCTCGGTGGAGGCTCCGTCGGCGCCCGACAGCAGCGACTCGATTTCCTCGGCCCCGTAGCCGAGCCCGGCCAGCGCCTCACGGGCCTGCGCGCGGGGATCGTCGTCGGGCACCCGCATGACCGAGATCGCGTCGGCGGCGGTGCTGTCGGCGACCTTCTCGCGCAGCTCGGCGATGATCCGCTCGGCTGTGCGCTTGCCGACGCCCGGCGCACGCAGCCGCGACACGTCGCCGGCCGCGACCGCCGCGAGCAGCTCTCGCGGCGGCGCGCCCGACAGCACCGCGATCGCCATCTTCGGCCCGACCGTCTGCACGCCGAGCAGCATCAGGAACAGGTCGCGCTCTGATTCGGACGAAAACCCGTACAGCGCCAGCGCGTCGTCGCGGACCACCAGGTGCGCGTGGAGCGACACCTCGTTGCCGGTTGCCGGCACGTGGCGCAGCGTTTCCGCGGAAACGCTCAGGCGATAGCCGACGCCGCCGCAGTCGACGATCACGTGGTCCGGCCGGCGTACCACGACCTGGCCCCGGATCAGGGCGATCATGTGTCCCGACCTCGGATCAGCGCGATCATGCGTCCCGACCTCGGATCAGGGCGGATCATCGCTCGCCCCTCGCCAGCGCCGCCAGCGCATCGGGCACCTCCCGGGACCGCATCCCGGTTCGCGCCGGGGTGGGCGCGGCCGCGGCGACGGTCCGCGCAAGCGGTGCGCCGTTGAGCTCGCAGACCGCGACCGCGAGTGCGTCGGCGACGTGGTCGGGGGCCGGGACAGCGTCCAGGCCGAGCAGCCGCGCGACCATCCGCCCCACCTGGTCCTTGGGAGCGCGGCCCGAGCCGCAGACCGCGCCCTTGACCTGCTGCGGCGTGTACGAGCGCGCGGGCACCCGCCGCTGGCCGGCGGCGAGCAGGATCACGCCGCGCGCCTGCCCGACCGCGAACGCGGTCTGGACGTTGGCGCCGAAGTACAGCTCCTCGATCGCCAGCGCGTCGGGCCGGTGACGATCCAGCAGCTCGCCGACGCGATCGTGGATCTCGGCCAGCCGCAGCTCCGCTGCGACGCCCGGCCGCGTCGTGATCACGCCGTGGTCGCGGGCGCGCAACCGCGAGCCGTCGCCGGACACGAGGCCGTAGCCGGTCGAGGCGGTACCCGGATCGATCCCGAGGACGAGCATTGGACAGACATTCTCCGAATCGCTCCGGACGCCTGCCCGAGCGTGCGGTGCGAGGGCCGATTTGCCGGGCGAAGGGATCGCAGGTCGCAACGCGCGTGCGTTGGCGAATTTTTCACGTCCGCCCCGTCCCTTCACTGCCTGAGCGAAGGTCGCCGAATCACCTTGGGGACGATCACCCGCAACCGGTGACGATCCCCTCCCAAGGCAGCGCCCTGCGCCGGCTCAGGGGCTGTCGCCGCTCGGCGGCCGACGCCGCTCAGCGGCCGTCGCAGTTCTGCGGCAGACCCGGCGTCGTCTGGCGCAGCACCACCCACCCGTCGAGGCGGGTCAGCACCTCATGATGGGTCAGCCGCGGGTCGACCGGCGCCGGCGACCCGGTCACGGAGTTGATCGGACCGACGAAGTCCACACCGGGCTGGGTCATCCGCGTGCCGACGCGCTCGAGCGGCACCTTCAGCCACCATGACATCGCCGACTGGACGCCGTGGTTGATCGCGGCAAAGCTCGTCTTGCACGGGTAGACGCCGGCACGGCCGCCGACCGCGGCCACCAGCTTCTTGAGCTGATGGTTGACGGTAACCGCCTGCGACGCCTGCGGGAAGTCGGCGCGGGCTTCGGAGATCCGCGTCGTGATGAACGGCACCGACGCGCCGGCCAGCACCGCGAACGCGGCAATCGTCGCCGCGAGCGCCACGCCGCCGGCGCGCCGTCGGCCGGACAACAGCTCGCCGACCAGTTGCGCGATGCGCACCATTCCGTAGCCGCCGAGCACGCAGATCAGCGATGCCGCCGGCAAGAAGAACCGCTCCAGCCCCGGGTAGCCCTTCATCGTCTCGGCGACGACGACCGCGTAGTACAGGACCACGCCGAGCCCGAGTCCGAGGACGAGCCCGCGCCTGTCCTTCAGCCAGCCGACCGCCACGCCGGCGATGCCGAACGCCAGGATCGGCAGCACCTGGTCGTTGACGCCCCGGGAGTTGACGGCGATGAACGGGTGCGGACCGAGGTTGCCGTTGTACTGCGAGGCATGCGAGGCCGCCAGGAACGCGTCGCCCGAGCCGATCCACGGCGGCACGAACCACGCGATCGGAAACGACGCCAGTCCCGCGCCGAACATCAGGAGCATCGGCCAGCTGCGGAACTTCGGCTCACGCCAGATCAGCCACGCGCCGTACAGGACCTCGGGCGCCAGCCATTCCGGCCGGATCCAGGTTGCCGCGACCATCAGCCACCACGCCTGGATCTTCTTGCCCTCGACGACCCGGTCCACGGCCCACAGCGAGCAGCCGATCAGCGGTGTCTCCGAGGTGCCGTGCAGGAAGTAGTAGAACCAGTCCTGGGTCAGCAGCACCGCGGCGACGGCGATCACGGCGGCCGCGGTGCCGGGCACCGGCCCGCCGCGGCCGTTGGGCTGGTCGGCGGCGAGGCGGTAGGCCAGCCGCCAGGCCGCCACGAGCCCGAGCAGCCCGCCGATCCGCGCCGTGATCACCCAGAGCGTCGGGGCGGCTGACCCGAACGCGCCCCACACGGTCGTGAACACGAACGGCAGCGGCTTCCACGACGGCCCGCCGGAGATGACGAAGCTGATGTGCGGGTCGGTGATCTCCCGGCCCCACACGATCCACGACCATGGGTCGTAGCTGGGCACGGTCGGCAGCACGGCCGCTGACACGGCGCCGAGCACGATGCAGACGACGACCGACCACACCGCCGAGGAGCGGAGCGTCCGTTGGAGCGCCCCGACCGGCGGGCCGCCCGTCGAGTCGCCCGCGGGACCGGACCCGCCCGCCCCGCCGGAGGGCGATGAGCGCCGCTGATGCGGCAGATCGACCGCTGACATCGGCGGGCGATGTTAGATGGTCGGCCCTACGCCACCCGCCATCGGCTCAGTGGCTGTTGGGACTGAAACGAAGCCGCAGCAGCGTGCCGATCACCCGGAAGCCGTCGCGGGCGGTCAGCTTCTTGCCCTCGTCGGACGAGCGCGCGCGGTAGTGCACCGGGACCTCGAAGATCTTCTCGTTGCGCTGGACCAGCCGCGCGGTGATCTCGGGCTCGATCGTGAACCCGTTGGAGTGCAGGTCGAGACTCCGGAACAGGTCCGTGCGGATCATCTTGTGGCAGGTCATGATGTCGTGCAGGTACACGTTGAACAGGACATTGCACGCGAGCGTGACGCCCTTGTTGCCCATCACGAACATGAACGAGTGGCTGGTGTAGCCGTCGAACGCGCGCACGCCGAAGCAGGCGTTGGTCTTGCCCTCCAGCAGCGGCGGCATCAGCACGCCGAGGTCCGCCGGGTCGTACTCGAGGTCGGCGTCGAAGATCGCGGCAAATTCTCCCCGCGCCTCACGCAGCGCGGTCTGGATCGCGGCGCCCTTGCCGCGGTTGACGTCGTGTTCGAACAGCCGAACGCTCGCGCCCCATTCGCCTGAGCGCAGGATCTCGGTGGTGCCGTCGGTCGAGCCGTCGTTGACGAGCACCAGCTCGAACTCGGTCGGCAGCTCCGTCGCGAGCACCTCGGTGATCGCCTTCTCGACGCGCTCGCGCTCGTTGTAGACAGGCATCAGGATCGAAAGCAACTTTTTGAAGTTCCTTCCATCAAGTCGGCTGGGCGGGAACCGGGACCGCAAGGCTTGGCGCCCGCGAGAACGAGGAGGCGATGCTAGCGAACGGGTCCGTCATCGGGCAGCATGCAGGCGATGCGTTTCGACGACGATCAGTGGCTCGAGGGCCTTGACGGAACGGCGCGCGATCAGCGGCGCAAGCTACTGGCGCTGCTGGCCCGCGAGGGCTTCTCAGAGGACGAGCTGCGTGTCGCGATCGCCGAGAACCGCCTCGCGCTGCTGCCGGTCGACCGCCTCCTCGGCGGCACCTACACCGCGAGGGAAATCGAAGAGCGCTCCGGGCTGCCGGCCGAGGTGATGACGCGGGTCCGCCGCACGATCGGCCTCGCCGAGCCCGGGATCGACGACCGGGTGTTCTCGGAGGCCGATATCGAGGCCGCGCGCTCGACGAAGCTGTTTCTCGACGCGGGCTTCTCGGTCGACGCGATCACGGAGATCAGCGCCGTGCTCGGCGAGGGGATGTCGCGGCTGTCGGCGACGATCACGGCCGCGTTCCTGCAGACGTTCCTGCGCGCCGGCGACTCCGAGGAGGACGTCGCGCTGCGCTTCGCCGAGCTCGCCGAGCAGCTCACGCCGGCGATCGAGCCGATCCTCGTGTCCGGATTCAACGCCCACCTGCGCGACGCGGTCCGGCGCGGGATGCTGGGTCGCCGCGAGCTCGACACCGGCGAGCCGCCGCTCGAGCAGGAGCTGTGCATCTGCTTCGCCGACCTCGTCGGCTTCACGCGGATGGGGTCGGAGGTCGCCGTCGGCGAGCTCGGCTCGGTCGCGGGTCGGCTCGGGCGGCTGGCGGTCGGCGCCGCGCGGCCGCCGGTCAGGCTGATCAAGACGATCGGCGACGCCGCGATGTTCGTCTCACCCGGGCAGGCGCCGATCGTGCAGGTCGCGCTCGATCTCGTCGACGCGGTCGCCGCGGAGGACCTGCCGAGCCTGCGCGCGGGGATCGCGTTCGGTCGTGTGACCGTGCGCGCCGGCGACTACTTCGGCAACACCGTCAACGTCGCCAGCCGTGTGACCGGCGCCGCCCGCCCCGGGTCGGTGCTGTGCACCGCCGAGGTTCGTGACGCCTGCCGCGACGAGTTCGACTGGTCGTTCGCGGGCCGGCACCGCCTCAAGGGCGTCGCCGGCCCGGTCCCGTTGTATCGAGCCCACCCGCCCCGAGCGCGTCCGTAACGGGCGCCGACCCGGGTGGCGTCAGGAGACCTTCAGCAGGTCGACGACGAATATGAGCGTCGAGTTGGGCGGGATCGTGGACCCGCTCCCCTGCTTGCCGTAGGCCTCCGCGGGCGGAATGATCAGCTCGCGACGTCCGCCGACCTTCATGCCGGAGATGCCCTTGACCCAGCCGGAGATGACACCGCCTGCACCGGCCTTCAGCGGCGTCGTGAACGTCTGGTTGCGCTTCCACGACGAATCGAAGACCTTGCCGTTGGAGTACAGCGCGCCGACGTAGTTGACCGTGACGGTCGAGCCCGGCTTTGCGACCGCGCCGCTGCCGGTCACGAGGTTCTTGACCTGCAGCGTGTGCGGAGCCGGACCATTCGGGACCGTGATCTTGGGCTCGACCGACAACGGACCGCTTTTCGGGGTCGAGACCGTCGTGGTCGATGAGGTCGACGAGCTCGTGGTCGACGTCGCGGGCGTCGTCTGCGCGGCGGTGGCGCCGCCCGACGGGGCGAGCACGACCCCGGCGGCCTTGGTGCCGGAGCTGCCTTTCGAGCTCGAGCCACAGGCCGAGACCAGGCCGCCGATCGCCGCAGCAAGACAGATGATGGTGAGTGTCTTACGCATGAACGCTGCCGGAGGGTAGCGGCAGGCGTCGGCGCGGCCGCCGGCTGCCGGCAACTCTTCGCCGCCTCTTACGGTCCCGGCCCCGGGGCTCAGCCGGCGATCTTCTCGAGCACGTCGGCGTCGACATCGAAGTTCGCGTGCACCGCGCCGACGTCGTCCGATTCCTCGAGCATGTCGATCAGACGCACCAGCTTGACGGCGTCTGACTCCTCGACGGGCACGCGTGACTTCGGTCGCTGCGTGACGTCGGCGGACTCGATCTCGACCCCCGCCCCGACCAGGGCTCCACGCACGGCGGTCAGGTCCGACGGCGCGCAGACGATCTCGAACACGTCGTCGTCGCGGACGATGTCCTCAGCGCCGGCGTCGATCGCGATCAGCAGGTCCTCCTCGTCGTAGCGCGAGGCGTCGACGACGATCACGCCCTGCTTGTCGAACAGGTACGACACCGAGCCCGGCTCGCCGAGGTTGCCGCCGTACTTGGACAGCGCGTGGCGGACGTCGGCCGAGGTGCGGTTGCGGTTGTCGGTCAGCGCCTCGATCAGCAGCGCGACGCCGCCGGGGCCGTAGCCCTCGTACACGACGGTCTCGATCTGGTCGGCGTCGACGCCCTCGCCGGTGCCCTTCGCGATCGCGCGCTCGATGTTGTCCTTGGGCATCGACGCGTCTCGCGCCTTCTGGACCGCGAGCGCGAGCGACGGGTTGCCGTCGACGTCGCCGCCGCCCTCACGCGCGGCGACCGTGATTGCGCGCGTCAGCTTCGTGAAGTGCTGGCCGCGGCGCTGGTCGACGACCGCCTTCTTGTGCTTGATCGACGCCCACTTCGAATGTCCTGACATCGCCGTCCCACTATAGGGGCCGGGCCGGTGCCTCAGGGCGTGCGCGGTACCCGTAGAGAATCATGACGCTGGGGTCTCACGGCGGCGGATTATCAGGCATGATCCGTTCGTGACCGCGCGCGCCAATCCGGCGATCTTCAAGGCCTACGACATCCGCGGCATCCACGGCGACGAGCTCGATCCCGAGATCGCCGGGCTGATCGGCCGCGCGTTCGCGCGGGTGATCGCCGCGATCGAGGGCAAGGACACCTCGGCGCTGAGGCTCGGCCTCGGCCGGGACATGCGGCTGACCGCGCCGGAGATGGCGGCCGCGTACCGCGACGGGATGGTCGCCGAGGGCGCGACCGTGATCGACGCCGGCCAGATCGGCACCGAGATGCTGTACTTCCTCGTCGGCTCCAGGGACCTCGACGGCGGCCTGATGTGCACCGCGTCGCACAACCCCAAGCGCTACACCGGCGCCAAGCTCGTCGGCCGCGGGGCGCTGGCGCTGTCGGGCGATGCGGGGATCGCCGAGGTCCGCGACCGGATCGACGCCGGGCTCGGGGATCCGCCCACCGGCGCGGCCGGGTCGGTCACCGAGGTCGACATCTACGCGGAATTTCAGGAGTCGGCGCTGTCGTTCATCGACGCCGACGCGATCAAGCCGCTGAAGGTCGTCGTCGACGGCGGAAACGGCATGGCCGGGCCGATGGTCGGGCCGCTGCTGGAGCGGCTCGGGCTCGATCTGAGCGAGGCGTACTTCACCCCGGACGGCAACTTCCCCGACCACGAGCCCAACCCGCTGCTGGCCGAGAACCGCGAGTTCATCACCGCCGAGGTCGTCAAGCGCGGCGCCGACCTCGGGATCGCGTGGGACGGCGACGCCGACCGCTGCTTCTTCATCGACGAGCACGGCCGCTTCGTCGACGGCGATTTCCTGACCGCGCTGATGGCGGAGTCGATGATCGCGAAAAATGCCGGCCCGCCCACCCCGATCGTCCTCTACGACGTCCGCGCCAGCCGCGCGGTCGCCGACACCGCGGCGCGCGTCGGCGGCAAGGCGCTGATGAACCGCGTCGGCCACGCGTTCTTCAAGCAGCGGATGCGCGAGGTGCCCGACGCCGTGTTCGGCGGCGAGGTCTCCGGCCACTACTACTTCCGCGACTTCTACTCGGCCGACTCGGGGACGCTCCCGGCGCTGCTGATCCTCGAGCTGCTGTCAGCGCGCGCGGTGTCGATGTCGCAGCTGCTCGAGCCGTTCCGCTCGGAGTACTTCATCTCCGGCGAGATCAACTCCGAGGTGTCCGACCAGGCCGGCAAGCTCGCCGAGATCGCCGAGCGCTACGCCGACGGCCGGCGCACGGACCTCGACGGGATCTCCATCGACTACGACGACTGGCACTTCAACGTCCGCTCGTCGAACACCGAGCCGCTGCTGCGCCTGTGCCTGGAGTCCATGCGCTCGCCCGAGCACATGGCCGTCAAGCGTGACGAACTGCTCGAGCTGATCCGCTCGTGAGCACCGGCGCCGACGCGGGCGGCGTCGCCGCGGAGCCCGAGCACGACGAGCGTGCCGCCTGGGAGGACGCCGCCGCCGAGGGCATTCACGCGGTCGCGCTGGCAACGCCGTTCGCGGTGGGACGGGTCAACTGCTACCTGATCGAGGACGAGCCGTTGACGCTCGTCGACACCGGGCCAAACTCCGGCAAGTCGCTGGACGAGCTGGAGACGTGGCTGGGCGGGCGCGGGAGACGGATCGAGGAGCTCGAGCTAATCGTGCTGACCCACCAGCACATGGATCACCTCGGCCTGGTCGAGATCCTCGCGCGCCGCTCGGGCGCGCGCGTCGCCGCCTGGCACGAGCTCGTCCCCTACCTGCGCCACTTCTCGGCGGCCGCGGCCACCGACGACGCGTTCGCGATGACCGTGATGCGTCGCCACGGGGTGCCGGAGAACCTCGCGACGGCGCTGAGCGTCGGCACCGCCGCCTACCGGGCGTTCGGATCGAGTGCCGAGGTCGACGTGCCGCTGCGGGATGGCACCGTGCTCGAGTTCGAGGGCCGCACGCTGACGGCGCTGCACCGGCCCGGGCACAGCCCCTCGGACGTGATCCTGCACGATGCGGAGCGCGGCATCGCGCTCTCAGGCGATCATCTGCTGTCGCGCGTCTCCTCCAACGCGCTGATCGCGCGGCCGCTGAACGGCAGCGCCAGCGGCGTCGGCGACCGCCCGCACGCGCTCGAGACCTACATCGGCTCGCTGCGCGCCACGCGCGCGCTCCAGCTGCGGCTGGTGCTCGGTGGCCACGGCCCGCCGGTGACCGATCACGTCGCGCTGATCGACGAGCGGCTACGGCTGCACGTCCGCCGCATGCGCACGATCGCGCGGCTGCTCGAGACCGGGCCGAAGTCCGCGTACGAACTGGCGTCCTCGATGTGGACCAACGTCGCGGTCACGCAGGCGTTCCTGACGCTGTCGGAGGTGCTCGGCCATCTCGACCTGCTCGTCGCCGACGGCGAGGTGTTCGAGGACGACGACGGCGAGCTCGTGCGCTTCCGGCTGCGCTGAAGTCAGCCGGAAACGAACATTGGCGATCTCGTTACGGGGCCCGTAACGAGATCGCCAACCCCCCGCCGCCGGTGGTGTCAGCCTGGGTGGTAGGCGCTGTCGCCGGGCTGCATCGGCGAAACCGTCACGATCCCGCGGCATTCGTACACGCCGTTCGGGATTCGCATGCGCAGCCGCGTCGTGTCGTTGGGGACGATCACCTGCACCGAGGCGGCGGTCACGCATCCCTTCGGGGACGCCAGGCCGTGGGTGACCCCGAGCCGGAACGACGCCGTCTTTCCGGGCGCGACGGTCACCGGCGCGTACGTGGTCTTGCCGAAGAAGTCGTCGGTCGTGTGGCGCGGATGGGTCGGCAGCGGCGCGCCGCGCTTGGACACGAACTGGATCCCCGGGTAGCCGACGGTCGTGCACGGAGCGCTGCCGGTGTTGCGCATCGCGAACCCGAGCAGCCCGTGGCCGGTGGCGCCCTGGCCGCCGAGATAGATGAGCTTGACGCCGGCGGCGCGGCAGATCGACGCCCGGGACGTGTTCGATCTCATCGTGCCAGTGCCCGCGCCCGTGCCATTCGCGCTCGTCGAAGACGACGAGCCGGTCGACGAGGGGGAGCTCGACGCCGAGCCCGAGCCGTGCGCCGCCGTCACCGTCCGCGTGACGGTCTTCGTTGCCGCGGGCGATGTCTTGGAGGCACTGCCGGACTGGCTCGAGCCGCAGCCGGCGATCAGTGCGGCGACGAGCGCAAGGAGCGCGGGCGCCGCGATGCGCATGCGACCCATCACGGTCATGTTAGGGCTCCCGACGAAGCTATTGACGGCTGGCCGCGGCGGGTTGGGGTGCGGTTGCGCGGTAGCTTGCAGGCATGGCGCCCACCCCCGGCACGCGGCATCCACGCAAGCGCCGCCACCTCGACTGGGAGCTGATCGCGTGCGGCCTGCGCGGCCACATGCTGCTGGACCCCGACACGGTACCCGGCGGCGTCGACCGCTCGATCGTCGCTCGCGAGATCGACGGCAGCCCGTGGTACCGGTGCGTGCGCTGCGACGCGTGGCTGGCGCTCGAACCGCCCGCGCCGATCGTCCGACCGGCGCCGCCCGAAGACGAGCTGCCGCTGCGCGGCAAAGCGCTGCACGACCGCATCGTGCTGCGGCTGATCGCCGTCGACCGCGTGATCCACTTCGTCGTGCTGGGCCTGCTCGGCATCGCGGTGCTGGCGTTCGCGGCCGACCGCGCCAAGCTCCACGACCGCTTCTACCAGGTGACGACGGCGCTGCAGACGGCGATCGCCGGCGGACCGGTGTCAACCCGCGGCCACGTCGGAATCGTGCACGACCTCGACCGCCTGTTCACGCTGTCGAAGGGGACGCTGATCGAGGCCGGGATCGCGCTGCTGTGCTACGCGGCGCTGGAGGGGGTCGAGGCGGTCGGGCTGTGGCGCGGCAGGCGCTGGGCCGAGTACCTGACGTTCATCGCGACCCTCGTGCTGCTGCCGTTCGAGATCTACGAGCTGACCGCGCGGGTGTCACCGCTGAAGGTGATCGGGCTCGTGATCAACGTCGCGGTCGTCGTCTATCTGATCTACGCCAAGCGTCTGTTCGGGGTTCGCGGTGGGGGCGCCGTCGACGAGTGCGAGCGCGCCCGCGACAGCGGTTGGCAGGCGATCGCGCGCGCCGCGCCGCGGCGGCTCCCCGACCCCGTGCCAAAGCCGGCGAGCGTGACCGGTTGACCGCCACCGGCCAACAGGACGCGGCGGTCGAGCAGGAGCTGCACAAGATCGGCGCCGATCTCGCGGCCGCGTTCCCGTCGGGCGCGCGCCAGCCGCTGCGCGCGCTCGACGCGCGCGCGATGGAGCTCGCGAGCTCTGACCTGGAACTACGCGCGGCGCTGTTTCGGTTCGTCGACGTGGCGCCGGCGTGCCGCTCGCTCGACGATCTCGCCCGGCACCTCACCGGCTACCTGGACGAGTTGTCGGAGACACCGCCGCCGATCTCGGCCGCGATGCGCGTGTCGGGCACCCGCGCCGGCCGCGCGGCGCTCGGGGCCGCGGCGGCGGGCGGCGTTCGGCATCTCGCACATCGCTTCATCGTCGGCGAGACCCCGCGGGCGGCGCTGCCGACGCTGCGACGGCTGTGGGACGACGGCGTCGCGAGCTCCGTCGACCTGCTCGGCGAGGCGACCGTCACCGAGTCCGAGGCCGACCGCTACGCGGCGCGCTGCCTGGATGCGCTGACCGTCCTCGCCGGGGCGACGCCGGGATGGCCGCGACGCGACGCACTCGAGTCCGACGGCACCGGCCCGCTGCCGCGCGCGAACGTGTGCGTGAAGATCTCCGCGTTGACGCCGCTGCTACGCCCCGATGCGCCCGACCGCGGCAGGCGCGACGCGGCCGGCCGGCTGCGCCCGCTGCTGCGCGAGGCCAACGCCCGCGGCGCGCACTTGCACATCGACATGGAATCGCTTGACTCCCGTGACACGGTGCTGGAGCTGGTGCTCGAGCTGCTGTCAGAGCCAGAGTTCGCGGACGGTCCGTCGGCCGGGATCGTGCTCCAGGCGTACCTGCGCGACTCGCCGGCGCAGCTTGATCAGGTCCTGCACTGGACCGCGCGGGCGCCGCGCCGGCCGCCGCTGACGGTGCGGCTCGTCAAGGGCGCCTACTGGGATCACGAGCTCGTGCAGGCTCGCCGGCACGGCTGGGAGGTGCCGGTGTTCACCGACAAGCACGAGTGTGACCGCAACTTCGAGGCGCTGACGCGGAAGCTGCTGGACGCGCGGCCTGCGGTGCGCGTCGCGATCGCCTCGCACAACCTGCGCTCCGTCGCCCATGCGATCGCATATGACCGCGTCCACGCGGGCGCAGGCGGCGACTTCGAGCTGCAGATCCTGCGCGGGCTCGGCGACGAGCTCGGGCACGCGCTGGCGAGCAGGGGCCTGCGGGTCCGGGCCTACTGTCCCGTCGGCGACCTCGTCGCCGGGATGGCATACCTCGTCCGCCGGCTGCTCGAGAACACATCCAACGACTCGTTCCTGTCGGCGCACGCGTCGGGTGCGCCGCTTGACCAGTTGCTGGCGGCGCCGTGACGTTCGCACCGTTCACCAACGAGCCGATCCTCGAGCTGCGCCGGGCACCCGTCCGAAACGGGCTCGACGCGGCGCTGCGCGAGCTCGACGCGACGTTGCCGGTATCGGTCCCCGTGACGATCGGCGACGGCGAGCGCTCCGGCGCCGAGCTGCTGTCCACTGATCCCGGCGCGCCGGCGCGGGTGGTCGCGACGGCCGCGGTGGCGACGGCCGCCGAGGCAGCCGATGCGGTCGCCACCGCCGCCCGCGGCGCGGCTCGCTGGCGCGCGGTGCCGGCGTCCGAGCGCGCGGCCGCGCTGCTGCGCGCGGCCGCCTGGCTGCGCGAGCGTCGGCTCGAGCTGGCCGCGCTCGAGGTCCGCGAGTGCGCCAAGCCGTGGCCCGAGGCCGACGCCGACGTGTGCGAGGCGATCGACTTCCTCGAGTACTACGCACGCGGAGCGATCGAGCTCGACCGCGGCCGCGAGCTGTTGCAGGTGCCCGGCGAGCACAACGAAATGGGTTACGCCCCGCTCGGGATCGTCGCGGTGATCTCGCCGTGGAACTTCCCGCTGGCGATCCCGTGCGGGATGACGTCGGCGGCCCTCGCGGTCGGCAACGCGGTCGTGCTCAAGCCCGCCGAGCAGTCGCCCGCGACCGCGTCTGCGCTCGTGCGGGGGCTGCGGGCGGGCGGCGTCCCGCCGGAGGCGATCTCGCTGCTGCCCGGCGCGGGAGACGTCGGCGAGGCGCTGGTGCGCGACCCGCGCGTGCACGCGATCGCGTTCACCGGGTCGCTGCCGGTCGGCCGCTCGATCGTGAGCGCCGCGGCGGAGACGTCCGAGCGCCACTTCAAGCGGGTGATCGCCGAGCTGGGCGGCAAGAACTGCGTGATCGTCGCCGCCGACGCCGACCTCGACGAGGCGGTCCCCGCGATCCTGCAGTCGGCGTTCGCGTTCGCCGGCCAGAAGTGCTCGGCCGCGTCGCGGGTGCTCGCCGACCCAGCGATCGCAGACCACTTGTGCGAGCGGCTGGCCGGCGCCGCCGGCGTGCTGCTGGTCGGCCAGGCGCAGTCGCTGGACACCGACGTGCCGCCCGTGATCGAGCGCGAGGCGATGGAGCGGGTGGCGCGCTACCGCGAGCTCGCCGCGCGGACCGGCACCGTGATCGCCCGGGCGCCCGTGCCCGATGACGGCGACGGCTGGTTCTGTCCGGCGACGGTCGTCGCCGACCTGCCCGACGACTCGCCCGTGCTCGCCGAAGAGATCTTCGGGCCGCTGCTGGCCGTACAGCGGGTCGACGGCATCGAGCACGCCTGCGATGTCGTCGACGGCCTCTCGTTCGCGCTCACGGGCGGCCTGTTCTCCCGCGATCCGCGGGCGGTGCGGCGCGTGCGCGAGCGCACGCCGGTGGGCAACCTGTACGTCAACCGCGGGATCACCGGCGCGATGGTCGCCCGCCAGCCGTTCGGGGGCAACCGGCTGTCGGGGACCGGCCTGAAGGCGGGCGGACCCGACTACCTGCTGCAGTTCGTGGCGCAGCGCGCGGTCTCGGAGAACACGATGCGCCACGGGCTGGTCGCCTGACAAGCCGCTTCCAGCGACGACGCCCGCCCGATTTCCGTTGATTTTCGCCGCCCGCGCGCAATCATTGGTGCGGTGGTGGGGCTTGTCGAGAACACCGCTGTCGCGCTGGCGCTGATCGCGGCGATCGTGATCAGCGCCTCGATCCGCGCGCCGCGCCGGCACGTGCCGACGCCGGAGCTGCGGCGGCTGCTCGTCGCCGCGCTCGCGCTATACGCGGTCGGCGGCGTCGCGATGGTCGACGGCCACGCGACGCTCGCGGTCGCGGCGTTCGCCGCCGGCGTCGTCGCGTCGGCGTTCGCGGCGTGGCTGTCGCGCGGGTCCGACCAGGACGACGGGCCCGGCGGCTCCGAGCCGTGCGACCGCCGTCCCCCGCCCGACCCCGACGGCGTGCCCGAGATCGACTGGGACCGCTTCGAGCGCGAGCTGGGCGACTGGGCGCGCCGGCGCGAGCCTGCGCACCGCTCGTAGCGCCGTCGTACGCTCAGACCTTGACGGGCTTTGACCGGGCCAGGATCGTGCCCTTGCGGTCGATCGCGGCGACGGCCACGTACGGGCGCGCGTGCGGCAGCGAGATCTCGGTCTCGAAGCCGGCGAGCTTCGCCGTCCCGACGGCGGGGAGCTGGTCGGGAGACCGGCCGGCGAACACGACCCAGCCCGCGACCTCGGTCGCGAAGTTCCAGCTGGCGTACAGCGTCGCCCCCGCGCCCCTGCGGGTCGCGGCGAGGCTGGGCACGGTCGTCGGCGTACCGGTCCAGGTCTCCTTGTACGCGCGGTACGAGCTCGTACCCGGTTTCAGGCGGCCGTCGAACAGGACCGCGCCGCCGGGGCCGTACTCGGTGAAGTAGCTCGAGGTGCCCCAGCCCATGAACGTGTGGCCCTTGTCCAGTCGCTGGATGCTGCCGAGCGCCTCCGAGAGAACCGGGGGCTTGTGGTGGAACTGCCTGCGGACGCGAGCCGTCCGGCGGCGCTCGTCGATCGCCAGCACGAGTCCTCGCGATTGCTTGGCCTCGAACGGCGGGCCGCCTTCGTTGTCGAACATCGTCATCACGCCACCGGGGAGCAGCGTGATGTCGTGCTGGAAGTAAAAGCGGCTGCCGCGGCCCATGTGGAAGTTCGAGTGCTTGCCCCCCAGCGTCCAGATCACACGACCGGTCCGGCGGTCGACCTTGTAGCAGGCGCACGTGTTGCGGCTGGAGATCACGAGGTTGTTGTCGGTCGGATCGATCGTGATCCCGTTGACGTGGAAGTAGTCCCACGTGCTGGAGGCGCTGGTCGGCGCCCCACGGTAGGACGCCGACAACGGAACGTGTCGGTCCGAGCGCCACTGGAACAGGACCTTGCCCGTCGCGACGTCGACCTCCTGCACGATCCCGTAGAAGTAGTTCCCGCGCTTGCCGTTCGGGAACCTGCCGGCCGCCTTCCCGTAGGCCGTGAACAGCGCCGTTCCCTGCGGTGTCAGCAGGAACTCGTGCAGGTCGCCTTGGTAGCCGTTGCCGGCGTGGACCTGCGCGATCTGCCGGTATTGCTGGTCGCAGATCACGTAGTGGCCCTGGCCGTGCGCGGAGACGACCCCGCCTTCAAACCACGTCATCACCGGCTTGCCCTGATACGTCTGCACGCGGACGTCGAACGCGCGATGGGCGGGCGTCGGCTTCGGCGTGAGCGGCTGAAAGCCGACCAGCCGGCCCTTCTCGGTGAGGATCATCGGCCCCTGCTGGGCGACGCCGCCGTGGCACTCGGTGAACACGAAGCCCGGGATCACGTGCTTGGCGTGCGTGTGGATGATGATCTCGGGCGGGCGCAGATCCGGGCGTGAGCGGAAGTGCTGGATGCCCTTCACGGTGTTGCCGCCGCGGCTGCTGTGCAGGGTCGGGAGCGACCCGCCGGCGCTGCTCGACGCCTTCGAGGACGAGCAGGCGGTGAGGGTCAGGCCGGCGCTCGTGCCGAGCGCGAGCGTGCCGCCGGCGAGGCGCAGGAACTCGCGCCGGTTCGCCGTGGGTGAGCTGGAGGGGGTCGACATGAGGCGGGCAGGGTAGTGGGTCCGCCTAAAGTCGCGCGCGATGCGGACCGGCTGCCCGGCGGCCGTCAGCGGCGGGCGCCTTCGTGGCAGTCGCCCGCGTCAGGCGCGCGCTGTCGCTCGGCGAAGCGCAGCACCAGCTCGTGCAGCCGCCGCTCGTCGCTCAGCTCGGGGTGAAACGAGATCGCGACGACGTTGCCCTGTCTGACCGCGACCGGGTGACCGTCGACCGCGGCGAGCACGCGCACGTCGGGGCCGGTGTCCTGCACCCACGGCGCGCGGATGAAGATCGCGTGGACCGGGTCGCCGGCGACGCCCTCGATCTCGAGGTCGGCCTCGAACGAGCGCAGCTGGCGCCCGAACGCGTTGCGGCGGGCGAGGATGTCGAGTACGCCGAGGTGGTCGCGGTCGAGCATGATCAGGCCGGCGCAGGTGCCGAGGATCGGCGTGCCGGCGGCCGCCAGCGCGCGCAGCGGATCGCCAAGCCCCTCGCGCTCGATCCCGAGCGTCATCACGGTCGACTCGCCGCCGGGGATCACGAGCGCGTCAAGGCCGTCGAGATCGGCCGGCACCCGCACCTCGCGCGGGACCGCGCCGAGCGCCGCCAGGATCTTCGAATGGGCCTCGAAGTCGCCCTGCAGGGCGAGCACCCCGACCGTCGGGGCGTTCGCTCCGGCCGTGGGCGCGTCCACTACCAGCCGCGCGGCGACAGCAGCTGCTCGGACTCCAGCTTGGAGGTCTCGAGGCTCTCCATCGCGTGGCCGAGGCCGGTGCTCGCCGCCGCGACCCGCACCGGATCGCGATAGTGCGTGGTCGCCTCGACGATCGCGCGGGCACGACGCTCGGGATCCTCGGACTTGAAGATCCCCGAGCCGACGAACACGCCCTCGGCGCCGAGCTGCATCACCAGCGCGGCGTCGGCCGGAGTCGCGATCCCGCCGGCGCAGAACAGCACCACCGGCAGACGACCGGCCTCGGCGACCTGGCGCACGAGCGGCAGCGGCGACTGCAGCTCCTTGGCGGCGGTCGGCAGCTCCTCGGGATCGAGCACGGTCAGCCGGCGCATCTCCGAGCGGATCTTTCGCAGGTGCCTGACGGCCTCGACGATGTCGCCGGTCCCCGCCTCGCCCTTGGAGCGGATCATCGCCGCGCCCTCGCCGATCCGCCGCAGCGCCTCGCCGAGGTTGGTCGCGCCGCACACGAACGGGATCTTGAACGCCCACTTGTCGATGTGGTTGGCCTCGTCGGCCGGCGTCAGCACTTCGGATTCGTCGATGTAGTCGACCTCGAGCGCCTCGAGCACCTGTGCCTCGGCGAAGTGCCCGATCCGGGCCTTGGCCATCACCGGAATCGTGACCGCCTCCTGGATCCCCTTGATCATCTCGGGATCCGACATCCGAGCGACGCCGCCGTCGCGGCGAATGTCGGCCGGGACGCGCTCGAGCGCCATCACCGCGGCGGCGCCGGCATCCTCGGCGATCCGCGCCTGCTCGGGCGTGACGACGTCCATGATCACGCCGCCCTTCAGCATCTCCGCGAGGCCGCTCTTGACGGTGAACGTCGCCTCGGTGCGCTGGTTGTGACCGTTCTCGCCTGGGCTGCTCATAGGCCAGCGAGTCTACTCGTCGCTAGGTTGTCAGACCGATGACCGAGCACGCCGTGTTTGTACGCGACGGCCACGGCTACGTGGCGACCGAGCTCGGGCTCGGGCCGTGGTATCCGGGCGCGCTGCACGGCGGCGCACCCGCGGCGCTGCTCGCGCGCGTGCTCGCCGAGGCTGTGCCCGAGCTCAGGCTCGCACGCATCACCTACGAGTTCGTCCGCCCGGTGATGATCGGGCCGCTGTCGGTAGGGACCGAGCTCGTGCGCCCGGGCCGCCGCGTGTCGCTGCTCGACGGCACGCTCCGCGACGGCGCCGGGGTCGAGGTGATGCGCGCGCGGGCGCTATTTGCCCGTCCCGCGGCGCTTGATGCCGGGCGCGACGAGCCGCCGCCGTTCCCGGCCCCCGAGGACGGCGCGCCCAACGACTGGGCCCGTGCGGAGCCGATGTTCGCGACGCATGCGGTGGAGATCCGGTTCGTGCAGGGCCGATTCGGTGACCTCGGCCCGTCGACCGCGTGGTTCCGCCTGCAGGTGCCGGTCGTCGCCGGCGAGCCGGTCGCCGCCGTCGAACGGATCGCCGCCGCCGGCGACTTCGGCAACGGCATCGCGAGCGTGCTCGACTGGGACCGCCACAGCTTCATCAACCCGGACCTGACGATCTACGTCGAACGCGACCCGGTCGATGAATGGGTGGCGCTGCAGTCGGAGATGCGCGTCGTGCATGGCAGTGTCGCGGTCGCCACCAGCGCGCTGTGGGACCGGCGCGGACGAATCGGCCTGGCGGTTCAGGCGCTGCTCGTCGACGAGCACGACCGCGGTCCGGCGGCCGCGGTCACTTCAGGCGAAACGCCTTGATGCGGACATCGTAGGACTGCGCGTCGCGAGCGTAGACGCCGTATGCCAGCGCCTGGATGATCGACAACAGCGCCGTGTGCGAACGGACGAACGCGGGCGTGTTGGACGAGTAGTAGAGCCTGATCCGGGCCAGCTTCGCGACCTCGGAGAGCGTCGCGTCGGTGATCGCCAGCGTCGTCGCCTTGCGGTGGCGCGCAAGCTTCATCGTGCGCGTGATCAACGGGTGCGGCCGGCCCGCCGACAGCCCCACCACGAGCGTCCGGTCGTCGATCCGCGACAGGCGGCCGAGCGCCTCCTGCGAGGGGCTCGCGACGACCTCGGCACGGACGTCGAGCAGCATCAGCAGGTGCCGCAGATAGCTGGCGAAGAACGCCATCTGGTCGGTGCCGGCGATCAGCACCTTCTCGGCCGAGACGATCGCGTCGATCGCGGTCTCCACATCGGAGCGCGAGAGCTTGTGGGCGGTGTCCTCGACGTTGACGTGGTCGGTCGCGAGCGCCGCTTCGAACTCGGTGTGATCGAGCGAGAACAGCGGCGCCGTGGTCGCCGTCGGCGCCGAGCCGTTGACCGCGCCGCCGCCGACCTGCCGGCGGTACTCGTCGCGCGCGGCCTGCTGGAGCTCCGGGAAGCCCTCGAAGCCGAGCGCCTGCGAGAAGCGCACGACCGTGCTCGACGACGTGTTGGCGCGCCGCGCGAGTTCCTCGGCGGTCTGGAACGCCGCTTCGTCGAGGTGATCGACGATGTACTGGGCCACGTCCTTCTGCGAGCGGCTGAACTCATCGAAGCGCGCGCGAATGTAGCCGGACAGCGCCTGGTGGCCGTGCGCCGTCTCGGGGGCGAGTGTGGGAGTTGATGATGACTTCACGGGCAGCCGGTTGTTTCGACGTCGGCCGCGCCGGTTCCTTCAGAAAGCGCTTAGGTCATCGCCGAGCGGCGTGGCGAGCCCGCTTGGGGACGCGGTGCGAGCGCCGGCAGCGTCGCCAAAGTCAGCGGTGGTGCCGGAGTCGCGACGCGGCGGGGTCGCTCAGCGCGCCTCGCGCGGCTGTGAGCGGTCGTAGGCGTCGATCCGCTCGCGGTTCTGTCGCCGCTCGGCGAGCACCTGCACGATCGCGTAGACGATCAGCACGTTCGCGATCACGCCGATGCCGATGAACGTCAGCGACAGCGCCAGCGTCTCCCCAAACGAGCTGATCGAGTGGCCAAGGCCCAGGAGATCGGCGGCGATGAACATCGCCGCAATCATACCTGTGACGAGGACGGGCACGCCGGTAGCCTGCCCCTGTCGGCCCGGTAGCTCAGTGGTCAGAGCAGCGGACTCATAATCCGTCGCGCGCAGGTTCGAGTCCTGCCCGGGCCACTCTGGCGCTCGTGCCGAAACGGCTTTTGCTCGAGGCTGGGTCAGGTGCACCCCGCGGACCCGCGTCGCCGCACGGGAGGCGCTGCGACGCGACCGGCTGCGACGCCGGCCCGTTGGTGGTGGCCGTCACCGTACATTTCGACGTTTTCCAACCGCAACGGGGAGCCGACGTGGAAATGTTCGGGAGGGCCGGACATTTTCCCGTGAGCACCGGCCAGGCGGTCGATTTTGTGGAAAGTGCGGGTACATCCAGAACCGGCTACCCGACCGTACGTTTTCCGCCAACCGATGCGCGCGGACACTGAGACGTCACTTCGGCCGGCGGCGCGGCGGGGCCGCCACGCGCGCCAGCTCGGGTACGAAGCGGGCGGCGTCGATCGTGCCCACTCCGGTCGCGAGGTCGTAGCCTCGCCGGGCGCGGTAGCCGCGGACGGTGGTGATCCTGCCCGGAGCTGAGGGGAAGGCGACGGTGTTGTTGCCTCTGGTGACGTCGACGATTCCGGGTGCGTGCCGGCGCTCCAGCGCGTACAGCGCCGGGTTGATCAGCCCGAGCCGGCCGGTGTGTAGGCGGGTGCGGGCGTACTGGTCGGCGATCGCGACGATGCCGGCGAACTCGGGCGTGGCCTCGCTGGTGCCGCCTGTGATCGGGATCCAGCCGTCAGGCGGCGCGCCCGGGTACGTCGCGTAGCAGATCACGCCGCCGCTCAGCGCGGCGCTCATCGACACATCCGGGACGCCGCGGCGGTCCCCGACGATCCTGCGCACCGTGTTCTGGTATGCGGGACGCTTGAAGATCACCGAGACGCCGCCGTTGCTTGCCCACGGCAACGGTGGCGGCGCTCGGAAGATCCCCTCCGTCACCAATGGGTTGTAGGTGTCGTTCCATACGGTGTTGGGCGACGTTCGCCGGCCCGCGGCGTCGAGGTGCAGTTTCGTGCCGCCGACGGCGGTGACGAGCGGGTCCGACGCGGGCCACTCGACGACCCGGTGGACGTACAGCCCCCGCCTCGGCTTCGGGCCGGTCACGCCGTTGTCGTTGCTGGCTGCGAGCACCGTGACGCGGTGGCGGTCGGCGTTGACGTTGGCGACGCGCAGCCTGGCGATGCGCGCGCGGCCGAAGTTCTGCTCGGGCAGGCTAAAGCTCTGGCTGATGACATCGCCGAGGTCGTGGTCGATGACGTAGTCCTCGGCCGCCATGTAGCTGGTGAAGCCGGCGCCGACGCTCTCCTGCACCGGCGTCTCGACAAGCAGGATGTCCGCACCGGGCGCGATCGCGTGCGACCACTCCACATCGAGCGTCGTCTCCCCCGCCTTGGCGACCATGCCCGGGTTGCCCGGATTGAACCGGGGAACCGGACCGACGGGCTGTATCACGCGCAGCACTGGCGGATCGGGCAGGTGAAAGCCGCGGTCGAACATGCGCAGGTCGTGGCCGATCGTCGGCGAGCCGAACGGGTCGACGATCACGATCGTGCTGCCCTTGCCGTCAAGGCCCTTGCGGTACAGCGGCGCCAGGTGGTAGGCGGCGTGCAGCTGCGCCGGCGAGTAGCACGGCAGGCGATACGTCTTCAGGCACGCCGCCAGGGTTGGCGGCGCGGCAACCGCCGGGGGGCGAGCGCGGGCAGACATTGGGGCGGCGGCGATTGCGACAGCCAGCGCCGCGCACGACGCCGCAACGACAGGGATCGCCTTCGACGCACCGGTCATCCGCAGCCTCCTGGACAGACATCGACCCTCGCCGCGCGCCGAAGCGCGCGATGTGGCACATGTTACGAAAATCCCGAGTATCGCGGGGAGCAATCGCCGACTGTCCGGCGGTCAGCGATCTCGCGCGCCGCGCGTAGGACCGGCTCGGACCGGGTATCCGTTCGGACATGGAGCACGAAACGCATCGACGCGCCGACGAGCGCGAACCGGGCGCCGACGCCCAGGACGGCGACGACCCCGAGCGCGAGCCCGACCAGGAGGACTCCGAGCCCGAACCGAGCGTCCCGTTCGATCCCGAGACCGACGACGACAGCGCGCTGGGCGACAGCGATCAGCACTCCACCGGGTGAGCTGAGCGGTCGCCTGGCCGGCGACCGGCTGACGCCCGTTCGTCGCGGACGCTGATCCACGACCGCCGCGCCCGTTGCGCGCGGCGGGGCGCAGGGAGCGCGGCCGACACGACGTGCACTCATTAGGACGATCGCAGGTGCATCGATTGCACTGGCGGCGCATGCCGGGGTATGCTCCGCCGCCGACGCGCCGCATCTACCGGCCTGGATGCCGGTCACGCGTCGCCTGATCTCAATCACCTCCCGGAACGCTGAGCGCAATGACGACCGCTACCCGCCCGATGCCCGGCATCTCGGACTCGCTGGGCATTCTCGACGAGGCACTTGCGCGCGCCGACGAGACCAACGCGCTCGCCGCGCGCTACCTCGACCCGTCGCTGGTCGACATGCTGCACGTGATCGGCTTCGACCGCCGCTTCGTGCACGCGCGCGGGTCGTGGCTGTACGACTCCGAGGGCCGCGAGTACCTCGACTTCCACACCGGCGAGGGGTTCGCCAGCCTCGGCCACGCGCATCCCGACGTCCGCGAGGCGCTCGAGGCGGTGCTCGCGGCCGATCTCACCGACGGCGTCCAGATCCACTACTCGGTGCTGGCCGGGATGCTCGCGCAGGAGCTGACCGGGCTGCTGCCGGACGCGCTCGACGCGGCCTTTTTCGGCAGCTCCGGCGCGGAGGTCGTCGACTCGGTGATGAAGTTCGCGCGGGCCGCGACCGGTCGCCCGCGGCTGCTGTCGTGCGACGGCGCCTTCCACGGGGTCACGATCGGCCCGCTGTCGCTGGTCGGCGACGATTTCTTCAAGGAGGGGTTCGAGCCACTGCTGCCCGGCTGTGCGCGCGTCCCGTTCGGCGACCTGGACGCGCTCGAGGCCGAGCTGCGCAAGGGCGACGTCGCGGCGTTCATCACCGAGCCGATCCAAGGCAACCTCGTGCGGATGCCGCCGGCCGGATACCTGCGGGCCGCCCAGGACCTGTGCCGGCGGTACGGCACGCTGTTCGCGCTCGACGAGGTGCAGACCGGCCTCGGGCGGACGGGGACGATGTTCGCGCTGGACCGCTTCGGGGTGGAGCCCGACTTCGTCACGATCGGCAAGGCGCTGTCGGGCGGCTACATGCCGGTGTCGGCGATGGTCACCCGTCGCGAGATCTTCCAACGCGCGGTCGGGACGCTCGAGCGATGCTTCGTGCACCAGTCCACCTACGGCCGCAACCGCCTGTCGATGACCGCGGCGCTGGCCTCACTGCGCGTGATCGAGCGCGAGGAGCTCGTCGCCAACGCCGAGCGGATGGGCCAGGTGCTGATGGGCGGGCTGCGGGAGCTTCAGAGCCGCTACGAGATGATCGCCGACGTCCGCGGCTCGGGGCTGATGGTCGGGATCGAGCTCGGGCAGCCGTCGTCGCGCGCCGCCAGGCTCAACTGGCGCCTGTTCCACATGGCCTCCGGCGGGCTGTTCCCGCAGCTGATCGTGATCCCGCTGCACCGCGACCACCAGGTGATCACGATGGCCGGCGGCAAGAACGACGTGATCAAGCTGCTGCCGCCGTTGACGATCACCGAGGAGGAGGTCGAGCTGTTCCTCGAGCGCTTCGAGTCGGTGCTCGCCGACGTCCACCGCTCGGGCAGCCACAGCTGGGGCATCGTCCGCGACATCGCGAGCGCGACGCTCACGCGCCGTTCCCGCGGCGGCGTGCAGGACTCGCTGCCGGCGATCATGCCGCCGCGCGGGCACCGGATCGACCCCAGCGCCGACAACGCCTGCCTGGTCACGGGTGCGACTGGGTTCATCGGCGGCCACGTCACCCAGCGCCTGCTGGCCGAGGGGCACCAGGTCCGCTGCCTGGTCCGCCCGAGCAGCGACACGACGCTCCTGGAGACAATGCCGGTCGAGATCGCGGTCGGGGACCTGACCGATGCCGCCTCGCTGTCGCGCGCCGCCGCCGGATGCCGCTACGTCGTGCACTGCGCGGCGCAGGTCTCGGATTGGGCGACGACCGAGCAGATGACGCAGGTCAACGTGGCCGGCACACGCAACCTGCTGCGCGCGGCCACCGAGGCGTCGGCGGAGCGCTTCGTGCACATCTCCACGACCGACGTCTACGGCTATCCCGAGCGCAAGGTCGACGAGACGCACGTCGCGGCGGCGTTCTGCAACTGGTACTCGCAGACCAAGCGCGATGCCGAGCTCGAGGTCCGGCGCGTGCAGGAGGCGGGCGCGATCGAGACCGTGATCCTGAGACCCGCGACCGTGTACGGTCCGCGGTCGACCGATGTCGTCGGCGAGATGGCGAAGGCGATCCGCGGCCGCTACATGCTGCTCGTCGACGGCGGTCGCGCGGTCGCCGGGCTTGTCTACGTCGACAACCTGGTCGATGCCGCGCTGCTGGCGCTGCGTCACGACTCGGCGCCGGCGCAGGCGTTCAACGTCACCGACGGACTCGACGTGACCTGGCGTCAGTTCGCCGATGGTCTCGCCGCCGGCCTCGGGGCGCCGCCGGTCAGACTCAGCCTCCCCTACCGCCCCGCCCACGGCCTCGGCCGCACGCTCGAGAGCGGCTACCGCGCCCTGCGCCGCGCGACCTCGCTCGACGTGCCGCCGCTGCTGTCGCGCCAGGCCGTGCAGATCCTCGGCCGCAATCAGTCGTTCTGCAACCGCAAGGCGCGCGAGATGCTCGGCTGGGCGCCGCGGATCGGCTACGCGGATGGCCTCGAGCAGACCGTGCGCTGGCTGCGGGCCGAACATCTCGCGACCTGAGCAGACGGCCGCCGGCGCCCCCCGGGGCCGGACGTCTCGGCGTGCTGGACGCTCCGGTAGGCTCGGACCCATGTCGACGCCGGCCCTGGTCGGAAGCTGTGGCTGTGGAGCGGTTCGCTTCGAGATCGCCGAGCCGCTGCTGGGCGCGCTCTACTGCCACTGTACGCGCTGTCAGAAACGCTCCGGTACCGCCTACCAGGCGTCGGCGCTGGCGGCGCCGGGCTCGGTGACCGTCACCGATGGCGCCGAGCATCTGCGCGACTGGCGCCCCGGCGGCCACGCCAAGGCCTACTGCGGCGAGTGCGGCGCGCACCTGTTCGCGCGCGACCCCGAGACCGGTGCGATCGCGGCCGTGCGCATGTCGGCGATCGACGGCGATCCGGGCGTCCGTCCGCAGGCGCGCCAGTACGTTGCCTACCACCCCGCGTGGTCTCCGATCCCCGACGACGGGCTGCCGCGCTACGACGAGGCGATGCCGCGATTGCAGCCATGAGCGACGACGATCAGCAGCGACCTCCGCTTCCGGCCTCGCCGCAGCCCGCGGTCGGGCAACTGCGCGCCTCCGATGCCGACCGCGAGCGCGTCGCCGACCAGTTGCGCCAGGCGTCGGGCGAGGGGCGGCTGACCGTCGACGAGCTAGACGAGCGCCTGAACCGCTGCTATGCGGCCAAGACCGTCGCCGAGCTCGCGCAGCTGACCGCGGATGTCATCCCGGGCCAGGCGACGACGGCCGCAGCGGCTCCCGCGGGGACGGTGTCGATTCGGCCCGGCCCCGGCGGCACCGGCACGATCGTCTCGATCATGGGCGGCAACGATCGCGCCGGACGATGGCGGGTCGCATCGCGGCTGAACGTGCTCAACGTGATGGGCGGCTCTGACCTCGACCTCACGCAGGCGGAGCTCAGCGACTCAGAGACGACGATCACGGTGTTCTCGTTGATGGGCGGCAGCGACCTGCGAGTGCCCGACGGCGTCGAGGTGCACGTCACCAAGTTCGCGCTGATGGGCGGTCACGACGTGAAGCTCTCCGACGCGCCGGTGCCGCCGGGCGCGCCCGTGATCAAGGTGCGGTTGTTCTCGATCATGGGCGGCGGCGAGCTGCGCCAGGGGCGCAAGCTCTCAAAGGCCGAACGCCGGCTCGAACAGGCGCGTGAGCGCGGCGAGCTCAGCGGCGGCTAGCCAGCCCCGGTCGCGATTTCTAACACCCCCGGTGAGAAATCGCGACCGCGCGGCCGCCGCTAACCGGCGCAGTCGCGGCAGGTTCCGTGCAGCACGATCTCGTGCTCTGAGACGTCGAGGTCGACGCGCTGCGAGGCGAGCGCGACAGCGCGCTCGAGCGCCTCGTCGGTGAACGGCTGCAGGCTTCCGCAGCTGTCGCAAACGAGATGGTGGTGATGGTCGTCGTCGACGCGCACGGGCTCGTAACGCGTGATCCCGGCGCCGACCTCGACGCGCTGCACGAGCCCGATCTCCTCGAGTTGCTCGAGGATCCGGTAGACCGAGGCGCGCGAAACGCGGCGAGGACCGGCCGCGAGCTGCTCCTCGATCTCCAGGGCAGACAGGGCGCACGCCTGCTCGCCCATCAGCTCGAGCAGCTGCAGCCGCGCGCCGCCTGAGCGATAGCCGGCGGCGGTGAGCCGGTCAGCCGCCCACCGTGCCCATTCGTGCTGCGCTTGGGACGCTGCCATCGCCAGCCGAGTCTAGGTCTCAAGCGCGGTCGCAGCGGCGCGGGGCGCGCGCGCCGAGCCGCGGCGGGCGCCCGCCAGACGGCCGAGCAGGTAGCAGCCGGCCGAGATCGTGCCGACGTAGAAGCCGACCGGGTAGTTGGTGTCATACGACAGCGCGATCGCGCCCCACACCGTCGCCAGCGCGATCGCGACCGACAGCGCGATCGCGTGCGCCGGCCTGGAGACGACCGATCGGGCCGCGGCCGGCGCCCCGATCATCACCGTGAACACGAGCAGCGTGCCGACGACGGGGATCGTCATCGCCGCGGTCAGCGCGACCACGATCAGGAACCCGAGCTCGATCGCGACGTCGCCGATCCCGCGCGCCCGCGCGACCTCGGGCAGCACCGACGACAGGAGCAGCGGCCGGTACAGCAGTGCCAGCCCGAGCAGGCTCGCGGCCGCCAGGCCGGCGGTCGGCGCCAGCTCGCCCGAGCCGATCCCGAGGATCTCCCCGAACAGCAGCGAGTAGACGGCGGGCGCGTACTGGGAGCTGAGGCTGAGGAACAGCGAGCCGAGCGCAAGCATCAGGACGAGCACGAGCGCGGTCGCGACATCGTGGCGGCCTCGGCGTCCGAGCAGCGCGATCGAGACCGCGCCCAGCACCGAGCAGACCGCAAGCCCGATCAACGTGTCGATCCCGATCAGAGCGGCACCGGCGGCGCCGGCGAACGACCCGTTGGGGAGCGCGTGGGCCGCGAACGAGGAGCCACGGGCGACGACGAAGAACCCGACCGCGCCGGCGACGACCGCGACGATCGTCCCAACGATCCAGGCGTTGACCATGAACGACGAGAACATCTACCCGGCCACCAGTGTCGGGGCCGCGCGGCGTCCGCGAGCGACATGCGAGACCGCGCCGCAGGCGAGGTAGATCACCAGTACCAACGAGACGACGAAGAAGCTCAGCGGCCATCCCTGGCCGTGCGGCGGCCACGCGTAGCTGTCGTAGGCGAGCAGCACGCCGACCCAGGTGGCGGCGACCCCGAGGACGGCGGCGGCCGCGATCGCCGGTCCCGGCCGGCTGGACACGCGCAGCGCCGATGCCGCCGGCCCCACCAGCAGCGCCGTCGAGAGGATCGACCCGATCGTCAGCGCACACAGGGCGACCGCGAGCGACAGCGCCAGCAGATAGACGTAGCCGACGAGCCGCACCGGTATCCCGCGGGCGGAGGCGAGCTCGGCGTTGGTGCAGGCCAGCAGCAGCGGACGGCCGACGACGAGCAGCAGCGCCAGGACCGCCGCCGCGACGCCGATCGCGATCGGCACGGTGGTGGCGGAGACGCTGAACAGCGAACCGAACAGGACCGTGACGGTCGTGCCGGTCGTGCTCTGATGGGTCGCGTCCAGGTACAGGAACAGCGCCGCCAGACCGAGCCCCGAGCCGAGCACGACGCCGGTCGCGAGGTCCCGTCCGCGGCGTCGCTGAACGCCGATCAGCTCCATCACGGTGACCGCCGCGACGTTGAAGACGAGGAATCCCCACAACGGACCGACGCCGACCAGGTAGGCACCCGAGCCGCCGGTCGTACCGATGTCGCCGAGCGCCTCACCCGCGAACGACTGGCCGCGCAGCACCGTAAATACGCCCAGCGGTCCCGCGACGAGCGCCGCGATCGTCCCCACGAGCAGCGCCCGGTGAACCGGCGCCGACCCAAAGAAGCCGGGCTCGACGATGTGGTGCAGCACGGTCATCGCCGGATCGACTCCGTGCCGCCGGGCACTCGCGGCTTCACCCGAGCACCTCGACGCTCTGAGTCGGCGGACTCGTCTTCGGATCGCAGTCGCTGGCGGCGTGCGTGCCGGTCCGTTCGTCGCCGACGCCGGCGACCACGAGCACGCGCCCGTGGACGCGGAGCACGTCGACGTGGTGGCCGTACAGCCGCGACAGCACGTCGCCGCGGACGACGTCCTCTGCGCGGCCATGGACGGCCCTGCCGCCGGCGAGGTACACGACCCGATCCATCACCGGCAGCAGCGGGTTGATCTCGTGCGCGGAGATCAGCACCGCGACGCGCTGCTCGCGCGCGACGCGAGCGACGAGCGACACGACCTCGCCGGCGCTACGCAGGTCGAGGTTGGCCAGCGGCTCGTCGAGCAGCAGCAGCCGCGGCCGGCTGATCAGGGCGTGGCCGATCAGTACCCGCTGCTGCTCGCCGCCCGACAGCTCGCCGACCCGCGCGTCGGCGAGCTCGGCGGCCCCGACCGCGTCGAGCATCTCCTGCACCGCACGCCGCCGCGCTGTGGACGGCAGCGAGAAGCCGAGCCGCTGCCCGTCGATCCCGAGCGACACGAGATCGCGCGCCCGCAGCGGCAGGTCGGGGTCCAGCGCGAACTTCTGCGGCACGTAGCCGATCAGCGGGTTGCGCCGGCTGCGCGGTGCACCGCCGACGAGCACGGACCCGGCGCTCCTCGCGGCGCTTCCGAGGATCACCCGCAGCAGCGTCGTCTTCCCGGCGCCATTTGAGCCGATCAGGCCCGTGAACTCGCCGGCGGAGATCGAGAAGTCGATGTCGGAGAGCACCTGCCGGCCGCCGAGCCGAGCGCTCACGCCGCGCACCGCAAGCACCTCTTCCCGCGGCGGGACGGCGCTGCGATCCGGATGCTCGATCTCGATGCTCACAGTGTCGTCGTCGACCTGTCGTCGACCACGGCCCGCTGCAGCGCATGCAGCTCGGCCATCATCCAGGACTGATAGTCGTAGCCAGGGCTCGGCATCGTCTCATACACCCCCACGACCGGCACGCCGGCGTCGTGGGCCTGCGTCAGGAAGTCATTCGTGATCGAGTCGGTGACCTGCCGGTTGTAGACGAACGCCTGCACGCGATGGTGGGCGAACAGCCCGTTCTGCGCGCTGATCGCCTGCGGAGCCGGATCGGTGCCGTTCATGATGTCGGCCTGCATCGAGAACGGCGTCAGGTTGCGGATGCCGGCCGCCTGCAGGAGGTAGTCGGCGACCGGCTCGGTCGTCGCGACCGCGACGTGCGGGTGGGCCGCGTGGAACCGCTTCAGTGCGGCCCGCAGCGACCACATGCTGCGGTCAAAACGTGCCTCGTTGGCACGGAAGTAGCCTGCGTGCGACGGCTGCAGCTTGATGAGCTCGGCGGCCAGCGCATGAGCCACCAGCGGCATCGTCTCGGGCCGGTACCAGAGGTGCGGGTTCGGCGTCGAGTCCGGCAGCCGCTCGAGCGACTGCACGTCGATCACCTTGCGGTCCGAGCCCGATGTGGCCGACTCGATCTTGGCCATGAAGTCGTCATAGCCGAGGCCGTTCTGGACGACGAGCTCGGCCCGGCCGACCTCCTGGGCGATGGCGGGGCTGGCCTCGAACGTGTGCGGATCGGTGTTCGGGTTGCTCATCACCGCCGCCACCTGCACGTAGCGGCCGCCGATCTGCGAGATCACGTTCGCGTACTGGTTCTCGGCGCCGACGGCGAGGATCTTGCCGGGCTGTGCCTTCGCCAGCGAGCTGCCGCAGCCCGCCAGCACCGCGGCGGCCGCGATCAGACCGACCAGCGATCCGGCGATGCCGGCCGCACGGCGTAGCAGCGCGCGGGTGCGAGGCAGCGGTCGGTTCCAGTGCATGGACGGCAACCTACCACAAAAACGAGACTAAGTCTTATTCTTGTGCAGCTGTCCTTCAGCCCGGCTCGGCCTCCGGCCTGGACACGCGGTCCAGCGCCTTGGCGATCAGGGCCACGGCGTCGCCGACGTCGACGGTCGCCGTCGGGATGTGCAGCTCGGGACGCAGAGGCGGCTCGTACGGCGAGTCGACGCCGGTGAACCCCTTCATCTCCCCCGCCCGCGCTCGCGCGTACAGGCCCTTGGGGTCGCGCCGGGCGCACTCCTCGACGCTTGTATCGACGTGGACCTCGATGAACGGCAGCCCGGCAGCCTCGTGCAGCTTGCGTGGGATCTCCCGGTCGGAGCGAAACGGCGACACGAGCGATACGACCGCGACGACGCCGCAGTCGGCGAACAGCCGCGCCACGTGCCCGACGCGACGGGCGTGCTCGGCCCGGTCACCGGGCGAGAATCCGAGGTCGTCCGACAGCCCATGTCGGATGTTGTCGCCGTCGATCAGGTATGCGGCCCGGCCGTGCGTGATCAGCTGGCGCTCGAGCGCCACCGCGATCGTCGACTTCCCCGACGCCGGCAGTCCGGTCAGCCACACGGTTGCGCCGGCCTGGCGCAGCGCCGCCCAGCGATCGTCGCGTTCGAGCGCCGACGGGTGCCAGGTGATGTCGCGTCGCTTCTCCAGCGGCGCGTGGACCTCGCGCGCGTTGCGGATGATGCCCGCGCCGACGGTCTCGTTCGTGTACTCGTCGATCAGGATGAACGCGCCGGTGACGGCGTTGACGCGATACGGGTCGGCCAGCACCGGCGTGCTCGTGCGCAGGCTCACGCGGCCGATGTCGTTGAGGCTCAAATGGGTCGGCTGCGTGAACACCTCGAGCGTCTCGGGATCCCAGCGGTCGATGATCTCCTGGACGGTCGCGCGCACGGTCCGCGTCGTGTGCTTGAGCGCGTAGCGGCGGCCCGGCGCGAGCGTCCCCTCGGCCATCCAGCACACCGTCGCGTCGAGCTCGCGCGCGGCCGGCGGTTGGTTGTCGGGCGCGACCAGCACGTCGCCGCGGCCGACGTCGGCGTCGGAGGTGAGCGTTACGCCGACCGACATCGGCGGCACCGCTCGGGCGCGCTCCGGGTCGAGCGTGTCGACCGACGCGACCGTCGCCGTCATGCCCGCGGGCGCCACTACG
Source organism: Solirubrobacteraceae bacterium (assembly GCA_036273655.1). Lineage (GTDB taxonomy): Bacteria > Actinomycetota > Thermoleophilia > Solirubrobacterales > Solirubrobacteraceae > Palsa-465. The sequence continues at coordinate 34,832 of DASUHF010000009.1, read as the reverse complement.
ACCTCGTCGCCGACGTTCAGCGAGCCAGCCGCAAGCTGGCCGGTGTAGACGCGTCGGCCGCCGTTCTGCGCGCGTCCGACCCACTGGATCGGCAACCGCAGATGCGAACGCTCGAGGTCGCGGTCGGCGGAGACGTCGACGGTCTCGAGGATCTCCAGCAGCGAGTCGCCGTCGTACCACGGGGTCCGCGGCGATGGGTCGACGACGTTGTCGCCGTCGAGCGCCGAGATCGGCACGACGTGCATGTCCGGCAGGCCGAGCGCGTGGCCGAGCTCGCGCGCGTCGGCGGCGACCTCCATGAAGCGCTCTCCCGAGAAGTCGACGAGGTCCATCTTGTTGACCGCGACGACGACATGGCGCACGCGCAGCAGCGCCGCGATCTGGGCGTGGCGGCGGGTCTGCACCAGCACGCCGGAGCGCGCGTCGATCAGCACGATCACGAGATCGGCGGTGGACGCGCCGGTGAACATGTTGCGCGTGTAGCGCTCGTGCCCCGGGGTGTCGGCGAGGATGAACGTCCGGCGAGGGGTCGCGAAGTACCGGTAGGCGACGTCGATCGTGATCCCCTGCTCGCGCTCGGCGCGCAGGCCGTCGGTGATCGCCGCCAGATCCGGCGTGCCGCCGCGGCGCGACACGGCCTCGAGCTGGTCGGACAGCAGCAGCTTGGTGTCAAGCAGCAGGCGGCCGATCAGCGTCGACTTGCCGTCGTCGACCGAGCCGGCGGTCGCGAGGCGCAGCAGCTCGCGCTGCTCGGTGCTTGTGGCGACCTGCTCCTCCTCTTGGATCGTCATCAGAAATAGCCCTCGCGCTTGCGGTCCTCCATCGCGGCCTCGGAGGTGCGATCGTCGGCGCGGGTCTCGCCCCGCTCGGAGATCTGCGAGGACTTGACCTCCTCGATCACCGACGCGACGTCGGTCGCGGTCGACAGCACCGCGCCGGTCACGGTCAGGTCGCCGACCGTGCGGTAGCGGACCATCAGCGTCTCGACCGTCTCGCCGTAGCGCGGTGCCATCACCTCCGACACGGCCAGCAGCATGCCGTCGCGGCGCAGCAGCTGGCGCTCGTGGGCGAAGTAGATCGACGGCAGCTCGAGCTGCTCGAGCTCGATGTAGCTCCACACGTCGAGCTCGGTCCAGTTGGAGATCGGGAACACGCGGATGTGCTCGCCGCGGCGGATCCGGCCGTTGTACAGCGCCCATGGCTCCGGCCGCTGCGCGCGCGGCTCCCACTGACCGAACTCGTCGCGGAACGAGAACACGCGCTCCTTGGCACGGGCGCGCTCTTCGTCGCGCCGACCGCCGCCGAACGCCGCGTCGAAGCGCCCCGCCTCGAGCGCGTCGAGCAGCGTCCGCGTCTGCAGCTGGTTGCGCGACGCGGTCGGATCCTCCTCTCGCACGCGCCCGGAGTCGATCGACTCCTGGACCGAGGCGACGATCAGCTCATGGCCGGCCTGCGCGATCCGCCGGTCGCGGAACTCCAGCACCTCCGGGAAGTTGTGCCCGGTGTCGACGTGCAGCACCGGAAACGGCAGCGACACGACCCCGTCCACCGCGAACGCCTTCTCCGCCAGCCGCAACAGCACCATCGAGTCCTTGCCGCCCGAGAACAGCAGCACCGGGCGCTCGAGCTCGGCGACGACCTCGCGCATGATGTGCACGGCCTCGGCCTCGAGCACGCGCAACTGGCTGACCGCGGTGGGATCCCTATCGATGCTGGACATCGTGTGGACGTGCGCCACGCGCCGCAGTAAAGCAACAGATCCAGCGCGGGCCGGGCTCGCCGTCAGTCGGCGACCGCAAGTCCGAACGGGCTGCCCTCCGAGTCGCGGCAGATCGCGAACCGCCCGCCCGGATGGATCACGCTGCCGCCGAGTCGCCGCACCTCGTTCAGCGCCGCCGCCAGATCGACGACCGCGAAGTACGGCAGCGAGGCGGTGTCGCCGGGACCACGGCCGCGCTCGTGAACGCCGACGGTGACGGACGCGTCGCCGGTCTGCCAGCCGCGCCCCTGGCTCTGGGTGCGGTCCTGCAGTGGCGCTTGGAGGAGCTCTGACCAGAACCGCCGGGCGCGCTCGGGGTCGTCGGCCGGAAACTCGATCAGGGACGGTCTCGCCGGCATCGTGCCGCCGACCTTAGCGCCGTGCGGCGATTCAGACCCGGTAGCGCTCCAGGGCCTCGCGCCGTGCCTCGGCGTGGTCGACGATCGGCTCCGGGTAATCGCGTCCGATCCGGCAACGGGCGCGCTTCTGCACCTCGGTCGGCATCGTCCACGGCTCGCGGAGGTATTCATCGGGCACCGTGCGCAGCTCGGGCACGTACTCGCGCACGTAGGCCCCATCGCGGTCGAACCGCTCTTGCTGGCGCGCCGGGTTGAACATCCGCCGCGACGGCGGCTGGGGATCGACGCCGACCGACGCGATCCACTGCCAGTTGCCGTTGTTGGACGCCTCGTCACCGTCAAGCAGCAGCCGCATGAACCACCGCTCGCCGCGGCGCCAATCGATGCCGAGGTCCTTGGTCAAAAACGAGCCGACGATCAACCGCGCGCGGTTGTGCATCCACCCCTCGCGCAGCAGTTGCCGCATCGCGGCGTCGACGACCGGATAGCCGGTCCGGCCCTCACTCCAGGCGTCGAAGCGTGCGTCGCTGTCGACCCAGCCCAGCGTGCCGCGGTACTTCTCCTGGAACTCCTGGCGCGCGTTGGCGGGGAAGTGCACGAGCACGTGCGCGTAGAAGTCGCGCCAGCAGAGCTGGCGCCGGAACGCCTGCTCGGCGTCGCTGCGCCCGAGCCGATGCTCGACCTCCCGTGGCGAGATGCAACCGAAATGCAGGTACGGCGACAGGCGCGAGACCGAGTCCGCGCCGAGCATGTCGTTGTGCTCGGCGTACCGGTTGACGCGGCCGTCGAGGAACCGCCGCAGCGCGCGCCGAGCGGCGCGCTCGCCGCCCGGCGCCGGGTCAGGCACCTCGGCCTCGAGCCCGAGCGAGCGCAGCGTCGGCAGGCGACCGGACCCGCGACTCGCGCCCGGAGGCGGCAACTTCGCGGGGATCGGCAGGACATCGCGGCGCGGCTGGTGGCGCCAGTTGCGGTGAAACGGCGTGAACACCGCGTACGGGTCGCCCCCACCGGTGCGGATCTCGCGCAGCGAGTCGACGCAGAACAGCCCCGGATGCGCGACCGTGTCGACGCCGATCTCCCCCATCGCCCGCTTGACCTCGTGCTGGCGCCGACACGCGAACGGACCGACGTCGGCGGTGAAGTGCAGCTCGGTCGCCGCGACGCGGTCGGCGAGCCCGCGCAACTCGGTCGCCGGATCCCCGCGCAGCACGAACAGGCGGCTGCCCCGACGCCCGAGTTCGCCGCCGAGTTCGCGCAGCGACTCGAGCATGAACTGCGTCCTCGGGCCGGATCGATGCCGGCCGGCGAGCAGCCGCTCGTCGAAGCAGAATGCGACGGTCATCCTCTCGGCCCTCACGGCGGCGTCGAGCGCCGGATGGTCGCGCAGACGCAGGTCGCGGCGCAGCCACAGAATCGAGCTCATAGGTCAACCTCAGTGGTGCGGCCGATGTAGGGTCGCGCAGCCGACCGCCGTCGGGAGAAGGCCTTTCGCGCTTGCCCCGGTGAGGGCCACGATGAGACGTGCCTCTCCCGACGGTCGGGGCTGCCGCAAGCGGCAACAGGACGTAGCCCCGGTGAGGGCCCGTCTATGAGCACCCGCAACGGTAGCTCTTGGTCGGCGATCAGTCGAGCCGATCGAGAGGAGTTGTGATGAAAGAACCCGCCGTGGTGTGCGCGGGTGTGGACTGGGCGAAGGACACCCATGAGGTTCTGGTCGCTGATGGTGACGGCGACTTGCTGTGGAGCGCGACGATCACCCATGACGAGGACGGGATCACCCGCCTGTGCCAAGCGTTGGTCAAGCTGGAGGTCGCACGCGTAGCGATCGAGCGTCCCGACGGACTGCTGATCGAACGACTCCTGGACGCCGGACTGATCGTCATGCCGATCCATCCCAACCAGGTCAAGGCCGCGCGTGACCGGTTCCGTCCCGCCGGCGGCAAGTCTGATCGCTTTGACGCGTTCGTGCTCTGCGAGCTGGCCCGGACCGACAGCCACCGCTTCCGCGCCCTGACCCCGGACAGCGACCAGACCAAGGCGCTGCGGGCACTCACCCGCGGCCGTGAGGCGCTGGTCGAGCAGCGCGTCGGTCTGTGCAACCAGCTGCGCGCCGAGCTGGAGCGCTTCTGGCCCGGCGCCACCCAGATCTTCGCTGACCTGGACAGCCCGATCAGCCTGGCGTTCCTGGAGCGCTACCCCAGCCCGGCAGACGCCCGTGGTCTGGGCGAGAAGCGCCTGGCGCAGTTCCTCGCCCGCCACCACTACTGCGGACGCCGCCCTGCCAATGCACTGCTCACCCGGCTGCGCCAGGCCCCGATCGGCCGCGCCGGCGAGATCGAGGCCGAAGCTCGTCGCGGCCTGGTGCTCGCGCTCGTCGCTGCCCTCAAACCGATCGTCGAGCAGATCCGCCTGCTCACCAGCGAGATCGCCCACGCCATCCACACCCACCCCGACGGCGAGATCTTCCTCTCGTTCTTCCGCGACCCCAAAAGCGTGGTCTGCGCCGCCACCCTGCTGGCCGAAATCGGCGATGACCGCCACCGCTACCCCACCAGCGAGCAGCTCGCCGCCGACGCCGGCATGACCCCCGTCGCCGTCGAATCCGGACGCAAAAAAGTCGCCTGCTTTCGCCGCGGCTGCGACCACCGCCTCCGCGCCGCCACCGCGACCCTGGCCGACGCCACCCGACACTGGCACCCCTGGGCCCAAGACCGCTACGCCGCCGCCCGCGACCGCGGACACGACCATTCCCGCGCGATCCGCACCCTCGGACGCGGCTGGACCCGCGTCCTGTGGCGCTGCTGGCAAGACGGCATCCCCTACAACCCCCAACGCCACACCGCCCTGCAACGACACCTCCAAATCACCAATCCCAACGCTGGGGGTTGACACAGGACGTCTCATCGGGCATCCACCAGGTCCGGCGGACGTCGTTCGCTCGTCGGGCCGTCGAGGATCCGTCGCACGGCCTGGTGGCGATAGTCGAAGATCCGCCCGAGGTCGCGCTCGATGAACAGCGGCTGAGCGATCTCCCCGACCGCCCCGAACGGCGCCGCGTAGTGGACCTCGTCCTCGATCACCGTCGCGTCGCCCGACTCCGCGAATGTGTGGCGGTGGTGCCACAGGCCGTAGGGACCGCGGACCTGACGGTCGACGAACTGCCGCCCGGGCTCCCACACCTCGATCTGCGACGTCCAGCCGAGCGGAACGCCGCGGTAATGAAGCCGGTAGTCGATCAGCGCGCCGACCTCCATCGCCACCGGCTCCGGCGTGCGCACCTCGAATCGCAGCCATGCGGGCGTGATCCGCTCGAGGTTGCGCGCCACCGAGAACAGCTCGAAGACACGGTCGAGCGGATGCGGGAGCTCCTGGCGGCGACGGAGGACGTGGACGGCCATGCGGATGCGGCTAGGCGAGATCAGTGGCCGAGGACGTCCCGCAGCGCCTCATCGAGCTCCGGATGGGCGAACCGGTAGCCGAGCTGCTGCAGCTTCACCGGCAGCGCGCACTGTCCCGTCGTGACCATCTCGGCCATCTCCCCGTACAGCAGCTTCACAGCCAAGCCCGGCACCGGCAGCACCGCGGGACGATGCAGGACGCGGCCGAGCGCGCGTCCCAGCTGGGCATTCGTGACCGGGTTGGGCGCCGTGACGTTGACGGGACCGGACGCCTGCTCGTCATCGACCACACGCTGCAGCGCACCGACGACGTCGCCGAGGTGGATCCAGGGGACGTACTGGCCACCGCCGGCGACCGGGCCGCCGATGCCGAGCTTGAAGAACGGGAGCATCTTCGCGAGCGCTCCGCCGCTCCGAGACAGGACGACCCCGGTCCTCGTCATCGCCACCCTAACGCCGGGCGGCGCCTGAGCCGCCTCGTGCTCCCACGCCTTGACGACGCCGGCGAGGAAGTCCGAGCCCGACGGCCCGCTCTCGTCCAGCGGTGTGCCGTCGCTCGGCCCGTAGTAGCCGGTCGCCGACTGCGAGACGAGCACCCGCGGCCGCTCGCCCGCATCGAGCTCGCTCAGCCCGGCGACGAGGTTGTGCGTCGCGAGCACGCGCGAGTCTCGGATCCGCCGCTTGGACTCGTCGGTCCATCGCTGTGCCACCGGCTCGCCGAGCAGGTGCACGACCGCGCCGGCACCGCGTAGCGCGTCCGCCGGCGGCGGCGCAGACAGCGGATCGGCCCAGGCGTGCACCTCGACGCCGTCGCCGAGCGCGCGCCGGCCGCGGGCAGCATCCCGTGACAGCACGACGACGTCGTCGCCACGATCGCGCAGCGCCGACGCCAGCGCCGTGCCGATCGTTCCCGTCGCTCCCGTGATCACCACTCGCATCGGGTCACCGCCGCTCTCTGGTTGCGTGCATCGCGTTCACGCTCAGACCGTACCAGGTGTTATGAAAAGCGCAACAACGTGTATCGTTCTGGCGTGTCCGCGACCAGCCCCGAGTTGACGACCGCGCAGCTGTCGGCCCGGACCGGCCTTCCGGCAGGGACGCTGCGGATGTGGGAGAGCCGGCACGGGTTCCCCGCGCCGGCGCGTCTCCCCGGCGGGCACCGCCGCTACTCCGAGCGCGACGTGGACGCCGTGATCGAGGTGTTGCGGCTCCGCGACGATGGTCTGTCGCTGCCGGCCGCCATCGTCCGCGCGCGCCGGCGCGGGCGCCCTGACGAGCGCTCGGTGTTCGCCGGCCTGCGGCGTCGCCGTCCCGATCTCACCGCCCGGCTCGCGTCCAAGGGGCTGCTGGTCGCCCTCTCGCACGCGATCGAGGACGAATACCTCGCACACGCCGGCGGCGGCCTCGTGTTCGGTGCGTTTCAGCGCCGCGAGTTCTACCTGGCGGCCGAGACGCGGTGGCGCGAGCTGGCGCGGACCGCGGACCTGGCGGTCGCGCTCGCCGACTTCGACGAGATCTCAGAACCGGACCTCGAGGCCGCACAGGTCCCGCTCCAGGTTCGCCATCCGATGGCGCGCGAATGGGCGGTGATCGTCGATGCGCCCGGGGCGCAGGCGTGCCTCTCGGCCTGGGAGCGTCCCGTGGGCGACGTGCCCGACCGTCTGCGGCGGTTCGAACTGATCTGGTCGTTCGAGCCCGAGGTCGTGCGCTGCGCCTCCGAGGTCGCCGCGGCGACGCTCAGCGATCTCGCGCCCGGGATCGCGGCGCAGTTGCCCGACCTGCTGTCCGAGCGCGCGACGTCCGATGCCATGCGTTTCGGATCGGCACTCGCGCAGCGGATCGTGGCGTACGTCGCGGGCCGCGATCAGCGTCTCGCCGCCGCGCGCTGACCGAGCACGAGCTCGCCGGCGCCCAGCGACAGGACGAGCAGCGCGGTGATCAACGTGATCACCCAGGCCGCGGTCCCCGAGCCGAGCGCGAACAGGGCGAGCATCGCGACCGCGACAGAGAGCCTGCCCGGGCTGTGCTCCCCCAGGAGCCGCAGCCTGAACGCCGAGACGCCGACGAGATACAGCGCGACCCCGCCGCAGAACGCCAGCCGCCCGGGATCGGGCATCGGCGCCCCGAGTGTGCCGCGCACGACGATCCGCACGCCGCCGGCGAACACGATGATCCCGGCGACGATCACCAGGTGCAGGTAGCTGAACGAGTCGGCGGCGGCGAGCACCGGGTCCTCGTGGTCGCGCAGTCGCTCCTGCGCGCGGTCGGCGAGCTCGTGGAAGTACGTCCACCACATCCCGATTGCGATCAGCAGCCCGAGCACGGCCGCGACGACCAGCCCGGTCGTCAGTGCCCGGCCGGAGTCGGCGACGCCGACGCCGACCGAGAGGACCGATTCACCCAGGCAGATGATCACGAAGTCGCCGTAGCGATCGCCGAAATGCGCGACCGCAACGCGCTGGAGTCCGCGCAGACGCTCGCGCGTCAGCCAGGCGGGACCGGCATAGTCGATCGCGATCCCGGCCGTCCACAGCGCCGCCCGCGGCCAGCCGTTCACGAACGCGCCGCCGATCAACAACGCCATGCCGAGCGCGACCGTCAGCGCGAAGCCGGTGATCGACTCCCGGCGGGCGCGACCCTGGCTCGCGGCGTCGGCGTAGAGCTTGAGATGCACGAGCCTGACGACCGTGTACGTGCAGGCGAACAGCAGCCCCTGGGAGCCGAACGCGTGCGGCAGCGCGAGCCCGACGATGAAGATCAGCACCGTGCAGGTCAGCAGGTAGCCGCGCAGCGCGAGCGAGTCGGCGGGAACCGCGTTGGACGCCCACACGAACGCCGACCACGCCCACCAGACGATCGCGAGCGCGAGCATCGCCTCGCCGAACCGCACCCAATCCGTGTCGTGCGACAGCAACGTCGCGACCTGGGTGACCGCGAACACGAACACGAGGTCCCACAGCAGCTCCACCCTGCTGGTCTCGCGTTCGACGGCCTGGACCGGCTGGGTGGGCGCGTCCGGTTCGGGCGGCTCGGTGGGCGCCTTAGCCTCGACCGGCGCGTCCGGCTCGGCAGGCGCCGGCGGCTGGTGCTGCTGCTCAGCTGACTCGGGCGGCGGTTCGATCTCGCTCACGTGACGGAGGCTCGCACGCGGCCACGCCGCGCAGGCGCCGCAGCGCCTCGTCGAGCAGGCTCGCCTCCAGGTGCGCGCGCGGCAGGCACCCGACCGCTGCTCGAAGCTCGGAGATGGTCGCACGGCGGCGTCTTCGCATAGGGTGAGGGCGCCGGGGTCGACGGCGGCCCAGCCAATGTAGGCGCGTCCGTCGACGCGCTCAAGCGCTCCCCTTCACACGAAAGGAACCTTGCAGATGCGGCTCGGATTGATGGTCGGCTATTGGGGCCTGGGGATGAGCGCAGCGGATCAGCTGGCGCTCGCGCAGGAGGCCGAGCGTCTCGGCTTTGACTCCACATGGGCCGCGGAGGCCTACGGGTCGGACGCCGCCACCGTGCTGGCGTGGCTGGCTGCGCAGACGACCACGATCCGGCTGGGCGCCGCGATCTTCCAGATGCCCGCCCGCAGCCCGGCGATGACCGCGATGACCGCGGCCACGATCGACGGTCTCTCGGGCGGGCGGATGATCCTCGGGATCGGCAGCTCCGGGCCGCAGGTGTCCGAGGGCTGGCACGGTCAACGGTTCGCGCATCAGCTGCAGCGCACGCGCGAGTACGTCGCGGTCGTGCGGATGGCGCTGGCGCGCGAGCGCGTCCAGTACCACGGCGAGACGATCGAGCTGCCGCTGCCCGACGGGCCGGGCAAGGCGCTGAAACTGACGATCGGGCCGGTGCAGGAGCGGATCCCGATCTACCTGGCCGCGATCGGGCCCCGCAACACGGCGCTGGCGGGCGAGATCGCCGATGGCTGGGTGCCGACGTTCTTCTCGCCCGAGCACGTCGACGAGTTTCGCGAGCTGCTGCAACAGGGAGCCGAGCGCGGCGGGCGCACGCTCGACGGGTTCGACATCGCGCCGACCGTGCAGCTGTACATCTCCGAGGACCGCGCCGCGGCGCGTGACCTGATGCGGCCGTTCGTGGCGCTGTACGTCGGCGGCATGGGATCGCGACGCCAGAACTTCTACAAACGGTTGGTCGAGCGCTACGGCTTCGAGGATGCCGCCGCGCGAGTTCAGGACCTGTACCTCGACGGCAGACGCGAGGAGGCGGCCGCGGCGCTCCCCGAGGAGCTGATCGACATGGTGTCCCTGTGCGGGCCGCGCGACGCCGTCGCCGACCGGCTCGCGGCATACCGCGCCGCCGGCGTCGGCACGCTGATCGTCTCGCCGACGGCTCCCGACCTCGCCGGGCGCCTGGACCAGCTGCGCACGATCGCCGAGCTGAACGGTTGAGCGACGCCGGCTCGGGACCGGGTGTCGCGGGCTCGCGACCGCGTGACGGCGACTCGGGAGCGGGTGTCGCGGGCTTGCGACCGGGCGACTGCGGCTCGCGACCGGGCGACCGCGGCTCGCGGGCGGCCCTGCGCTGCTTTTTGGGCGCGTTCGGCGATCCCGGCCACGCGTTCCCGATGCTGGCGCTGGGGGCGACGCTCGTCGGCCGCGGCCACGACGTGACGTTCGAGACGTGGGAGCGGTGGCGCACCGACGTCGAGGCCGCAGGGATGCGATTCGTGGCGGCGCCCGAGTTCCCCGTGTTCCCGACCCGGGAGCGGCCGCTGTCCCCCTACGAGGCGGTCGTCGCCGCGGTCACCCATACGCGGCCGGCGGTCGCGGCGGCGGTGCCCGACGTCCTCGTTCACGACATCCTGACGCTCGCGCCGGCGCTCTCCGGCGAGCTCGAGTCGGTGCCGGTCGCGACGCTGATCCCGCACCTGTACCCGCCCGGCCAGCCCGGGTATCCGCCGTTCGGCCTCGGTGCGCGGCCGCCGCGCACGCGCGCCGGTCGACGGCTGTGGCGGGCGTTCGACCGGCCCCTGGCCGCCGGCCTGCGGCGCGGCACCGGCGAGCTGAACGAGACGCGCCGGCGGGTCGGCCTCGGTCCGGTGGATGCGCCCCACAACGGGCTCAGCCGGCAGCTGTGCCTGGTCGCGACGCTGCCACAGCTGGAGTACCCGCGGTCGTGGCCCGAGCATGTGCACGTGACCGGGCCGCTGATCTGGGAGGCGCCGGCGGCCACGGCCGAGCCGCCGCCTGGAGACGCGCCGCTCGTGCTGGTGGCGCCGTCGACCGCCCAGGACCCGTCGCACCGACTGCTGCGGGCCACGCTGCGCGGGCTGCGCGACGAGCCGGTTCGGGTGCTGGCCAGCTGGAACCGGCGGCCGCTGGGTGGCCCAGTGGCGATCCCCGCCAACGCCCGCGTCGTCGAATGGTTCTCCTACGCGCAGTCGATGGCCGACGCGGCGCTCGTTGTCTGCCACGGCGGCCACGGCACGTTGATCCGCGCCCTCACGCTCGGGCGGCCGGTCGTCGTCGTCCCGCACGCCGGCGACATGCCCGAGAACGCCGCTCGCGTGAGCTGGGCCGGCGCCGGCGTCAGGCTCCCGTGGCCGCTGCTCTCTCCCACGACCCTGCGGGCCGCCGTCCGGCGCGCGCTCGCCAACCCAGCGCTCGCCATCCGAGCCCAGCAGTTGGCCGCGTGGGCCTCGCTGCACGACGGCGCGGCGCGGGCCGCCGACCTCGTCGAGCAGCTCGCGCGCGGCCACGCGGCGAGCGGCTAGACCCGCGTTGTAGCGGCGTGCGCGCCGGAAGCGCGTTGTGGCGGCGTGCGTGCCGGAATCGCGTCGCAGCGGCGTGCACGCTGGACCCCCGTTTCGGCGCGCACCCAGCGAGACGAGCGTGCCGGCGCAGTGAGCAGCTAGACGAGCTTCGCGCTGGCGTCGGTTCGCGCGCTCACGGCCCCAGCGATGCAGCTCCGGGGGTGGGACTCGAACCCACAACTTTTCGGTTAACAGCCGAATACTCTGCCAATTGAGTTACCCCGGATTACGGTGTAGGGGACCTCGGGCCACGCTCCATCGAGAGTCTGCCCTGGGTCCAACGCGTAAATCTAGCGGCAGTTCGACGATGCCGCCTTCCACCTCCGCGTGGCAGTTCGAGCACAGGAGCACGCACTTGCCCGCCTCCTCGCGCAGCCGGTCGATCGCAAACGCGACCCCGCGAGCGCTGCGGGCCATACGCTTCCCCGCCGGATCGAGGTGGTGGAACTGCAACGATCCCAGATACCGGTCGTAGCCACAGATGACGCATCGCCCGCCGGCCTCTCGCACCAGCATCTCCTTCACGAGGCGGCGTCGACGTGTCACCACGTCTGACCCGCATCGCTTGCAACGGTAGGCGCCCCGGCCCTCCGACCAGAACTCCGTCTCGCCATGATGCGGGCAGTACATCCGGATCGTCAGCTGTCCCGCCCGCTTGGCCTCACCTGTCTGCGAACCGGGACGATGACCACGGTGATGCTTCGTCGTCATCCCATACCGCTTGAGCCAGTGCCGTACCGTGCCCTTGCTGAGGCCGACCTCGTCCGCGATCTCGGCGATCGTCATCCTGCTCTCCACAAGCTGGCTCAATCGTCCGTGGTCGATCCCGCCCTTGGCCGCGTGCTTGGCGCGGTTGGGCGCCTCTAGCCCATGCTTGCGCAGCCAGTAGGACACCGTCGACGGGTGCCGACCGAAGCGCCGGCCGATCTGCTCGACGCTGAGCCCCTGCGCGAGCAGCAGCTGCAGCGAGTCTCTGTCCATATGTTCGATCCTTCCTCTTCGATACGAACACACGTTCCCATATGCGCCGGACGCCACACTCTGAGGCGGGCGCCCACGCCGACGGCTCAGACGGCCTGCTCGAGCCGCGCGACGACCGCGTGCAGCTCGGCGCGAACCCGCTCGCGCTCCCGCGCCAGCGATGTCATCGGCGCACGCTGCGCACGGGCCCGGACTCGGGCGCGGTCGACCCGCTCGAGCTCGAGCACGAGCCGCGCATGCTCGAGCCGGTCGCGCGACAGCGGCTGGCGCTCGGTGGAGCGAGCGGTGAGATCGCGCGCGCGGTTGACGAGGGCCTCGACCACCGGCACGAGCCGCTCGGGATCATCCTCGAGTCCGTCGGTCGGGCTACGGGTGCGCCCGCGCAGGTGTGCGGCGACGCGGCGCAGGCGTTCGGAGGTCAGCAGCTCATCGGTGTCGGACGCGGAAAGCACGCGCTCGCCGTCGTCGGGCAGCGCCAGGCACAACGCCAGGAACACCTGCTCGCTCTTGGGCGCGCCCTCGAGCGGCCGTCCCGTGTCGACCGCCACCGTCTCCGGCGTGTCGGAGGGTCCGTCGAGCGCCGCGGCATCGTCGGACCGGCCCGACCGGTGAGCATCTGTCGGCCCAACCGGGCGGGCGGTGCCGGCCCGAGGCCCCGACCGCGTCGCCGCCCGCTCCAGGGCACCGGCGAGCCGAGCCGGCTCCAGCTCGAGCGCGCCCGACACACGGCGCACCAGCTCGTCCCGCAGAGCGCTTGGCCCGAGCGTCGCGAGCACCGGCGCGAGCTCGGCGAGCGTCCGGTCGCGGCCCTCGGCGCTGGCCGTGTCGCCGTCGGCGAGGATCCGGTCGACCTCGAACTCGACGAACGGGAGCGAGCGCTCGAACCGTGCCCGGACGCCATCGGCTCCCTCGGAGACGACAAGCTCGGCGGGATCAGAGCCCTCGGGCAGCGCCACGACGCGCAGCTCCAAGCGGCCGCGCGCGGCCTCGGAGGCGCGGAGCATCGCCTGGCGGCCGGCGTTGTCGGCGTCGAGGCAGAGCACGCCGGTGCCGGCGATCCGGGCGAGGGTGCCAACCTGCTCGGTGGTGAGCGACGTGCCCATGATCCCGACGGCGTTGCGGATGCCGGCCTGATGCAGCGCGAGCACGTCGGTGTAGCCCTCGACGAGGATCATCCGCCCCGCCTTCGCACCCGGTCCCCTCGCCAGATGGACGCCAAACAGGACCTCACGCTTGTGGTACAGCTCGCCGTCGGCGGTGTTGACGTACTTGGGCCGCGGCCGACCGTCGGGACCCGGGTCGTCGCTGAGGCGCCGCGCGCCGAACCCGCGCACGCGTCCGCGCTCGTCGGCGGCCGGGAACATGATCTGGCCGCGGAAGTGGTCGTACACGCTGCCCGGCCGCCGCCGGGAGCGCACGACCAGGCCGACGTCGAGCAGCTCCTGGTCGCCGAACCCGGCGTTGCGCGAGACGTTCAGGATGCGGTCCCACGAATCCGGGGAGAAGCCGACGCGGAACTCGCGCAGCACTGCCTCCTGCAGGCCGCGGCCGAGCAGGTACTCGCGCGCCGGCGCCGCCTCGCTCGCCTCCCACAGGTAGCGCGCGTAATACGTCGCGGCTCGGTCGAGGAGGCCGGTGAGCCGGGCGAAACGCTCGCGGCGCGCGGCGGCCTGCGGGTTCTCGTCGCGGCTCTCGAGCGTGACCCCGAACCGCGACGCGAGCGACTCGAGCGCCCCCTTGAAGTCGACTCCCTCGGTCTCCATGACGAAGTTGAATGCGTCGCCCGAGGCCTGGCAGCCGAAGCAGTGATAGAGCTTCTCGTCGGGGCTGACGTGAAACGAGGCCGTGCGCTCGTCGTGGAACGGACAGGTGCCGAAGTAGCTGTTGACACCGGCGCGGCGCAGCTCGATGCCACGGTCGGAGACGAGACGGACCATGTCGACCGCCTCGAACACGCGGTCACGCGAGTCGGCGGCGTAGATCGTCACGGGTCGAACGCGGCCGGGACCGACAGCGCCTCGAACGCGCGGATGCAGAAGCGGTCGGTCATCCCGGCGATGTAGTCGGTCACGCGCACCCGCAGCTCGCCCCGCGGGATCGAGTCGGGGATCTCGTCGGAGTGCGCGCAGTAGTGCGAGAACAGGCTACGGATCACGAGCTCGATCTTGGCGTGCTCGCGGGTCGCGACCGGGCCGAGATAGACGTGATCGAACATGAACCGGCGCAGCTGCGACATCGCACCGCCGACCTCCTCGCCCTGGACGATGTCGCCGGCGACGTCGGAGTGCTCGACGAGATCATGGACGAGCCGGTCGATCCGCTTCTGGCCGGTTTCCCCCAGGATCGCGATCGGCTCGGCGGGCAGATCGGCCGGCGCCAGCACGCCCGCGCGGACCGCGTCGTCGATGTCGTGGTTGATGTAGGCGAAGCGGTCGACGAGCCGCACGATCCTGCCCTCAAGCGTGGCGGGCTTCGCGGAGCGCCCGGAGTGGCTGACGATCCCGTCGCGGACGGGAGCGGTGAGGTTCAGCCCGCGACCGTCGCGCTCGAGCGAGTCGACGACTCGCAGCGACTGCTCGTAGTGGCGAAAGCCGGTGCCGAAGCGCTCGCTCAGGCACCGGTCCAGCGCGTCCTCGCCGACGTGGCCGAACGGCGTGTGGCCGAGGTCGTGCCCGAGCCCGATCGCCTCGGTCAGGTCCTCGTTGAGCGCGAGCGCGCGGGCGACCGTGCGCGACACCTGCGTGACCTCGAGCGTGTGCGTGAGACGAGTGCGGTAGTGGTCGCCGCTGGGAGCGACGAACACCTGCGTCTTGTGCTTGAGCCGCCGGAACGCCTTGCAGTGGACGATCCGGTCACGATCGCGCTGAAACGGCGTCCGCAGCCCGCAGGTGGGCTCGGGATCGCGGCGCTGCGCCGGATACGAGCGGACGGCACGTGGCGACAGCGTCCGTTCCTCGAGCTCGCGCACGCGGGCCTCGAAGCGCGCGGCGACCGGTCCGGATGGATGCTCGTCGACGGCCATCGAGGATCGGTCGCTCATCGCCATGCGATTCTGACAGCGGCGGTGGCGCTCGACATCCGACCGCCCGCACGCCGACGACGGTGCCGGCGACGTTCAGGCCGCAAGCAGCGGCCGCAGCCGCACGTGCGCGTGGTGTTCGGAAATCTCCGAGATCGCGCGCTCGACCTGTCGCAGCGCCCGGCCGCCGCCGTCGGGCGCCTGCGCCAGCGACGCGCCGAGCGCGCCCACGAGAAACCGGTAGGCCTCTTCGTCGAGCACGAACGCGCCCGCCTCGCACGAGCCGCAGACGACCCCGCCGGCGGCGCCCGAGAACGCGCTCAGGTGCTGCCCGGAGCCGCATACGGCGCAGGCCGCGAGCTGCGGCACGATCCCCGCGGCCAGCAGCAGCTTGAGGCGGAACGCGAGCCCATTGCCGGGTCGCGCGTTGACGTGGTCGGCGCTGAGCAGCGCGAGCTGGTTGGCCAGCAGCGCATAGACCTCCGGATGCGGTTCGGTTGTCTCGAATAGACGCGCGACGGCGTCGCATGCGCGCGCGGCGGCGTCGAGCGTCGCCGCGTGATCGCGCAGGCCGGCGTTGGCGGCGACGGTGTCCACCGACGTGACTGTCAGCAGCTCGCTGCGGCCCTGGTGCAGCACCAGGCGCACGGCGAAGAACGGCTCCAGCCGCGCTCCGAAGCGGCTGCGGGCGCGACGGGCGCCCTTCGCGATCGCGGCCAGGCGCCCGTGGTCGGGCGTGTAGAGGTGCAGGATCCGGTCGGCCTCGCCGTACCGGATCGAGCGCAGGACGATCGCGTCGGTCCTCAGCGGGCCGGGCACGACGCCTCCCGGCGCAACCCTGCCGCACCTCGACGGGTGCCCCGGCTCCCCCCGGCGTCCCCGCACCCTGGCGCTATACTTTGTGAAGCGATGAAACCGGTCACGATGTACACGACGGATTACTGCCCGTTCTGCTCGAGCGCGAAGTCGCTGCTCGCCAAGCGCAAGATCGAGTACACCGAGATCAATCTCGCACGCGACCCGGACGGCCGCAACGAGCTCGTCGAGCGGACCGGGATGATCACGTTCCCGCAGATCGTGATCGACGGCGAGACGCTCGGCGGCTTCCAGGAGCTGCTGGCCGCCGACCGCGCCGGCCGGCTGCCGGAGCTGCTCGGCGCCTGAGCGGCGCCGCCGTCGGCGTTGGCCTAGTCGGCGGCGAACGGCATCACCGAAGGGGGCCGGGTACTGCTGGCGGCCACGAGTGGTGACGTGGGGCCCCGGTTGCCCTGCGTCCAAGAGTTCCGGCGGGCGCAGGTGTCGTGAAAAATCGCCGAAGTGGGCGCCCGTTGGCCAACTTGGAGAGTCGTGCCGACCACAGCACTAGGGATTCGCCATTCCCGCTGTGGCACGCCTGACTTGGCGGATTTCAACGATCACGCTGCTGCCATACCGAACCGCAGCCAGCGCCCGCCCCACCTCCCTTCATGCTGCCGTTTTCGAACGACGGCCAGCCCCCAACCTCTTTGTCGCTACGGCCGCTAGACCACCACGGACCGCCGTCGCACGCGGGGCCGCGGCTGGCAGCGCTCGCACACGTACGTGCCGCGCCCGCCGACGACGAGCTTGCGGATCGTCGTGCCACAGCGGACGCACGGCTCCCCGCCGCGCAGGTGCACGAGGAAGCGGTCCTGGAAGGCCCCGGCGGCGCCGTCGAGATGGCGAAAGTCGTCGATCGTCGCCCCCTTGAACTCGATCCCCATCGCAAGCGCCTCCTCGATCCCGTCGCGCAGCGCCTCGAACTGGCGGCCACGCAACGTGCCGGCCGGGCGCAGCGGGTGGATTCGCGCGCGGAACAGCGCCTCGTCGGCGTAGATGTTCCCGACGCCGGAGATGCGACGCTGGTCGAGGATGAACGACTTGATCGGCGCCGTCCGGCCACGGGTCGTGCGACGCAGATAGTCCGCGGTGAACGCCCGCGTCATCGGCTCGACGCCGAGGCGCGCGCGCAGGAACGCGTCGCGTGCCTCCTCGCCATGCACGACCTCCCCGGTTCCGAACCGGCGCGGGTCGACGTAGATCAGCCGATGCCCGCCGTCGAGGTCGATTCGCACCCGCGTGTGGGTCGGCTCGATCTCGGGGTCGAAGAGGAACACGCCGGTCATCCGCAGGTGGGCGAGCAGGAACGTCTCGTCGTCGAGCGCCCACACCAGGTACTTGCCGCTGCGTCCGACGTGGTCGACGCGGTGGCCCTGCAGCTGAGCGGCGACCTCAGCGGGCGCGACCGGACGCGTCCAGCGCGGGTCGAGGATCTCGACGCGCTCCAACGTGCGCCCCTCCAGATGAGGCGCCAGCTGACGGCGGATCGTCTCGACCTCGGGAAGCTCGGGCACGGCTCGAATCTACTGCGGCGCGTCGAAACGCCCGCCCCGGTCTCGCGCGTCTACGCCGAGCGCCGCAGCTGCGCGCGCGGGTGGGCGTCGAAGTAGACGTCGCGAAGCCGGTCGGTCGTCAGGTGCGTGTAGATCTGCGTGGTGCCGATGTCGGCATGGCCGAGCATCTCCTGCACCGACCGCAGGTCGCAGCCGCCGGCCAGCAGGTGGGTGGCGAACGTGTGCCGCAGCGTATGCGGGCTCATCCGCTCGGCGAGCCCCGCCGTCGCCGCATGGCCCTGGACGATCTTGTAGAGGCCCTGGCGCGAGAGCGGGCGCCCGCGCATGTTGAGGAACACGCGCGACTCCTCGCGCAGCCCGACCAGCCGCGGCCGTCCGCGCTCCAGATACGCCCGCAGCGCCGCGACCGCCGCCGTCCCGATCGGCACCAGGCGCTCCTTGGAGCCCTTGCCGTAGGCGCGCAGCGTGCCGTCCTCGAGGTCGAGCGCCGACAGCTCCAAGCCGATCGCCTCCGACGCACGCAGGCCGCACGCGTACATCGTCTCCAGCAGCGCCCGGTCGCGCAGCGCCCCCGCGGACTGGCCGCCCGGAGCCGCCAGCAGGCGGTTGACCTCGTCGCGGCTGAGCACCTTCGGCAGCCTGCCGCGCGGGCGCGGCGGGCGCAGGTCGGCGGTCGGATCGTGGTCGATCAGCTGCTCGCGGCGGAGGTGGCGGTAGAACGAGCGCAGGCACGCGATCTTGCGCTGCAGCGTCGCGGGTGCGACGGCCGGGCGCTCGCCGCTGCCGTCCGCCAGCTCGGACACAAACGAATTAAGGTCGGCCGGCGTCACCGCGAGCGGATCGAGGCCGCCGCGCGCGTGCTCGCCGGCTGCACCCTCTCCGTCCCGGCGCGCCAAAAACGCCCCGAACTGATGCAGATCGGAGCGATACGCCTCGACCGTGTTGCGCGACAGACCCCTTTCGAGCTCGAGCGTGCCGAGGAACTCGAGCGTCAGCTCGGTCAGCCGGCGCTGCGCGGCGGGGACGTCTGCGATCGCCATCTGCATGCCGTATTCGCCGCCCGGGAGCGGCGCTCCTGCGGCCGACAGAAACCGTTCAGCGAGCCGGCTGGGGACCGCCGCGTTCGAGCTCGGCGGTCAACCACAACAGCGCGATCAGCGACTTCGCGTCCTGGCAGGCGGCGATCGCGCCGGCGAGCTCGTCCAGCGGCCACGGCACGACCTCGATTCGCTCGTCGTCCTCGGGCGCCACGCCGCCGTCGGCCGGCGACAGCTCCCGTGCCAGGTACAGCCACACCCGCTCGTCGCTGAAGCCCGCGCTCGAGTAGAACTCATACAGCTCGGACCACTCGCCCGCGTACATCCCGATCTCCTCGGCGAGCTCGCGGCGGGCGCACTGCAGCGGCTCCTCGCCCGCGACGTCGAGCTTGCCCGCCGGGATCTCGAGCGAGTCGGTCATTCCCGCGACTTCGCGGGGCTGGCGCGTCAGCCACACGTGCGTACGGTCGAGCGCGAGGATCCCGACGGCGCCGGGATGCCAGACCTTGTCACGGGTGACGACCTGCCCGTCCGCGTAACGGTAGGTGGCGCTGCCCGCGGTGATGATCGCGCCCTGCCACCTGGGCTCGGAGCCGACCGGGGTGAATCCGCTCACGGGTCCCACCGTATCGCCCTGAACTGATTGGAGGATGTGAGGCTCAACGAGCCCCGGGCTCGAGCTCGGCGGCAGCTTCGTCGAGCAGCGTCAGCACGACGTCGAACATCCCCTCGAGCGCGTCGAGGGTGATCCGCTCGGTTGGCTCGTGGTTGCGCTGGACGCCGTCGGCGAGGCACATCGACGCAAACCCGGCGCGCTGGAAGGAGTTGACGTCGGAGGCGCCGCCGGAGACGACCTCGCGCGGCTCGTACCCGCACGCGCTCAGCGCCCGCCGGGCCACCGCGAGCTGCGGCGCGGTCGGCTTGAGGCGGTAGCCGCTGAACATCTGCTGCACCTCGAGGTCGAGATCGCACTCCTCCCGATCGGCGCCGTCCTGGAGGTGGTCGATCATCTCGGTGGCGACGGCGGCGGCACGCTCCTCGTCGAGGCTTCGGACCTCGGCGACGACGCGACAGCGGTCTGGGATCACGTTGATCGCAGATCCTCCCTCGATCGTGCCGACGTTGGCGGTGGTCTCGTCGTCGACGCGCCCGAGCGTCATCGCCGCGATCCCCCGGGCGGCCGCGAGCACGGCGCTGCGCCCGGCCTCGGGGCGGACCCCGGCGTGCGCGGCGCGGCCGCGCAGCTCGGCGATCACGCGGTAGTGGGTCGGCGAGGCGACGATCAGCTCGCCGATCGGGGTCGCGTGGTCGAACACGTATCCAAACGAGCTCTGAAGCAGCGAGATGTCGAACGCGCGCGAGCCCTGGAGCGACACCTCCTCGCACACCGTGAACAACAGCTCGACGCCGACCGGCGGCGGCTGCGGCGCGCTCGTCACGCGGCGCGCGACCTCGAGGATGATCGCGACTGCCGACTTGTTGTCGGCGCCGAGGATCCCGTCGCCCGCGTTCTCCCAGCCGCCGTCGACGAGCACGGGCTCGACGGGCGCCGCGAGCGGGACCGTGTCCAGGTGCGCGCACAGCAGGATCGAGCCGGCGCCGACCGCACCAGGGATCCGCGCCAGCAGGTTGCCCGCGTCGGAGCCGACCTGGGTGCCGGCGTCGTCTTCTGAGACGTTAAGACCCATGCCGCGCAGCTGTGCCGCCACCCAGTCGGCACATGCGCGCTCGTGACCGGATGGGCTCTCGATCCGGCACAGGCGCGCGAACGTCTCTGAGAGCCGCTCGCGCTCGGCGCTCGTCGCCCGGGCCACCGACGCTACGCGCTGTGGGAGGCTTGCACGTCGCGGTAAGTGGCGCCGGCCCGGCCGCGCGCGCCGTCGCCGGCCTCGTCGCGGGCGCCGTCATGGATCTCGTCGCCAACCGCGACCGCCGGCATGGCGCCGCTGTGCCCCAGCGCCGCCCCGACGAACCCCTCGAACAGCGGCGCCGGCCGCTCGGGCCGCGACTTGAACTCCGGGTGGTACTGCGAGGCGACGTAGAACGGGTGGTCGTCGGTCGACAGCTCGATCGCCTCCACGAGCCGGTCGTCGGGCGACGTGCCCGAGCAGATCAGCCCAACCGCCTCGAGCTTGCGGCGCAGATGGTTGTTGACCTCGTAGCGGTGGCGGTGGCGCTCGTAGACGACCGCTTCTCCGTACAGCAAGCGGATCCGGGTGTCGCCATGGAGCTTGACCGGGTCGGCGCCGAGCCGCATCGTGCCGCCCATGTCGGCGATCTCCTTCTGCTCGGGCAGCAGGTCGATCACGGGAAACGGCGTCTCGAGGTCCATCTCGGTCGAGTTGGCGCCGTCCATCCCGGCGAGGTGGCGCGCGAACTCGGAGACCGCGACGTGCATGCCCAGGCAGATGCCCAGGTACGGGATCCGCTGCTCGCGGGCGATCTGGGCGGCGCGGATCTTGCCCTCCCAGCCGCGGCCGCCGAAGCCGCCGGGGATCAGGATCCCGTCGACCTCGTGCAGCAGCGCGTCGACCGCAGGCTCCCCGACGGTCTCGGAGTCGACCCACTCGATCCGGACCTTGGCGTCGTGATGGATCCCGGCGTGGCGCAGCGCCTCGGCGACGGATAGATAAGCGTCCTCCAGTTGCACGTACTTGCCGACGAGCGCGATCCGCACCTCGTGGCGGACCTCACGGGCGCGCCGGATGATCGCCTGCCAGCCGTGGAGGTCGGGCTCGGGAGCGTCGACGCCGAAGTGCTCGGCGAGGATGAAGCGGTCGACGCCCTGCTGCGAGAACGTGATCGGCACACGGTAGATGTCGTCGACGTCGTAGCCGGAGACCACGGCCTGCACCGGCAGGCTGGCGAACAGCGCGATCTTTGCGCGGATCTCGTCCGACAGCTCTGACTCCGAGCGGCAGATGACCATGTCGGGCGCGATCCCGATGCGCCGCAGCTCATTGACCGAGTGCTGCGTCGGCTTGGTCTTCAGCTCGCCGGCGTGGCCGATGTAGGGCACGAGGGTCAGGTGGATGAACATGCAGCGGCGGCGGCCGACGTCGACCGGGAACTGGCGGATCGCCTCCAGGAACGGCAGCGACTCGATGTCGCCGACGGTGCCGCCGACCTCGGTGATCACGAAGTCGACGTCCGAGGAGTCGGCCATCAGCTTGATCCGCTGCTTGATCTCGTTGGTGATGTGCGGGACGACCTGGACGGTGGCGCCGAGGTAGTCGCCGCGCCGCTCGCGGCGGATCACCGTGTTGTAGATGCCGCCGGCGGTGACATTGGAGGCGCGGCTCGTGTTGGCGTCCGTGAAGCGCTCGTAGTGGCCGAGATCGAGGTCGGTCTCGGCGCCGTCCTCGGTCACGAACACCTCGCCATGCTGGTAGGGCGACATCGTGCCGGGGTCGACGTTGATGTACGGGTCGAACTTCTGCAGCTGGACCGACAGGCCCCGGGCGACCAGCAGGCGTCCGATCGAGGCGGCGGCGATGCCCTTGCCCAACGAGGAGACGACCCCGCCGGTGATGAAGATGAAGCGCGTTTCGCCTACAGCCATCGGTCGGCTATCGAGTCTAGACCGGGCCGCGGCGGCAACCTACTCGCCGCACGCGAACATTGCCGATCCTGTTCGGACCCTCCGAACAAAACCTGCGAAGTTCCCCTGAACCCACGGAGTCATGCGGCGCGCAGCAGTTCGCGGGCGTGCTCGGAGGCGGCCGCGTCGCGCTCGGAAGCGCCGAGCATCCGCACGAGCTCTGCGACGACCTCGTCTCCCTCGATCGCGGCGACGGTCGTGACCGCGGGCGTGACGGTGCCGTCCTTGACGATCGTGAAGTGCTGCTGCGCGAGCGCGGCGACCTGCGGCAGATGCGTGATGCACAGCAGCTGCCGTCCAGCCGCAAGCGAACGCAGGTGCTCACCGACCGCGCGCGCCGTGTGGCCGCCGATCCCAGCGTCGATCTCGTCGAACACGAGCATCGGCTCATCGCGACCCCCCGTCGCCGAGCCGTGGGCGACCGACAGCAGCGCGAGCATCACCCGCGACAGCTCGCCCCCGGACGCCGATTCGCGCAGCGGCGCGATCGGGCCCCCAGCGTTGGGCGCGATCAGCATCTCGACGGCATCGGCGCCGCGCGGGCCGCAGCCGTCGGCGCGCGGCGACAGCTCAAGCTCGAAGCGGGCGCCGTCCATTGCCAGCTCCGCAAGCCGCTTGCGCACGGCCGCGGCAAGCTTCGGCGCGGCCCTGGCGCGGGCGCTCGTGAGCCGCCCGGCGAGCTCGTCGAGCCACGCGCTCGCCTCGTCGCGCTCGGCTTCGACGCGCTGCAGCGCGTCATCGGCGTCCTGCAGCTGCACGCGCCGCGCCCGGCAGCGGTCGGCATGGGCGAGCACATCCTCGACGGTGCCGCCGTGCTTGCGCGCCAGCCGCGACAGCAGCGCAAGCCGCTCCTCGACCTGCTCCAGCCGCGCCGGTTCGTCGGCGGCGACCGCGTCGTCGGCCAGGTACGCGCGGAGCTCGCCGCCGACATCGGCGGCCTCGTAGCGCAGCGTCTGCAGGCGGTGTCCGAGCTCGGCGAGCGAGGGGTCGATCGCCGCCGCGTGCTCGATCAGCCCCGACGCAGCCGCGAGCAGCTCGGCAGCGCCGCCCTCCGCCTCCGGGACCAGCGCGTCGGCTGCCGACGATGTCGAGCGGATCAGCTCGTCGCGGTGGCGCAGCCGGTCGCGCTCGGCGGTCAGCGCCTCCTGTTCGCCGGCCTCGGGGGCGGCCGCCTCGATCTCGGCCAGCTCGAACTCGAGCAGGTCGAGCTCACGGTCGCGGGCGCCCGCCAGCTCGCGCAGCTGCGCGACGCGCCCCGACAGCTCGCGGACGCGTGCGTGCTGGCCGCGCACGTCGGCGACAAGCCGCTGCACGCGCTCGCCGCAATAGGCGTCGAGCAGGCCCAGCTGTGACGAGGAGAGCGTCAGCTTGCGGTGCTCGTGCTGGCCGTAGAACGACAGCAGCCGTCCGCCGAGCTCCTGCAGGTCGGCCTGGGTGGCGGCGCGGCCGCACACATACGCGCGCGTTCGCCCGTCGGACCACACGCGCCGCGCGAGCACGAGCTCCTCGGCGCAGTCCGGAATCCGTCCATCCATGCGGTCGCCGTCGCGGAGCTCGTCGGGCAGATCGAACACGCCCTCGACATACGCCTCCGCGGCGCCGGGACGCACGATCCCGCGCCGCGCGCGGCCGCCGAGCAGCAGGTCCAGCGCGTGCGCGAGCAGCGTCTTACCGGCGCCGGTCTCCCCGGTGAGCACGTTCAGCCCGGGGCCGAGCCGAAGCTCGGCGCGCTCCATCAGCAGCAAATTCTCGACGTGAAGCTCCTGCAGCATGGCGACGTCTGGTCTACCGCGCGGTCCGGACGGACCGCGGCGCGCGCCCCCGCTACGCCAGCCGACCGAACTTCTGGCGCAGCCGGTGGTAGAAGGACGTCCCCGGCATCTGCGCGAGCGTCCCCTGGTTGGCCGCGAACCGCGCCCGCATGCTCTCGGCCGCCTCCAGCATGCACATCGGCCTGCCGTCGACCGTGACCTCGACGGGCTCCTCACGGGAACGGTTGTCGACCGACACCTCGTCGGCGGGCGCGACCACCAGCGGGCGCGCGATCAGGGAGTGCGGGGCGATGAACGAGACCACGAACCCCTCCACCCCCCAGGCCATCACCGGCCCGCCGTTTGCGAGGTTATAGCCGGTCGATCCGGCGGGGGTGGCGACGACCAGACCGTCGCAGCGGACGCGGCCGACCTCGTCGGCGCCGACCGAATAGCCGAGATCGGCGACGCGGTTGCCGGGCTGGCGGTTGATCGAGACGTCGTTGAACGCCAGCCAGCGGTGGCCGTGGGAGTCAGACAGCTCGATCGCGGGCAGCGACAGCATCTCGAAGTCGCCGGTCAGCGCTCGCTGCCAGCCGTCCTCGGCATGTTCTCGGTCGACCGTCGCCAAGAAGCCCATCTCGCCGTAGTTGACGCCGAACACGGGCACTCCCGTGCCCGCGTAGCGGCGCAGCGCGGTGAGGATCGTGCCGTCGCCGCCGAGCGCGAAGCAGATGTCGACGTCGAGCGCGAGCCCCTCGCCGACCGGCGCCGACAGGCTCGCCAGATCGCCGTGCTTGCCGATCTCGTCGGCGCCGCAGCAGAGCTTGACGCCGGCGCGGACCGTGGCGGTCAACAGCGACGCGACGCCGGCGGCGGTCACCTCCGAACGACGGTGCGTGATGACCGCGGCGGTGCGGATCACGCCTGCACCTCGCGTACGCTCGCAGCTGCGCGCATCACGGCTCCACCTCTCGCGCCGCAGCGGCGACGTCCGCCTCGTCCAACGCCCCGTCGCGCCCCGGCTCCGCCAGCCACACGAACGTCTCGCGGTTGCCCTTGGGACCCGGCAGGCCCGAGCTCGCAAAGCCGAGCACCGAGGCACCGAGCGCCGACGCGGCGTTCGCCACCGTGCAGAGCGCGGAGCGCCGCAGCGCCGGATCGCGCACGACGCCGCCCTTGCCGACGCGCTCGCGCCCGACCTCGAACTGCGGCTTGATCATCGCGAGGCAGTCGTGCACCGGCTCAAGGCACGCGAGCACGGCGCCAAGCACCTTCGCGACCGAGATGAACGAGACGTCGATCACCGCCAGCGACGGCGCGTACGGCAGCATCCAAGGCTGGAGCGTTCGGGCGTTGCGGCGCTCGATCACGGTCACCCGCGGATCGGACCGGATCGCCCAGTCAAGCTCGCCGTAGGCGACGTCGAGCGCGATCACGGCCGCGGCGCCGCGCTGCAGCAGGCAGTCTGTGAACCCGCCGGTGGACGCACCGACGTCGATGCACCGGCGTCCCGACACCGGCAGGCCGAACTCGTCGAGGGCGTTGGCGAGCTTCACGCCCCCGCGCGACACGAATGCCGGCGCCTGCCGGACGTCGACGAGCACGTCCTCGTCGACCAGTTGGCCGGGCTTCGATGCGCGCCGGCGCTCGGCGCCGAGCATCACGTCACCGGCCAGCACCGAGGCAGCCGCACGCGTGCGCGACGGGAACATCCCGCGCTCGGACAGCAGGGCATCGAGCCGGACGCGCCGCATCTGAGAAGAATCCCAGGCCACGGCGGCCCGGGATCAGCGGTGGGCGACTCCGCTGTGCTGCGCGACCGCGGCCAGCACGCGCTCGGCGATTCGCTCGGACGTGAAACCGACCTCCTCGTGCAGGAGCGCCGGCGCGCCGTGCGTCACATAACGATCCGGCAGCCCCACGCGCATGATCCGCGCCGCGCCGAGCCCGGCGCCGGTGTCGGCCAGCGTCTCCCACACCGCCGAGCCGAAGCCGCCGGCGAGCACGCCCTCCTCGATCGTCACCAGCAGCTCGTGTTCGGCGGCCAGCTGCGCCGCCAGCCCTGCATCGATCGGCTTGGCGAAGCGCGCGTCGGCGACGGTCACCGCGACGCCGTGCGACGCGAGGATCTCGGCCGCACCGAGCGCCTTGCCGACGCCCGTGCCGTACCCGAGCAGCGCGACCCGTCGCTCCGAGGAGCCGGCGCCCGTCTCGCGCAGGATCTCGCCGGTGCCGATCGGGATCGACTTCAGTCGCGTCGGCATCTCGACGCCGACGGCCGATCCGCGCGGGTAGCGCAGCGCGATCGGGCCGTCGTCGTACTTCAGCGCCGTGCGCAGCATGTGCACGAGCATCGCCTCGTCACGCGGGGCCATCAGCACGATGTTCGGCAGCGGCCGCAGGTAGGCGATGTCGAATGCGCCGTGGTGGGTCGGGCCGTCGTCGCCGACGAGGCCGGCACGGTCCATCGCGAAAACCACGTTGAGCTTCTGCAGGCAGACGTCGTGCACGATCTGATCGAACGCCCGCTGCAGGAACGTCGAGTAGATCGCCGCGACCGGCTTGGCGCCCTGCAGCGCCGACCCGGCCGCGAACAGGATCGCCTGCTGCTCGGCGATGCCCACGTCGTAGTAGCGGTCGGGCATCGCCTTCTGCAGGATGTCGAGGCCGGTGCCGGTGTTCATCGCGGCGGTGATCCCGATCACCCGCTTGTCGCGCCTGGCCTCGGCGACGAGCGCCTCGCCGAACACCTTCGTGTACGCCGGCGGCGCGGGCTTGGCGCCGGGGGCGGGCTTGGCGGCCTTGGCGGGGGCGCCGTTGGAGATCGACTTGGGCTTGGCGGCATGCCACTTCTCCATGCCCTCCAGACCGCCCTCCTCGGCGGGCGCAAAGCCCTTGCCCTTCACCGTCGCGCAGTGCACCACGACCGGCCGCTCGGCCGCCAGCGCCTCACGCAGCGCCTGGCGCAGCGCGCGGACGTCGTGGCCGTCGATCACGCCCATGTAGGCGAAATCGAGCTCCTCCCACCACAGGTTCGGCGCCCAGAACGCCTTGATCGACTCCTTGACCGACGGGCCGATCCGCTCGAACGCGTTGCCGATGCCGGCCGGCAGCTTGGTGAGCCCGTCCTCGACCTCTTCGCGCGCGTGCCACAGCTTCGGGTTCAGCCGCACGCGGTTGAAGTAGCGGCTGAGCGCGCCGACGTTGGGGGCGATCGACATGCCGTTGTCGTTGAGCACGACGACGATCGGCGTGCCCTCGCCGCCGGCCTGGTGCACGGCCTCGAACGCGACCCCGCCCGTCATCGCGCCGTCGCCGGCGACCGCGACGACGTGGCCGTCGGGGCCGTGGCCGCGTCGCATCGCCTCCTTGATCCCGACCGCGTAGCCGATCGCGGTCGAGGCGTGGCCGGCGCCCATGATGTCGTGCTCGGACTCCGGGATCGAGCAGAAGGGCGCCAGCCCGCCGTACTGACGGATCGTGTGCAGCCGGTCGACGCGGCCGGTAAGGATCTTGTGCGGGTAGGCCTGGTGGCCGACGTCCCACAGGATCTTGTCGCGCGGGGAGTCCAGCAGCGAGTGCAAAGCGACCGCGATCTCGCAGGCGCCGAGGTTGGCGCCGAAGTGCCCGCCGATCTCGCCGACGGTGTCGATGATGTGCTCGCGTACCTCCTGGGCCACCTGCTGCAGTTGCTCGTCGGTGAGCTTGTGCAGGTCGGCCGGTCCGCTGATCGTGTCTAGGAGGTTCGTGGTCACTAATAGCTCCGGGTTGCGATGAAATCGGTGATCCGTTCGAGCTCCTCGGCGCCCGCGGGAGCCGCCGCGGCGAGCGCCTCGCGCGCCCTGCCGTGGCATTCGTCTGCCAGCCTGCGGGCTCCGTCGAGCCCGAACTCAGTCACGTACGTGCGCTTGCCCAGGCGCTCGTCGGCCCCCTCCTGCTTGCCGAGCTGTTCGCGCGAGCCGGTCACGTCGAGGATGTCGTCGACGATCTGGAACAGCACGCCAAGCTCGGATGCGAACGTGCGGAACGCCGTCACCCGGGCGTCATCGCCGGCGGCGTCGAGCAGCAGCACGCACTCGATCGAGGCGCCGATCAGGCGCCCCGTCTTGAGCTCGTGCAGCCGTCGCAGGCCGTCGGCGCCGTCGGGTGCGGTTCCCGCCACGTCGATGTACTGCCCGCCCACCATGCCCTGTACACCGGTCGCGGACGCCAGTCGGGTCGCGACGGCGACGAGGTTGGCGGGATCGGCCACCTGGCGCGACAACAACAGCTTGAACGCCTCCGCGTACAGCGCGTCGCCCGCGAGGATCGCGACGTCCTCGCCGAACACCTTGTGGCAGGTGAGCCGGCCGCGGCGCAGATCGTCGTCGTCCATCGCCGGTAGGTCGTCGTGGATCAGCGAGTATGTGTGGATCAGCTCAAGCGCCGCCGCCAGCGGCAGCACGGACTCCCGCGGACGGCCGATCGCGTCGGCGGTCGCGAGCGCCAGCACCGGGCGGATCCGCTTGCCGCCGGCCAGCAGCGAATAGCGCATCGCCTCCTCGAGGCCCGCGGTCGCGATCTCGTCGCAGAAGCGAACCTGCTCGAGGTAGCGCTCGACGTCATCGCGCAGATGCTCCGGGAAAACCGGGCTCAGAGGCGGGGTGATCGGCAACGTCACGCGGACGGCAGCGGAAGCTGACCGGGTAGGTCGGGAAGCGGCTCGAGCGCCGCGCGTGCTCGCTGGTCCACCTGTGCGCTCACCTCCGTCGCCATCCGTGCGCATTCCTCGATCGCCTGCAGCGCCGCGTCGGCACCGAGCTTGCCGTCGCGCATCTGCTCGACCGTCCGTCGGAGTGCCGCACTGAGCTCGCTCAGAGAATCGGTCACGCCGCCAAGGTTATCGCCCGGGGGGACGGCTGGATCGGCTCTCATCTGCGCTAACCCCCGCGAAATAGACGATCGTGGCTCATCGCAGCCCGTCCAGCGCCTCGTTGACGAGCGCGTCGGCGCGAGCGTTCTGGGCCCGGGGAACCGACCGGATCCGCCACCCTTCAAACGCCCTCAGCGCCTCGAGCGCCTCCGCGTGCAGCGGCCGCATCGCAGGGTGCTTGACCTTGTAGGCGCCGGTCAGCTGCTTGGCGACGAGCTCGGAGTCGTTGATCAGCTCGATCTCTGAGGCGCCGAGCTGCGCGGCGCGGCGGACGCCGCACAGCAGCGCGCGATACTCGGCGACGTTGTTGGTCGTCACGCCGATCCGCTCGGCGAGTTCGTCGACGGTGGTGCCGTCCGGCGCCGACACGACGACGCCGATCGCCGCCGGACCAGGGTTGCCCCGCGAGCCGCCATCGACATGGATCACCAACCGGACATGGCCCCCGGCCGTCTCGACGGACACAACGTGTCCTCAGCCGCTGAGCTTGAGCCGGCCGCGATCATCGGCCGAGGCATTGATCTGACGGTCGACGTCGGCAAGCTCGTCCAGCTCGTAACCCTGGTCGAGCACGCGCACGTGCGGGACCTCGTCGGATAGCTCGACCTGGTAGCGGTACCAGCACAGCTCCCAAGAGACGACGAGGTTGACGACCGAGCCGGTCGGATCCGACGGATAGACGGCGACATCCGGCAGCCCCAGCGAGCGGCCGATCCCGGCCACCGTCTTGGGATGCTCGGAGCCGTTGAACAACGACACCGCCGCCGCCGTCTTGGTCTCCACGCTGGTCGGCACGGCGCGTACGTGGCGGGGCTCGCGCGGGCCGCCGTCGCGTGACGCCAGCCCGTCGCGCGCGACGATCCCTCGCCGGCGCCGCGGGGTACGCCGCTCCGACGGTCGCGGCGGCGCCTCGGGCCAGTCGGGCGCCGGCCCCTGGCCTCCCCGCGGCTGCGGCTGGTCGTCGAAATCGTCGAACGGGTCCTCGTCGAATTCGTCGTGGTCGATCTCGCGGCGGCTGCGCAGCCGCCCCAGCAGCGAGCGGCGGCTGTCGCCGCGGGCGCCGGCCTCGTCATAGGCGGGCTCGGTCCCCTCGCGCACCCAGCCGGCGTGCACCGCGCGGCCGATGCACAGCTCGCAGACGTCGTGGCGGCTGCCGCCGTGCACGTACACGTCGGCGCGCTCGCCGCGCAGCAGCGTCCGCCCGCAGATGTCGCAGGAGGCGTCGACCCCCGATGTCCGAATCGCCCTGGTACTCATGGAAAACGGTGAGCCTACTACGGCTTCGCCGGAGCGCGCTTGGACGCGGCCGTTGGCGGGCCCGATCTGCGCCCGTCGCGCCCCGGCGTCTCGCCGCTCAGGCCTTGACGGCCTCCCGCTCCGCGCGCGCCTCGTCGACGACCTTGGCCGCGAGGTGTCCCGGGACCTCCTCGTAGCGCTCGAACTCCATCGTGTACTCGCCGCGCCCGCCCGTGATCGCCCGCAGGTCAGGCGCATAGGACAGCATCTCGGCCATCGGCACCTCGGCCTTGATGTCGGTCATCTGAGCGGCTCCCGGCTCCATCCCAAGCGGCCGTCCACGGCGGGAGTTGAGATCGCCGATGACGTCGCCGACGGCTTCCTCGGGCGCGTTGATCGATACCAGCATGATCGGCTCCAGCAGCACCGGCGACGCCTGCTCGAGCGCCTGCTTCATCGCGATCGAGCCGGCGATCTTGAACGCCATCTCCGACGAGTCGACGGTGTGATAGGAGCCGTCGTAGACGCGGACGCGGACGCCCTTGACCGGATAGCCGGCCACGACGCCCTCCTGCATCGCCTCGAGCACCCCCTTCTCGACGGCGGGGATGAACCCGGATGGGATCACCCCGCCCTTGATCGCGTCGACGAACTCGAACTCGTCGCCGGTCGCGAGCGGCTCGATCTCGATGTGGCAGTCGCCGAACTGGCCGCGTCCGCCGGACTGCTTCTTGTGGCGGCCATGGGCTTTGGCGGAGCTGCGGATCGTCTCCTGGTAGGGCACGCGCGGCGGCTTCAGCGTCACCTCGACGCCGAACCGCGACCGCAGCCGTTCGACGATCACCTCGACGTGCACCTGCGAGAGCCCGGCGACGATCTGCTCGCCGGTCTGCGCGTCGCGGTGCAGGTCGATCGTCGGATCCTCCTCCTGCAGCCGTCGCAGCGCGCTGAACACCTTGTCCTCGTCGCCCTTGGTCTGCGGCTCGATCGAGAACGCCATCACCGGGGCCGGGAGCTTGATCGACGGCATCGTGATCGGCTCGTCGCGTGCGGCGAGCCAGTCGCCCGCGCGGGTCTCCTTGAGCTTGGCGACGGCGCCGATGTCGCCCGGGCCGAACTCGTCGACGAGCACGCTCTCGGAGCCGTTGAACGTGATCAGCTGGCCGATCCGCTCCTTGGAGTGCGTGCGTGTGTTGAGCGGCTGCGTGTCGTGGTCGATCACGCCCTGGTAGACGCGGAAGATGTTGATGCGGCCGGCGAACGGGTCGGCCCGGGTCTTGAAGACGTAGGCGAACAGCTCCTTGTCCTCCGAGGCTTCGAGCGTGACCTCGCCGACCTCGAGGACGCCGTGCTTGACCGGCGAGGGCAGGTCGTCGACGATCGCGTCCAGCAGCCGGTTGGTGGCGAGGTTGCGGGTGGCGATCCCGCACGTGACCGGGAACAGCGAGCCGTGATTGGTGCCGTCCTTGAGGGCCGTGACGATCTCGTCGTGGGAGATCTCTTCGCCCTCGAGGTAGCGCTCCATCAGCGCATCGGAGGTCTCCGAGACCTCGTCCATCAGCTTCTCGCGGTACTCCTGCGCGCGGTCGGCCTCGGCGTCCGGAATCGGGATCTCGGTGCAGTTATCGCGGCCGGCGCCGTCGTATGCGTAGGCCTTCATGTCGACGAGGTCGATCACGCCTGAGACCTCGTGCTCGGATCCGATCGGGATCTCGGTGGCGACCACGTGCTGCCCGAACGCGGACTTCAGCGAGTCAAGCGTCCGGAAGAAGTCCGCGCGCTCACGATCGAGCATGTTGACGAACAGCAGCCGCGCCAGGTCGAGCTCCGCCGCGCGCTGCCACAGCCGAGCGGTGTGGACCTCGACGCCCATCACGGCGTTGACGACGAACACGGCGGACTCGCACACCCGCAGCGCGCCGAGCGCGTCGGCGATGAAGCTGGCGTCGCCGGGAGTGTCGAGCAGGTTGACCTTGCGGTCCTGCCACTCAAACGAGGACAGCGCGAGCGAGATCGACATCTGCCGCGCCTTCTCGTCGGGATCCGAATCGGACACGGTGGTGCCGTCGGCGATCGTGCCGAGCCGGTTGATCACGCCGGCCTGAAACAGGATCGCCTCGTGCAACGAGGTCTTGCCCGTGCCGCGGTGGCCGACGAGGGCCACGTTGCGGATTCGATCCGCGGCCTTGTGCATGCTCAGCTCCTCTCACTCGGGTAAGGGCCCATCGCGCCGGCGAGGAGCGCTCGGGCTTGATCGGCCGACCTTACCGACCCGGAGCAGTCGGCGGGAGCGCGCTGTTGATCGGTTGATTTCGGTTGGCTGTGGGTGGCGATCAGCCGACCGCCCATTCGGCGCGCGGTCGCTCACCGGCATTGAGAACAACCGGCTCGCGGGTCCTGAAAAACCTGCCAAGTCAAGCGCTCCATCGGTGAGTTGGCGGAACTTCACGGACGGTCGATCACAGGCGGCCATCTGCGCTCGTGGCGACGTCTCTTGGCGACTTCCTCACCTTCCGAACGACCGAGTGCGTCCGACCCACCACTCCGGTGCTGCCGTTCGCCGACCGCGACGGCTGCGGCCCCCAGTCCCGGCGACTGCCGCGCCTTCGGCCAGATCCGTCCGGTGCCGCCCCCTCCGTCAGTCGAGCTCCGAGCCCAGCTTGGAGCGCAGCCGCAGCACTGCCTTGGTGTGCAGCTGCGACACACGCGACTCGGTCACGCCGAGCACCTCGCCGATCTCGCGTAGCGTCAGGTTCTCGTAGTAGTAGAGGGCGATCACGAGCTTCTCCCGCTCGGGCAGCGCCGCGATCGCGTCCGACACCCGCTCGCGCAGCTCGGACTCGTCGATCAGCATCTGCGGGTCGGGCGCAGCGCGGTCGGGGAGCGTGTCCAGCAGCGACACCTGGTCGCCACCGACCTCGGTCCCGCCCCACAGCTCGTCGAGCGCGACGATCGTCGAGTTGGCGATCTGCAGCAGCTGCTCGTGGAACTCGGCCGTGGTCGTGCCGAGCTCGACCGCCATCTCCTCGTCGGTGGGCGCCCGCTGCAGGCGCGACTCGAGCTTGATGTTGACCCGCTCGATCTCTCGGGCACGGGCGCGCACCGATCGCGGCGCCCAGTCCAGGGTGCGCAGCTCGTCGATGATGGCCCCGCGGATCCGCGTCATCGCGTACGTCTCGAACTTCGTCTCACGCGAGGGATCGAACCGCTCGATCGCCGAGATCAGGCCTCCGAGGCCGTACGAGATCAGATCCGCCTCCTCCACGTGTGCGGGCAGGCCGGAGCCGAGCTTTCCAGCGACGTACTTGACCAGCGGCGAGTAGGCGACCACGAGCCGTTCGCGGGCACCGGCGTCCCCGGTTGCCTTGTATCGCCTCCACAGCGCGTGGAGCTCGATCGCTTTGACGTTGGTTTCCAGACGTACCCCCAAGCTGCCTACGCCCGCGGATGCGCACTTGCATACGCGGCGCGAAGGCGGTCTCGCTGCACTCGAGTGTAGACCTGTGTCGTCGAGATGCTCGCGTGCCCCAGCAGCTCCTGGATCGAACGCAGGTCGGCGCCCCCTTCCAGCAGGTGCGTCGCGAACGAGTGCCGCAGGGCGTGGGGATGGGCCTCTGCCAGCGCCGGCGACTCGCGCGCGGCCAGTCGCGCCCACGCCCGCAGCCGGCGCCTGACGTCGGATGTCGAAAGGCGCCGGCCGGACTTTGACAGCAGCAGTGCCGGGCTACCGCCCGCCGACGGATCCGCGGCCGAGCACAGCGCCGGACGGGCCGCCCGCAGGTACCGTTGCACCGCGCGCAGGGCGTGCTCGCCGACCGGCACGATTCGCGTGCGGTCGCCCTTGCCGTGGACGCGGACGGCCTCGGAATCGAAGTCGATCGAGTCGACGTCGAGCGTCACGAGCTCCTCCGCGCGCAGGCCCGATGCATATGCGAGCTCGAACAGCGCCCGGTCGCGCAGCGCCAGCGGTCCGTCCGCGGGGATCCGGTCCAGCAGCGCCGCGACCTCGTCGGGCTTGAGCACGCGCGGCAGCCGCTGCGGCCGCTTGGGAGCCGACAGCAGTTGCGCGGGGTTGTCGGCGCGCGCGCCGAGCGAGACCTGCAGCGACAGCAATCCCCGCAGCGACGCGAGCTTGCGCGCGACGGTCGACGGGGCCAGCCCGCGCTGGGCGAGCGTCGCGACGTAACGGCGCATCGAGCGGATGTCGACGCGTTCGGGGGTCAGCCCGGCGTCCTGCGCCCACGCCGCGAACTGCCTGCAGTCGGCGGCGTACGCGGCACGGGTCTTGGCCGCGACCGCGCGCCGTCGCAGGTCGGCGTCGTAGGAGTCGAGCGCCGCCTGCCAGGTCGGCTGAAGCGGCTGTGGATCGATGCCCGGCACGTCTTGCCTATTCGTGGCGGGTCGGCGCGCGCCTGCCGGCGCAGCCGCTCTGCCGGGATCGGTGGCGGCGGCCGCCACGTCGTCGGCGACGATCAGGGAACCGCCGCGGCGCCGCTTACGTGCTGACGTCGACGAGCGCGCCGATCGGCGTGTACGGATAGATCTTGGCGGCCGCGGCCTCGGGCATCTCGACGCAGCCGTTGGACTGCGGGTAGCCGTAGCCGCCGCGGGGGTAGTAGTGCAGCGCGTCGCCGCCGTTG
>DASUHF010000008.1:0-29675 GCA_036273655.1 Solirubrobacteraceae bacterium | reverse complement strand
CGGGCGCGTCTGCGATCGGCCACGACGGCGCGGATTTCGTCCCAGTCCACGTCTTTGAAGTTGTGCATCGGGCAGTATTTGGGACCACACATCGAGCAGAACTCCGCGGTCTTGAAGTAGTCGTCGGCGAGCGTCTGGTCGTGCATTGCCCGCGCGGCGGGGGGATCGATCGCCAGCTCGAACTGGCGCTGCCAGTCGAACGCGAAGCGGGCCGTTGAGAGTTCGCGGTCCCACTCAGCGGCGCGGCGGTCACCGCGGGCCAGGTCGGCCGCGTGGGCGGCGATGCGATAGGCGATCAGCCCCTGCTTGACGTCCTCGGCATCCGGCAGGCCCAGGTGCTCCTTGGGGGTGACATAACAGAGCATCGAGGTGCCGTGCCAGCCCACGATCGCCGCGCCGATCGCCGAGGTGATGTGGTCATAGCCGGGTGCGATGTCCGTGACCAGCGGGCCGAGGGTGTAGAACGGCGCCTGATGGCAGACGCGCTGCTGGCGAGCGACGTTGTCGGCGAGTTGGTCCATGGGCACGTGCCCGGGTCCTTCGATCATCACCTGCACGTCCCGGGCCCATGCACGCACGGTCAACTCGCCAAGGGTGTCGAGCTCGGCGAACTGGGCGGCATCCGAGGCGTCGGCGATCGACCCCGGCCGCAGCCCGTCGCCCAGCGAAATCGACACATCATGGGCGCGGCAGATCTCCAGGACATCATCGAACCGCTCGTACAGCGGGTTCTCACGCTTGTGGTGAACCATCCAGCGCGCGAGGATCCCACCGCCACGAGAGACGATCCCCGTGGTGCGGTGCTGACAGAGCGGCAGATGCTCGAGCCTCACCCCGGCGTGGATCGTCATGTAGTCCACACCCTGGAGGGCCTGGTGCTCGATCGTGTCGAGCAGCAGCTCCGGCGTGAGATCTTCGATCCGCTTGACGCGCTCGAGCGCCTGGTAGATCGGTACGGTCCCGATCGGCACGGTGGCCGCGGCGATGACGGCCTGGCGGGTCTCGTCGATGCGCTTCCCCGTGGAGAGATCCATCACGGTGTCGGCCCCCCACCGCTGCGCCAGAGCGAGCTTGTCCACCTCTTCGGTCAGCGAGGAGGTGGTGGGCGAGCTGCCGATGTTGGCGTTGATCTTCACCCGAGCGCGCAGACCGATCGCCATCGGGTCAAGCGCCCCGTGGTGCACGTTGGCGGGGATGATCATCCGCCCGGCGGCGACCTCCTCGCGGACGACCTCGCGCGGTAGATGCTCGCGCTCGGCCGCGCGGACCATCTCGGGCGACACGACGTCCTGGCGGGCGAGGTGGATCTGCGTCCGGCACTGGACGCCGGACCGGAACGTGCTGCGATGGAGCATGGCTTCCTCCCTTCGCTGGTATGAACCAGATCAGGTTCGGCGGGTGGTGGCACAAGGAAGCGCCATCTCAGCCCCTCACACAGGGACCCCCCGGGATGTGCAGTAGGTGCATCGAACCCTACCCCAAAACATCATCTCGCGAGCGAGAGCAGGACCAAGCAGACGACCACCTCGGTCAGCGCGACCGTTGCACCGAGTGTGTCGCCTGTGCGTCCGCCGACGATCCGGACGGCGATCGCGCTCGTGACGCCTGCGGTGGTCGCCGCGGCGACCAGGCCGGCGGCGGCGGGGACGGGGTCGAGCGCGATCGTGGCGGCGGCGAGCACGGTGGCGATCAGGATCGCTGCCGGGCGCGGGCTGAATGCGGCGCCGAGCCCGTCGGGGCGCGCCGGCGGCACCGCGACGGCGTGCACCACGGCTGCCCAGCGGCCGAGCGCCGCGGCGATGACGAGTGTGTCGATCGCCCGGTCGCGTGGCAGTGCCGACAACGCGGCGACGAGCAGGAGCGCCCACACAATCAGGGCGAGCACGCCGAACGTGCCAAGCGTCGAGTCGCGCATCACCTCGAGCCGGCGTTCGCGGCCGCCGCGGACGCCGACGGCGTCGGCGACGTCGGCCAGCCCGTCCTGATGGAGTGCTCCCGTCAGCGTGACGAGCACAAGCACGGCCAGAACGGCGGCGACCGTCGCCCCGAACAGGTGGTCTGCGCCGAGCCGCACGGCGCCCGCGGCGAGTCCGACGAGCGCGCCGACCAGCGGGAACCACGCCGCGGCCGCCCCGACCCCATCGGGCTCGATTCGCGCTCTGACGGGGAGGATCGTCAACAGTCCGACCGCGGTCCGCGCGCCGGCGAGGATCCGCATCGGGGGCCGGGATCGGGTTGCGGTCGGCACCGAGCTGCGCACTCAGCCGCGGCGCTCGACGCCGGCTTCCTCAAACGTCGCCATCTCCGCGTGGAGCGCGCCGGCCGCGGCGAGGACCGGGAGCGCGAGCAGGGCCCCCGACGCCTCGCCGAGCCGGAGGCGGAGGTCCAGCAGCGGCTCGAGCCCGAGCTCGCCGAGCACGAGCGCGTGGCCCGGCTCGGCCGAACGGTGGCCGGCGATCAGCACCTCACCGACGGTCGCGTCGAACCGGACCGCCGCCAGCGCTGCGACTGCCACGGCGTAGCCGTCGAGCATGACCGGCAGTCGCCGCCGGCTCGCCTCAGCGGCCGCGCCGGCGAGCGCGGCGAGCTCGAGTCCGCCGACGGCGGACAGCGCGGCGCGTGGCTGAAGCGCGGAGCCGTGACGCTCGATCGCCGCGGCGACGAAGGCGCGCTTGCGCTCGACGCCGGCTGCGTCAAGCCCGGTGCCGCGGCCGACGGTGGCTGCGGGCGGCGCGCCCGTGAGCGCACCGGCGAGCGCGGCCGCGGTCGCCGTGTTGCCCATCCCGATCTCGCCGAGGACGAGGCAGTCGACGCCTTCTGTTGCGAGCTCGGCCGCCAGTCCGGCGCCGGCCTTCAGCGCCGCCTCGAGCTCGGCATCTGACAGCGCCGGCCCGGCGAGCATGTCGGCCGTCCCGGGTCGCACCTTGCACGCGCGGACCCCGGGCGGGGTCGGCGATGCCAGCCCGATGTCGGCGACGATGAGCGTGTGCCCGCCTTGGCGCGCGAGCACGCCGACCGCGGTCTCGCCCCGCCCGGCGGCGGCGGCAACCTGCGCGGAGACCTCGGCGCCATACAGGCTCGTTCCCCGCTGGACGTGGCCGTGGTCGGCCGCGCAGACGAGCACGCCGGCCCGCAGCGCCGGCGGCGGCGGAGCGCCGGCGATCTGGGCCCAGCGCTCGATCAGCTCCTCGAGTGAGCCGAGCGAGCCCGTCGGCTTCACCAGCTGGTCGAGCCGGTCGCGGGCGGCGCTCGCGGCGGCGCGGTTCAGCCGGTCCGCCGGGCGCGGCCGCGGACGTGCAGGCGCCGCCTGAGCGGTCGGCGACGCCGTCTCGGTCCACTGCTCGCGCATCAGTACCGCATCCAGCTCGGCGCGCTTGGCCCAGCCGGCCGACTCGAGGCCCGGGCGCACGGGGCGCTCGTCGGGCCAGCCGACACACAGGTACGCGACCGGCTGTACGCGAGCGGGAATGCGCAGTGCGTCGCGCAGGTCCGCCGGCCTGTAGAAGCTGACCCACCCGACGCCCAGCCCTTCGGCTCGCGCCGCCAGCCACAGGTTCTCGATCGCGCACGCGGTGCTGTAGATGTCGGTCTCAGGAATCGTGCCCCGTCCAAGCACCTCGACACCCGGGTCGCCGGGGTCGCAGCAGACGCAGATCCCGAGCGGCGCCTCGACGACGCCTTCGACCTTCTGATCGAGGAAGTGGCGCGCGCGCTCGTCGAATCGTTCGGCCTGGCGAAGGCGCTCGCGGCGCGCCAGCGCCCGAACCGCGATCCGCGTCTCCAGCTCGCCGACGACGATGAATCGCCACGGCTGCATCAGCCCCACCGACGGTGCCCGGTGGGCGGCCTCCAGCACGCGGCGCAGGACGTCGTCTCCGACGTCGTCCGGTCGGAACCGGCGGATGTCGCGGCGCTGGGCGATCACGCGATGGACGGCTTGCAGATCCCGCTCCTCGTACCGCCAGCCGGTTGGATTGGCGCCACGGTCCGCGGCACGCGAGGGATCGAATCCGTCCGGGGTCGGCGGCCGCCGCAGGCGCTCTGGCGTGGAGAGCCCGTCGCTCACGGCGGACAAGCCTACGGTAGAGTCCGCGGCTCAAGCGCGTCGGCGCGTGGAACCCGGTGAGAGTCCGGGACGGTCGCGCCACTGTGTCCGGGATGTTCAGGTCCCGGGAGTCAGGAACTCGTCCGGCGCGAACACCCCCTGATCGGGACGCTCGATCCCGTGGAGGTCAACGATCACCTCGACGCTCGATCACGAAGTCGCCGAAGCCTCCGAGTGAGGCGGCTCCTTCTCGTCAGGCATGCGTCGACGAGCGCGACGCGCGCCGGCGCGTTCCCGCTCGACGAGCCGCTCGACGAGCACGGCCAGGCCGAGGCGGCGCGACTGCCCGCGGTCCTATTTGAGGGTTGCGAGGTCGTCTGCAGCCCGGCGCTCCGCTGCCGGCAGACGGCGGCGGCGGTGGGCCTGACAATCCGGCTCGAGCCGGAGGTCGCCGAATGCGATTTCGGCAGCTGGGGCGGAGCGACGCTCGCGGCCGTCGATCCGGCGCAGGCGCGCGCGTGGATGACCGACCCCGACGCCGCGCCGCACGGCGGGGAGACGCTTCGAGGATTCGCGGCGCGGATCGCTCGATGGCTGGATGCAGGCGGCGAGTCCGCGACGGTGATCACGCATGGTGGCGTCGTCCGTGCGGCCGTCGTGCACGCGCTCGGGGCGCCGCTCGACGCATTCTGGAAGATCGCCGTCGGCCCCTTGTCGGTGACGGAGCTGGCCTGTGACGACGGGGCCTGGACATTGAGGCGGCTGGGCGTGTGATGGGCCGCGCCCTGATCGCGGGCTACGTCGCCGACGCGGCGCTTGGCGACCCCGACCGGTGGCATCCGGTGGCGGGCTTCGGCCGGATCGCGATGGCGTTGGAGCAGACCGTGTACGCCCCGAGCCGTGTGCGTGGAGCGGCGTTCGCGCTCTCGCTGGCCGGCGGCGCGACCGTGATCGGCGGCGCGCTTGGACGTCCGTGGCCGCTGCGTGCGGCGCTGGTCTGGGCCGCGCTCGGCGGGCGATCGCTCGTCGCCCACGCCTGCGCGATCGCCTCCGCCCTTGATCGCGGCGAGCTCGAAACCGCCCGCGCGGCCCTGCCGGCACTCGCCGGACGCGACCCCGAGCTGCTCGACGAGCGCGGCATCGCGCGCGCTGTGGCCGAATCGCTGGCCGAGAACACGGGCGATGCGGTCGTCGGCCCACTCGTCTGGGGCGCCCTCGCCGGCCCCCCGGGGGTCGCCGCCTACCGGGCCGTCAACACGCTCGACGCGATGTTCGGCCATCGCAGCGAGCGCTATCAGCAGTTCGGTTGGGCGGCGGCCCGGCTCGATGATCTGGTGAGCTGGCCGGGCGCGCGGCTCGGAGCGCTGCTCGCCGTCGGCTGCGCGCCCGTCGTCGGTGGCTCGTCGGTGGCGGCGTGGAAGGTCCTGCGCCGCAACGGCGCATCGCATCCGAGCCCCAACGCCGGACAGCTCGAGGCCGCCTTCGCCGGGGCGCTCGACGTCACGCTCGGCGGACCGCTCAGCTACGGCGGGCGCTCCGAGATCCGCGCGGCGCTGGGCGATGGCGCACGCCCGGATACCGGCGACATCCGTCGTGCGGCAAGGCTGTCGACGGCGGTGGGGATCACGGCGACGGCGCTCTGTGCGGCGGTGGCGCGATGAACGGCGCGATCCTCGTCTGCGGCACCCACTCAGACGCCGGCAAGTCGGCGGTCGCGACCGGCCTGTGTCGCTGGCTCGCGCGCGAGGGCGTCCGGGTCGCGCCGTTCAAGGCCCAGAACATGGCGCTCAACTCGGTCGTCACCAAGGACGGCTGCGAAGTCGGTCGCTCGCAGGCCGTCCAGGCCGCCGCCGCGGGCGTGCCACTCGAGGCGGCGATGAACCCGATCCTGCTCAAGCCGTCGGGCGAGCGCCGCAGCCAGGTGATCGTCATGGGTCGCCCGTACGTCGACGCCGACGCGACCGGCTACCAGGACCTGAAAGCGGCGCTGCGGCCGGTCGTCGCCGATGCGCTCGCTGGCCTGCGTGAGCGCTTCGACGTCGTCGTGTGCGAGGGCGCGGGGAGCCCGGCCGAGGTCAACCTCCGCGACGGGGACCTGGTGAACATGGGGCTCGCCCGCGACGCGGGGCTACCCGTGATCGTGGTGGCCGATATCGACCGGGGTGGCGTGTTCGCCTCGCTGCTCGGGACGCTCGCGCTGCTCGACCCCTCAGACCAGGCGTACGTCGCCGGCTTCGTGATCAACAAGTTCCGTGGCGACCATTCGATTCTGGCGCCGGGACTGAGAGACCTCGAGGCGCGCACGGGGCGGCCGGTCCTGGGAGTGCTCCCCTATGTGGAGGATCTGTGGCTCGACGTCGAGGACTCGGTCGCGCTCGACGGCGGACCGCCCGAGGCGCCGGCGTCCGTCGGCACGATCGACGTCGCGGTCATCCGCCTGCGCTGGATGAGCAACTTCACCGATGCCGATGCGCTCGGCGCCGAGCCGGGGGTGCGCGTTCGCTTCACGCGCTCGCCGGCCGACGTCGAGCGCGCCGACCTTGTGATCGTGCCCGGAACCAAGGCGACGGTCGAGGACCTGGAGCGGTTGCGCACCAGCGGGCTTGACCGGGCGCTGACCGCACGGGCGTCCTCCGGCCGCCCGATCCTCGGCGTCTGCGGCGGCTACCAGATGCTCGGCGAGCGGATCGACGATGACGTCGAGTCCGGACGCGGCGCCATCGCCGGACTGGGCCTGCTGCCGGTCGCCACCGAGTTCGCCGCCGACAAGCTGCTGCGCCCTCGGCACGGTCGCTGCGAGTGGCTGGGCACCGGCGCCGGCGGCTACGAGATCCGCCACGGGCGACTGCGCCGCCACGGTGGCGAGCCGGTGCTCGTCGCCGAGGACGGCGAGTCCGAAGGCTGTCGCGTCGGCGCGGTCGTCGGCATCTCGTGGCACGGAGCGCTCGAGCACGACGACTTCCGCCGCGCGCTGCTGCGCTGGGCCTTGCCGTCGTTCGTGCCGGGCGACACGCCGTTTGCCGACGTGCGCGAGGCGCGGCTCGACGCGCTCGGCGACCTCGTCGCGGGCCATCTCGACACCGCGCGGCTCGCGGCGCTGATCGAGTCAGGCCCGACGCCGGACCTGCCCGTGCTCACAACCCGGGTGCGCGAATGCTGCGCTTCGTGACGACCGCCGACACCGAGATCCTCGCGGCGGCCGCCGCCGTGGCACGGCTGCCCGATGACTTCCCCGAGGTCCGATGGGCAAATCCGGCGACCGCGCCGGAAGGCTTCGTCGATGAGCTGCTCGACGGCGCACGGGTCGTGCTGTGCCGGATCCTCGGCGGGCGACGCGGGTGGCCCGACGGGTTCGATCCGCTCCGCTCACGCTGCGAGGAACGGGGGATCGCGCTGGTGGCGCTCGGTGGCGAGGCCGAGCCCGACGCCGAGCTGACGGCGCTGTCGCTCGCGCCCGCGGGGGCCGTCGCCCAGGCCGGCGAGTACCTGCGTCACGGCGACGTGGACAACGTCGAACAGCTGCTGCGGTTCCTGGCCGACACCTTCCTGTTCGGAGGCTACGGGTTCGAGCCGCCGCACGAGGTCCCCGACCTCGGTGTGTTCGAGACGGGCGAGATCGACCCGTCGCTGCCGACCGTCGGGGTCTGCTTCTACCGCTCGCATTACCTCACTGGAAACACGGCCTTCGTCGAGGACTTCTGCCGCGCGATCCGCGACGCCGGGGCCAACCCGCTCGCGGTCTGGAGCTACACGCTGCGCCGGGGGACGGATGGGCGGGTGGCCGCGCTCGAGCTGCTCGACGGGCGGATCGACGCGCTCGTCGTGACGATGCTTGCCACGGGCGGCTCAGGCGCCGCGGACGAGTGGGACGCGAGCGCGCTCGCGGCGCTCGACGTGCCGGTGATCCAGGCCGTATGCGCGACGACGTCAACCGCCGCCTGGCGGCAGTCGCCGTCGGGGTTGACGCCGCTTGATGCCGCCACGCAGGTCGCGATCCCGGAGTTCGACGGACGGCTGCTCGGCGGCGTGATCTCGTTCAAGGAGCGCGACGGGCGCGGCGTCGCGCGCTACGCGGCCGACCCGGAGCGCTGCGCGCGCGTGGCGCGGCTCGCGGTCCGGCACGCGCGGCTGCGGTGGATCGAGGCGGCGCAGCGGCGGGTCGCGGTGCTGCTGACGAGCTTCCCGACCAAGCACGCGCGCGTCGGGATGGCGGTCGGGCTCGACACGCCGGCGAGCTGCCTGGCGCTGCTCGATGCGCTTGCCGACGACGGGATGGCGGTGCAGCGGCCGTTCGAGCACGGCGACCAGTTGATGCACGCCCTGATCGCGGCCGGCGGCCACGACCCGGAGTTCCTCACCGACGACCAGCTGGCGCGGGCGACGCTGCGCTTTCCGATCGCCGAGTACGAGGCGTGGTACTCGGGTCTGCCGGCGGCGCTGCGTGGGTCGATCGAAGAACGATGGGGCCCGCCCACCCCGCCGGCCGGCGCGGAGTTCGTCGACGGAGACGACTTCGTGATCGCCGGCCTCGAGCTCGGCAACGTCGTCGTCGCGATCCAGCCACCGCGCGGCTACGGCGACGATCCGGTCGCGATCTACCACGACCCTGAGCTGCCGCCGACGCACCACTACCTCGCGTGCTACCGCTGGCTCGAGCAGCGCTGGCGCGCCGACGCGATCGTCCACCTCGGCAAACACGGCAC
The DNA here is from genome assembly GCA_036273655.1 of Solirubrobacteraceae bacterium. Taxonomy (GTDB): domain Bacteria; phylum Actinomycetota; class Thermoleophilia; order Solirubrobacterales; family Solirubrobacteraceae; genus Palsa-465. The sequence goes on along the minus strand of DASUHF010000008.1, from coordinate 20,927 downwards.
GCTCGAGTGGCTGCCGGGAAAGACGCTCGCGCTGTCGCCGTCGTGCGCGCCCGACGCGGCACTCGGCGAGCTGCCGCTGATCTATCCGTTCGTCGTCAACGACCCGGGCGAGGGCGTGCAGGCAAAGCGCCGCGCCCACGCCGTGATCGTCGACCACCTCGTCCCGCCGATGATGCGCGCGGAGACCTACGACGAGCTGGCCGAGCTCGAAGCGCTGCTGGACGAGTACGCCCGGCTCGAGGTGCTCGACCCGGCCAAGCTGCCGGCGCTTGCCGCGCGGATCTGGGCGGCGATCGAGCGCGCCAACCTCCAGGCCGACCTCGGCATCGCCGAGCGGCCCGACGATGTGGGCGCGCTCGTCGGCCATATCGACGGCTACCTATGCGAGATCAAGGACATTCAGATCAAGGACGGGCTGCACGTCCTCGGCCGTGCTCCCGAGGGTGACCAGCTTCGCGGCCTCGTGACCGCGATGCTCGGCGCCGGCAGAGACCAGGACGCGATGGTCGACGAGCGAGCGTCCGAGGTGATCGCGAACATCCGTCGGGCGCCGGACGAGATCGGCAACGTGATCCGTGCGCTGCGGGGGCGCCACGTCCCGTCCGGGCCGTCGGGGAGCCCGACCCGGGGTCGGCTCGACGTGCTGCCGACGGGGCGCAACTTCTACTCGGTCGACCCGCGTGCGATCCCGTCCGAGCTGTCGTGGGAGGTCGGACAACGGCTCGCCGATGCGCTGCTCGAGCGCCACCTGCGCGATCACGGCGAGCTGCCGCGGATGGTCGGGCTCGTCGTCTGGGGGACGGCGGCGATGCGAACGCACGGCGACGACGTCGCCGAGATCCTCGCGCTGCTCGGCGTGCGACCCACGTGGAACCGGGAAACCAGGCGCGTGGCCGGCATCGAGGTCGTGCCGCTGCAGGAGCTGGGGCGACCGCGGATCGACGTGACGATGCGGATCTCGGGCTTCTTCCGCGACGCGTTCCCGCATCTGCTGGCGCTGCTCGACGATGCCGTCGGGACCGTGGCGGCGCTCGACGAGCCGCCCGAGCAGAACTTCGTCGCCGCGCACGCACGCGCAGACGCGGAGCGCCTCCAAGCGCAGCTCGACGCCGAGCCGGCGTGGAGGCGCGCGACCGCGCGGGTGTTCGGGTCGGCGCCCGGCGTCTACGGCGCCGGCCTGCTGCAGCTCCTCGACACGCGCGAGTGGCGTGGGGACGCGGACCTCGCCCAGGTCTACGAGGCGTGGGGAGGATGCGCGTACGGCCGCGGGCGGGAAGGCGATCCCGCGCCGGAGGCGATGCGCGACTGCTTCGCGCGGATCGAGGTCGCGGTCAAGAACGTCGACAACCGCGAGCACGACATCCTCGACTCCGACGACTACTACCAGTACCACGGCGGCATGGTGGCCACCGTGCGCGCCTTGAGCGGGCACGAGCCGGCCACCTACATCGGCGACAGCTCGGACCCGTCGCGGGTGGTCAACCGGACGCTCGGCGAGGAGGCGCGGCGGGTGTTTCGCGCGCGCGTCGCCAACCCGCGCTGGATCGCCTCGATGATCCGCCACGGCTACAAGGGGGCCGCCGAGCTATCGGCGACCGTCGACTACCTGTTCGGATACGACGCCACGACCGGCGTCGTCGACGACTGGATGTACGAGCAGGTGGCACAGCGCTACGCGCTCGATGCCGATGTGGCCGCGTTCATGAGCCGTTCGAACCCGTGGGCGGCGCGGGCGATCGCCGAGCGGCTGCTCGAGGCGGCTGACCGCGGCCTCTGGGCAGCGCCGAAGGACGCCACGGTCGCGGGCCTGCGCGACCGGTTCCTCGCGTTGGAGGGCGAGCTCGAGGAGGCGAGCGCAACGTGACGGCGGCCCCGTTTCCGCTCGCCGCGATCGTCGGCCAGGAGGAGCTGGTCACGGCGCTGCTGATCAACGCGGTCGCACCGGACGTCGGCGGCGTGTTGGTGCGCGGCCATCGTGGCACGGCCAAGTCGACCGCGGTCCGCGGGCTGGCGCCGTTGCTGTCGGCGATCTCCGATCACCCGGCCCCGCTGGTCGAGGTGCCGCTCGGCGCGACGCTCGACCGGCTCGTCGGATCACTCGACGTTCGCCGCGCGCTCGAGGGCGAGCACCAGTTCGAGCCCGGTCTGCTCGCGCGGGCACACGGCGGGATCCTGTACGTCGACGAGGTCAACCTGCTGCCCGACCACCTGGTCGATGCGCTGCTCGATGCCGCCGCGTCGGGCGTGGCTCGGGTCGAGCGCGACGCCGTCTCGGTGGAGCACGAGGCCCGCTTCATGCTCGTCGGCACGATGAATGTCGAGGAGGGCGAGCTGCGGCCGCAGCTGCTCGACCGGTTCGGGCTGGGCGTCGACGTGCGCGGCCCGGACGACCCCGCGGTCAGGGCCGAGATCGTGCGGCGGCGGCTGACGTTCGAACACGACCCGGATCGGTTCATGGCCCGGTGGGGGTCCGAGCAGCGAGCGATGGCCGAGCGGATCGCGCGGGCCCGGGCATGCCTCGACGCGGTCCACCTGCACGAGCGCGAGTTGCTGCGGATCACGGGAGCGTGCGCGCGACTCGGGATCGATGGGGTGCGCGGCGACATCGTCTGGTCGCGCGCGGCGCGGGCGCTGGCGGCGCTGGACGGCGCCGCGACAGTCGACGAGTCGCACGTCCACGGCGCTGCGTCGCTGGCGCTCGCGCACCGCCGCCGGCGCGATCCGCTCGGCGGCGAGGCTGAGCTGGGCATCGAGGATGCGCTGGACGGTGGCGAGCCCGAGCCCGAGCCGCCTGAGCCCGACCCGCCTGAGCCCGGGCCGCGCGGGCCGTCCGGCGCCGGGCCGGCGCCCGGCGCGAACGGTGACGCTCCGGCGCCCGGCCCGGGCGGTGGCGCTCCCGCACGCGAGCGGCAGCCGGATGACTCCAGCCCGACCCGGTCGTGGCAGCCGGATGACTCGAGCGCGGCCCAATCAAGCGAGGCAGGATGCCGAGCGGGCCGCAAGCTCGAGCGGATGCCGAGCGGGTCGAGGCTGGAGCCGCCGGCGGCCGCCCGGATCCCAGCCGAGGCGCTCCGCTTGGACCGCGCCGGCCGAGGACCCCACGGCAGGCGTGCGCGTACGGCCGGAGCCGACGCGGGATCGATCGACAGCCGCCCGGCATCCGCCGAGGACACCGACATCGCGGTGGTCGCGACGCTGCGGGCGCGCGAGCCGCGAGTCCACATCCGGGCCGGGCGCGAGGGCGTCCTGCTCTGCCTGGTCGTCGACGCCAGCGGCTCGATGGGCGCGCGCAAGCGGCTCGCGCGCGTCAAGGGAGCGCTGCACCGGTTGCTCCGCGATGCGTACGCCCGGCGCGACCGCGTCGCGATCATCGCGTTCGGGGAGGGCGGCGCGCGGTTGCTGGTCGCGCCGGGGACGCCGCTGGAGCGGGCCGCCGCCGCCGTCCGCGAGCTGCCGACGGGCGGGCGAACGCCGCTGGCGGCCGGGCTCGAGCTCGCCGCTCAGGTCCTGCGGCGCGAGGCCGCCCGCGAGCCGAGCCGCCGCGGGCTCGCGGTCGTGCTGACCGACGGCCGCGTCGCCGACCCGGCGGGCGCCGCACGCGGCGCGGCCGCGGCGCTCGGACGGATGGCCGCCGCGGTCCACGTCATCGACACCGAGGACGGGCCCGTGCGGCTCGGTCTCGCGGCCTCGCTCGCCGCGGCGGCCGGAGGGCAACACCACTCATTGAGGAGCGCAGCATGAGCGCGAGCACCGAGGACGCCGGCAGCGCCGACCCGAAGCGCCGCAAGCCCCGCGACCGCGCGCTGGTGATCGTGATCACCGGACCGGGCAAGGGCAAGAGCACGTCGGCATTCGGGATGCTGATGCGCTCGTGGGCCCGCGGCTACCGGTGCGGCGTCTTTCAGTTCGTCAAGTCGGGCAAATGGAAGGTCGGGGAGGCGAAGGCGGCCGCCGCGCTGGGCGCGATCGACTGGGAGAAGATGGGCAACGGCTGGTCCTGGCTGCAGCACGACCTCGAGCAGTCGGCCGATCTGGCGCGCGAGGGGTGGGCCGAGGTCAAGCGTGCGATCGCCGAGCAGCGCTACGAGTTCCTCCTGCTCGACGAGATCACCTACCCGGTCAAGTGGGGCTGGATCGACGTCGAGGAGGTGGTCTGCACGCTCCGCGAGCGCCCCGGGTTCCAGCACGTCGTGATCACCGGTCGTGACGCGGCACCAGAGCTGCTGCAGCTCGCCGACCTCGTGTCCGAGGTGGTCAAGGTCAAGCATCCGATGGACGCGGGGATCCGGGCGCAGCAGGGGATCGAGTGGTAGACGTGCTCGTCATTCCCGACGGCGCCGCGCAGCCGCCGCGCGGCGGCGTGCCGACCGCGCTCGAAGCGGCCGAGCTACCCGTGCTGCGCGAGCTTGCCGCGACCGGGGCTGTCGTGCGCGTGGCGACGACGCCGCCGGGCCTGCCCGCCGGCTCGGAGACCGGGATCGCGTCACTGCTGGGCGTGCCGCCCGCCCGCCGCGTCGGGCGCGGGTGGGTCGACGCCGCTGCGTACGGGGTCGAGGTCACGGAGGGGGTGACGGCGTGGCGCGCCGACCTGCTCTACCGCAGCGGCAGGCGGGCCTCGATCCGCCAGGCACGCGACGTGTGCGCGCATCTCGGGCCGGGCGCGCACGCCGTCTGCGGCCACCGGCTGCTGCTGCTCGGCGCCGAGCGACCGGCCGACCGCCGGCTGCTCGGACTGTACGTCCGGGTCTGGCCCGCGGGAAGCCCACCACAGGGGTCCGTACCGGTGCCCACCGTCGTGATCGCCGCGCGCGGCGCCGCGACAGGGAGCGCGCGCCTGCTGCATGCACGGGTGCTGACGCCACCGGGTGTCACCGGCGACGTCGACACCGACCTCCGGGCCAAGGCCGCCGCGGCGATCGACGCGATGAGCGGCGGCGCCGAGCGGGTCGTGGTCCACTTCGGCGCCCCGGATGAGGCGGCCCACCGGCGCGAGCCGGGGGCGGTCGTCGCGGCGCTTGAGCGGATGGATCGCGAGCTGCTCGCGCCGTTGCGAGACGCCGTGCTCGCGCTGGGCGGACGGCTGACCGTCTGCCCGGACCACGGCACCGACCCGTTCACCGGCCGCCACGACCCCGCGCCGGTGCCCGCGGTCGTGTGGGGCGGGGGCGTGGCAGGCGAGGATGGGCCGGCGACGATGAACGAGCGCGCCGCGGCCCGCGCGGCGGTGATCGATCCGCTGGCGCTCGTGCGCGGACGGTGGGCGGTCGCGGTGTGATCCCGCGGGTCGTGATCGCCGGGACGAGCTCCGGCGCCGGCAAGACCTCGGTCACCTCCGGGCTGATCGGCTCGCTGCGCCGGCGGGGGCTGCGCGTGCAGGGGTTCAAGGTCGGGCCCGACTACATCGATCCGAGCTATCACACGATCGCCTCGGGCCGGCCGGGCCGGAACCTCGATGCGTTCCTGAGCGGGCCCGAGCTGATCGCGCCGCTGGCGCGTCACGGCGCCCGCGGGGCGGACATCGCCGTGGTCGAGGGCGTGATGGGCCTGTTCGACGGCGTCTCCGGCCGCGGCGAGCTTGCCTGCACCGCGCACGTCGCAAAGCTGCTGCGGGCGCCGGTAGTGCTCGTCGTGGACGCCGGCGCGATGGCCCGCTCGGCAGCGGCGATCGTTCACGGCTTCCGCACGTTTGACCCCGAGCTGGAGTTCGCCGGCGTGATCCTCAACCGCCTCGGCTCCGATCACCACGAGCAGCTCCTGCGAGAGGCGCTTGCGCCGCTCGGCATCCCGGTGCTGGGGGCGCTCCGCCGCCACGGGTCATTGCGCGCGCCCGGACGCCACCTGGGGCTGCTCCCCGCGTTCGAGCGCGGTCGTGAGACTCGGGCCGCGCTCGCGGCGCTGAGCGCTGCGGTGCAGCGGTACGTCGACGTCGACGGGATCGTGGCCTTCGCGCGCTCGGCGCCGCCGCTCGACGGTCCGGTCTGGAGCCCTGAGCCGCCCAACGAGGCGGTGGGGACGAGCAGCCGCCGGATCGCGATCGCCCGCGGGGACGCGTTCTGCTTTTACTACGAGGAGAACCTCGAGCTGCTGCGGGCGGCCGGTGCCGAGCTGCTCGAGTTCGACCCGCTCCGCGACGAGCAGCTGCCGGCCGGCGCCGGAGCGCTCCTGCTCGCCGGCGGCTTCCCCGAGGTGTTCGGCGCCGAGCTTCAAGCGAACGCCGCCCTGCGCGACGACATCGCCGCGTTCGCTGCGGCCGGAGGACGGGTCCTGGCTGAGTGCGGCGGGCTGCTGTTCTTGTGCCGCGAGCTCGACGGCCACGCGATGTGCGGCGTGCTGCCGGCGAGCGCGCGGATGACCGAGCGACTCACGCTCGGCTACCGCGAGGCGACCGCCGTGACCGCGACGCCGTGGCTGGACGCCGGCGAACGCGTGCGCGGCCACGAGTTCCATTACACGGAGGTCGACCGGATCGGGTCGCCGAGCGCGTGGGCGCTCGCCGGCCGCGGCGAGGAAGGGTTCGTGCACGCAGGCGTCCAGGCCAGCTACCTGCACACGCACTGGGCGGCGGATCCGCAGCTGGCGTGGAGGTTCGCCCGGGGATGAGCCTGACCCTCGTGATCGGGGGGGTTCGCTCCGGCAAGAGCGCACGCGCCGAGGCGCTCGCCGCGGCCACCGGCCGTCCGGTCCGGTACGTCGCCACGGCCGACCCCGAGCAGATGGCCGACCGCGTCGCGGCCCACCGCGCCCGCCGCCCGCCACACTGGGAGACGGCCGAGGCCGGCGCGACGCTCCCGCTCGATTTCCGCGGCTGCATCCTGCTCGACGGGCTCGGAGTGTGGCTGGCCCGCCACGACGGCGACGTGGCGGACGAGCTGATCGCGGCGGCCGCCACCGGACCGGTGATCGTCGTCGCCGAGGAGGCGGGGCTCGGCCTGCTGCCGATGGACCCGGTCGCCCGGGGGTGGCTCGACCGGCTTGGCGAGGCCACCCAGCAGCTGTCGGCCGCGGCCGACCGGGTCGAGCTGGTCGTCGCGGGACGCCCGCTCGTGCTGGCGTCGCGGCCCGAGGTCGTGGCCCGTCACCATGGCGACGAGCTCGTCCGCGACGGCCTCCGCGACCACGCGGTCAACGTGCTCGCCGGCGGGCCACCCGACTGGCTCAAGCACGCGCTGGCGGACGCCCGCATCGACGCGTACCCCGACGAGCGAGAGGCCGTCGCCGCGCTCGCCGCGCTCCACGGCCGAGACCCCGGCGAGATCGTCCCGACCAACGGCGCCGTGCAGGCCCTGTGGCTGCTCCCGGTCGCGCTGCGCCCGTCGCTTGCGGCGTGCGTGCACCCGGGCTTCACCGAGAGCGAAGCGGCGCTGCGCGCGCACGGGATCCCCGTCGCGCGGGTGCTGCGCGACCCCAACCGTGACTTCGTGCTTGACCCCCTCGGCGTCCCCGAGGCCGCAGACCTCGTGATCGTCGGCAATCCCGCGTCCCCGTGCGGAACGCTCAGCCCCGCCTCGGCGGTGCTCGCGCTGCGCCGTCCGGGCCGGACGATCGTCGTCGACGAGGCATTCATGACGATGGTGCCGGGCGAGCCGGAGACCCTCGTCCGCGCGCGGCTGCCCGACGTGATCGTCGTGCGCAGCCTGACGAAGTCGCTGTCCGTCCCCGGCCTCCGGGTCGGCTACGCGGTCGCGGCGGCGACGCTGGCCGAACGGATGCGAGACGTGCGCCCCGCGTGGTCGGTCAACGCGCTGGCACTCGCGGCGCTTGCGGCGGCGGCGCGGCGACCGGAGGCGCTGGCCGCGGCCGCCGTCCGTGCCGGTGCCGAGCGCGACGATCTCGCCCGCCGGCTCGTCGAGATCCCTCACCTGCGCACGTGGCCGTCGGCGACGAACTTCTGCCTGGTCGAGGTCGACGACGGACCGCGGACGGTGGCGCGGCTGAGAGAACGGCGGATCGCCGTTCGCCCGGCGGCGTCGTTTCCCGGGCTCGGTCCGAACCACATCCGCATCACGGCGCGCGATCCGCGCAGCAACCAGCGGTTCGCGGAGGCGCTCGCGTGATCACGGTGGTCGGGATCGGCGCCGACGGATGGGCCGGCCTCGGCGACGCCGCGCGCGAGGCGATCACCGCCGCCAACACCGTGATCGGCTCCGAACGTCAGCTGGCGCTGATCCCGCGGGCCGGCGACGCGAAGCGGGCGTGGCCGTCCCCGATCGACCCGCTCCTCGACGAGCTGTGCAACGGCTGGGACGGGTCGGTCTGCGTCCTGGCCAGCGGCGATCCAATGCTGCACGGGATCGGCGCGACGCTGGCGCGGCGCCTCGGACCCGAGCACCTCGCCGTGCATACCCACGCCTCGGCGTGCGCGCTGGCGTGCGCACGGCTCGGCTGGCCCGAGGCCGACGTCGAGCTGGTCAGCGCCGTGGCCCGGCCGCCCGAGGTCGTCGTGCCGCTGCTGCAGCCGGGACGGCGGATCGTCGCCTATGCGGATGCGTCCCAGATCGCCGGCGTGCTGTGCGTGCGCGGCTTCGGCCCGAGCCGCCTGGTCGTGCTCGAGCAGCTCGGCGGCCCCGGCGAACGCGTGACCGATGTGACCGCCGACACCTGGCACGGGCGCGACGTCGACCCGCTGCACACGGTCGCGATCGAGTGCCGGACCTCGCCCGACGCGCTCGTGCTCAGCCGGCATCCCGGCGCGCCCGACGCCGCCTACGACAGCGATGGCCAGCTGACGAAGTGGCCCATCCGAGCGGTGACGCTGGCCGCGCTGCGACCATCCCCCGGCGAGCGGCTGTGGGACGTCGGCGCGGGCAGCGGCTCGATCGGGATCGAGTGGCTGCGCGCCGAGCCGCGGGCGCACGCGATCGCGATCGAACGGCGTCAGGACCGGGCGGAGCGGATCGGCGCCAACGCGCTGCGCCTCGGGGTGCCTTCATTGCAGGTGGTCCGTGGTGCGGCGCCCGCTGCGCTGGTCGGGCTGCCGCGACCGGACGTGGTGTTCGTCGGGGGCGGCCTCGGTGAGGCCGGCCTGCTCGAGGCATGCGTGGCGACGGGCGCGCGCGTCGTCGCCAACGCCGTGACGCTCGAGGGCGAGCAGGCCCTGTACACCGCCCGACGCGCGCACGGCGGCACATTGCTGCGGCTCGACTACAGCCACGCCGAGCCGCTCGGCTCGCTGGAGGCGTGGCGCCCACAGCGGACGATCGTCCACTGGAGCAGCCAATGATCCACTTCATCGGCGCCGGGCCGGGGGCGGCCGATCTGCTGACGATCCGCGCGCAGCGGCTGATCGCGCAGTGCCCGGTCTGCCTGTATGCGGGCGCGCTCGTCCCCGCGGAGGTTCTCGCCGGCTGCCCCGACGGCGCCCGCGTGATCGACACACAGAACCTCGACCTCGACCGGATCATCGGCGAGATGGAGGCCGCCGACGGCCGTGGTCAGGACGTCGCCCGCCTGCACTCCGGTGACCCGTCGATCTACAGCGCCGCCGCCGAGCAGATGCGGCGCCTCGACGCGCTCGGCATCTCGTGGGACGTGACCCCCGGGGTGCCGGCGTTCGCGGCCGCCGCCGCTGCGCTGGGACGCGAGCTGACGATCCCGGCGGTGGCCCAGACGGTGATCGTGACGCGTTACGGGCGCCGCGCGTCGCCGATGCCGGCGGGCGAGGAGCTGGCGTCACTCGCGCGCCACGGCGCGACGCTCGTGATCCATCTGGGGGCGCAGGCGATCGGCGAGATCGTCGCGTCGCTCGAGCCGCATTACGGCGCGTGCTGTCCGGTTGCGGTGGTCGCTCGAGCCAGCTGGCCGGACGAGATCGTGCTGCGGGGGACGGTCGCCGACATCGCCACGTCCGTGCGGGACGCGGGGGTCCGCCGTACCGCCACGATCCTGGTCGGTCCCGCGTTGGCGGCGGAGGGCTTCCGCGACAGTCACCTGTATTCGAGCGAGCGGATCCGGGCGTGATCCTGGTGCTCGGTGGTACCGCCGAGGCACGCACGCTGGCCGACGCCCTCGACGATGCCGGCCTCGACGTGCTGACCTCGCTGGCCGGTCGCGTCTCCAACCCGCGGCTGCCCCGTGGTCGCGTGCGGGTCGGCGGGTTCGGCGGCCCCGAGGCATTCGCCGCTTGGCTGCGGACGGCGGGGATCGCGGCCGTCGTCGACGCGACGCACCCGTTCGCGGCGCGGATCTCGAGCTCGGCGGCGCAGGCATGCCCGGCGGCCGGTGTGCCGCTGCTGCGGCTCGAGCGGCCGGGCTTCAGCGAACGGCCGGGCGATCGCTGGACGAGGGTCGCGGATCTGGCGGCCGCGGCCGCGGTCGTGCGCTCCTGCGGCGGGCGCGTGCTGCTGACGACCGGGAGGCAGGGGCTCGCGGCGTTCGCGGGCGTGACCGAGTGCTGGTTTCTGATCCGCTGCGTTGAGATGCCCGCGGTGCCGCTACCCTCACGTCACGAGCTGCTGCTCGACCGCGGCCCGTACACGCTGAAGGGTGAGCTGGAGCTGATCGATCGCCACCGGATCGATCGGCTCGTGACCAAGGACAGTGGCGGCGCGATGACCGAGTGCAAGCTCGATGCCGCGCGCGAGCGGGAGCTGGCGGTCATCGTGGTCGAGCGCCCGCGGCGGCCGGACGTGCGGACGGTGCCTAGCGTGCGCGAGGCGCTGTCGTGGGCGGGCGCCGCAGCAGGTACGAGTCCATGATCCAGCCCTTGCGCTCGCGCGCATCCCGGCGGCGGCGCTCGATCTCGGCGGCGACCTCGTGGACGCGGCCCGAGACGAGTATCTCGTCGTCGGTGCCGACGTACGCGCCCCAGTAGATCTCGACGTCCTCGGCGGCGACGGTCGAGAACGCGCACCCGGAGTCGAGCATCACGAGCACGTCGTCGGTCTCCTGCGACAGGCCCGCGGCCAGCCGCCGGCCGGTCGTGATCTGAACCGCGCCGCCGACCCGCGCCCACGGGATCCGGTGGCGCGCCGCGAGCGCCTGGATGCTGCTGATGCCCGGGATCACCTCGTAGTCGAGCGCCACGCGCCCGCGGGCGAGGATCTCCTCGAGCACCGCGATCGTGCTGTCGTAGATCGCGGGATCGCCCCACACCAAGAACGCGCCCGTCTGCCCGCCGGCGAGCTCGTCGACCAGCGCGCGCTCCCACAGGTCGGCGCGCCGGTGGCGCCAATCGTCGACCGCCTCACGATACGCGGACGCGGTGCGGTCACGCGGGGGGTCGGCGAGCGCGACCACGCGCGGCTCGCGACCGTCCTCGCGGTAGCGCGCGAGGATCTCGCGCCGCACGCGCGCAAGCTCGTCGGCCTCCGAGCCCTTCTCGGTCACGAACACGACGTCGGCGCGGTTGATCGCGCGGATCGCCTGGACCGTGACCTGCTCGGGGTCGCCTGCGCCGATCCCGATGACGAGCACCCGTCTCATGCGTAGCTCCGAGGGGTGTACACGTGGGGCTGAGCGCCACCGACGATCCGCGTCGTCGAGGATCCGACGATCACCAGCGTGCGCATGTCGACGGTCTCGGGGTCGAGCTCGGCGAGCGTCGTCACGGTCACCGACTCCGCCGCGTCGCCAACCGCCCGGGCGACCACGGCGGGGGTTCCGGGGGCGCGGTACTCCCGTATGACAGCGAGCGCCCGTGCGAGCTGCTCGCGGCGCGTCCGCGACGCCGGGTTGTAGAGCGCCAGCACGAGGTCGGCGTCGCCGGCCGCGCGCAGCCGCCGCTCGACGATCGTCCACGGCTTGAGGATGTCCGACAGCGACAGTGCACAGAAGTCGTGGCCGAGCGGAGCCCCGACGCGCGCGGCTGCCGCCTGCATCGCGGACAGGCCGGGGACGACGCGCAGCTCGACGCCGGCGTACTCGCCGTTGCCTTGCTCGTACTGCTCGAGCACCGCGGCCGCCATCGCGAAGATGCCGGGATCTCCCGACGACACGACCGCGACCCGCGCGCCCGCGGCGGCCAGCTGCAGGGCGTGGCGCGCGCGTGCCGCCTCGACGCGGTTGTCGCTCGCGTGCCGGCGCTGGCCAGGCGAGACCGGCACTCGGTCGACGTACGTCCGGTAGCCGACCAGCTCGTCGGCGGCCTCCAGCTCGGCCTGCGCCTCCGGCGTCAGCCACTGCGGGCCGGCGGGGCCGAGCCCGACGACCGCGAGCCTACCGGCGTGGCTCCCCGGTCGGTTATGCGTGGCGGTCCGGTCGGCTGGGTGCTGCTCGCGGCTGTTCGCGGTCGGCACCAGGACCAGCGACATGTAGGGGACGCGTCCGTCGACCTCGCGCAGCGGCGCGATCCGCTGCGCGGGCGAGCTGGCCCGCTCCACGTACACCGCGCGGGCCGCGACCTGCGCGTCACCGGCCGCGGTGCGGACGCCGTCGAACGTCCGTCCGAGCTTCATCACGACCGCGGCATCGCTGTCATGCAGGTGGGCGGCGAGCCTCTGCGGCCCCAGTGTGCCGGGGAGGATCGTGAGCACGTCGTCGCGCTTGGTCAGCGGCGTGCCGGCCGCCGCGGCGGCGGCGCTGAACGAGGTCACGCCGGGCACGACCTCGGTCTCGTAGCGGGGCGCCAGGCGCTCGTGGATGTACGTGTAGGAGCCGTAGAAGAAGGGGTCGCCCTCGCACAGCACCGCGACGTCGCGACCGGCGTCGAGGTGCTCCGCGATCCGCGTCGCCGCGTCGTCGTAGAAGTCACGCAGCGCGCCCTCATACCCGCCCGGATGATCGGTCTCCTCGGTCGTCACCGGGTATGTGAGCGCCAGCTCGACGTGGTCGGGGTGCAGGTACGGCGCTGCGACGGTGCGGGCGACCCCGCAGGCGCGGCGCGCGACCGGGTAGGCGATCACGGCGGCGCCTTCGATCACCCGCCGCGCCTTGATCGTCATCAGCTCGGGGTCGCCCGGGCCGACGCCGACGCCGAACAGCCGCCCTGTTCGCCGCCCGGTCATTCGGCCTCGCTCGCCAACGCGTTGACGGCGGCGGCCGCGATCGCACTCCCGCCGCGGCGGCCACGCACGATCAGGTACTCGGTCGGTGCGGCGTCGGCGAGCGCCTGCTTTGATTCGGCGGCGCCGACGAAGCCGACCGGCACGCCGATCACCGCCGCCGGCCGCGGCGCCCCGTCGCCGAGGATCTCGAGCAGGCGAAACAGCGCGGTCGGAGCGTTGCCGATCACGACCAGCGAGTCCAAGAGCCGCTCCCGCCACAGCTCGATCGCTGCCGCGCTCCTGGTCGTACCGAGATCGGGCGCGAGCGCGCGAACCCGCGGATCGCCGAGCGTGCAGACGACCTCGTTGGCGGCCGGCAGGCGGGAGCGCGTGACGCCGGCGGCGACCATCTCGGTGTCGCACAGGATCGGCGCGCCGCGCTGCAGAGCGCCGGCGGCGGCCTCCCCGAACGCCGCCGAGGCGACGACGTCGGCGATGAGGTCGACCATCCCGCAGGCGTGGATCATCCGCACCACGGTCCGGGCCAGGATCGGATCGAGCCCGCCGAGCTCGGCCTCGGACCGGATCGTCTCAAACGACCGGCGGTAGATCTCGGCGCCGTCACGGACGTAGTCAAGCGGCGGTGTCACCGCGTCTCGCGTTCGGTCGCCAGCTCCCATCGGCTCTCAATTCGAGCCAGCCGCCAGAATGCGATCGCCGCGAGCCACACCGCCAGGAACACGCCGACGATCACGAAGCCGGCGGTGTTGAGATCGATGCCGGCGATCGAGTCGCTCAGCCACCCATGGAGGTGCAGCTCGCCGCAGAGCAGCCCGACGATCTCGATGCCGCCGATCACGAACGCAACCGCGACCGACAGCCCCGTCATCGTGAGGTTGTAATAGAGCTTGCGCACCGGGCGCGAGAACGCCCATGCGTAGGCGCTGTTCATCAGCAGCCCATCGCCGCTGTCGAGCAGCGTCATGCCGCCCGCGAACACCAGCGGCAGTGTCAGCACCGCGTACCACGGCAGCCCCTGCGTCGCTGCCGCCGCGGTGCCGGCCAGCAGGACGACCTCGCTGGCCGTGTCGAAGCCGATCCCGAACGCGCAGCCGAGCGGGAACATCTGCCAGGTGCGGTTGATCGACCGGATCCACCGTCCGAAGAAGCGGCTCATCAACCCGCGCGCGTGAAGCTGGGCTTCGAGCTCCACCTCGTCGTAGACGCCGCGCCGCATATCGCGAAAGACCCGCGCGATGCCGGCCAGCACAACGACGTTGAGCGCGGCGATCAGCCACAGGAACGACGCCGACACGATCGTGCCCGCGACCACGCCGGTCGATGCCCAACCGGAGTTCGGCCGCACGACGGCGGTGAACACGAGCTTCGCCGCGATCGTGATCCCGACGCCGGCGAGCATCACCACGCTGGAGTGGCCCAGCGCGAACATAAAGCCGCCGGCCAGCGGTCGCCTGCCCTCCGCGATCAGCTTGCGGGTGCAGTTGTCGATCGCGGCGATGTGGTCGGCGTCGAACGCGTGACGGGCACCGAGCGTCCACGCGGTGACCGCGACGCCAAGACCGACGCCCAGGCCCCGGTAATGCAGATGCTGCGGGAGCACCGCGATCGCAAACGTCCCCCAACCGAGCGCGTTGAGCGCGAGGATCGTCACCGCCATTCCAGAGACGGTGAGCCGCTCGCGGCCGGTGAGGTGTCGCAGCCCGAACCTCATCGCGGCCCGCCGTCCAGCAGCGCAAGCCCGGCGTCGAGCGTGTCCGTGACCAGGTCGCGGTCGCTGGATCGGACCGCGATGCCATGCTCGGTCAGCGCGAGCGCGACCGGCTGGCCGGCGCGCTCGCCGCAGCGACGCTCGCACGCTGCCCAGTGCTCGGGCTCGGCATCCGGGCGGCGGGCGCTCGCACGCGCCTCGATCGCGCCCGACAGGTCGCTGCGGGCCTGCACGCAGCGTCCGTAACCGGCGCATGCCGTCAGCCCGGTCCAGCCCGAGGCCGGCTCCGTGATCAGGCCCAGCCGCTCGAGGCTCGATCGCATCCGGCGCGCGCCCGCCGGGTCGAGGTCAAGCACGGTGACCGTCCGGCCGACGCCAACCCGCAGTTCCCCGACGAGCGTCGCCAGTTCGGCGACCTGCTCATGGTTCAGGCGTCCGAGCCGCGCGAGGCCGGTCACCGCCAGCCGACCGTCGCGCTGGGTGACCACGCCTGGAACGAGCCGCGTCTCGGGCGGGGCAGGCGCGTCGGGCTCGAGCGCCACGCCGATCCGCCGCGCGATCGCGCTCGGCCCGTCAGGCAGCTCACCGATCCGCCAGGCGCCGGAACCGCGCTCGCGGCATTCGGCCAGAAATGCCGCCGCCGCCCGGATGCTGTACGACACGGCCTGTGCCGCCGACAGCGTCGCCTGTGCTGGCCAGCCCGCGATCACCAGCGAGTAGTTGTCCGGGCGGCGAGCGATCAGCGCGATATCGGCACGAGGGTCGTGCGCGATGCCGCTGCCGTCGTCGACCGTGAACAGGATCCGCCCGGGCAGCCCGGCCAGCGCCGGATCGGCGCACAGCGCCTCGTCGAGCCGGCCGACGACATCGTCGGTGCTCGCGCGCGACGCCGGGTGGCGACCCGCCAGCGGGCTGGCGATGACGTTGCGCACCCGATCGTGCGCCACCGAGCGCAACAAGCCGGCCGCGCGCATGATCTCGGCGAGCCGCTCGCCGCCGTCGGTTGGAAGCCCGCGCAGCTGCACGTTGGCGCGGGAGGTCAGCTCGACGAGACCGCTGCCGAGCGACGCCGCGTGCGCCAGCGCCTCGAGCTGCGCGGAGCTCAGGCGCCCGCCCGGAATGCGGACCCGCGCAAGCAACCCGTCCTGCGCGCGATGCAGCGCCAGGTTGCCCGGACAACGATCCGCCGTCGTCCGCTCCGCCGCGCAAGCTGCGACCGTCATGCGCGCAGTACCTCCCTGGGGATGACGCGTCCCCGGCGTTGGTGTCCGCGATGGCTCGAAGTCCTGACTTCCGGATCCGGACGGATCCGATCACAGTGGCGCGACCGTGCCGGACTCACACCGGCTTCCACGCACCATCGCTCGTGCTCGCGTCGGAGCATACCCCGTCCGATCAAGCTGGGCAGCGCCGCTCGGCCGCTCCCGTCAGAGCCGTTCCGCGAGCCCTGTAGACGCGTCGTGAACGGGTCGTGTTCCTCCGCGTCGCCTGTCTCACGCCGCGCTCCGTCGTCGCATGGCGACGCAGTTCCGCAATCACTAACCTGCAGCACACGCGGGTGGAGCACGAGCTCGAGCGGGGGTCTGTTTCGTAGATCGCGGCCAGCCCCGGCGTGGGGGTCGTGGGCCTCCCGATGAGCCCGACGATGGGTCAGCCGGACGGCATCGCGAAAATCGTCCGCTGGCTGGTCTCTGCTCACGGTGCGTGGCTGACCGGACCGATCATCGACGCCGAGGGCGGCTTTCGGCCCGACCCCGGGACGCGGCCGCGGCCGCGACAGGCGTCGCGCAGTAGATTCCTGGCGGCGAGGACTCTGGAAAGGACCGACGATGCCCGAGCCCACCACGCTGCGTGCCCTCAGTGGCCTGCCATCAACCCCAGCCGGCCTCACGGACTCGACGCTGATACTGATCGACTGCCAGAACACGTACACGCGGGGGGCGATGGCGCTCGATGGGGTCGCAGCCGCGCTGGATGAGGCGGCGATACTGCTCAGACGGGCTCGGTCTGCCGGTATTCCGATCATCCACATCAAGCACGACGCCGGCGAGGGGTCGCCCTACGACATACGAGCCGAAATCGGCCAGATCGTCGACCAAGTGGCGCCGGAGGGCGATGAGCCCGTGATCGTCAAGCAGTTTCCCAACTCGTTTGTCCAAACTGAGCTCGACGATCAGCTCAAGGCCGCTTCGGCGCGCAACCTGCTGCTCGCCGGTTTTATGACCCATATGTGCGTGAATTCCACCGCACGGGGGGCATTCAACCTGGGGTACGCGCCTACCGTTGTCGCCAGCGCGACCGCTACCCGTTCGCTCCCAAGCCCCACCGGCATCGTGCCCGCCGACGCTGTGCAGACCGCGAGTCTCGCCGCGATCGCTGACGTCTTCGGCGTCGTCGTTGCCGACGTGCCCGCGTTACCGGACTGAGTTCTGCTGGGCACTGCATCCCGCGAGCGCTCACGCGCTCTCGGTAGCCACGCCGCTGCCGCTGCAGCTAGCGTGGCCAGCCCGCTCCGAGCAGCAGCCGCGATCAAAATACATGAATCGCAGTCGGCTTTTACGTGTTTCGTGTCATCATGTGCGTGTCCGAAGGCGCCGATGCCTCCGACCAAGCGCAACGAGAACCACCAACCCGCCAGCTCGCATGCAGCCTCCAGCCTCGATTCTCACGCCCGACCAGGGGGAGCAGGTCGATCGGCTCGCCGCCTCGCTTGATCGAGACCAGGCGATTTGGCTGAGCGGCTATTTCGCCGGGGTCGGCGACCGCGCGGGCACCGGGTTGAGCGAACCCGAGCGCGACGCCGGGCCGGGCGCGGGCGCCGAAACCGCGCCGGCGACGCGGTCGCTGACGATTTTGTTCGCAACCGAGACCGGAAACGGCCGGGAGCTGGCGAGATCGCTCGCGGACGCGGCCAGGGCGAAGGGCGCCGAGACGCGGATCGCCGACATGGCTGACTACCGGACCCGGGCGCTGCGCGACGAGCAGGATCTGCTGGTGATCACCAGCACCCACGGCGAGGGCGATCCGCCGCAGCCCGCGCTGGGCTTCTTTGAGTTCTTGGACAGCCGTAAGGCTCCCAAGCTCGAGCATGTTCGGTTCGCGGTGTTGGGGCTTGGCGACTCGACCTACGAGCACTACTGCGGCGCCGCCCGACGGATCGATGAACGGCTCGCCGCGCTCGGCGCCCAGCGGTTCACCCACCGGGTCGACTGCGACGTCGACTACGAGGATGACGCGGCCGCGTGGATCAAGACCGTGGTCGCTGCGCTGACGCCCACCGAGCTGGCGCCCGCCCCGGCCGGACCGTCGATCGTCGCGCCCCGCAACGACGCCGCGCCGGCGGCCGGTGCCGCGTTTGACAAGAAGCACCCGTTCTGCGCGGCCGTCCTCGACAATCTCGTGTTGACCGGTCGTGGGTCGACGAAGGAGACTCGCCACCTCGAGTTGTCGCTGGAGGGCTCCGGGTTGAGGTATGAGCCGGGTGACGCGCTCGGTGTCGTGGCGCGCAACGACCCGGCGCTCGTCGCGATGCTGCTGGAGCGGCTCGGGCTGTCGGCGGACGCGCCGGTGACGGTCAAGCGGGAGACGATGAGCTTGGGCGAGGCGCTGACCGGGACGTTTGAGATCACCGCCGCGACCCCGCGGTTTCTCGACCACTGGGCCGAGATCACCGGCGCCGCGGAGCTTGCGGCGCTGCGCGCCGCCGACCAGGCAAAGGCCCGGGCCGCGTTTTTGCGCGGTCATCACATCATCGACATCGTCGAGCGGTTCCCGGCGTCGGGCATCGACCCAGATCGCCTGCTCGCTGGTCTGCGGCCGCTGCAGCCGCGGCTGTACTCGTTCGCGTCCAGCTTCACGGCGACGCCCGACGAGGCGCATCTGACGGTCAGCACGGTCCGCTACGAGCTGCACGACAGGCAACGCACCGGCGTCGCGTCGGGCTATCTGGCCGGACGTACCGACGAGGACGCGACGGTCCCGGTCTACATCCAGTCCAACGATCACTTCCACCTGCCCGACGACGACACACCGATCGTGATGATCGGCGCCGGCACCGGTGTGGCGCCGTACCGCGCGTTCATGCAGGAGCGCGAAGCCCGGGGCGCCGGCGGTCGGTCGTGGCTGTTCTTCGGCGAGCGTAACTTCCGCTCAGACTTCCTCTATCAGGTGGAGTGGCAGGAGCTGCTCCGGCGCGGTGTCCTGAGCCGCCTCGATCTGGCGTTCTCGCGCGATGCCACCCCCAAGACCTACGTCCAGGATCGCCTGTCGCGGCAGGGCCGCGACGTCTACGCGTGGTTGGAGGATGGTGCGTGGCTGTACGTCTGCGGTGACGCTGCGCAGATGGCACCCGACGTCCACGCCGCGCTTGTCGGCGTGGTCGCCGACCACGGCGGCCTTGATGGCGACGGCGCCGAGGAGTACGTCGCGGCGCTGAAGCGTGACCGTCGCTACCGCCTCGACGTCTACTGAGCGCCGATGAACGGCGGTATCCACCCGGATCGCAGTCGCGACGTGTCGCAGCCGCTGGACGAGCTGGGGCCCGACGAAACGCTCAAGGCCGACAGCGACCAGCTGCGCGGCACGATCACGCACAGTCTGGCCGACGAGATCACCGCCGCGGTGACCGCGGATGACGCCAAGCTGATGAAGTTCTTCGGGGTCTACCAGCAGGACGATCGCGACATTCGCGACGAGCGCCGGCGCCAGAAGCTCGAGCCCGCGTACTTCTTCATGGCACGCGTGCGCCTGCCCGGTGGCGTCTGCAGCCCGAGCCAGTGGCTCAAGCTCGACGAGCTCGCCCGGGCCTACGGCGCCGGGACGCTGCGGCTGACGACGCGTCAGACCTTCCAGCTTCACCGCGTCATGAAGCAGAACCTGAGGACGGTGATCCAGGGCCTGCGGGACGTGCTGCTGGACACCAAGGCTGCGTGCGGCGATGACACGCGCGGGGTGATGTGCACGGTCAACCCCAACCTGTCGGCGGTGCACGGGCAGGTGTATGCGCTTGCCAAGCAGGCCTCAGACCACGCGACGCACAAGACCGGCGCCTACGACGAGATCTGGTACGGCGCCGAGCGCAAACCCACCGTCGGCCCCGAGGAGCCGTTCTACGGGCGCACCTATCTGCCGCGCAAGTTCAAGATCGGGTTCGCGATCCCGCCCAGCAACGACATCGACGTCTACAGCCAGGACCTCGGCTTGATCGCGATCGCCGACGGCGGCCGGCTGCAGGGGTTCAACGTGGCGATCGGAGGCGGACTCGGCCGCACCGACCAGGCACCCAACACCTACCCGCGGCTGGCGAGCGTGATCGGCTACATCGAGGCCGACCAGCTGATCGCCACGATCGACGCCGTGATGTCGGTCCAGCGCGACTACGGCGACCGGCTTGACCGCTCACACGCACGCTTCAAATACACGATCGACGACAAGGGACTTGACTGGATCACGACCGAGATCGAGCGGCGGCTCGGCTGCGCGCTGGCGCCGGCGCGACCGTACACATTCACCTCCAACGGCGATCCGCTCGGCTGGATGACCGGCGAGGACGGCCGCGAGCACTACACGCTCCTGATCGAGAACGGCCGCGTCATCAACACCCCTGATCGCCCGCTGATGGACGCGCTCCACGAGATCGCTCGCACCGACAAATGCACGTTCCGGGTCACGCCCAACCAGAACCTGATCATCGCCGACATCGACCCCGGCGACCGTCCCGCGATCGAGGCCCTGATGACCGAACACGGGCTCGATCGGTTCGAGCGCGACACCGGCCTGCGCCGCAACGCGATGGCGTGCGTCGCGTTGCCGACCTGCGGCCTGGCGATGGCCGAGAGCGAACGCTACCTACCCGAGCTACTCAC
This sequence comes from Solirubrobacteraceae bacterium, assembly GCA_036273655.1. GTDB lineage: Bacteria > Actinomycetota > Thermoleophilia > Solirubrobacterales > Solirubrobacteraceae > Palsa-465. The sequence continues at coordinate 414 of DASUHF010000008.1, read as the reverse complement.
CAAAATCGAGGCGATCCTCAAGACGCACGGCCTGACCGACGAGCCGATCACGATCCGCATGACCGGCTGCCCCAACGGCTGCGCACGACCCTACATCGCCGAGATCGGGCTGACCGGACGCGCCCCGGGCAAATACAACCTCTACCTCGGCGCCGGCTTCCACGGCCAGCGGCTGAACAAGATGTACCTCGAGAACGTCGGCGAGACCGCGATCCTCGAGGCACTCGACCAGACACTCGGACACTACGCCTCAGACCGCCAACCCGGCGAGCACTTCGGCGACTTCGCGATCCGCGCCGGCTACGTCCCCGAAGTCAAAGAAGGACGGTTCTTCAACGACTGACAGCCCGCACATCCGCGACCTCGCCGATCGTGCACCCCGGTCGCATCCGCAGGCCGCCGGCGGACAGGCCG
>DASUHF010000007.1:0-29348 GCA_036273655.1 Solirubrobacteraceae bacterium | reverse complement strand
CCCTGGACGCCGTCGTCGAGCATCACCGTGCAGAACGGGCACGCGACCGCCAGCGTCGAGGCGCCGGTCGCGGCGGCCTCCTGGACTCGGTTGTCGTTGATCTGCTGGATCCCGCGCTCCTCCATCCACATGTGCGCGCCGCCGGCGCCGCAGCAGAACGTCTGCTTGCCCGAGCGCTCCATCTCGATCGGCTGGCCGACCGCCGCGACGAGATCGCGCGGCGGCGCCAGCACGTCGTTGTGGCGCGCCAGATAGCACGAGTCGTGGTAGGTGATCTGCAGCCCGTCGTCATGTCGCGGAGCGAGCTTGCCCTCGGCCACCAGCCGCGACAGCACCTCGGAGTGGTGGATCACCTCGTAGTCGCCGCCGAAGTCGGGGTACTCGTTGCCGAGCGTGTTGAAGCAGTGCGGGCAGTTGGCGATGATCTTCGTCACGCCGGCCTCGTTGAGCGTCGAGACGTTCTGCTCGGCGAACGCCTGGAACACGTACTCGTTGCCGATCCGTCGCGCCGGATCGCCGGTGCAGGCCTCGCGCGGGCCGAGGATCGCGAAGTCGACGCCGGCCTTGCGCAGCAGCTTCGCGGTGTTCTCGGCGGTCGCGCGGGCGCGCTCGTCGAACGAGGTCGCACACCCGACCCAGTACAGGTACTCGGGCGGCGGGTCGCCGGGCTCGAGCACCTTGATCCCGAGGCCTCGCGCCCACTCGTCGCGGTCGGACTGGGCCTTGCCCCACGGGTTGGACGCGCGCTCGATGTCGCGCAGCATCGGCTCGGCCTCGGCCGGGAACGACGACTCGACCATCACCAGGTGCCGGCGCAGGTCGACGATGTGGTCGATGTGCTCGATCGACACGGGACATGCCTGCACGCACGCGCCGCAGGTGACGCAATCCCAGACCGACTCCTCGGGCACCGCGGTCGGGACGAGCGGCGCCAGCTCGGTGCCGGCGCCGCCGTCCGTCTCTCCCTCCTGAGCGCGAAGCTCGATGACCGAGGCGCCGTCGGCGAACACCTGGTCGCGCAGCCCCATTATCACGAGCTTGGGCGACAATGTCTTGCCGGTCGCAAACGCGGGGCACACGTCCTGGCAGCGGCCGCACTCCGTGCACGTGTAGGTGTCGAGCATCTCCTTCCACGTCAAGTCGGCGGCGGTCCCGGCCCCGAAGCGGATCTCCTCCTCGGCGACGTCGGGGTCGTCGAAGCTCAGCGTCTCCAGCCGCCCGCGTTCGCCGGTGCGCGTAAACCACACGTTGAACGCCGCCGACATGATGTGCAGGTGCTTGGAGCGCGGCAGAAATGCGAGGAAGCCGAGGATCGTGAGCACGTGAATCCAGACGAACACGCGCTCGAGCACGCGCGTGGTCTGGTTGTCTGAGAACAGGTGCGAGATCCCGTCGGAGACCGGCGCCCAGTGCCGCGGCCACTCGTTGAGCCCGAGCGCGATCCGCGAGCCGTGCCACAACAGCAGGGACACCACGATCAGCGCGATCAGCGCCAGGATCAGGTCCGCCTCGCCCATATGGGACCCCTCGAAGCGCCGCGGCCGCACGACCTTGCGGATGTACAGCGCCGACAGGACCCCGAGCAGCACGAGCACGCAGAAGATGTCGACGAGCAGCCCGTACCAGCCCTGATGGCCGAGCCACGGGAGCGTCGCGTGCTTGGAGACCGCGCCGATCATCGCGATCACGATCGTCGGCCCCAGCACCAGGAAGCCCCAGAAGATGAACGCGTGGATCAGCCCGGGCGCGAGCCGCTGCAGCAGCTTGCGCTGCCCGAGCACGATCGTCGCCTCGTTGCCGACACGCCGTTGGATGCCGCCCGTCCGCTCAAGCGGCGCGCCCGCCCGCAGCAGCGCCACCAAGAATTCGACGCGGGTCGCAAACAGCGCCCCGCTGACCCAGAGCGCCGCCCCCAACGCGACGGCGCCGACCGCGACGCCTATGAGCCCCTCACCTTCCTGATCTCGGCGCTGATCGCCGGCACGACCTCGTGGAGGTCGCCGACCACGCCATAGTCGGCCGACGCGAAGATCGATGCCTCGCCGTCGGGGTTGATCGCCAACAGCCGCTTGGCGCCCTTGCAGCCCGCCATATGCTGGGTCGCGCCCGAGATCCCGCACGCGATGTAGATCTCCGGCGAGATTTTCGTGCCGGTCTGGCCGACCTGGTCGGAGTGCGGTCGCCAGCCGGCGCTCGTCACCGCGCGCGAGCAGCCAACGGCGCCGCCGAGCAGCGCCGCGAGCTCCTCGATCACGCTGAAGCCCTCGGCCGAGCCGACCCCGCGCCCGCCCGACACGACCACGTCGGCGTCGGCGAGCGAGACGCCGCCGTCGCCGGCGGCAACCGTGTCGAGCACACGCACCGCGCGGTCGGCGTCGGTCACGCCGTCGGACAGCGGCAGCGTCTGCACGTCGGCGATCGGCTGTGCGGCGACCGCGTGTGCAGCGCTCGTCAGCAGCAGCGGCGCGCCGTCAAGCTGCGCCTCCTCCAGCAGCGACCCGCCCCAGCGCACGCGCGTCACCGTCGCCGGCGCGCCCGCCACGACCCTCGTGCAGTTGGCGGCCATCGGCTGATCGAGCTTGGCGGCGACATGCGCCAGCACCTCGTTACCGCGGTCTGAGCCCGGCGCGACGATCGCGCTCGCGCCGGTCGCCGCAGCGTGGTCGACGAGCGTCTGCGCCCATGCGGCCGGCGCGAAACCGAGGCCGCCGTCGTCGATCGTCACCGCGGTGACCTCATCGCCGAGCGAACCGGCCATCACGACCGCCTGCTGGGACAGCTCGTCATCGGGGCTCTGCACCCACACCAGCGTTGCCATCTACACCACCCCGATCTGTTGCAGGATCTCGACCACTTTCGGGGCCGCCTCGGCGCCCGAGCCGAGGACCTCGACCTGCTTGCTCGAGGTCTCGGGCAGCACCAGGCGCACCATCTTCAGCTTCGCGTCGGCCTTGGCCGGCTGCGACGCCGCGACCGGCTTGCGCTTGGCGCGCATCCGGCCGGGAACCGACGGGTAGCGCGGCAGGTTGATCCCCTCCATCACGGTCACGACCGCCGGCATCGCGACCTCGTAGACCTCGCGGCCGCCGGAGATCTCGTGCTCGCAGCGGACCGTCGCGCCGTCGACCGTCAGCGCCTTGATCCCGTTGACGACCGGCAGCCCGAGCGCGTACGCGACGCGCATCGCCACCTGGTAGTTGCCGGCATCGGCGGATTCGGTCCCGAACAGGATCAGGTCGAACGGCTCGTCCTGTGACCGGACCGCCTCGACGATCGCCGCCGCGGTCGCCTGCGGGTCCCACTCCGAGCCGTCGGTCACGAGATGGATGCCGCGGTCGATCCCGATCGCCATCAGGTCGCGCAGCTGCTCCTCGGCCTCGGCCGGGCCGAGCGTCAGCGCGACCGACTCGCCGCCGTGCGCCTCGACCAGCCGGATCGCCTCCTCGGCGCCGCACTCCTCGTGCGGCGACACCGTGAAGCCGAGGTGCCGCGTCTCGATCGCCTGTTGATCCTCGGTCAAGTTGATCTTGCCGCCGGTCAGCGGCACGCGCTTGACGCAGACGAGAATGTTCACGAGCGGATCCTCTCGTTGGACGGGTCAAACAGCGACGTCGCGTCGTCCGAGCGCACGGTCACCGGGTACAGCTCGCCCATGTACTGGACGTGCAGCTCGGTTCCGATCTGGGCCTGCTCGGGCGGCAGGTACGCCATCAGGATGTAGACGCCCAGCGACGGCCCGGAGCCGGCGCTGGTCACGTACGATCGCCGCCCCTTGCGGTCGGTGATCGGCGACCCGTCGGACAGCACGATCGGCTCGCCGCCGAGCATGTAGCGCTTCACCCCGGACTTCGAGGTGTGGTCGGAGACCGTGAGCGTGCACAGGCGGGCGGCGGGCTCTGACTCGCGCTGGGCGACGTGTGCCTGCTTGCCGACGAAATCTTGCTTTTTGACCTTGCCCCAGGCCATTCCGGCCTCGACCACGTCGTACTCGCCCTCGAGCTCGGCGCCGTAGGCACGGTAGCCCTTCTCCAGCCGTCCGGTCGAGCCGTAGACGCCGGCGCCCATCGGCACCGCGCCGTGCGCGGCGCCGGCCTGTGCGATCACGTCCCACAGCTTGGCGCCCTGCTCGATTGGCACATACAGCTCCCAGCCGAGGTCGCCGACGTAGGAGATCCGCGAGGCGATCACCTCCAGCGAGCTGACCTCGATCGTCTTGCATGTGCCGAACGGCAACCCCTCGTGCGAGACGTCGTCGGCGGTGACGCTTGAGAGGATGTCGCGCGCCCGCGGACCCCACAGGCCGAGCGTCGCGATCGCCTCGGTCCGGTCGGCGATCTGCGCCGACCCGTCGAGCGGCAGATGGTCGGCGAACCACTTGAGGTCAGACATCCCCCAGCCGCCGCCGGTCACGACCCGGAAGCAGTCCTCGTCGAGCCGCATGATCGTCAGGTCGGCCTTGAAGCCGCCCGACGGCCACAGGATCGGCGTGTAGACGACGCGTCCGACGGCCACGTCCATCTGGCGCATCGCGACCTTCTGCACGACGTCGAGCGCGGCGGGGCCGGTGACGTCGAAGATCGCGAACGCGGTCAGGTCGGTGTAGCCGGCGCGGTCGCGCATCGCCAGGTGCTCGGCGTTGATGATCGGCGACCACCAGCGCGCGTCCCACTCCGACTCGCGGCGCGTCACGCGATCGCCGAACTCCTGCAGCAGCGGCGCGTTCGATTCGTACCACTGCGGGCGCTCCCACCCCGCCGCTTCGTAGAAGACGGCGCCGAGCTCCCGCTCGCGGGCGTAAAACGGCGACAGCTTGACGCCGCGGTCGGCCTCCCACTGCTCGGACGGATGGACGATCCCGTACATCTTGTTGAAGCCCTCGTTGGCCCGCGCGCGGATATGGGACTTGGTCTTCTGGTGGCGGTAGGCGCGCGCGATGTTTGAGTCGAACACGTCGATCTCGGACTCCCCGTGGACCATCCATTCGGCGACGGCGCGGGCAGCGCCCGGGCCTTCCTTGATCCAGATCGCCGCCGCTGACCACAGCCCCTTGACCTCGGGCGTCTCGCCGAGCAGCGGGGCGCCGTCGTAGGTGACCGACAGCAGGCCGTTGATCGCGTAGCGCTGACCGACGGACTCGTCGCCGACGATCTCGGGCATCAGCTCGAGCGCCTGCTCGAGCTGGGGCTCGAAGTCGGCCTGCGTGAACGGCAGCTCGGTCGGCGACAGCGCCGACTCCTCGATCGACGGGATCTCGTCGGCGTCCATCAGGATCGGCCGGTGCGCGTAGGAGCCGATCTCGAGGCCGCCGCCGTCCTGGCGCTCGTACATGTTGTTGTCCATGTCGCGGACGATCGGGTAGTCGACCAGCGTCCTGGAGTCCTGGAACATCGGGACGGGGCCGATGTCGATCATCTGATGGACGGCCGGGGTCAGCGGGATCTTCGCGCCCGCCATCGCGGCGATCCGCGGGCTCCAGCAGCCGCACGCGATCACGACCCGCTCGGCCTCGATGTCGCCGCGGGTGGTGCGCACGCGCTTGATCTGCCCGTGCTCGACGTCGAGCCCGACGACCTCGGTGTTCGCGGCAAGCGTCATCCCCTCCTGCACCGCGCGCTCGCGCATGATCGTCGCCGCGCGCAGCGAGTCGGCGACGCCCGCCGAGGGCGTATAGAAGCCGCCGAGCAGCAGCGATTCGTCGATGAACGGCACCAGCTCCTTGATCTCGGCCGGGGTCAGCATCGACGCCGGCTCGATCCCCCACGTCTTCGCCGACACCATCCGCCGCTCGAGCTCCTGCATCCGCTCGGGCGTGCGCGCGACCTCGATGCCGCCGCACTCCAGGTACACGTCGAGCTGCCGGTACTGGCGCATCGAATCCAGCGTCAGCGCCGTGATCTCCTTGGAGTGGTCGACCGGGAAGATGAAGTTCGACGCATGCCCGGTCGAGCCGCCCGGATTCGGCAGCGGTCCCTTGTCGATCAGCGTGATCTCGGTCTCGCCCAGCCTCGTCAGGTGATACGCGAGCGAGTTGCCGACGATCCCCGCGCCGATGATGACGACGCGCTGCACTGGCGGGAGCCGTCTGGTTTGAGCCGGTTCGGTTGTCTGATCTGCCATGGGTTCGCTTGTGCCGATCCTGATGCCGTGGTTTCCGAGTTCGTCCGTGGTGATATATCAGATGCACGTCAGTTATGCAATCAGGTCCGCGTCAACGAGCGGCCGGGGTGACGGTTCGCCGCCGAGGGTCGCGGGTAGACTGCCCGCGTCCCGGACGAACGCGTGCCGGGAACAGACGATGTCCCCCCTCGTTTCGATCTCCACCAACCGCCGCACGTGGATGATCGCGGGCCTCGGGCTCGGCCTCGCGCTCGCTGGTCCCGCAGCGCTGTCCACTGCCGCCACCGCCCACGGCGCCACGCTGTCGGTCGACAAGCGCTGCTACGTGATCACCAGACGCATCCCCTCGATCCGGATCACCGGCGCGGGCTACCAACCCTTCTCGCACGTGCTGATCACGAGCACCGCCAACGTCGACGCGAGCACGACCGCCGACGCCGCGGGACGGATCTCGGTCAAGGTCCGAGCGCCGGCCCCGCACTTCTCGGTGCCGTCCGTGAAGGTGTTCAGGTTCACCGCCAAGGACGTCAGCGTCGAGCCTGCGATTCACGCGACCGTCCGAGCGCGCGTCGCGCCGCTTGGCGCCCTGCATGGATCGACGCCGAAGGCCCCGGGGCTCAAGGCGCTCACCGAGACAACCAACTGGTCGTTCTCGGGCTTCACGCCTGGTCAGACGATCTACGCGCACTACACGATCAAGGGCCGCCAGGTGGCGCTCAAGGCGTTCGGCACGGCCCACGGAGACTGCGGCAAGCTGCACACGCGCGCTCCGTTGTACCCCGCGACTCCGCACCACGCCAGCTATCCGGTCCAGTTCGACAGCGTCCATCGCTTTTCGCCAAAGACGACGCCGCGCATCACCGGCCGCGTCTCGCTCAACACATCGTTCTGAGGAGGACGACCATGCACACCGCCCCGTCCCAGCCCGGGCTGTCCCGGGTGCTCGTGATCGCGTTGCTCACCGTCGCCGCCATGCTTGCCTTGGCCGCAGCCGCGAGTGCCGCGACGCTTCACTTCAACCGCGCGTGCTACGTCTTCTTCAAGCACCGTCCGGTCGCGTCGGTGACGGGCAGCGGCTACACCCCGGGCGCGCTCGTCGACGTCCAGAGTCCGTCGGGCTTCGATCTCAGCCTGACCGCGGATGCCGCAGGCCAGATCGCCGGACATGGCGGCGCACCGATCCCGCCGCTTGCCGCGAAGGCCAAGCGCTTCACCGCCAAGGCGATCGAGTTCGGCTCAGACGGCTCGCAGGCGACGGTCGCCACGGCCTCGTCGCACGTCGCCGCGTTCGCCGCCTCCCACGGCGCCGGCAAGCACAAGCTGCCCGGCAACCGTGCGCTGGCGGAGAAGGTCAAGTGGGCGTTCTCCGGGTTCCCCGTCCACCGCAAGATCTACGGGCACTACCTGCATGGCGGCCGGCTCGTCGCCGCCCAGAAGTTCGGGCGGGCGAAGCGCCCATGCGGCACGCTGGTCGTGCACAGGCGCGGGTATCCCGGCAACCCGCATCATTCCAGCTACACGGTGCAGCTCGACGCCCACAAGAAGTACTCGAAGAAGACCAAGCCGCACCTGCGGCTGAAGGTCGCGCTCAGCATCTTCTAGGGGCGATCTCACGAGCCGGTCGGGCGCGACGTTGGATCCGCATGAGAACCACGTACGAGAGCCCGATCGGCCCGCTGACGCTCCTCGGCGACGATGACGGCGCGCTGACCGGCGTGCTGTTCGTCAACACCCGGTACGACGGCGACGAGACCGACGATCCCGATGCCCTGCCGGGCGCGCGCGCCGCGCTCCAGCGCTACTTCGACGGTGACCCGGACGCGTTTGGAGGTCTGCGTCTGCGGTTTGCCGGCAGCCCGCTGCAGCGGGCGGTGTGGCACGCCGTGCTCGAACTGCCGTTCGGGGCCACGACCACCTACGGCAAGCTTGCGGCGCAGCTCGCCGCGTCGCCGCGGGCGGTCGGTTCGGCCAACGCGCGCACGCCGATCCCGATCGTGATGCCCTGCCATCGCGTTATCGGCTCCGATGGCGCCCTGACCGGCTACCGCGGCGGCCTGCAGATCAAGCGCGCGCTGCTCGCGTTCGAGGCCTCGGGCGGAGACCGAGACGCGCTGAGCGGCGCCCTACGCGCGGCCGCCTGAACGTCGCCTACGCGACGGCTCGCGTCGTCACTCGCACGCGCACCGCGGCAAGCGCCGCGACGCCCATCGCCGCGCATGCAGCGACGAACGGAGCGCTGAGGCCGATGTCGCCGATCAGCACGCCGCTGAGCGAGGACCCGCCCGCGAGGCCCGCCATCAGCGCCGCCGCCACCCACGTGAACGCCTCGGTTTCGGCGCCCGACGTGACCGAGCGCCCCACGAGCGCGTACTGACACGAGAACACCGGCGCGATCGTCACCCCCGCCAGCAAACTCGCGACCATGCCCTCGGGGATCGTCCGCGCGAACACGAGCGGCACCACGCAGGCGACGGCCGCGGTCAGCAGCCACCGGTAGCGGTCCGACAGCGGCAGCCGCCAGCTGATGCCGCCGTACCAAAGGCCGCCGCAGAGGCTGCCGAGGCTCCACAGCGCCAGCAGCACGCCGGTGCTCGCGCGCGAGCCCGCGTGCAGCGCCAGTGCCGGGATGCCGACGTCGATCAGCCCGATCGCGGCGCCCATCATCGCCACCGGTCCGAGCATCACGCGCAGCGCGTGGCTGCGGACCGCGGAGCGAGCACGGTGCGCCGAGCGGCCATCGGAGGTCGCGCGCACGCGAGGCGAGGTGATGAACGACGTCGTCCCCGCCACGCACACGCCGGCGCTGACGAGCACGGCCCCGGACGGGGCGAGCAACGTGATCACGAGCGCGACGATCATCGGCCCGGTGATCCAGATCAGCTCCTGCACGACCGACTCCAACGCGTACGCGGTCTCACGGGTGGTCGGGTCGGTCACGATCTCCCCCAGCAGCGCGCGGACCGACGGCGCGATCGCGGGCTGCATCGCGCCCGCGGCGGTCGAGAGCGCGACCAGCGTCACCGGCGGCGCGCCGGCGTGCGCCACGATCACGAGCAGCGCCAGCGCGACCGCCTGCAGGACCGCGACCGGGAACAGCACCCGGCCGCGCCCGAAGCGATCGACCAGCCGACCCTGCACCGGCACCGCGGCTGCACATGCGAGCGCATAGCCGCCGACCGCCGCGCCCGCCGCCGGATAGGAATGCGTCGACTCACGCACCAGCAGCAGGATCGCCAGCGTCGACATCCCCTGCGGCAGCCGCGCCAGCAGCGCCGTCGCGAACACGCGCGCGCACCCGGGAACCCTGACCACCGATTCGTACCGCGACAGCATCGAAATCCAGCCTAGTCACGGTCGTTGGACAGCGTTCGTACAACGCTGTCGGACGGGATTCATATATTTCGTCTTTAGGAATGAGAGTCCGTCGCCGTACCGTCGCCTCCACCGCCAGCCGGCTGTTGCCGCGGATCGCGAGCGGGAAGCTGACGGCGCTCCCGGTCGCGCTGCGCTTCTGGGACGGCAGCGTGCTGCCGGCGGCGCCCGGCGCCCGTCAGCCGCACGCGACGGTGGCCGTCTCGCGCCAGGCGATCGCGCATCTGATCTACACCCCCGGGCAGCTCGGCCTGGCGCGCGCGTGGGTCGATGGCTCGCTGGCCATCGAGGGTGATCTGGAGGCGGTGATCTCATCCCGAAACGAATTCGATGGCGTACGGCTGTCACCGCGCGACATCGCACGCGTCGTGCTCGCCGCGACCAGCGCCGGCGGGCCCGCGGTGCTGCGCCGACCGCCGATTCCTTCGATCGAGGCCGACGTGCACGGCGAACGGCACTCCGAGCAGCGCGACGGCCAGGCAGTCCGCCACCACTACGACGTCTCCAACGACTTCTACCGGATGGTGCTGGGCCCGTCGATGATGTATTCGTGCGCCTACTTCTCCGAGCCGACCGACTCGCTCGAACATGCCCAGGAGCGCAAGCTCGACCTGATCTGCCGCAAGCTGATGCTGTCGCCGGGCCAACGATTCCTCGACATCGGCTGCGGCTGGGGCTCGCTCGTGCTGCACGCGGCCGAGCACTACGGCGTCGATGGGTACGGCGTGACGCTGTCGGAGCTCCAGGCCCGCTACGCGCGCGAGCGGGCGGCCGAGCTCGGCCTCGACCGGCAAGCACGGTTCGAGGTCGCCGACTACCGCGAGCTGTCGGGCCGGAGCTTTGACCGGATCTCGAGCGTCGGGATGTTCGAGCACGTCGGCCAGACACAGCTCGGTGAGTACTTCACGCGGATCTGGCGGATGCTCAAGCCCGGCGGGCTGCTGCTCAACCACGGCATCAGCCGGCTGAAGCCCCATCCCCCGCAGACGGACGCGTTCATCGCCCGCTACATCTTCCCCGACGGCGAGCTGATGCCGCTCGCGGAGGTGGTGGCCGCGGTCCAGGCGGGCGGCCTCGAGCCGCGCGACGTCGAGTCGCTGCGTGACCACTATCCACCGACGCTGCGGGCGTGGCTCGCCAACCTCCGCGCCCATGGCGACGAGGCAACCGCGCTCGTCGGCGCACAGCGCGTGCGGGCGTGGGAGTTGTACATCCTGGCATCGGCGCTCGGCTTCGAGGACGGCGACATCACCGTCTACCAGGTGCTCGCCGCCCGCGACCGGTCCCATGGCCTGCCGTTTGATCGGTTGCAGCTGCTCGAGCCCCAGCGCGACCCGGCGATCGCCTGACCGGGGGCGTGCGGGTACGGCTCCCCCCACCCCTTCCGGCGGCGAGCCCCACTCGTAAGGCGCCTAAGAGCAGGATAAGTTTGTGACGTATGTCGACGACCGGCCCCGACACCGAGCGATCGTCGTCGCCGCCGGACGATCTGACCTCCGGCCATCTGCTCAGGCGGCTGCTGATGCTGTTCGTGCTGCTGGGGATCATCGCGATCCTCGTCGTCTCGCTGCCGGGGCTCGGCAGCCTCCGCCACCGCTTCGGGGACGCCGATTGGCGGCTGCTGGTCGTGATCGGGCTGCTGAAGCTCGGTTCCTGCCTGTCCAACGTGGTCGCGTTCCGAGACGTGTTCTGCCCGAGGATGGGCTGGCGCTTCAGCTATCAGCTCGCGATGGCCGAGCAGGCGACCGACCGGCTCGTGCCGACCGGCGGAGCCGGCGGCCTCGCGCTCGGCGCTTGGGCGCTGCATCAGGAGGGGATGCCGACCGAGACGATCGCGCGGCGCAGCGTCTGCTTCTTCGTGCTGACGAGCCTGCCGAACTTCGTATGCGTCATGGTGCTGGCGCCGGTGATGCTGACCGGCGTCTTCAACGGCACGATCCCGACCGCTCCGACGATCCTGTTCGGCGTGCTGTCGTGGGCGACCGTGGCCGCCATCGTCGCCCTGCCCCGGCTCCTGCACCGCTACGGCGCCGCCGGTGAGCGCCGCGGCGGCTGGGCCGGGAAGCTGCGGCTCGCGGCCATCTCGCTGGAGAAGGGCATCCGCGACGTCGGCGTGCTGCTGCAGGAGCGGCGCTGGCAGGCGATCCTGGGCGCGTGCGGGTACCTGGCGTTCGACATCGCGGCGCTGTGCGTGGCGTTCGCCGCGTTCGGCGCGGGCGCTCCGATCGGCCCACTCGTGTTCGCATACGTGATCGGCCAGCTCGGCGGCCTGATCCCGCTGCCCGGTGGCATCGGCGGAACCGACGGTGGCCTGATCGGCGCCTTGGTCCTGTACGGCGCACCGTTGTCGACAGCGACGGCGGCGACGCTTGCCTATCGGGCGTTCCAGCTCGGCGTCCCGACCGTGCTCGGCACGATCGCGTTCTTCGGCCTGCGCCACACGCTGATCGGCCTTCCGCGCCCGGGTGACGCGTCGCCGAGCACACGCGCGAGCGTGACCGCCGGCGACGCCGCGAGCGAACGTGAGCGGATGCCTGCGCACGACCGTGACGCATGATCGCCGCCGCGCCGACCTGCCGGTAGCTCGTGCCGACTAGGACCGCCGGCCGGTTCATGCAGCGGTCGCGGCGGGCGCTGCGCCCGTCGCCGCTGGACCGAGAGATCTTCACGCTGGCGCTGCCCGCGCTCGGCGCGCTCGCGGCCGAGCCGTTGTACCTGCTCGCCGACACCGCGATCGTCGGCCACCTCGGCACGCCGCAGCTGGCGGCGCTGGCGCTCGCGAGCACGCTGCTCGACGGGCTCGCGACGTTCTGCAACTTCCTCGTCTATGGCGTGACCGCACAGGTCGCCCGGCTGCACGGCGCCGGCGAGCGCGAGCGGGCCGGCGCGGTCGGACCGCAGGCGCTGTGGGTGGCGCTGATGATCGGGATCCCGGCCGCCGCCGCGGCCGCGGCGCTGGCGCCGGTCGAGATCGCGGTGCTCGGCGGCTCGGGCCGGATCGCCTCCGAGGCGACGATGTTCTTGCGCATCGGCTGCATCGGGCTGCCGTGTGCGTTGATCGCGATGGCCGGTCAGGGGTATCAGCGCGGCCTCGGCCAGCTTCGTGGCCCGCTGGTCGTGATCGTCGTCGCCAACGTCGTCAACGTCGCGCTCGAGCTGCTGTTCGTGTACGTGTTCCGGTGGGGCCTCGCCGGCTCTGCATGGGGCACGGTCATCGCCCAGGTGGGGATGGCGGCTGTCTTCACGGTGACGCTGCTGAGCGCACCGACCGGGATCTTCGGGCGCCGTCCGCGTTGGTCGCTGATGCGGCCGCTGCTGCGGATGGGGGGCGCGCTGGTGGTGCGGACGGCGTCGCTGTATGGCGCGTTCCTCGTCGCCAGCGCCGTGCTCGCGCGTGTCGGCTCCGCGTCGCTGGCGGCCCATCAAATCGGCATGCAGATGTTCAACCTGCTGGCGCTCGTGCTTGATGCGATCGCGATCGCCGGCCAGGTGATCGTCGGCCGCAGCCTCGGCGCCGGCGACGGCGAGGCTGCGCGCGCATCGGCGGTGCGGATGATCGAGCTGTCGGTCGCGGGCGGGATCGCGATCGCGATCGGGCTGATGGCGCTGCGCGGCGTGATCCCCGAGGCGTTCACGTCCGACGCGCAGGTGATCGATCGCGCGCGGGCGCTGTGGCCGATGCTGGCGCTGATGCAGCCGTTCGGCGCGGCCGTGTTCGCGCTCGACGGGATCCTGCTCGGCGCCGGGGAGACGAGCTACCTGGCGTGGAGCATGCTGCTGTCGAGCGCGGTGTACGTGGGCCTCGCGCTGCTCGCGCTGGCACTGCACTGGGGCGTGGTCGGCGTGTGGGCTGTCTTCAACGTGCTGATGCTCGTGCGCCTGATCACGGTCGGGCGCCGCTTCCGGTCGGGCCGCTGGATCCGCCTCGGCGCGTGCGCCTGAGCGGCACCCGCCCCGCGCCTCAACGCGGGCGACGGCGAGGCCGCTGTCGCCGGCAAACGGCATCACCGAGAGGGGTCGGCCGACGCCGCGCCACCGGCTACGGATCGTGAACAATCGCCAACGACGGTGACTGTCGGCAAGGTTGGCGAGCCGCGGGGACATGGCCGTGCACCATCACCAACCGGGCTCGCGGCGCGCCGATTTGGCGGAAATCTAAGGTCGCTCCGCCCGCCCTTTTCGCCGCCGTCGTTTCTCCGTCGACCCCGCGCGGCAGCTACCGTGTCGCGCCCGGCCGCCGGCGCGGCCGCAGTACGGCGATCCGGGCGATCCGGGCACCCGCCTCTCCGCCTCCCGCGAAGCCGCGGGCGTCGTCACCGAGCTCGGCGGTGCCGCATCGATGCGGCGGCCGCGCGCAGCGGCCGCGTGACCTTCCAGCTCCGCGAGCGCTCGTAGTGGGCGCGCAGCTCGGCCACGGTCCGCTCGTGGTCGGCCTGCACCAGCTCCAACGCGTGCGCGAGCGCGGCGAGCTCGCGCGGATCGTCGGACGGCGCTTGCAGCCGTGCCTCGGTGACCTCGGCGTCGCGCCGGCGCAGCAGCGCCCAGGTCTGCCCGTGCACCGGTTCGCGACGCACTGGCACAAATGCTCGACCCCAGTGCTCGTCGAACCACCAGTCCGACATCAGCACCATCGGGCCGCCGTACTCCCACCCCTGTTGGCGGCGGAGGATCACGAGACCGGTGCGGTCCTCGTCCCAGGGCTCGTGCGTGAACGCCTCGCCGTTGTAGCGGCCCATGTAGGAGACGATCAGCAACCCGCCGGAAGCGAGCACACGGTGCAACTCGGCCAGCCACCGCATCGGCGACAGCAGATGTGTGAACACCGACAGCGCCCAGATCAGGTCGAAGTGGCCGTCGGCGAACGGCAACGGCGGCTCTGAGTCGGAGCGGCTCGCGTGCAGCGGCGGACAGAGGTTGCGAGACACCCAGTCGATGCTGGGCTCGTCGATGTCCACGCCCCAGATCTCCGCGCCGTCCGCCGCCTCGCCGAGGAAGTGGCGCAGCGTGCGACCGGCGCCGCAGCCGAAGTCGAGCACGCGCTTGCCGTCAAACGACCACTCGTCCCCGAGCAGCGACACGATCGCGGCCCGCGCCTCGGCGCCGCGGCGGTCGTAGACCTCGCGGTAGTCCGATTCGCGCTCGAGCGTGCACACGCGGCTTGCCAGCTGGTATGGCGGAAACGGAGGATGCGACATCGCCGCAACGATATGGACAGCCTCGGGAGGGGCGCTGACCGCGGCGCGGACGCGGACGACACGGTGGCCGCCGCAACCAGCCGGCCGGGCGTGAGCATTTCGCCAAATCACGTCCGCGCGGACCGGATTGGCGATCCAACCCACTCTCGCCCGCCACGATCTGTCATCTCACCGGCCGAGCGCCGAGATTGGCGAGTTACTCATGCGCCCAGGCGCCCGCCCCGCCCGCTCGCTTCGTTGCCACCGTTTCGCGGCTCGCCGCAGCGGTCGGTCATCCCCTTGGGGATTTGTTTCGGCAGGTGTAAGCCAGATCCCAACCCGCGGCCCGAACGGCCACGGATTACCGGTCGTAGTCGATCGCGTTCGCGTGCATGTCGCCAAGCTGGTGGGTCGGGACGATCTCGCGCCCGAACGGCGCCACCGCCGCCGCGACCAGCTTGACGTTGGCGATCGCAAATGGGATCCCGATGATCGTGACCGCCAGCGCCACCGCCGTGATCAGGTGCTCGACGGCGAGCCACCAGCCCGCGAGCACGAACCAGATCACGTTCCCGATCGTCGACCCCGCGCCGGCACCGGGCCGCTTCACGACGGTGCGCCCGAACGGCCACAGCACATAGCCCGCGAGCTTGAACGCCTGGATCCCGAACGGGATCGTGATGATCAGGATGCACATGATCAGGCCCGCCAACGCGTATCCGAGCGCCAACCAGAAGCCCGACAGCACCAGCCAGATGATGTTCAGCAGCGTTCGCACCCGCGGTGGCTCCAGGCCAACCATACGCCGATCGGTTGCGGGCACACGAGCGCCTGATCTCGAGAGCCAACGGGGGTGTGAGAAATCGCAACCACCCCCGGTGTCACACCGCGCGATGCGGTTCGGATCAGCGCGGTGCCAGCAGCCGTCCGTCCGCCAGGACCACGAGCCCGTCCCTGACCAAGCTGGTCGCCGCCTCGGCGTCAAGCCCATCGGCGGAGAGCCCGCCGGTGGCGAGACCGTGGCCGTCGAGCCCCTCGACCACGAGCCCATCGACCACGAGCCCATCGGCGGCTACCGCGCCGTTCTCGAGCACGCGCCGCAGCAACTGCCCGCGCCGCTGGCGCAGGCTGCCGGCAAACGGCCGTTGCCGGCGCCCCGCCGCGGGTTCCGGATCGGCGGCGGTGCCGGCGCAGCCGACGCGCACCGGGCACTCGGTGCACCGCGGCCGCGTCGTGCAGACTCGCTGGCCGAACTCCATCAGCGCCTGGCCCGCCCGCCATGGATCGCCGACGGTATCGACCACGCCGTCGCCGAAACGGCGACGCAGCACGCGCCGGACGTTGACGTCGACCGGCAGCACCGGCTGCTCGAGCGCGAAGCAGCGGACCGCGGCGGCGATGTAGGCGCCGACACCCGGTAGCTCGGTCAGATCGTGCGGCCAGCCGGCATCGGCGACGATCCGCGCGGACCGGTGCATGTCACGCGCCCGCCGCGGATAACCGAGCCCCTGCCACTGCCCCAGCACGTCGGCCAGCGGCGCCGCCGCCAGCGCCTGCACCGCCGGCCAGCGGCGCATCCATGCCGACCACGCCGGCGCGACCCGCTCCACCTGCGTCTGCGTCGACATCACCTCCGAGACCCAGACGCCGTACACGTCCCGCGTCCCACGCCACGGCAGCGGCCGCGCGTTGGCGTCCCACCACTTCAGCACCGTGGCCACCGGCGGGTCGCTGACGGTCCAGGTCTGCGGCGCCACGATCGCGAAAGGCTAGCCGGCGTGAGCGAGACCGGGCGGATCACGTTCGCGTGCAATCCGCAGCGTCCCCCAAGCCCAGGAGCCGCAGGCAGATCGCAGGTACCGCTACCGGGATTCGAACCCGGGTTTCCGCCGTGAGAGGGCGGCGTCCTAGTCCCCTAGACGATAGCGGCGGGAAGAGGTTGGACCTGGGCCGGTGGCTGCCTCCGGCCCGGGCCGCTTCAGCTTAGCCTGGATCCAGAGATCCTGCGGTCGGCCAGTATCGGTGGCTCCAGGCTTAGCGGCGACGCCTAGCTTGGTGTACGAGCCGGTCGATCTCGCGCTGGCGGCGCTCGACGTACTCGCGGACCTCACGCTCGGCCGCTGCCCGCAGCTCCCGCTTCTCGTCGGCCGCCTGGGCGCGCGCGGCCGCCATCAGCTGCTCGGCCGCCAATCGCGTCGCCTCGAGCTGTTGCTCGCGCTGACCGGCCGCGTCGGCGGCGATCTGCTCCCCGTCGGCCCGCGCCGAGGCGACGATCCGCTCGACCTCGGCGCGCGCCTCCTGCACCACCCGCTCGGCCTCGGCGCGCGCCTCCTGCAGCAGTCGCTCGGCGTCGGCCTCGAGCTCTCGGGCGCGCTCGTGAGCCGCCGTCGTGATCTCGGACGCCGCCGCCTGCAGCCGCGCCTCGTCGAGGATGCGCTCGCGCTCGGCCTCGGCCTCGGCGCGGACCCGCTCGGCTTCGCGCAGCTGCGACTCGGCGCGCAGACGTGCGCCCTCGAGCGTCGCCTGCTCCTCGATCCGGGCGCCCGCGAGCAGCTCCTCGGCCTCGCGCTCGCGGGCGGAGACCTGCTCCTCCCGGAGTTTGAAGCGGCGTTCCTGCTCGCGCGCGAGCCGGCCCGCGCGGCTCTGCGAGAACCACTCGCTGACGCGCTCCAGATGAGCGTCGACCTCGGCGGGGTCATAGCCGCGCAGGACCAAGTCGAAGCGGCGCTGCACGGCCATCGCCGAGCTCGATCCGGCTTCGTTGGACGCACTCATCGCGATTGCTGCGTTCGGTGCCGGCGACGCGACTCCTGCCATGCGAACGGTGCGGTTCACCGCGCTCGACGTATGGCTGAATGCACGATCGGGTCACGGCGCCTGCGAGTGGTGCCCGGCGTCGCAACCACTAAGCTGCGACTGCCCGGACTCAACCGCGACGAGCGCCCTTGCACGAGCTCGGAGCGACAACCCAGGAGGCTGATTTCGTTGCAGCTCGGAATGGTTGGACTCGGCCGGATGGGCGCCAACATGGTGCGCCGCCTGATGCGCGCGGGGCACGATCTCGTCGTCTACGACGTCAACCCGGACACCGTCGACGAGCTCGCCGGCGAGGGCGCCACCGGCGCCAAGACGATCGAGGAGCTGATCGCAAAGCTTGAGCCGCCACGGTCGATCTGGGTGATGGTGCCCGCGGCGTTCACCGACGAGACGGTCGAGAAGCTCGCCGCGCAGGCGCAGGCCGACGACACGATCATCGACGGCGGCAACAGCTACTACCACGACGATCTGCGCCGCGCCAAGTCGCTCAAGGAGCGCGGCCTGCACTACGTTGACGTCGGCACCAGTGGCGGCGTGTTCGGCCTCGAGCGCGGCTACTGCCTGATGATCGGCGGCGACGACACCGCGGTCGGTCGCCTCGATCCGGTCTTCCGCGCGCTTGCGCCCGGCCTCGGCGAGGCCGAGCGGACGCCCGGCCGCGAGGGCGATCCGGCCCCGGCCGAACTCGGCTACCTGCACTGCGGCCCGGCCGGTGCCGGTCACTTCGTGAAGATGGTGCACAACGGGATCGAGTACGGGATCATGGCCGCCTACGCCGAGGGCATGAACATCCTGCACCACGCCAACATCGGCACGAAGATGACCGAGCGGGACGCCGAGACCGCCCCGATCGACAACGCCCGCGAGTACTACTCCTACGAGTTCGACATCCCCCAGGTCGCCGAGGTCTGGCGCCGCGGCTCGGTGATCGCCTCGTGGCTGCTGGACCTGACCGCGGAGGCGCTCTACAAGTCGCCGAACCTCGAGGAGTTCGAGGGCCGCGTGTCGGACTCGGGCGAGGGCCGCTGGACGGTGCTGGCGGCGATCGACGAGGGCGTCCCCGCCAACGTGCTCGCGGCCTCGCTGTTCGCGCGCTTCGGCTCCCGCGGCGAGGCGGTCTACGGCGACAAGCTGCTGTCGGCGATGCGCAAGCAGTTCGGCGGCCACGACGAGAAGCACACCGGCGATCGCTGAGTGGCGCAGTCGCCGCGCGCCAGCTCGCCCCGCGCGGCAGGCGAGTTGCTAACTTGCATGGCCGCCAGCGGCTGTGGTGAAACTGGTATACACGCACGGTTCAGGTCCGTGTGGGCTCGCGCCCGTGGAGGTTCGAATCCTCTCAGCCGCACTGGAGCTGGGCATCAAAGTGACGCCGATCGCCACTTTCATGCCCAGCCGGACGGGCTAGAGCCAGCCGCGCTCCTCGGCGACGCGGATCGCCTCCGCGCGGTTGCGGGCGTCGAGCTTCTGCATCACCGATGAGAGGTGGTTGCGGACGGTGCCGTGCGACAGGTACAGCGCGCCCGCGAGCTCGGCGACGGTCGAGTGCTCCCGGCTGGCGGCCAGCACCTCGTGCTCTCGCGGGGTCAGCGGCGATTCGCCCTGCGACAACGCCGCCGCCGCCAGCCCGGGGTCGACGATCCGCTCGCCCGCCAGCGCCCGGCGGATCGCGGAGGCGAGCTCCGAGGCGGGCGCGTCCTTGAGCACGAAGCCGGAGGCGCCGCCCTCCATCGCGCGGCGCAGGTAGCCGGGGCGCCCGAACGTCGTCAGGATCAGGATCTTGATCGACGGCAGCTCCGCCGCCAGCTGCTCGAGCGCCTCCAGCCCCGTCATCCCCGGCATCTCGATGTCGAGCAGCGCGATGTCGGGTGCCGCCGAGCGGGCGGCCGCCAGCACCTCGTCGCCGCGGCCGACCTGGGCGACGACCTCGAGGTCGTCCTCGAGCCCGAGCAGCGTCGCGAGCGCGCCGCGGACCATGCCCTGGTCCTCGGCGATCAGCACCCGCGTCATCGCTGGTCCCCGCCGCCCACGGCGGTGCCGACGGGCACCGAGACCGCGAGCCGGTAGCCGCCGCCCGGGGCAGCACCGGCCTCGATCCGCCCGCGCAGGCTCGCGGCGCGCTCGCGCAGCCCCGCAAGCCCGTTACCGATGCCGGAGCCGTTGGCGGCGACGGCGCGTGCCACTGCGACCTCGCCATCGCCATCGTGCAAGCCGGCATCAGCGCGCAGCTCCACGCCGTCACCGACCCCGTCGTCGACGACCTCGACGCCGGCATCGTCGACACCGGAGCGCACGATGACCGAGCAGCGGGTGGCGCGGCTGTGGCGGATCACGTTGGTGGCGCCCTCTCGCACCGTCCATGCCAGCACCGCCTCGACCGCGGGCTCCAGGGACACCGGGTCGCCGGCGAACGAGGCCTCGATCCCGGCTGCCGTCAGCGCCACGCGCGCGCCCTCGAGTTCGCCGGCGAGCGTCGGCTGCCGATAGCCGGAGACGGCGTCGCGGACCTCGCCCAGCGCCTGTCGCGCGACCGTCTCCAGATCCGCGACCTCGCTCGCCGCCCGGTCGGGCGAGGTGGGCAAAAGCCGTCCCGCCAGCTCAGCCTTGATCGCGATCACCGACAGCGAATGTCCGAGCAGGTCGTGCAGGTCGCGCGCGAACCGCTCGCGCTCGGCGGCGACCGCGACGTTCGCAAGTGCGGCGCGGGCTTCGCGCAGCTCTCCGTTGCGGTCGTGCAGGGTGCGGATCATCGTCATCAGCGCCCCGACCCCGGCCGTGCTCAACGCAAGGCTGAGCCCGGTGGTCACATCCCCGTCGCCGGCCGCCACCGATCCGAAGCAGATCGCGGCGCAGGCGAGCACCGCCGGGAACCGCAGCCGCGTCGGCATCGTCACCGCGAGGCACGCGGCCGAGTAGCAGAACAGATAGCCCCAGCCGCTCTGGTCGAACACCGTCAACGCGATCGCGATCGGGACCTGCATCGCGGAGATGCCGATCGCCGCAGCCCGGCCGCCGGCCTCCCAGCCGAGTATCCCCCAGCCGAGGTAGGTACCCGAGAAGGCCACCGCGGCCGCGACGACCAGCCAGTGGGCCGCCGTCGTCTGCCCGCTGCGCGTCACCGCGTTGACGATCGGGATGATCAGGAACGCGGTCCAGATCGCCATCAACACGGGCGCCGGCACGCCCGGTGGCCCGCGCCGCTCCCGCGCGGGACCGCTTGTTCGATCGATCACACTTGCTCCCCCTGCGGCCGGCGCAGGAAGCGGATCATCAGCAACGCGCCGATCGCCGTCCAGATCGCGAGCGTCGACAGGTACGTCCGGTCGAAGCCGGCGCCGTGGTGGCGGGGATCGAAGCCATACTCAAGCGCCCGCGCGAGCGCGTTGATCGGGAAGATGTCGGCGACCGTTCGCAGCACGGCCGGCATCCCGGCCATCGGGTAGAAGACGTTGGAGATGAACGAGATCGGGAGCACGATCAGGTTGACGATCACCGGGCCGGTCTCGGCCTTGGGAATGAACTGTGTCATCCCGATCCCGATCGTGGTGAACGCGGCCGTGCCGAGCGCGAGCGTGAACGCGATTCCCGGCAATGCGTCGACGCTCAGGTGAACACCCCAGAGCACGATTCCCGACACGATCGTGACGACCGCGATCGTCGCCGAGACCAGGCAGGTGGAGCCGATCCGCGCGGCCGTATAGGCCCAGCGGGGCAGCGGCGTGCCCTGCATCCGCTTGAGCACACCGGCGTCGCGCAGGATCGCGGTCGTCAGCGACAGGTTCGTGAACGTCGTCGTGATCACGCCGTAGGCGAGAATCCCCGGGACGAGGAAGTCGTCGTACGGAATCCCGCCGAGCGATGAGATGTGGTTGCCGCGATCGAGCGTCGCGAAGATCACGAGGAACATCAGCGGGAACGCGAACGTGAACAGGCCGCGACTGCGGTTGCGCCAGTAGGAGCGCTGCTCGTAGCGGATCTGGCGGCCGACCAGGCCGAGATCGCGTCGCAACGTGGTGCTGCGGCCGGGAATCGTCAGGGTGCTCACGCGATTGCCTCCTCGAGCTCGGGCTGCGCGGCGGTGGTGCCGGTCAGCTCCAGGTAGATGTCCTCGAGCGTCGGCTGGCTGACCGACAGGCGCGCGAGCGCCAGCTCGTTGTCGATCGCCCAGCCGGTCAGCAGCTGCAGTGCCACGACCGGCTCGCGGGTCGTGATCAGAACGCGACCGCGATCCTCGCCACAGCGCTCGTACGGCATCAGCGGCAGCTGGTCGACCCCGACGCCGGCCGGCAGCGCGAATCGGATCTCGGCCGGCCGCGCGTCGCGTCCGCCGAGCTCGTCGGGCGAGCCCAGCGCAATGATCTCGCCGTCGCGCATGACCGCGACGCGGTCGGCCAGCTGCTGGGCCTCGTCCATGAAATGGGTTGTCAAAAACACGGTCTTGCCGAGCTCGCACAGCGAGCGGATCGTCGACCAGGCGGCATGCCGGGCGGCGGGATCGAAGCCGGTCGTCGGCTCGTCGAGGAAGATCAGCTCGGGGTCGCCGATCAGCGCCAGCGCGAGGTCCAGCCGGCGACGCTGGCCGCCCGACAGCTCGCCGGCGCGCTCGTCGCGCTTGGCGTCGAGCTCGACCAGCTCCAGCACCTCGTCGATCGGGCGCGGGTGCAGGTGGTAGCTGCCGTACATCTCGAGCAGCTCGGTGACGCTCAGGTCGTTCTGGACCCCGCACTGCTGCAGCACGATGCCGACGCGCTCGCGCATCGCGCGCTCGCCACGCGCGGGATCGAACCCGAGCACGCAGACGTCGCCGCCCGACCGCACGCGATACCCCTCGAGGATCTCGACGATCGTGGTCTTGCCGGCGCCGTTGGGGCCGAGCAGGCAGAACACCTCGCCGCGCATGACGTCGAACGAGACGCCCCGCACGGCGTGAACGGCGCCGTAGGAGCGGCTCAGGTTGCGGACGTGAATCGCAGGTCCTTCGGGATCGGATCTCATGGTTGCCGAGCGTATGTCCGCAACCCGTCCGCGCGTAAGTGGCGCGCGGCCGAAATCGGGCATGACAACTGTCACCCGTGGCCTGGACGACCGCAGTGATTCGGCTTCGGCGAAAATGGTCACGACGGCCGAGACTCGCTCCCCTTCAGTGCCCCAAAAAGCGCGGTCCGAATGCCGGATGTGGGGAGCGGTTCACGCTGCCCACCGTCCCCGATCCCCTTCACCGATCCGACCCACCACCGGCGCCGGCCCGGACCCGGCCCGCCGCCCCGCCCGGCCGCCCCTGACCAAACCCGGCTCAGGCGCTCCAGCGGTCGATCGTCGGCGTCGAGCGCTCGTGCCCGAGCACGCCGATCGCGGCCGCGGCGAGCTTGAACGACGCGCCCGCGGCGACGTCCATCCCAAGCCAGCGAGCGGTCAGGACCCGCAGCGAGTGGCCGTGCGCGAACGCCAGCACGTCGCCGTCGACAGCAGCGAACCGCTCCAACACGCGGTCCAGACGGATGCCGATCTGCGAAGGCGACTCGCCATTGGGGCAGCCGTCGCGCCACAGCACCCAGTCGGGGCGGGTCTCCCAGATCTGCGGCGAGGTGAGGCCCTCGTAGTCGCCGTAGTCCCATTCGTGCAGGTCGTCGCAGCGTTCGGCGACGTCGCCGAAGCCGGCCAGGCGGCAGGTCTCGCGTGCCCGCTGAAGCGGGCTGGTCAGCACCAACGCGAAGCGCTCGTCCGCGAGCTTGCCGCGGACGACCTCGCCCTGCTGCACGCCGTGCTCGGTCAGCGGCAGGTCGGTACGGCTCGTGTGCCGGCCCGCCCGGCTCCACTCGGTCTCGCCGTGGCGGACGATGAACAGGCGATCAGCCATCGGCTCCCGACAGCGTCGCCTCGCCCATCGTGCGCTCGATCTCCTCGACCTTGGCGCGGCGGCGCACGTGGCGCTCTTCGTAGGAGATCTCGGCCCCCAGGAACGCCGCGACGATCTCCGCCATCTCCTCGACCCCGACCACGCGGCCGCCGAGGCACAGCACGTTGACGCCGTCGTGCTCGACGCCCTGGTGGGCGGTGTAGTGGTCGTGGATCGTGGCCGCGCGGACGCCGCGGATCTTGCCGGCCGCGACCGACACACCGGCGCCCGAGCCGCAGACGATGATCCCGCGCTGCGCCTGGCCGGAGGCGACCGCGTGGCCGACCTCGAGCGCCTTGTCGGGGTAGTCGATCGGATCGGGCCGGTCGGTGCCGAAGTCGAGCACCTCGTGGCCGAGCTCAGCGACCTGCTTGAGCAGCCGGTCGCGCAGCACGTAGCCCGCGTGATCAAAGCCGCAGGCGACGATCACGAACGCACCCCGGAGCGCGTACGGGAGGGCGAGCCATCGGAGGCGCTCCCGAGCTCGTGGACGGCCAACAGCGCCGCGCCGAGCACGCCCGCGCGGACACCGTGGCGCGCGGTCCGGATCGTGGTCGCCGAGCCGAGCCCCGGCAGCACGTACGCGGCCGCCGTTCGCCGCGCGGGCTGCAGCAGCAGCTCGCCCGCACGGGCGGCGCCGCCGCCGATCACGACCTCCTCGGGGTCGAACGTGTTGATCGCGTTGGCGATTCCGATCCCCACCCGCTCGCCCCACAACTCGATCAGCCGCCGTGAGTCGGCGTCGCCGTCGTGGGCGGCCTGCACCGCCTCGACGCCGGTCAGCTTCTCGCCGGCCGTGAGCCGCTTACCGAGCTCCGACGACCGCCGATCGCGCGCAAACCGATTGACGAGACGGTCGAACGCGTGGCCCGCAGCCTCCCCCTCGAGCGACCCGCGCTGGGGGAACTTCCCCGCCTCGGGCACCTCCCCGGACATGTCCATGGCGACCATCGTATGGCCAAGCTCGCCGGCACCGCCCGTCGCCCCACGGTAGATCCGCCCGCCGAGCACGAGGCCGCCGCCGATGCCGGTGCCGATCGTCAGCATCACGAGGTCGGTGGCGACCATCTGCAGCTGCTCGTCGTGCGCCTCCGCCAGCGCCGCGACGGTCGCGTCGTTGTCGACGAACACGGGCACCCCGAGCCGCTCGCCGAGTCGCTGTCGCAACGGCACGTCGCGCAGCGGGATGTTGGCCGAGGAGACGACGCGGCCGGTCGAGAACTCGACGATCGACGGGACCCCGATCCCGACCCCGTCCAACCGCGACCCCCGGCAGCGATCGACGCCGTCGACCAGCTGCTCGATCAGCGCGTCGGAGTCGGAGGTGTCGGTCGCGACGATGTCGGACTCGCCCAGCTCGCGGCCGTCGAAGCAGGCGAACGCGACCTTGGTGCCGCCGAGGTCGACGCCGATGACCTCGACCGCCGCGCCCGACGGGGCGGTCACGCACTCGCCCTCAACGCCGCGCCCACTCTGGTCACGCACCCGTCTCGGCGCCGGCGTCCAGCCCGGCCGCAGCCGCCGGGTCGACGAGCAGCGTGACGTCGGCGGCCGCGGTCGGGATCATCGACGACGGCACCGCGGGATCGGGCGAGGCGCCGGGCCCGAACGCCCGCGCGAGCGCATCCGCCTTCGACTGACCGTCGGCCAGGAACACCGCGTGCGACGCGAGCGCGACCGCGCTCAGCGTGAACGAGACGCGCGGCACGAACGGCTCCAGGCCCGCCTCGGGCACGCCCACGACCAGCCGCGACCGCTCGTTGATCGCCGGCTTTCCCGGAAACAGGGAAAGCGTGTGGCCGTCGGGTCCGATCCCGAGCAGCAGCAGGTCGAATCGCACCGCACCCGCTTCGCGCAGCAGTCGCTCGTAGCAATCGGCCGCCTCCGCGTAGCCGAGCTCGCCCTCGATCCGGTGCATCGTCACCGGCGTCACCCGGTCAAGCGGGTCGAGCAGCGACGCGCGGATCATCTTGTAGTTGGACCGATCGTCGTCGGGCGGCACGGCGCGCTCGTCGCCGAGCCAGAACGTCACGCCCGACAAGTCGATTCCCTCCTCGCGCACCGCCGCCGCGAACCGCTCGTTGGCGGCCTTCGGCGTCGAGCCGCCGGCGAGCACGATCTGCGGGTGGGCGCTGGACCGGCAGGCGTCGACCATCAGCCGCGCGCACGCCTGCGCCGGATCCTGCACAACTTCGATCGAAACACTCATGCCTCCGACAGCTCCCGCGCCGCGTTCAGGGCCGGCCAGTAGGTCGGCTCGCGCAGCAGCGCGAGACGGATCCCGTCGCCGAGGATCCCGCCCTCCCCGCGCGAGGCGCCGAGGATCTTCCACTGCTTGACGCCACCGTCGCCGAACCGCTCGGTCGCCTCCAGCCCGCCCCAGCCCCGCTCGAGCGAGAGCGACAGGTCGGGAAGGCAGGAAATCGTCACCCCCGCCAGCCCGGGCGCCTCCTGATGGGACTCTCGCATCACGATCCGCACCTCGTGGTCGCCGTTTGCCAGGGTGCCCTCGCGCCGATCGCCGGTGTGCAGCGAGAGCGGCTCCGGATCCCAGCCCAAGCGGGACGCCATCCACCCTGCGAGCAGCAGCGCCGACGCGCTCGATCCGTCCCGGTGGCGGATGTCGAGCTCGCACGCGTGCTCCAGCGCGCGCAGCCGCGCCGGAAGGTCGAAGCTCGCCGCCAGCCGCTCACGCCATGGCGTCGTACGCAGCCACGCGAGGTCGATCACGTACGCGTGGTCGCGGACCGCGAACACGCGCTCGAACGCCTCGGCCGCCGACGGGAAGTCGTCGGAATCCAGCAGGATCACGTCGATCAGGCCGAGCAGCGTGCGCACCGCGTCGTCGTGGCGATGCGGCGCCCACAGCACGGTCGGCAGGCCGGAGACGATGATCGGATCGATGATCGTCTGCAGCCCGGGCAGGTGCTCGCACCCGAGATCGATCTCGATCTTCTCCCACATCACCCCGAGCCGGTCCTCGGGGTTGTCATAGCTGACGGTCGCGACCGCGTCGAGCGTGGTTCGGCCCTCCTCGATCGCGCACAGGATCGTGCGCGAGCCGTGGTAGCGGCCCGCCCGCTCGAGCCGGTTGGCGATCTCGCCCTTCCATTCGCGGTCGACGATCACGACGAGGTTGAGCACGCGTGCCGGCGCCAGGCGCTCGTTCTCGGCATGGCGCTCACGCAGCATGCTTCGCATCGCCGCCTCGATCGCGTCGGGCGTGGTGTCCCGCTCGGACCAGAAGTCGTCGCTCACAGTCGCCGCCAGATGCGCCCGTCGTCCATCAGCGCATCGGCCTCAGCCGGCCCGGCGCCCCCCGACTCGTACTGCGGCATCGGCGAGTTGCGATCGTCGCGCCACGCCTCGAGAATTGGATCGACGACTCCCCACAGCGCCTCGACCTCGTCGTTGCGGGTGAACAGCGTCGCGTCGCCGAGCATCGCGTCGAGGATCAGGCGCTCGTAGGCCTCAGGCGACTCCGACAAGAACGAGGTGCCGTAGCGGAACTCCATGTTGACCGGACGGATCTGCATGCGCGTGCCCGGGAGCTTGGCGCCGATCGAGACCGCCACCCCCTCGTCGGGCTGCAGTGTGAACACGATCTGGTTGGCCTGGATCCCGACGGAGCCGTGACCTTGGAAGGCGACGTGCGGGACCGGCTTGAGGATCACGGCGATCTCGGTCAGCTTGCGCGCCAGGCGCTTGCCGGTCCGCAGATAGAACGGCACCCCTGCCCAGCGCCAGTTGGAGACATGCAAGCGCAGCGCCGCATACGTCTCGGTCCGCGAGTCCGGCGGCACGCCGTTCTCCTGCAGGTAACCCGGCACCCGCTCGCCGCCGACGACGCCCGGCCCGTATTGGCCGCGGACCGCCATCTGCGGCACCTCGGCGGGGGTCGGGGGAACGATCGCCTCCAGCACCTTGAGCTTCTCGTCGCGAAGCTTCTCGGCGTTGAATGCCGTCGGCGGCTCCATCGCCAGCAGCGCGAGCAGCTGCAGCATGTGGTTCTGGACGAGATCGCGCAGCGCCCCGGCCCCGTCGTAGTAGCCGGCGCGGCTGCCGATCCCGATGTCCTCGGCGGCGACGATCTGGACGTGGTCGATGTAGTTGCGGTTCCAGACGGGCTCGAACAGCGCGTTGGCGAACCGCAGCGCCATCAGGTTCTGGACGGTCTCCTTGCCGAGGTAGTGGTCGATCCGGTAGACCTGCGACTCCTCGAACACCTCCAGCACCTGCGCGTTGAGCCGGCGCGCGGACTCGAGGTCGTACCCGAACGGCTTCTCGATCACGATCCGCGTGTCGGCCCCGTCGATGCAGTTGAGGCCGGCCGCGCCGAGCTTGGCCGCGATCAGCGGGAAGAACTCGGGCGCGGTCGACAGGTAGAACACGCGGTTCAGCGTCCGCCCCGCCTGCTCGTCGAACTCCGCCAACGTGCGCGCGAGCTCGGTGTACACCAGGTCGTCCTCGAACGAGCCCTGCACGTAGCGGCTGTCCTCGATCAGGCCGCACAGCACCTGCTCGTCGGGGCGCCGGCGCGAGTAGCGCCTGACCGACTCGGTCAGCGTGTCGCGAAACTGCTCGTGCTCGGAGTCACGGCGCCCGACGCCGACCATCTCGAAGCGCTCGGGCAATTGCCCCTCGTGCGCGAGGTTGTACAGCGCCGGCAGCAGCTTGCGGTGAGCGAGGTCGCCGGTGGCACCGAAGATCACCAGCGACGTCGGGTGGACCGGAAGCCGCTCGAGCCCTTCGGTGAGCGGATTCTCGAGGCCGGCGAGGCCGGCCGGCACGGTTGCGGTCAATCCTTGGCCTCGTACCGCGAGCGGCGCTCCTCGATCCCGTCCAGCAGCGCGGTCATCGCATCCTCGAACTGCTTGACGCCCGCGTCCAGCAACTCGTCGGTGACCTCATCCAGATCGATGCCGGCGCGCTCGAGCGCCTGCAGCGTCTCGTCGGGGTTGTGGGTCGCCGTCGGCCCCGACACGGTGCCGTGGTCGCCAACCGCTTCGAGCGTCGCCAGCGGCATCGTGTTGACCGTGTGCGGCGCGACGAGCTCGTCGACGTAGCGGGTGTCCTTGTAGTCGGGGTTCTTGACGCCGGTGGACGCCCACAGCGGCCGCTGCGGATGCGCGCCCGCATGGTGCAGTGCGTCCCAGCGCGGATTGCCGGTGCCGAAGATCCGCGCGAAGCTGCGGTATGCGTTGCGGGCGTTGGCGATCGCCGCGGTGCCCAGCAGCTCGTCGTGGCCGGTGCCTTCCAGGCGCTTGTCGACGGCGGTGTCGATCCGCGAGACGAAGAAGCTCGCGACCGACGCGATGTCCAGTGACTTCTCCTCGGCGAGCCGGCGCTCGAGACCCTTCAGATAAGCCTCGGCGACCCGCTCGTAGGCGTCGACCGCGAACAGCAGGGTGATGTTGACGTTGATCCCCTCGTAGATCGCCTCCTCGATCGGACCGACCCCCTCCGTCGTGCCGGGGATCTTGATCATCAGGTTGGGACGGTTGACCCGGCGCCAGAAGTCCTTGACGGCGTCGAGCGTGCCGGCCGGATCGTGCGCGAGGTCGGCCGCGACCTCCAGGGACACGAACCCGTCCTGGTGGTTGTTGTCTTCGTAGGTCTGGCGCAGCACGTCGCAGGCGCTCTGCACATCCGCGATCGCGAGCTCCTCGTAGATCGCCTGGGCGTCGGTCTGACCGGCGTCGAACAGCTCGTGCAGCTGCTCGTCGTAGTCGTCTGACTCGAGGATCGCCTTCTCGAAGATCGACGGATTGGACGTCACGCCGCGCAGCGAGTCCTCGGCCACGAGCCGGGCGAGCTCACCGTCGTGCACGAGCGAACGCCGCAGTAGGTCAAGCCACGGGCTGGTGCCCGCCTCCACGAGCTTGCGCAGGATGGGATTGACGTTCGTGACTTCGGTCGTGCTCATGTCGGTGCACTCCTCTGTCTGCAGGGTTATGCCGTACTGGCCAGGATAG
>DASUHF010000006.1:0-18481 GCA_036273655.1 Solirubrobacteraceae bacterium | reverse complement strand
GCACACGCGCGAGGCCCTCGGCGATCGCGCGACGGTCCTCTGCCAGGACCTCGTCGAGCTGGCGCTGCCCGAACCCGTCGACGTCGTCTTCTCCAACGCGACCTTTCACTGGATACCCGACCACGACGCGCTGTTCGCGGCGCTGGCGCGCAACATGAAGCCGGGCGGCCGGCTCGTCGCCCAGTGCGGTGGCAAGGGCAACATCGACCGGCTGCGCACGCTCGCCGAGGAGATCGCGTCAGAGCCGCAGTGGGCGCCGTATTTCGCCGACTGGGAGGGCGTGTGGAACTACGCCGGCGCCGAGGAGACCGCCGAGCGGCTGCAGCGCGCCGGCTTTGCCGAGATCCATACCTGGCTCGAGCCGCGGCCGACGGCGCTGCCCGAGGACGACGGGCGCACGTTCGTCGCCTCGGTGTGCCTGATCAGGCACCTGGACCGGATCCCCGCCGAGCGCCGCGACGCGTTCGTCGACGGCCTGCTGGCGCGCTACCGGGAACCGGTCGTGCTCGACTACGTGCGGCTCAACATGACCGCCACGCGTCGATGACGGTCACTCGTCCTTGAACACGCCCTGGATGCCGATGTCGACGATCTTGCCGTCGGTCGAGCCGAAATCCGTCTCTCGCTCACCGGGCGCGCCCGGATGGCCCTTGTAGATCGTGTACGAGCCGATGCCCGTGTGCTTGAGACCGTGATGGCGGTAGGCGCGCTTGAGCGCCTTGACGGTGCTGCCGGGATGGATGCCCTCGGAGGTGTGCATGTGCTTGGCGTAACCGAACACGCCGTTGGCGGGATCGCCTCTGAGGATCGTGTTGAACTCGACGTTGATGATCGGGTCGAAGCCATGTCGGTACTCGAGCTCGGCGATCTTCCCGCCCACCCGGATCGTGTGCGACGGCTTGCCGAGTTTGCGCTTGACCTGCTTGGGCGTCATCCCGATCTTGATGCCGCCGACCGACTTGAACAGCACGATCTTGGAGCCGACGCGGGCGCTGTGAGCGACGGGCCCGAGCGAGCGCGCGGCGGCGACGGCGCCGCCCGCCAGCAGCGTGGCGAGCATGGCCGAAATGAGGAGCATTGTCTTTTTCATCCGCCGCAGCCTACCCATGGACGGCGCCTGCCCAACCGCCCGTCGTCGCCGACGCGCCCGACGTCGATCCGCTAGGTTGCCGCCGCGATGAGCAAGCGCATCGTCACGCTCCCCGGCGACGGGATCGGCCCCGAGATCCTGCCGGCAGCGATCGCGGTCCTCGACGCAGTCGGCGCCGACTGCTCATATGAGGAGCACCCGTTCGGTGGCGCCTCGATCGATGCCCACGGCACCGCGCTGACCGATGAGACGCTCGCCGCGTGCCGCGCGGCGGACGCCGTCCTGCTGGCCGCGGTCGGCGGCCCCAAGTGGGACACCACCGATTCGTCCAGGCCACGGCCCGAGCAGGGGCTGCTGGGCTTGCGCCAGGGTCTCGGCCTGTTTGCCAACCTGCGCCCGGTGCGGCCGCTGCCGGCGCTGTATGACGCCAGCCCGCTGCGGCGCGAGATCATCGAGCGCACCAACCTGCTGGTCGTGCGCGAACTGACGGGCGGGATCTACTTCGGTGAGAAGACCCGCACAGACGACGAGGCCTCCGATCTATCTCGTTACACGCGCGCGGAGATCGAGCGGATCGCACGGGTCGCGTTCGGCGCCGCCCGGTCGCGGGTGACGAGCGTCGACAAGGCCAACGTGCTCGAGACCAGCCGTCTGTGGCGCGAGGTCGTGCGCGAGCTGCATTCAAAGGAGTTCCCCAACGTCGAGCTCGAGCACGTGCTCGTCGACAACGCGGCGATGATGCTCGTGTCCTCGCCGCGCCACTTCGAGGTGATCGTCACCGAGAACATGTTCGGCGACATCCTCTCCGACGAGGCGGCGATGCTGACCGGCTCGATCGGGCTGCTGCCGAGCGCGTCGCTCGGCGCGGCCGGGACGACGCCGAGCCCCGGCGTGTTCGAGCCGGTGCACGGCTCGGCGCCCGATATCGCCGGCGCGGGGATCGCCAACCCGCTTGCGATGGTGCTCTCGGCGGCGCTGATGCTGCGCCACGGCTTCGGCCTGGAAGATGAGGCCGCGGCGATAGAATCGGCGGTCGATCGCGCGCTGGCCGATGGGCTGCGAACGCGTGATCTGGGTGGGGAGGCGACGACCGCCGAAGCCACCCGCGCGGTCCTGCAGCAGCTGTGAAACACGGCGACGGCGCAAGCCGTCGCTTCACAAAACACCAAAGGAGCAGTCGTGCAACAAGTCGACCTCATCTGGCACAACGGAGAGCTCGTTGCCTGGGAGGACGCCAAGGTTCACGTACTGACACACGGCCTGCACTACGGCACCGGCGTGTTCGAAGGCGAGCGCTGCTACCCGACCGACGACGGCCCCGCGATCTTTCGCCACCGCGACCATCTCAAGCGGCTGCTGGCCTCCGCCGAGCTGTATTACATGCCGGTCCCGTACACGCTCGACCAGCTGCGCGCGGCGACGCACGAGCTGATCGCCGCCAACGGCCTCGGCGAGTGCTACATCCGGCCGATCGTCTACCGCGGCTACGGGCAGATGGGGCTCAACCCGCTCGATTGCGACGTCTCGGTGTCGATCGCGATCTGGCCATGGGGCGCCTATCTCGGCGACCAGTCGGCGCTGCGCGGGATCCGCGCCAAGGTCTCCAGCTGGCGGCGGATCTCGTCGGACTCGCTGATCCCGCACGCGAAGGCGTCAGGCCAGTACCTCAACAGCGTGCTCGCCAAGGTGGAGGCGACGAAGGCCGGCTACGAGGAGGCGATCCTGCTCGACGCGCAGGGCTTCGTGTCCGAGGGCACCGGCGAGAACGTGTTCATGGTCCGCGACGAGGTCATCTACACGCCGCCGCAGACGGCCGGGATCCTCGACGGGATCAACCGCAAGTCGATCATCACGATCGCGCGCGACCTCGGCTACGAGGTGGTCGAGCGCAACATCGCCCGGGCCGAGCTGTACCTGGCCGATGAGGTGTTCCTGTCCGGGACCGCCGCCGAGCTGGTGCCGGTCCGCGAGCTCGACGACCACACGATCGGCGCCGGCGAGCGCGGCCCGGTGACCGGTGCGATTCAGACGGTGTTCGTCGACGCGTTGCACGGGCGCGCGCCGCAGTACCGCGAGTGGCTGGACATCGTCCAGATGCCGTCGAGAACCGCCGCCGCGGGCTGAACACGCGATGACCAGGATCGAGCTGTACGACACCACCCTGCGCGATGGGATGCAGGGGGAGGGGATGTCGCTGTCGGCGCAGGAGAAGGTGCGGGTCGCGCATCGTCTCGACGAGCTCGGGATCGACCTGATCGAGGCCGGCTTCCCGAGCTCGAACCCGAAGGAATCCGAGCTGTTCGCGTTGCTGGCGGCCGAGACGTTTACGCACGCGGAGATCGCGGCGTTCGGGATGACCCGGCGCCGCGGTCTGCGCGCCGACCGCGACCCGGCGCTCCGCGTGATTGCCGACTGCTTCGCGCCCGTGTGCACGCTCGTCGGCAAGACCTGGGCCCTGCATCTGGATAAGGTCGTCAAGGTCGATCGCGGCGAGAACCTGCGGATGATCGCCGACTCGATCGCGTTCCTCGTCTCCGAGGGCAAGCGCGTGATCTACGACGCCGAGCACTTCTTCGACGGGTACGCCGACGATCCCGCGTATGCGTTGGCGTGCCTGCGCGCGGCCGCCGACGCGGGCGCCGAGACCGTCGTCTGCTGTGACACCAACGGCGGCACGCTGCCGCACGCGCTCGGCGACACGATGGCCGAGGTCGTCGCCGCGCTCGGATCGGCGGGGTCGGTACAAGTCGGGATCCACACCCACGACGACGCCGGCTGCGGCGTCGCCAACGCGCTCGAGGCGGTGCGCAGCGGCGCCACGCACGTGCAGGGCACCGTCAACGGCTACGGCGAGCGCTGCGGCAACGCGAACCTGATCACGATCATCCCCAACCTGCAGCTCAAGCTCGGCCACGAATGCGTGACCGACGAGCAGCTGCGGGCGCTGACGCCGGCGTCGCACTACCTCGCCGAGCTGCTCAACGTCACCCCCGATCCCGACCTGCCATACGTCGGGCGCAACGCGTTCGCGCACAAGGGCGGCATGCACGTCGCCGGCGTCAACGCCGACCCGCGGACGTTCGAACACATCGAGCCCGACCTCGTCGGCAACCGCCGTGAGCTGCTGATCTCCGAGCTGTCGGGCAAGGGCACGGTACAGGCGCGCGCCGCCGACGCGGGCATCGATCTCGACGACGAGTCGGCCGCGCGGATCGTCGAGCGAGTCAAGGACCTCGAGCATCGCGGCTATCACTACGAGGCGGCCGACGGCTCCTTCGAGCTGCTGCTGCGGCGCGAGACCGGCACCTACGAGCCGCTGTTCCGGCTGGAGGCCTGGCGCGCGATCGTCGAGAAGCGCGCCGACGGCCGCGTCGAGACCGAGGCGACGATCAAGCTGTGGGTCGGCGGCGAGCGCTACGTCCGCACAGCCGAGGGCAACGGCCCCGTGCACGCCCTGGATCGGGCGCTGCGCGAGGCGCTCGTCGAGATCCATCCGGAGCTGGCGGAGATCGAGCTCGTCAACTTCAAGGTCCGGATCCTCGACGAGACCAAGGGCACCGACGCGGTCACGCGAGTGCTGCTCGACGCCTCCGACGGCGAGCACGTGTGGGGCTCGATCGGCGTCTCGGAGAACGTGATCGAGTCCTCCTGGGAGGCGCTCGTGGATTCGCTCGAGTACGGGATGCAGCTGACCCGCCGCGACGCGCCGGCGCGCGTGAGCGAGGCCGCGCGGCGCCCGTGATCGAGGCACGCGTGACCGAGACCTCGGTGCAGCCGATTCCGCTGGCGCGGCCCGTGATCGGCGCCGAGGAGTGCGAGCGCGTGCTCGAGGTGCTGCGCTCCGGGCGACTGGCGCTGGGACCCGTCGCCGCCGAGTTCGAGCGAGCGTTCGCGGCGAGGGTCGGCGCCGTCCATGCGGTCGCGGTCTCGAGCGGCACCACCGGGCTGCACCTGGCGCTGCGGGCGGCGGGCGTCGCCGACGGCGATGAGGTGATCACGTCCCCGTTCTCATTCGTCGCGAGCGCCAACGTCGCCGTCTACGAGCGCGCGACGCCGGTGTTCGCCGACATCGACCCGGTGACGCTGAACCTCGATCCCGCCGCGGCCGCGGCGGCGGTCACAGAGCGGACGACGGCGGTGCTCCCGGTGCACGTGTTCGGCTACCCGGCAGACATGGTCGCGCTGGAGTCGCTCGGGCTGCCGATCGTCGAGGACGCCTGCGAGGCGCTCGGCGCCTTCTATGCCGACGGCGGTCCGGTCGGCGGCCGCGGCCATCAGGCCGTGTTCGGCTTCTACCCCAACAAGCAGCTGACGACGGGGGAGGGGGGAATCGTCACGACCGCCGACGCGGCGATCAAGGAGCGGCTTGACTCCGAGCGCAACCAGGGTCGGGCGCCGAACATGGACTGGCTCGACCACGATCGGCTCGGCTTCAACTACCGGCTGTCGGACATCGCGTGCGCGCTCGGGCTCGCGCAGCTGCAGCGGCTCGACGAGCTGCTCGCCGGTCGCGCGCGGGTCGCGGCGCTGTACGGCCAGGCGCTCGCGCCGCTTGCCGGCGACGGCGTCGTCACGCTGCCGTGCGAAGATCGCGACGGCGCGCGCCGCGGATGGTTCGTGTACGTGATCCAGCTGCCGCGCGGCATCGATCGCGACGCGGTGGTGCGGGCGCTTGCGCCGCATGGTGTGCCCGCCAAGCCGTACTTTCCAGCGATCCACCTGATGAGCTTCTACCGCGAGCGCTTCGGCCATCGCGAGGGCGAATTCCCGGTCTGCGAGGACGTTGCGGCGCGCTCGATCGCGCTGCCGTTCCACCCCGAGCTGTCGGAGGGCGAGGTCGCGCGAGTGGCGCAGGCGCTGACGGCGGTCCTGCGGTCGTGACCGCGGGTGGGTCCGACCAACACGGCCGGATCACCGGGCGTGGCCACGGCGAGCGCCAGGACGACGCGTTCCGCGCGCTCAACGACTCGATCGGCTTCGACTGGCGCCTGGCTCCCTACGACGTCGACCAGTCGATCGCGCACGCGTCGATGCTGGCTTCGCGGGAGATCATCTCGCAGGGCGACCGCGACGAGCTCGTGCGCGCGCTGGAACAGATCCGCGCCGAGCTGCGCGACGGCACGTTCCCGTTCGCCGCCGACGACGAGGACATCCACATGGCGATCGAGCGGCGCGTGACCGAGATCGCCGGCGCCGTCGGCGGGCGCCTGCACACCGCCCGCTCGCGCAACGACCAGGTCGCGACCGACATGGCGATGTTCGTGCACGCGCACGCGCGCGACGCGCGCGAGCGGATCGCCCGTCTGGCGCGCACGCTGATAGTGGCGGCCGAGCGCCACCTGGACTGGCCGATGCCCGGCTACACGCACCTGCAGCGAGCGCAGCCGGTGTACCTGTCGCACCACCTGCTCGCCTACGTGTGGATGCTCGTGCGCGATCGCGAGCGGTTCGGCTTTGTCGCCGCGGCCTGTGGGCGACTGCCGCTCGGGGCCGGCGCGCTCGCGGGCGTCAACTTCGACACCGATCGGGGGGCGGTCGCCGACGCGCTCGGCTTCGCCGGCGTCGCGTTCAACTCCATCGATGCGGTCTCCAACCGCGACTTCGTGCTGGACTACCTGTCGGCGGCGGCGACCTGCGCCACGCATCTGTCGCGGCTCGGGGCAGAGCTCGTGCTGTGGTCCTCGGAGGAGTTCGGCTTCTGCGAGGTCGCCGACGCGTGGGCGTCGGGCTCGTCGATCATGCCCCAGAAGAAGAACCCCGACGCCGCCGAGCTGCTTCGCGCCAAGGCGCCGCGGCTGGTCGCCAACTTCTCCGCGCTGCAGGGCGTCATGCACGGCCTGCCGCTGACCTACAACAAGGACATGCAGGAGGACAAGGAGCGGCTGTTCGATTCCTGCGACACGCTCGAGCGCTGCCTCGACGCCGCCGACGGGATGCTCTCGACGATCACGTTCCGGCGCGAACGGCTGGCGGCGGCGGCCGCCGACCAGTTCCTGGCGGCGACCGACGTCGCCGACCTGCTCGTGCGCCGCGGGATGCCGTTCCGCGAGGCTCACGGGGTTGTCGCCGGGCTGGTGCGAACGGCGGTCGCCGACGGCAGGCAGCTGTCGGAGCTGACCCGCGAGCAGCTGGCCGAGTTCTCGCCGCTGCTCGACGACGAGTTCTACGCGCTGTTGGCCGACGGCGCCTGGCTCGAGGCCAAGGTGTCAGAGGGTGGCACCAGCCTCGAACGGGTGCGAGAGCAGCTGCGGCGCGCGCGCGAGGCCGTTGGCTGAGCCGGCGCAGAGCGCGTCGGCGCTGCCGGCCGGGCTGCCGCGATCGTTCTATGCGCGGCCGGTGGTCGCGGTCGCGCAGGCGCTGATCGGCTGCGTCGTCTCCCATGGCGAGTGCGCCGGCGTGATCGTCGAGGCCGAGGCCTACCACGAGTCAGAGCCCGCGTGCCATGCGTTCGTCGGGTTGACGACGCGCACCGACCCGCTGTTCGGACCGCCCGGGATCGCCTACGTCTACCGGTCCTACGGGATCCACGCGCTGCTCAACGCGGTGGCCGAGCCCGAGGGGGTGGGGGCGGCGGTGCTGATCAGGGCGCTTGCGCCGATCCGCGGCCTCGAGCTGATGCGCCTGCGTCGCGGCGGAGTCGACGATCGCCGCCTGTGCTCGGGCCCGGGCAAGCTCACGCAGGCGCTCGCGATCGATCTGTCGGACAACCGCGCCGATCTCCGGCGCGGGCCGATCGTGATCTCGAAGCGACCTTCGGAGTGGCGGGACGTGGCGCTACTCGCGGATCGCCGGGTCGGGATCACGAAGGCGCCGGAGCTGCCGTGGCGGTTCACGGCCGCCGGGAGCGGCCGCTGGTTGTCGCGCGCGCCGGACGCGACGGCCATGGCGGTCGGGTGAGACGGCGCCCGGGGCGCACGACGGGTGCATCGCCTCGAGCGGCGGCGATTCCGGCCGAGCGTGCTCGTAGACGACTGTCCGCAGCTCCGTAGCGCGATCGGGCGCCAGCCAGTGTCCCAACAGGCTGCCCGCCGCCGCAGGTTCAGCCCACTGGCCGCACGCCCGCCGTTCGTGGATGTTCGCCAACCATCGATATTTGCGGCCACGTTGGCATCCGGCGTGACGCAGCCGTGCAAATAACGCCAAGCCATTCGAGCCCGTCGTCAGGCGTCCGAGCCGGGCTCCTGGTCGGTGCGATCCGAACGGCCGTCGGGGAAACCGGTGAACCACGTCGACCGTTCGGGGTCGCGGCGCTTGATCGTCCGCACCGTGCACGGCTTGGCCCACAGCTTGGCGATCTCGGTCAGCGTGCCGCGCGCGTACTCGGGATCGAGTCCGACTCCGTCGTGGCGGTGCTCGAGCAGCAGCTCGCCGCGCCCGCGGAAGTCGGCGTCGACGATCTCGATCATCGGGATCTCGAACGTCGAGTGTTGGCGGACCAGCAGCTCGCGGATCGCGTCGGCCTCACGCGTGGAGATGCGGATCCGGCTCGGGTGCCGAGCGGTGTGCTCGAACGCGTACAGCCGGCAGCGCTCGCACACCTTCGCCGTCAAGAACTCGCGCAGCAGCGCCTCGTCGTCGTAGTCGCGCAGCACGATCCGCACCCGCTCCATCGGGTCGGCGTCGCCGGCCCACGGCCAGCGCTCGCGCTCGTCGTCGCCGGGGTCGGTGGCGATCCGCATCACCTCTCGCAGCAGCTCGACGCCGACGTGGTAGGGGTTGATCTGGCCGTGCTGGCCCTGCACGACCGCGGCGTTGAGCTGCTCGTACTCCCAGTACTGGTCGTCGGGCAGAAACAGCCGCTGGACGACCTCCTGGTGGCATAGCACGGCGGCGCCCTCGTTGAGCAGCTTGGTGCGCATCTGCGGCAGGAAGTAGCTCTGCTCGGAGCGCACGATCGACATCACGTCGCGCTGCCAGTCCTCCAGCCCGCGCGCGTGGCGCTCGATGAACGCCAGCAGGTTCTGCTCGGGCTCGCGCGGGAAGCGCCGGCGCAGGGCGTCGCGCTCGCGGGCCACGCGCTCGCGCTCGGCCGTGACCTCGTCATCGAACAGCTCGTCGTAGCGGGTCGCGCGGTGCTCGGGCTCGGGCGCCGGCGCGCGCCGCACGAGCTGCGCCTGCGGCTGATGGATCGCGATCGCGTGGCAGGCGTCGAGGAAGTCCTCGACCCGGTCGCGGCCGTAGGCGCCCATGTAGTCGGCGACCCGAGCGGCCGCGGACACCGCGCGAGGCATGATCTCCCGGTCGACGGCGCCGAGCCAGCGGTTGGTCTCGAACACGTAGCCGTGGCCGAGGCAGTGGGCGATCACGAGCGTCTGCGCGACCAGGCTGTTGCCCTCCATCAGGTAGGCGTGGACCGGCCGGGTGTTGAAGATCAGCTCGTAGATCCGTCCCTGCCCGGCGCGGTAGCGGCCGTACTCGGACTCGAACTGTGCGCCCCAGCGCGCGCTCGAGTAGCGCGCCGGAAGGCCGTTGGCGGCCGCGAAGTACACCTCCTCGGGGTCGACCAGGTGGTACACGACCTCGTCGGCGACGAACCCCAGCTCGCTCTCGGCCAGCTCGCGGCAGCGCTCGTCGACGGCCTGCAGATCGGCGACCGTGTAGCCGCTCATCAGGCCCGCACCGCGCGCTCGACGTCGTCACGCGCGAAGAACCGCTTCAGCGCCGGCCACAGCTCACGGTCGTCGTGGGCCTCGGCGAACACGAACCCGTCGACGTCCGAGCCGTGCTCGCGGTAGAAGCTCGACAGCTTGTACGGGGCGCCGCCCCAGCGCCCGTCGACGCCCGACGGGTCGACCTGGAGGTAGCCGACGAGCGCGCACACCGGGCTCAGCCGCCTGATCAGCTCGAGCGTCGGCGGGTTGTCGGCGGCGAAGTTGTCGCCGTCGGAGACGTGCAGCACATACACGTTCCAGTCCTCGGCCGCGAACCGCTGCTGCTGGATCCGCTGCACCTCCTCGAACGCGGAGGAGACGCGCGTGCCGCCGGACTCGGCGCGGCCGAAGAACTGCTCCTCGGTGACCTCGCGCGCCTCGGTCGTGTGCGAGATGAACACGATCTCGGTCTGGTCGTAGCGACGGCGCAAAAACTGCACGCACCAGTAGAAGAACAGCCGCGCCATCCGCTTGCGGTCGGCGTCCATCGATCCGGAGACGTCCATCGCGAGGAAGATCACCGCCCTGTGGCGGGGCTGGCGACGCTCCCGGTAGGACAAATAGCGCAGGTCGCGCTTGTCGATCCCGCCCAGGCCGACGTGGCCGCGCCGCGCGTTGGCGGCGAGGTTCTCGCGCAGCGTCGCCTTCTTGTCGATCCGCGGCCCCTGGCGTGCCAGGTCGTCGAACACGACCTCGGTGACGCTCGTGTCGCCGGCTTTGAGCTTCGGCTTCAGCCGCGGCAGCTCGAGCTCGGAGAACAGCATCTCCTCGACGTCGTCCATGTCCAGCCACACCTCGTAGAGCTCCTCGCCGGGCTCGAGCCCGGCCTCCTGGCCGGGCTGGCCGGCCTGTTCGCCGGGCGGGCCAAGCACGTCGCCGGGCTCGCCCTCGCCCTCGCCGACGCCCTCGCCGTGCTCGCGGTCGAGGATGAAGCGCCAACGGCGCGTGCCCTTGACCGGCACCCGGATCCGCTTCTCCGGACCCGACGCGATGATGTCCTCCTCGCCGATTCGCTTGCGCAGCTGCTCTGAGATCTTGCGCCGGACGCGCTCGCGGTGGTGCAGCGCGTCGCGCCGGCCCTCGCCGCGCGGCAGGCCCGAGCTGCCGACGACCGCCATGGCGTTACCGGTGCAGCAGCTGGCCGACGTAGTCCAGCAGGTCGCGGGCCGAGTCCTCGTTGTAACCGCGCTCGTCGATCAGGATCCTCATCACCTCGTTGAGCCGCTTGGCCTGCTCGGCATCCGGGTTGGTCTTGGACAGCGTCACCTGGACGATGTCCTTGAGCTGGTCGAACAGGTACTCCTCGATGCCGCCGGCCAGGATCGTGTCGGTCTCGTATGTCAACGGCCGTTCGGAGCGCCGCAGCGCGATCCCGATCCGCATCAGCACGCCCTGGCGGAACGTGTCCTTGCTGGACTCCGGCACCGCCGGGCGGACGTGCTCCTCGATCCCGCGCATCAGGTTCTCGTCGGGCTCACGATCCTCGTCGGTGACCGGGTCCTTGGTCTGGGTCCCCTCGCAGTAGGCCTCGACGTTGGTCAGGTAGTTCTCCAGCAGGCGCTGGGCGTGCTCGGCAAACGCCGGCACGAACGCCTTGCGCACCTCGTCCTTGAGC
This sequence comes from Solirubrobacteraceae bacterium, assembly GCA_036273655.1. Lineage (GTDB taxonomy): Bacteria > Actinomycetota > Thermoleophilia > Solirubrobacterales > Solirubrobacteraceae > Palsa-465. Next base: position 7,125 of record DASUHF010000006.1, on the reverse strand, counting down.
CGGCGGTCGATCTCCTTGCGCGCGTCGACGACGAACGCGTTCAGCTGCTCGCGCGTCTCCCGCGGGGCCTCGAGGTGGTCGATGTGCGCCTTGAGCGCGATCAGCGCCATGATCGGCGTCAGGTACTTGCCGCGATGGTGCTCCTCGTCGGCGCGGCGCGCGGCGCCCGAGAGCACGTCCACGATCGCCCGCGGTCCGAGGCCGCTCATTCCCTCGTGCTCGGCGGCGCGCTTGACCTCGGGGATCTGAGCGAGCTTGAAGTCGCCGACCTCCTCACCGTCGTAGAGCTTCATCTTCTCCACGAGCCCGAGGTTCTCGTGCTCCTTCAGGCGCGAGAGCACCGCCACCATCGCCGCGGCTCGCAGCGCGTGCGGGGCGATGTGCAGGTCGGCGCGGGTGCCGGCGCCGGTCAGCAGCTTGCGGTAGATCCGCTTCTCGTCGGAGACCCGAACGTTGTACGGAACGGGGATCGTCGTCAGCCGGTCCTTCAGCGCCTCGTTGCGCTGATCGCCCATGAACGCTCGAAACTCCGCCTCGTTGGTGTGGGCGAGGATCACCGTGTCTGAGTCGATGTAGCCGAACTTGGGGACCTTGAACTGCTTCTCCTGCGACATCGTCAAGAACAGATTGCGGAACTCGGCCGGGTTCTTGAAGAACTCCACCGCCTCGAACAGCCCGCGATTTGACTTCGAGAACTCTCCGGCCCAGTCGAGCGCAAGCGGATGCGAGTCCGAGCCATGGGCCTCGATCGCCTTGAAGTCGAGACCACCGGTGAGCTGCTCGGTCGACATCGACTTCGGGTCGCCCGGCTCGAACGTGCCGACGCCGATCCGGCGCGCCTCCGAGAAGTAGATCCGCTCGATCGGGAAGCTGAGGAAGTCGCCGCCGAGTTCGTTGTCAAGCCGCCACCGGCACACCGGGCACAGCTCGCCCTCGACCGCCACGCCCGTGAAGTCGCGGGCCTCGCCGCGCAGCTGGGCGGGGACGAGGTGCAGCGGCTCCTCGTGCATCGGGCAGCCTTGCAGCGCGTAGACCGCGCCCTCGTCGGTCTGGCTCCAGGCCTCGAGGCCCCGTTTGAGCAGGGCAGCGATCGAGCTCTTGGCGCCGCCCGGTGGTCCCCACAACAGCAGGATGCGCCGCCGTGTCTCGTGGCCGTGGGCGGCGGTCTCGAAGTAGCTCACCACCCTCGACAGGGGCACATCGAGCCCGAACAGGTCGTGTGCGAAGAACGTGTACGAGGTCTCGCCCGCATGTGCGCCCTCCTCGGACCCCGACGCGACGATCATGTCGTAGATCCGCCGGTGCGCGGACGCGGCGATCGTCGGACGCTCGGCGACCCGGTCGATGTACTCGTTCAGCGAGACGACCTCGACGGACTGCGCCGGGCCATGCTGGGCTGCCCGCTGCAATGCCTGCTTGAACTCCATCGCTCACCTTCTTGACGGAAGGCCCGCGATCCGCGGAGACCGCGGGACCATGGCGGTCGGTCTCGATGTTACGACCGCTACCGGCGTTCACTACCCGGTTCTCTGCGCACAAAGCGACATCGGCGGCGCCGATCGGGCCCGGTTGCGGTGCGGGAAGGGCGTTTAGCCGCCGACACCGCCGCCGCCGCTCGGCGTCGTCTGGGGCGTGGTCTGCGGCGGAGCGGGGGTCGTCTGCGGCGTCGTCTGCGGAGTCGTCTGCGGGATCGTCTGGGGCGTGGTCTGCGGGGTCGTCTGCGGCATCGTGGTCTGCGGGGTGGTCTGCGGCGCGGTGGTTTGCGGCGTCGTCGCCGGCGCCGTGGCGGTGCTCGGCGCGTACGTGTATGTCGAGTTCGTGTTGACCCCGGTCGTCGCGGTGTTGGTGCCGGTGCCGGGTTTGGGCGGGTGCTCCTCGGCGTTGATCTGCAGCGCGGATTCCATGTACGTGCGCCAGATCTCGGCCGGGAACGTGCCGCCGAACACCGGACCGCCGTTGAACTGGGTGAGCATCGGCACCAGCCGATTCGGGAATCCGACCCAGACGGCGGTCGTGAACTGCGGGGTCCAGCCCACGAACCACGCGTCGCCCTCGTTGGTCGTGGTGCCGGTCTTGCCCACGACGTCGACGCCTCCGATCCCCGCCGACTGGCCGGTGCCGCTGGTGACGACGCCGCGCAGCAGCTCGTGGATCGTCGCCGCGGTCGTCGCCGGGATCACGCGCTTTTTGTGAGGCGTGGCGACAAGCGTGCTCTTGCCGTGGCATTTCGCATCCGGGCAGCTGATCTTCGCGATCCCGATCGGCCCCTTGTGCGGCGATCCCAGGACCGGGTCGTAGATCCGGTTGCCGCCGGTCGCGAGCGTCTCGTAGGCGTGCGCCATCTCCAGCGGATTGACGCCGACCTTCAGCCCGCCGATGATCATCGCCATGTTGGTCGAGACCGGGCTCGTGATCCCCATCTTGATCGCCATCTTTCGGATCCGCTTGGTGCCCACGCCCTTGGAGAGGCCGAGCTGGGTGAACACGCTGTTGTCGGACTGCGCGGTCGCCTCGGCGAGCGTGATCGGCCCCCGGTACACGTTCTCGTCGTTTTGGACGTGGTAGTGCTCCTTGCCGCCGCTGTTGGGGACGATCAGGTCCAGCGGCTTTGAGTCGAACACCGAGTCCGGCGAGTAGCCGTGCTGGAGCGCGACCGCGAGCGTGAACACCTTGAACGCGGAGCCGGGCTGGCGCTCGGCCTGGGTGGCGAGGTTGAACGGGTAACGCGCGTAATCCTGGTGGCCGTCGACGAGCGGGCCGCCGACCATCGCTCGCACCTGGCCGGTGGCGTTGTCGATCGAGACCAGCGATGCCGTCGGCTCGACTGACCCGGTCGGGAGGTTTTCGGCGACGGCGGCCTCGGCCGCCTGCTGCATCCGTAGGTCGATCGTCGTCTTGATGCGCAGGCCGCCGTAGTAGGCGCGAAACGGGCCCACCGCCTTGAGGATCTGCGGCGTCACCCAGCTCGTGAAGTACGGGGCCGCGGCCGGCTCCTGCGGCTGCTCGATCAGCGACGCCTGGTGCGGCACCTTGCGGGTGAGCCCGTACCGGTACTGCTTGCGGCTGATGTAGTGCTGCGCGAGCATGTCGTGCAGCACGAGGTTGCGCCGCATGGTCGCCGCGACCGGGTGGTAGATCGGGTTGAACGCCGTCGGGTTCGCGATCATCCCCGCCAGCAACGCGGCCTGGTAGGGCTTCAGGCGCGACGCGCACGAGGGTCGATCGTGCTTGGGGGTACGGTCGCCGCAGCCATGGGGGCCAAGGCCGCCCGTTTCCGCGTCATAGCCGAGTCGTGACCCGAAGTACACGCGCGCGGCCGATTCGATCCCATAGGCGCCGTTGCCGAAGTAGATCGAGTTCAGGTACTCGTCCAGGAGCTTGACCTTGCTCCAGCGGTGGCTCAGCTGGAAGGCCATCGCCGCCTCACGGACCTTCTCCATGATCGTGCGGTTGTCCTCCGCGGCCAGCGCGTTCTTGACGAACTGCTCGGCGATCGTCGACGCCCCCTGGGTCGCGTTGCCCTCGATGTCGTTGACGAACGCGCGTGCGACGCCCTTGAGGTCCACGCCCGACTCGTCCCAGAAGCGCTTGTCCTCGATCGCGATCACGGCGTCGCGGGAGTAGCGCCCGAGCCGTGGATAGGTGTCGATGACGTTGTGGTTGGGTGGCGACAGCAACCCGATCGGACGGCCCATGTCGTCGTACAGGTAGGAGTTGTGCTCGGTCCCGAACTGCCGGCGGTTCTCGATCTGCGGCAGGTCGGAGGCGACCGCGGTCAGCATCCCGAACAGCGTCGAGACGAACGCCAGCAGCCCGAGGAAGATGAGGATCGAGAGGATCCGCAGCTTGCGCAGCCGCGGCTTGATCGGGCGGCCGGAGTCGTCGACCGGGGGTGTTCGCTTCGGCGCCTGGAACGGGATCGGCGCGTTGGGATCGGGTCCGTCGGGCGGATTGTCGTCGGTGTCGCTCATGCGCTTGCGTGACGCCGCTCCGATCCGCAGCCGATCAGGCGGCGCGCGGGGGTTGGCGGCCGCATCCGCCGCCGGTCCGGACGGCGGCAACGGTCCGGGGGCGGGGCCCTTTAGATCGCGACGTCGCGGTCCCCGCGACGTGCTCTCAAAGGCGGCGAAAACTCTAGCATTGGGGCCGATGCCAGAGCCGCGGTCAACCCGAGCGTGAGCGCGTTGTCGTCCGGCGCCGGCGAGGCCGCGCGCCAGGCTGCGTGGCTTGCACGCAACGCCGTCGACTCGCTGCCGGAGGGAGAGCTGGCGCGCAAGCTCGAGTCCGGCCGCCGTCTCCGCGTCAAGCTCGGGATCGACCCGACCGCGCCTGACATCCACCTCGGCTTCACGGTCGTGCTCCAAAAGCTGCGGGAGTTCCAGGACCTCGGACACACGGTCGTGCTGATCGTCGGCGACTACACGGCCCGCGTCGGCGACCCGAGCGGGCGATCGAGCACGCGGCCCGTGCTCGCCGCCGAGGAGATCGACGCCAACGCCGAGACGTTCGAGCGCCAGGCGCTGACGGTGCTGCGCTCCGACCCGGACCTGCTCGAGGTCCGCTTCAACGGCGAGTGGCTCGACATGTCGATGGAGCAGCTGTTCAAGCTCGCGCGTACGACGACCGTGGGACAGATACTCGAGCGCGACGACTTCGCCAAGCGCTACGCGGCACACCAGCCGATCTCGATGCTGGAGCTGCTGTACCCGCTGCTGCAGGGATACGACTCGGTCGCGGTCCGAGCCGACGTCGAGCTCGGCGGCGCCGACCAGAAGTTCAACCTGCTGCTTGGCCGCGTCGTGCAGCGCGCCTACGGCGTGCCCGAGCAGGCGATCCTGACGCTCCCGCTGCTGACCGGCACCGACGGCGAACGCAAGATGTCGAAGTCCTACGGCAACTACATCGGCGTCACCGACGAGCCCGCCGAGATCTACGGCAAGACGCTGAGCATCCCAGACGCCTCGCTGGCGGACTGGTACGCGCTGCTGCTGGATCGCGTGCCGGACCCGTCGCTGTCGCCGCGCGACGCCAAGCGCGCGCTCGCGCGCGCGCTCGTGCAGCGGTTCTACGACGCGGCCGCGGCGGCCGACGCCGAGGCACGCTTCGATCGCGTGCATGTGCAGGGCGAGCTGCCGGAGAACGTGCGCGAGGTCGTCTGGACCGGCGACGGCGACACGATCCACCTGCCGGCGCTGATCGCTGAGGCGTGGGGGCTGTCGACCTCGGAGGCGCGGCGCGGGCTGGCCCAGGGCGCGGTGCGGATCGACGGCGAGCCGGTGGACGCCGGCTCCCTGGATGTGCCGGCCGCGGAGCTCGACGGCCGCGTGCTGCAGTTCGGCAAGCGCCGGTTCGCGCGCGTGCGCGTGGCGCGGGGCTGAGCGGTGGCGGTGCACGGCGGCGCCCTGCGCCTGCGCACGCCCGGGAATACGCATTTCGTCGACCTCACCGAGGGCGTGGAACGGGTCGTCGGCTCAAGCGACGTGCAGCACGGGGTCGTGACGGTGTTCGCGGTCGGCTCGACCGTCGCGGTGACGACGATGGAGTACGAACCCGGCGGCGTCGCGGACCTGCGGACGTTGCTCGAGCGGCTGGTCCCGGTCGCCGGCGCCTACGAGCACAACCGGCGCAACCACGACACCAACGCCCACGCCCATCTGCGCGCGGCGCTGATCGGACCGTCGGAGTCGATCCCCGTCCACGACGGGCGTCTGGCGCTCGGCACCTGGCAGCAGGTCGTGCTGCTGGACTTCGACGATCGCCCACGAGACCGCACCGTGCTCGTCGACGTTCTATCCTGATCGACCGCTGAGCGCCCGCCCGGCGCCGGCCCGTGAGTCGAGCGACGACACCGGATCCGGGCGCTATACTCGGCTGTCTGCCCCAAAATCGGCCTGGCCGAGGGGCGCACTCCGAAGAGAACGACCTTCTCGCGGCGGTGCGACGGTCTTTGAAAACTCAACAGCATGCACACTCTTCGATCGAACCCTCGATCGAGATTGTGTGTCCAGGTTCGACGCCGTCGCCCGACACGGCTCCTCGCGGAGCACAGTTCGGAGGCGACGGTGCCAGATTGACCCCGTCTTGTACCTGGAGGCCTCCTTGTGTACCGAGGCTCTCCCGGCGCCGGCGTCCTTGTTTGAGGGCGCTCGGCGACGACTGCACCGGCTCGATGCCGCGTGCGTGGGTGCAAGGGTCCGATCCCACCAGGGACGGACCCAGGACGCCGGTCCCGCCGGCCGACATTATGTGACGGCCGACTACGGCGATCGGCGCATTCCTGACGACTCTTTGTGAAGTTCTTCACGGAGAGTTTGATCCTGGCTCAGGACGAACGCTGGCGGCGTGCCTAACACATGCAAGTGGAGCGACGAACCGGACTTCGGTCCGGGGCAAAGCCGCGAACGGGTGAGTAACACGTGGGTAACCTGCCCTGATGATCGGGACAACCCGAGGAAACTCGGGCTAATACCGAATGTGCCCTCCGGTCCCAAGACCGCTGGGGAAAGGAAGCTTCGGCCTCCGCATCGGGATGGGCCCGCGGCCCATTAGCTTGTTGGTGAGGTAACGGCTCACCAAGGCGACGATGGGTAGCTGGTCTGAGAGGACGATCAGCCACACTGGGACTGAGACACGGCCCAGACTCCTACGGGAGGCAGCAGTAGGGAATCTTGCGCAATGCGCGAAAGCGTGACGCAGCAACGCCGCGTGGGGGAAGAAGGCTTTCGGGTTGTAAACCCCTTTCAGTTGGGACGAAGCTCCGTCGGTTAATAGCCGCCTGGAGTGACGGTACCTTCACAAGAAGCACCGGCCAACTACGTGCCAGCAGCCGCGGTAATACGTAGGGTGCAAGCGTTGTCCGGAATCATTGGGCGTAAAGAGCGTGTAGGCGGCTCGGTAAGTCCGCTCTGAAAGCCCGGGGCTCAACCCCGGGAGGCGGGCGGATACTGTCGGGCTAGAGTCCGGAAGAGGCGAGTGGAATTCCTGGTGTAGCGGTGAAATGCGCAGATATCAGGAGGAACACCAATGGCGAAGGCAGCTCGCTGGGACGGTACTGACGCTGAGACGCGAAAGCGTGGGGAGCAAACAGGATTAGATACCCTGGTAGTCCACGCCGTAAACGATGGG
>DASUHF010000005.1:0-9292 GCA_036273655.1 Solirubrobacteraceae bacterium | reverse complement strand
ACGACGTTGGCGGCGGCCGAGCCGCCGATGTGGCGGGCGGTGTCGGTGGAGCCCGTGAACGAGATCCGCCGCGCGCGCGGATCGGACACGAGCGCGGCGCCGACCTCCTCGCCGATTCCCTGCACGACGTTGAGCACGCCGGGGGGCAAGCCCGCCTCGCCGGCGAGGTCGGCCAGCAGCGAGCACGACAGCGGCGACCATTCGGCCGGCTTGAGCACGACCGTGCAACCGGACGCGAGCGCCGGCGCGATCTTCCAGGTCGACAGCATGAACGGCGCGTTCCACGGCGTGATCACGACGGCCGGCCCGGCGGGCATCCGCTGCACGCGGTTCCAGGTGCCCTTCGAGCGCCAGTCGCGTTCCTCGTGGGCGACGGCGAGATCGGCGTAGTTGCGGAAGTTCATCGCGCCGCGGGCGATCACCCGCGCGCGCAGCGACCGCAGCAGCATCGCCATGTCGGCGCACTCGACCGCCGCCAGCTTGTCGACATCCCGATCGATCAGGTCAGCGAGCGCGTGCAGCTTTTCCGCGCGCCCGACGGGGCCGAGCGCCGCCCATCCCGGGAACGCATCGGCGGCGGCGTCGAGCGCGCGCCGGGCGGTATCGGCATCGCCGCGGGCGACCTCGGCCAGCGGCTGCTCGTCGATCGGCGAGGTCGTGGTGAACCGCTCGGGTGAGCCGACCCGCTCGCCGCCGATGTAGTGCTCGCCGGAGACGTCGACGCCGGCGACCTGCGCGGTTGTCGTCGTGCTCATCTGCCCAGCTCCTTGACCGTGATCAGGTCGTCGACCGTGTACGCGAACGTGAACCGGTAACCGCGCTGCACGCGGATCGGCGCCAGCAGCGTGTGCTCCTCCCCCGGCGCATCGAACAGCTCGAGCTCCGCCGGCCCCTCCCAGATCTGCGACACCGAGCGGTCGCGGCTGACCGCTCGCACGAGCTCGTGGACGGCGGGCCGGTCGTGGTCGCCGGCGCTCAGCCGCGGGAAGTGGCGGACGTTGACGATCGGCGGATCGGTGTGGACCGAGCCGTTCTGGGACGGCCGTTCGAGCTGCACGCGTGCGCGGGCGAGCTCGCGGCCGCGCGCGTGGCAGGTGGCTGCGAAGTCGGCGCCGGGAGCGACTTCGGGTGCCGCCGCCGACGGGATCGCAAACGTGCGCGTCATCCACACCTCGCCGCGCTTCTTCGGAAAGCCCTGGATCCAGCCGCGCGCCATCGCGAAGTCCTGGTCGACCCAGATGAACGCGCAGTAGGACACGGGCTCGCCGTCGAGCAGGGCGCTGCAGACGATGTAGGCCTCCTTGTACTGGGAGCGCGCCGGATCCACCAGCTCGTCGCCGGACTCCGAGCGCGACTGCCAGTCGACGAACACCGCCGCGCAGCGGCCCGGCTCGCCGAACGGCGCAAGGCCCTCGGGCAGCAGCGACGCCGCCGCATCGCCGTCGGCCCAGTAGTCGACGACGAGGAAGTCGCCGACGTAGTGCCACGGCGGCGCCGGCACCAGCCCGGCGCGGCCGCTCGGGGTCCGCGGCGTCGTGTAGCCGTGCAGCGTCATGTTTGGACCTCGAGCGGCGTCAGCGGGATCCCGCGCATCTCGGCCGACTCGCGCTCTGACTCGATCGCCTCCTCGTCGAAGCGGAAGTACGAGCGCGGCGGCAGCGGCCCCCAGGTGTTGGACGAGAAGCGGTCGTCGGGCCAGTCGCGCGGCTGGTGGTGGCGGCTCAGCTGCTCCATGTCGCAGTACAGCTCGACGAAGCAGCGCTCCTCGGGGATCCGCACGTAGGAGGCGATGTTGCCGCCGATCCCGTGGCGGGTCGGGCCCCAGCCGAGCCAGCGGCCGTGGCGCCCGAGATGGTCGAGCGCCATTCGCATGTGGCCGATGTCGACGAGCTCGAGCGCGAAATGGTGCAGGTGCGGGTAGCCCTTGTCGACGAGTGCCATCACGTGGTGGTCGGCGTTGACGTGGAGCCACACGCCCTCGTCGCCGAGCCGGTCGGTGATGCCCATTCCCAGCACGCCGCTGTAGAAGTCCACCTGGCCCGACAGGTCGCCCGTGAGGAAGTTGACGTGGCCGAGCTTGCGCGGGTGCCCAAGCGGTGCGCCCGACGCCGGACGGGCGTGCGGCGGCCGCGGGTCGGCGGGCGGACGGTAGGTGAGTAGGTCGATCTCGGTGCCGTCGGGATCGTGGGTGATGATGCCGCCGTCGAAGCGGCGGTGGTCAACTCCACACGAGGCCAGGTGCGCGGCCGCGTCGTCGGGCGAGCACCCCGGCGCGAGTTCGAACGCGACGTGATCGCAGCCAGGGGCGCCGGGGCGGCCGTCGGCACCCGCCCGTACCAGCTCCAGGGCGCACGGCTCGTCATCGCACGCGAGCACCGCTCGCTCCGAGCTGACTGACCGGTCAATCAAGCCGAATTGCGCGGACCACCGCGCAGACGCCTCGGCGACGTCGGTGACGCGCAGCCCGACGTGGTCGATCCGGTGCAGCTCGATCATGACGTCACCTTCACCGGCATCCGCTTGATCCCGTTGAAGAAGTTCGAACGCAGCCGCTCCGGCGGCCCGTCGAGCTCGAACGCGACGCCGCGCGACAGCAGTTCCTCGAACGTGATCTGGATCTCCATCCGTGCGAGATGAGCGCCGAGGCAGTGGTGGATGCCGCCCGGACCGAACGCCATGTGCCGGTTGGGGGAGCGACGGATGTCGAACGTGTCGGGATCCTCGAAGGCCTCCTCGTCTCGGTTGCCCGACACGAACCACGTCGTGACTTTGTCGCCGGCGTGAATCGTCGTCCCGCGCAGCTCGGTGTCGACCGTGGCGGTACGGCGGAAGTGGTGCACGGGCGTCGCCCAGCGCAGCATCTCGTCGGCGGCGGATTTGCCCAGCGATGGATCGGAGCGCAGCAGCACGAGCTGGTCGGGATGCTCGATCAGCGCCAGCAGCCCGTGGGTGATCGTGTGCCGGGTGGTCTCGTTGCCGGCGGTCGCCAGCAGCACGAAGTAGGTGTCGAACTCCTGCTGGGTGAGCGGCTCGAACGCGAGCTGGGTGATGATGTCCGGGCCGGGATGCTTGCGCCGCTCCGCCGCCAGCCGCCGGCCGAACTCGAACATCTCCAGCGCCGCCGGGCTCGAGAACGGCAGCAGCTCGTGAGCGGGGTCGATCGTCTGCGGCGCGAACTCGGGATCCTGGTTGCCCAGCAGCCGATCGCCGATCTCGATGATCACGCGCCGCTCGGACTGCGGCACGCCGAGGATCTCCGCGAACACCTGCATCGGGATCTCCGACGAGATCTCGCGCACGAAGTCGAATCGGCTCGGGCCGGCCAGTGCGGCGTCGATCACGGTGTTGGCGACGGTGCGGACCTGCTCGGCCCAGACGCCGACCGCGCGCGGCGTGAAGCGCTTGTTGATCAGGCCGCGCAGCTGGTCGTGGCGCGGCGGGTCCATGTCGATCATCGACTTGCGCGCCTTGATCTGGTCGGGGCGCAGGTCCTCGAGCGAGGTGCCGCCGAGCTCGGAGGAGAACGTGTCGGTGTCGCGGTGCACGTGGCGGATGTCCTCGTAGCGGGTGACCGCCCAGAAGCCGGGGCCGTCGGGCTCGGGGTTCCAGTGCACCGGGTCTTCGGCGCGCAGCGCCTTGAACGCGGTGTGCGGGACGGCGTCGAGGAACGCGTCGGGGTCTGACAGGTCGATGTGCTGTTCGGTGATCGGCATCGGCGTTCGCTCCTTGAGTTACAGGTGCTGCAGGTACTCGTCGAGTTCCCACTCGGACACGTGCATCCGGTGGCGCTCGATCTCGTAGCGCTTGACGGCGACGAACGGCTCGATGATCTCGGTGCCGAGCGCACTGCACAGGACCTCGTCGGCCTGCAGCGCGTCGAGCGCCTGCTCGAGCGTGCGCGGCAGCTCGGCGCCGATGTGGGTGCGATAGCCGTCGCCGCCGGTCGCCGGCGGCGGCGCCAGCTCGCGCCGGATCCCGTCGAGGCCGGCCTGCAGGATCCCGGCGGTCGCCAGATACGGGTTGCAGCTGCCGTCGCCGACGCGGATCTCGGCGCGCGTCGCGCGGCCGCGTTCCTTCGGGATTCGCACGAACGCAGTGCGGTTGTCCCACCCCCAGATCGCGTGGGTCGGCGCCAGCGAGTCGGGGACGAGCCGGCGGAACGCGTTGATCGTCGGGTTCAGCAGCGCGACCAGTGCCGGAGCATGCGCGAGCACACCCGCGGTGAAATGGGTCATCAGCGGACCGCAGCCGTGGTCTCCGGACGGGTCGTCGAACGCGTTGGCGCCGTCGCGGCCGAGCGACACGTGGAAGTGCGCGCCCGAGCCACCCTGGTCGTTGAACGGCTTGCCCATGAACGTCGCGACGAGCCCGTTGAGCGCGGCGACGTCCTTGACGGCGCTCTTGAGCCGGAACGCGCGGTCGGCTGCGGTCAGCGCATCGGCGTGGCGGAGGTTGATCTCGAACTGGCTGTTCATGAACTCGTGGTTGACCGCGAACGCGCCGAGCCCGAGCCGCGACAGCGACTCGGTCAGGCCACGCACGACCCCGAGCGGATCGACCTGCGGCCCGACCGTGTACACCATCGACAGCCGGTCGACGTAGCGGCTGAACCCGCCGGGCGCGTCGGGATCGGGCCGGCACAGGAAGAACTCGAGCTCGGGCGCCATCACCGGCTCGAGATCGAGCTCGCGGTAGCCGGCGACGGCGCGGCGCACGGCGCCGCGCGGGTCGGCCGGGGGCGGGCCGTCACCGATCGGGGCGAGGTCCGCGAGCACGCTCGCGACGCCCGGCTCCCACGGCAGCGACACGAGCGTCGACACGTCCGGGATCGCGCACAGGTCGGGGAAGCCCTGCTCGCCGCCGAGCACGGGCGTGTGGCGCAGGTCGGTCGACATCACCGCCGCGCAGAACGCGAGCCCGTGCTCGGTCGCCTCGTCGAACTCCCTGACCGGCACGTCCTTGCCGCGAGCGACCCCGTGCAGGTCGGAGTACAGGACCCGGACGGTCGTGATCGGCTCGGTGTCTGACGGGTCGCGGGTCGCGGCGGCGATCGCCTCGGTGATGCTCATGCTGCCTCGCTGCGGTAGATGACGTTCGACCAGCGGCCGAACGAGTCGAACAGACTGAACGCGGCACGCTTGGCGGCATCGGCGTGGTGGCTGCCGTCCGACAGGCGCCTGGGGCCATCGATCCCCAGCTGTTGCAGACGCGTCGCGTCCTTGTGCGCCCAGCTGGCCACCTCGGTCAGCGTGGACTCCGGATGGAACTGGACGCCGAGGCTCGTGCCGTGACGGAACACCTGGCAGCCGGCCGGCGAGCTCGCGAGCTGCTGTACGTCGGGCGGACGATCGAAGCCCGAGTAGTGCCACTGCAGCCACGGCCCACGCGGCACGCCTGGGTCGGTCGAGTCGACCTCGTACCAGCCGAGCTCGGGCGTGTCCAGCCGGTGGACGGTACCGCCGAGCACGACCGCCAGCATCTGCGCGCCGAAGCACAGGCCGAGCACCGGCAGCTCGCGGTCAAGCGCTGAGTCGAGCAGGTGCAGCTCGTCGCGGACGTCGCGGACGTTGATGTCATTGGGCGTGTACGCGGAGCCGGCCGTGGCGAGGAACGCCCGGCCGTCGAGCGACGGCAGTGGCCCGTGCTCCCAGATCCGGTGCACGTGCAGGCCGATCCCGTTGGCCGCGCACCAGTCGCCAAGCAGCGCCGGCGGGGTCCGGTCCGAGTGCTGGATGAATACGGCGGTCCGGTCCGTCATGCTTGCGCTCCTACTGCCGCGCCCAGCGCCTTGGGGTCAGCCGCGATTGCCGCTTCGAGCTCCTCGACGGTCGCGTCCGGTGTGAGGCGACGGCGATACCAGGCCACGCGCGCGGCGGCGTTGAAGCCGATCGCGCCGACCAGCCGGCCGTCGCGCTCGCCGACGGCGACGAAACGGTCGCCGCCGGGAGTCGACTCGAGAATCCGCAGCGCCTCGGCCCGGGCCGGGAAGCCGACCGCCTGGATCTTGACGTCGTACTGATCGGACCAGAAGTACGGGGCCACGGCATGGGGCGCGCGCTGGGCGGAATCGAGCAGCGCGTTGGCGCCCGCGAGGCGGCCGTGCTCGGCCGCGACCGTCCAATGCTCGACGCGGGCGCGCTCGCCGCGCAGCAGCGGCTGCGGCCAGGAGACGATGTCGCCGGCGCCGAGCACGTCGGGGTCGTCGATGCTCGTCAGCGTCTCGTCGCAGACGAGACCACCGTCGAGCTGGAGCCCCGACTCGTTCAACCACTCGTCGTTGAGCGCCGAGCCGAGCGCGATCAGCAGCACATCGGTGTCGATTGTCGTGCCGTCGGTCAGAGTCACGGCCTCGACGCGTCCGTCGTCGCCGTGGACCGTGCGCACGCCCGTGCCGAGGTGCAGGTCGACGCCATGAGCGCGGTGCATGTCGGCGCAGCGGGCGCCGAGCTCCGGGCCGAGCGGCAGCATCGGCGTCGGCGCGATGTCGATCAGCGTCACCTCGACGCCTCGTTTGCGGGCGGTCGCCGCGACCTCGCAGCCGATGAAGCCGGCGCCGACGATCGTGAGCCGGTGCGCGTCGTGCAGCTCGACACGCAGCCTGAGCGCGTCGTCGAGGTCCCGCAGCGTGTGGACGCCGTTCAGGTCGTGGATGGCGACGTCCCCCACCGGCCAGGACTTGGCGCGGCAGCCGGTCGCGACGATCACGCGATCGTAGGGGATCTCGGCGCCGTCGGCGAGGCGGACCACGCGGGCGTCACGGTCGAGCTCGCTGGCCGACACGCCCAGTCGCCACTCAACGTCGAGCGCGCTGGATCGCAGGTCGACGTCGGCGGCCTCTTGCGCGCCGCCGAGCAGCTCCTTGGACAGCGGCGGCCGCGTGTACGGCGGGTGGGCCTCGGCGCCGATCACCGTCAGCTCGCCGTCGAAGCCCTTGGCGCGCGCTGCCTGTGCAGCGCGCATCCCAGCCAGCGACGCACCGACCACCACGAGTCGCATCAGGCGCTCAGTCCTCGATCCGGATCGCCATCATCGGACACACCTCGACGGCCTCTTCCATCTCGGCCCGCCGCGACTCGTCGACGTCCTCGGTCCAGCGCAGCACGTCGTCGTCGCCGAGCTCGAACACGTCGGGCGCGACGGCCACGCACTCGCCGTGGCTCTGACACAGGTTCATGTCGACCAACACCTTCATCGCTACCTCCTCTCAGGGCCGCTGCGCGATCATGCGCTCGGCCTCGTCCTCCGGGATCGCGAGCGCGACGTGGAGCGTCTGCGCCGAGGTCTGCGGCAGCTCGCCGGGGCCGGCGATCTCCTCCTCGGATTCGACCACGGTGTTCTCGACCCGCCCGAGCCCGTCGATCTCGACCGCGACGACGTCGCCGACGTCGAGCGGGCGCGAGTTCGCAGGCGTGCCGGTGAGGACCACGTCGCCGGGCTCGAGCGTGATCAGCCGGCAGATGTCGGCGAGCTGGTAGGCGACTGACCAGACGAGGTCGTCCGCGGTCGCCTCCTGCACGGTCTCGCCGTTGCGGATCGTGCGCAACTCGAAGTCCGTCGGATCGAATTCGGACGCGGGCGTGACCTGCGGCCCGATCGGCAGAAACCCGTCCTGACCCTTGACGCGGAACATCGAACCGCGGTCGGCGTGGCGGAAGTCGTGTAGCCCGAGGTCGTTGGCGGGCGCGTAGCCGGCGACGTGGTCCAGCGCGCGGTCGATGCCGACGCCTTTCATGCGCTCGCCGATCACGACCGCCACCTCGCCCTCGTAGTTGAGAAACGACGTCCCCTTCGGGCGCACGATCGGCCGGCGATGGCCGTTGAGCGCGCTCGGCGGCTTCAGGAAGTACGACGGCTCCGCCGGCGTCCGCGCCGCGTACTCGGTGAGCCGGCTTCGGTAAGTCAGGTGGACCGCGACGATCTTCGACGGCTGCACCGGCGCCAGATACTCGGCTTCGGCCTCGGCGATCGTGCGGCCGTCGTCGAGCCGGATCGCGTCGCCCTCGACGACGCCCCACCCCTCGCTCGTTCGTACCCGCGACAGCTCGATCATGGAGTCCGATTGTTCAACGTCAGGGTGCGTAGGCGCAACGTCGATTTCCGCTCGATTATGCGTGTGGCGCGATCAATCGGCGCTACCGTCGGTGGTGCATGGACCTGCGCCAGCTGCGCTACTTCGTCGCGGTCGCCGAGGAGCTGCACTTCTCGCGCGCGGCCGCGCGGCTGAACCTCGCGCAGTCGGCGCTGAGCGCCCAGATCCGCGCGCTCGAGGACGAGGTCGGCGGGCCGCTGCTGGTGCGTTCGACGCGGCGCGTGTCGCTGACGCCGGCGGGCGAGGCGCTGCTGTCGGACGCGCGCGAGCTGCTGGCGTCGGCGGAGGTGGCGCTGCGGCGGGCGCGCTCGCTGGCGCGCGGCGAGCTCGGCGTGCTGCGGATTGCCGCACTTGGCCCGGCGCCGGGCGGGATCCTGGCGCCGGTGCTCGACCGCTTCGGCACTCGCCATCCGCGTGTGCGCGTGGAGCTGCGGACGCTCGCATTCTCCGAGCTCGTGGAGGGGCTGCGAAGCGGCCAGGCCGACATCGCCTTCCTGTATGAGCCGATCGACGAGCCCGACCTGATCACGACGCCGCTGCTGACCGAGCCGCGGGTCGCGGTGCTACCCGCCTCGCACCGGCTCGCCGGCCGCGACACGGTCACGCCGGGCGACTTGCGCGGCGAGACGTTCATCACCCATCCCGACTCGGTTCCGCAGGCGTGGCGCGACTTCTGGGTGCTCGTCGACGAGATCGGCGAGCGGCCGAAGGTCAGCCCGCGCACGACCGACACGCTCGACGAGTGGCTGCACCTGATCGGCCGCGGCGTCGGCATCGACACATGCCCGGCGCTGATCTCTCGGTACTACTCCTGGCCGGAGGTGAGGTTCGTCGCGCTCCGTGACGCCGCCCCGGCGGAGATGGTGCTCGCGCGGCGCGTCGACGCCGAGGATCGCCTGATCCGCGAGTTCACCGAGCTGGCGCTGGAGATCGCGCGGACGGCCACCTCCAACGAGCGCACCCCGTACCGGCCGCCGGTGTGACGGGACGATGGAACCGATTTCCGTGGATCTGTCTGGGGTGCCCGAGACCCTGCTGGGGAATCTCGGCCGCCGTGCCGCGGCGGCACGCATCGGAGCGCTGGACGATCCGATGGCCGTCGAGGTCGTCGGGCGACTTGATTACGACTTCGCGGGCTTCGCCCGCGGGGCCCGGTGGCATGCGGTTCGGGTGACAACGTTAGACCGGGCCGTCCGCCGCTTT
>DASUHF010000004.1:0-105609 GCA_036273655.1 Solirubrobacteraceae bacterium | reverse complement strand
GGTGCCGACGCCCACGCCCATCGCCTCGAACGCCGTCGCGGTCTCGGCGTCCGGCGTCGTCGGCGTCGCCTCGCGCAGCGCCAGCCGCTTGCGGTCCTGAACGACCGTGCGGAAGATCCAGGCGAGCACGCCGATGCACAGCACCGCGAGGCCGATCAGCGTCTTCGATAGGCCGTAGCCATACGTGTCGGCCTCGATCCAGCCGCCGATCACCAGGAACGCGATGTTGGAGGCGAGCACGAACCCCGCGATCGGGACGAGCCACCTACGCAGGCGGTATGGACGCGGCCACTCCGGCCGGTCCTTGCGCAGCAGGAAGAAGCCGGACTGGGCGAAGATGTTGGCCAGGAAGTAGCCGAGGTTGCCGGCGGCGATGATCGGCAGCGCGCCGTGGAAGAACGTCAGCAGCCAGATGTTGAGGACCATGTCGAGCGTCATCGCGCGCGCGGGCACGTGGCTGCGGTTGAGCACGCCGAGCTGCTTGATCGACATCCCGTCGCGCGCGACGCCGTACAGCGCTCGCGAGCCGTCCATCGTCGCGGTGTTCATCGACAGGATCAGGCCCGCGACCATGAACGCGATCATGAAATCGGCGGCCACCGACCCGACGATCTTGTTGAACGCGGTCACGTAGAACGCGATCGCGGTCGGGTCGCCCGAGATCGTCGCGGTGCCGAGCACGCCGCCGGTGCCCAGTGGCACGAGCGCGTAGATCATCAGCGAGAACAGCGCTGCCGTCTTCAGTCCTGTGGGGACGTCGTGCTTGGGCTCGTGGTACTCGGGCCCGAACGTCGCGACCGCCTCGAAGCCGTACGACGACCAGCCCATGAAGTACATCCAGGTCAGCGCCAGCAGCGCCGCGCTGCCGTGGTCGGCGGGGAACGCGAACGTCATGTTGGCCCCGTGGAACGTGCCCGAGACGTAGCCGCCGAACATCAACACGACGAGCGGAATGATCAGCAGGGCGCCGGTCACGTAGCCGACCCACAGCCCGACCTTCATGCCGACCACGTTGAAGATCCAGACCGCGAGGATGATCCCGATCCCGATGAAGATCGCGAGATCGAACAGGAAGTGGCCGCCCGACGTCGAGAACGTCGTCGACGAGAACCACTTCGCCTGGATCAGCGTGCCGACGACGAGCCCGTTGACGGCGAGCACGCTCGACCACGCGAACCAGTAGCCGAACGTTGAGATCGCGCCGATCGGCGAGAAGTACTTGCGCCACGCCTCGTGGGCGAACAGCGAGATCCCGCCCGCCTTCGTGGGGAACATCAGCGCGAGCTCGGCGTAGACGAGGTTCTGGAAGAAGCCGAGCAGTACCGAGCAGACCCACAACAGCGTGGCGCCGGCCGTCCCGAGGCCGAGAACCGAGCCGCCGAGCGCCGCGATCAAAAAGCCCGGGTTCGCCAGGCAGACGACGAACCCATCCCACCAGCGCATCGTCTTGAGCAGCTCACGCTCCTCGATCTCGACATGGGCGGCGAGACGGTCTTCTTCCATCTGGCTCAGCTCCTCTCGGTCATCTATTGCTCTCCTCGCAGCCTCCACTCCCGACGGCGCGTCGCGACCTTGTCTCGGAAGCGTCGCCGGTGGGCGTTGCGCAGGAACGTGAACCAGCAGATCAGCGCCAGCGGCAGCAGCAGCACGACGGCGCCGGCGTTGCCGGTCAGCGTGAACAGCGCGGCAAGGCCGACGACGACCAGCCCGAACAGGACCGGAAGCATCCGGTAGCGCAGCTGCAGGCGGCGGATCGCCTCGTACTCGTCGCGGGGAAGCCGGTTCGTGTCCCACACGCGGCCACAGTCCTCGCACGTCCACTGGTCGCCGAAGCGCAGCTGCTGCTTGCGCCCGCATGTGCACGTGATCGTCAACAGCGGCCCTCGGAGCGCGGCCCCGGGCCGCTCGGCGCCGAGCGGACGCGCGCGGCTGGAGTCGGTTCGATCCCGGATCTCGCGACGCAGCTTAGGAGCCATTTCGGACTGCCAGCCTCTCCGCTCCCTCGACGGCCGACCCGACCGATTCGGGTCGACCCCACGTCTATACCAGTTTGTACAAAGCTGGTCAAGTAGGCGCGTCTCGCCGCCGCAGGCGCGGGGCCGAGGCCGCCGGCCGGCGTCGCCGCGACGGGGTCGGCCGGGTTAAGCCGCCGGCCGGCGTCGCCGCGAGGGGGTCGACCGGGTTCGGCGCGCCGGGCGGTCCGCGTGGCCGCGATGGCCGCCACCGGTACCTCACGGGCCGGGCCGTGATACACCCGGGGGCGGCAGTGGACAGCGCACGCCAGAACCGGTAGAACACAGCCTGCTGAACCAATTTGTTCGAAACACGACGAGTGGGAGAGGGAGAGCCCGTGCCGCGTGATCCGAAGTACGACATTCTCTTTGAGCCGATTCAGCTCGGGCCCAAGACGCTGAAGAACCGCTTCTATCAGGTCCCGCACTGCATCGGCGCGGGGTCCGAGAAGCCCGGCTTCCAGGCCTACCACCGCGGCATCAAGGCCGAGGGCGGCTGGGGCGCCTGCTGCACCGAGTACTGCTCGATCCACCCCGAGTCCGACGACACGATGCGCGTCTCGGCGCGGATCTGGGACGAGGGCGACGTGCGCAACCTGGCGGCGATGTGCGACCGCCTGCACGAGTACGGGGCGCTGGCCGGGATCGAGCTGTGGTATGGCGGCCCTCACGCTCCCTGCCACGAGAGCCGAGCGACGCCGAGGGGCCCGTCGCAGATCGCCTCGGACTTCGAGCTCAACACGTTCCCGCGCTACATGGACAAGGACGACATCGCGACCGTCCAGCAGATGTACGTCGACGCCGCGATTCGCGCGCGTGACGCGGGCTTTGACATCGTCTACGTCTACGGCGCGCACGCGTACCTGCCGTTCCAGTTCCTCGCCCCGTACTACAACCACCGCACCGACGAGTACGGCGGCAGCTTCGAGAACCGCGCGCGGTTCTGGCGCGAGTCGCTGATCAAGGTCCGCGAGGCCGTCGGCGACGACTGCGCGATCGCCTCGCGGTTCGCGGTCGACCACCTGCTCGGCCCGTCCTCGATCGAGGTCGGCGAGGACGGCATCCGCTTCGTCGAGTACTGCGACGATCTCGTCGACCTGTGGGACTTCACGGTCGGCGACATCGCCGAATGGGGCCAGAACGCCGGGCCCTCGCGATTCTTCGAGGAGAACCACGAGAAGCCCTACACCGGCCAGATCAAGGCCGGCGACCACACGAACAAGCCGGTCGTGGGGGTCGGGCGAATCACCAACCCCGACACGATGGTCGCGATCATCAACTCGGGCCAGTTCGACATCATCGGCGCCGCGCGGCCATCGATCTCGGATCCGTTTTTGCCCAACAAGATCGACGAGGGCCGGCTCGACGACATCCGCGAGTGCATCGGCTGCAACCAGTGCATCTCGCGCTGGGAGATCGGCGGGCCGCCGATGGTCTGCACGCAGAACGCGACCGCCGGCGAGGAGTACCGCCGCGGCTGGCATCCGGAGAAGTTCCACAAGGCCGCCAACGCCGACAAGGGCGTGCTGGTGGTCGGCGCCGGCCCGGCCGGAATGGAGTGCGCAATGGTGCTCGGCAAGCGCCAGATGTCGGCGGTGCACCTCGTCGAGGCCGAGAAGGAGATCGGCGGCGCGGTCAACTGGATCTCACAGCTCGGTCACTCCGATGGCAAGGAGAACCTGCATCGCGGCGCCGCCCGTGGCCTGGGCGAGTGGAAGCGGATCGTCAACTACCGCCAGATCCAGCTCGACAAGCTGCGCAACGTCGAGGTGCACACCGGCTCGCGACTGAACGCGTCCGACGTGCTCGAGTACGGCGCCGAGATCGTCGTGATCGCGACCGGCTGTCACTACGCGACCGACGGGCTCAACGCGGCCACGCACGAGCCGCTCCCCGGCGCCGACGCCTCGCTGGACTGGCAGCTGACGCCCGACCAGGTCGTCGCCGGTCAGAAGACGATCGGCAAGCGCGTGCTCGTGCTCGACAACGAGGCGTACTACATGGGCGCGTCGATCGCCCAGAAGCTCGCCGGCGAGGGCCACGAGGTCTACCTGCTGACGCAGGCCGGCGACATCGCCGGTTACATGGAGTACACGCTCGAGGCGCCGATGCTGCATCGGGATCTGCACCGGCTGGGCGTCTCGATCCACCCCTACACGATGGTCTCGAGCTTCGAGCCGGGGGTCGCGCACGCGTACAACGTGTGGAACCCGGGGCACACGGAGGACTTCGAGATCGACTCGGTCGTGCTGTGCACCGCGCGCATCTCCAACGACGAGCTGTATCGGGAGTTGAAGTCCGACCCCGCGCGGCTCGAGCAGGAGGGGATCGAGGGCCTGTATCTGATCGGCGGCGCCGCGGCGCCGCGGATGCTCGTCGACTCGATCTTCGACGGCCACCGGCTGGCGCGGGAGATCGACTCGCCGCACCCCGAGATGCCGCTGCCGTTCATCCGCGAGCGCCGGCTGTGGGGCGAATCGAGCAACGAGGACTACGCCGCGCAGCTGCTCAACACCGCCGATGTCGCCTGAGTGCCGATGAAGATCGTCGTACCGGTCAAGCAGGTGGCGGCGCTCGACGACGAGTTCGAGCTGCTCGACGACGGGTCCGGCGTCGACCCGGACTTTCTCGAGTTCGATCTCAACGAGTGGGACGCGTTCTCGCTGGAAGTCGCGCTGCAGCTGCGCGAGGCGTCGGACGATGGCTCCGAGGTGGTCGCGGTGACCGTCGGCGACGAGGAGTCCGAGGAGGCGTTGTTGAGCTGTCTGGCAAAGGGCGCGGACCGCGCGGTGCGCGTGTCCGACGACGACCTCGCGACCGATGACCCGTTGACGGTCGCGCGGGTGCTGGCGGCGGCGGTGGAGCGCGAGTCCGCCGATCTGGTGCTGTGTGGCGTGCAGTCGTCCGATGCGGTCAACGGCGCGACCGGGGTGGCGCTGGCGGGCTATCTCGACCTCCCGCATGTCGCGGTCGTTAAGGCGCTTGAGCATGAGAACGGCTCGGTCGTCGTCGATCGTGAGCTGGAGGGTGGGCTGGTCGAGCGTCTGCGGATCGGTCTGCCGGCGTTGTTGACGATCCAGACGGGGATCAACCAGCCGCGCTATGCGAATCTGCGGGCGATCAAGCAGGCGCGCGAGAAGCCGCTGGACGTGGTGGAGGCGGGCGAGCTCGGTCTCGATCAGGATGCACTGGCGGCGGCTGCCGGTTCGCGGCGGCGCGGGCTGTCACCGCCGGATCGCGGCGAGGGCGCGGAGATGATGAGCGGCGGCGTCGACGAGATGGCGGCGCGGATCGCCGAGATCGTGCGTGAAAGGATGTCGGGATGAGCGGCGTGCTGGTGGTCGCGGAGGCGCGGCGCGGAGAGCTGCGCGACGTGTCGCTTGAGTTGATCTCGGCGGCGCTGTCGGTCAAGGACCAGGCCGGCGGCCGGGTCGCGGTCGCGGTGATCGACCAGCAACCCGACCGATTCGTCGACCAGCTCGCGGTCGATGGCGTCGACGAGGTGCTGCTGGTGCCGACCCCGACCGAGCATTTCGAGGCGCACGTCGCCGGGAGAGCGCTGACCGAGCTGATCGCGGCGGAGTCGCCGTCGTTGGTGCTGCTCGGCTTCACGATCGACTCGCTCGGCTTCGCGCCGGCGGTCGCCGCCAAGCAAGGGCTCGGGTTTGCGTCTGACGCGATCTCGCTGGGTTGGGACGGCGGTCCGATCGTCGCGCGCGGCGCCTACGGCGACAAGCTCGTGTCCGAGCTCGAGTTCCCCGGCAAGGAGACGACGGTGGTGCTGTTGCGCGCCGGCGGCTTTGAACCCGCGCAGGCCGGGGGTGCGGCGCCCGCGACGCGCACCGTGGAGCTGTCGCTCGACGGGGTTGCCAAGACCGAGCATCTCGGCTTTCAGGAGGCCGAGTCGGCGGACGTCGACATCACCAAGTCGGAGTTTCTGCTGTCGATCGGCCGCGGCGTCGAGGACAAGGACAACATTCCCCGCTTCGAGGAGCTGGCCGAGAAGCTGGGGGCCACGCTCAGCTCCTCGCGGCCGCTGGTCGATGCCGGCTGGATGCCGTCAGCCCGCCAGGTGGGCCAGTCGGGCAAGACCGTCAAGCCGCGCGTCTATCTGGCGTTGGGGATCTCCGGCGCGGTGCAGCACCTAGCGGGGATGCGCACGGCGGAGACGATCATCGCCGTCAACACCGATCCGGAGGCGCCGATCTTCGGGGTCGCGACCTACGGCGCGGTGGCCGACATGTTCGAGCTCGCGGACGAGCTCGAACAGCAGTTCTAGGTAGCGGCGCTCTGGCGGCGGGACGGCTTTAGATGTTGGCGGTGTTGGCGTCGGTCAAGACGCGGGATGTGTTCTGGCACTTCGTGCCGTGGTTGAAGGTCGTCTGGTATGTGCTGGCGGTCGGCTCGGTATTCGTGTTCGCGTACGGGGTGGCGCGGCCGTTGGTCAAGCATCGTCGTGGCAAGGGAGGTCCGTGGCCGCCGGTGCCGTGGCGCGAGCTTCCCGGCCGGCTCGCCGGCGGGCTTCGGTTGTTGTTGTCGCATCGGACGATCGGTCGCCGCTCGCATGCTGTGGGCTGGGCGCATCGCGGGATTTTTTATGGCTGGATCGTGCTGTTCGCTGGGACGGTCGTGCTCGGGTTCGAAACCGATTTCACCGACCCGGTGTTCGGGTGGAAGTACTTTCACGGCAACTTCTACCTGGGCTACAAGGAGGCGCTGAACGTCTTTGGGACGGCGCTGGTGGCGGGTGTGCTGGTGATGATGGTGCGGCGGGCGCTGCATCCGCCGCGGCTTGACTATGACCGTCCCGACCGCGCGCCGGACGATCCGCAGTTTGACCGGCGCACCTATCGGGTCGGCGACTGGGTGTTCGTGGGGACGCTGTTGGTGATCGCGCTGACCGGGTTTGTGCTGGAGGGGGTGCGGATCGCGATGTCGACGCCGGGGTATGGCGGCACCCAGTTCGGCGGCTGGATCATCGCGCAGGCGCTGACCGGGGTGTCGGCGCCGGTGCTGGCTGGGTTGCGTCACGGGTTGTGGTGGTTTCACGGGTTGTTGGCGATCGTGTTCGTGGCCGCGATCCCGTACACGAAGGCCGCGCACATGCTGACCAGCTATGTGAGCTTGTCGCTGCGCGACCCGTTGGCGGGCAAACGGCTGCGGGCGATCCCGCCGGAGCGCGCGTCTGAGCCGGCGGGCTACGGGACGCTTGCGGATTTCAGCCCGCTGCATCTGTTGCATCTGGATGCGTGCACGAAGTGCGGGCGCTGCCATGTGGCGTGCCCGGCCAACGCCACGGGGCGCCCGCTGTCGCCGCGTGACGTCGTGCTCGAGCTGCGCGAGCAGTCCAATAACGCGTTTAGCTCGGTCGGGATCGGCGGGGTGCTGGGAGCGCTGGTCGACGGCCAAGCGGACGGCGGCGGGTTCAAGACGAGCGTGATCGGCGAAGACGGGGTGCGCACCGAGACGGTGTGGTCGTGCATGCAGTGCAACGCCTGCGTGGAGGCCTGTCCGGTGGGGATCGAGCAGGCGCCGATCATCAACCAGCTGCGCCGGCGGCTGGTCGAGGAGGGCGAGCTCGATCCGAACCTGCAGTCCACGCTGCAGGTGATCCACAAGTCCGGCAACAGCTTTGGCGAGAACAAGCGCCGCCGCGGCCGCTGGGCAAAGGAGCTGGATTTCGAGATCCCCGACGCGCGCAAGCAGCCCGTCGACGTGCTGTGGTTCGTCGGGGACTACGCGTCGTTTGATCCGCGCTCCCAGCAGATCTCCCAGGGGCTGGCGCGGCTGTTGCACCAGGCGGGCGTGGACTTCGGGATCCTCTATGACGGTGAGCGCAACTCAGGCAACGATGTGCGCCGCGTCGGCGAGGAGGGGTTGTTTGAGACGCTCGCCGAGCAGAACATCGACACCTTGTCCGGCTGTGAGTTTGACAGGATCATCACGACCGACCCACACTCCCTCAACACGCTGCGCAACGAGTACCCCGCGCTGGGGGGCTCCTGGCGCGTGGCGCACCACACGACGCTGCTGCTGGAATTGTTGCGCGAAGGAAAGCTCGAACCCGCGCGGGCGCTGGGGCATCGGGTCACCTACCACGACCCCTGCCATCTGGGCCGCTTCAACGGCGAATACGACAACCCGCGGCGGATCCTCGAGCTGCTCGGCTGCACGCTGGTCGAGATGCCCCGCAACCGCGACAACAGCTTCTGCTGCGGCGCCGGCGGCGGGCGCATCTGGATCCCCGACAAGCCCGGTCAGGAACGCCCGTCGGAGAACCGCATCCACGAAGCCGTGTCGCTGCCGGACATCCAGTACTTCGTCGTCGCCTGCCCCAAGGACGTGACGATGTACGAGGACGCGATCAAGACCTCCGGCAACGCCGACCACATCGAGCTGCGCGAGTTGACGGAGCTCGTCGCCGAAGCGCTCGTCCCCGCCGGCGAGCCCGTCGGCGCCGGCGGCTGACCCGGCGGCCGGTGGCCCCGGAGCGTGTCCGGGGCCACCATGCCGGCAGCGGCCATCAGTGCTGCTTGGCCGCCTTACGTCCCTTCGCGAGCTCGGGCTCGAACGCCAGCGACCGCAGGCCGCCGTGGTGCACGCGCGCCGAGTGGCGGTAGCGGGTCGTGCGCGCCTTCGCCGCCCTGATCGCAGGCCGCAGCCTGCGCAGGGAAACGGACGTCGTGCGCGCCGTGCTCGGCGGGCTCGCCGCCGGTGGGTAGAACTGCGTCGCCGGATTGGCCTGCAGGAAGTCGTAGGCCAGCGTCCCCGCGGGAACGTCCGGGCGGACAGCGGACTGCCACGGCACGATCGTGCGGAACGCCTGCCAGGCGGCGGTCGGGCCGGCCCCGAAGGACCGGTTGAAGCCAAGCGCCTGACCCTGGATCTGGCGAATGTTCATCCACTGGGTGGCGGTCAGCAGATCCTGCCCCTGCAGCCAGCTGAGGTCGTCGACCATCAGCCTCG
This sequence comes from Solirubrobacteraceae bacterium, assembly GCA_036273655.1. Classification (GTDB taxonomy): domain Bacteria; phylum Actinomycetota; class Thermoleophilia; order Solirubrobacterales; family Solirubrobacteraceae; genus Palsa-465. Next base: position 96,631 of record DASUHF010000004.1, on the reverse strand, counting down.
CCTTGGCCACCTTGATCCTGCTCTCGGCCTGGAGGTCCTCGACCGTAAAGACGATCGAGTTGCCCTGGGCCGGCACCGGGTTCTGCAGCGTCTGGATCTCGGCCATCAGATCCGCCAGCGTGTAGTCGTCGGCGCCACGAGCCGAGTTCTGCAGCTGCGCGCTCGGCAGGCTTGGGTCATCGGGCGAGATCACGGTGAAGAACGTGTTCTCGAACCGCAGCGGCACCATGTCGTCGTTGACCGCGATGTTCGCCAGCGCGTTCGTGAACGCCTCGATGTCGTTGTCCAGTGGGTAGGGGTCCCAGTTCGCATTGGACATGATGTACCCGTGCTGACAGCCGGTCGCGGGACCGACCCCGCCACCGACGCAGGCGCTGTCGTCGGGTCCGCCCTTGACGTAGTACTGCTTGAACCAGGGCGTGTTCAGCTCCGGCGACGACGTCGGCGAATACCCGGGCGTCACCGCCGGGTTGTGGTCCGACGAATTCATCTGCGTGAGCAGATCCTTGTCGAGTGCCGCCCATGCCTCCCAGGCCGAGCCATCACGCTGAGACAGCGCCCGCAGGCTCTCCGGGTCCTGAATGATCCGCACCGGGACGCCGTTGTTGGTCTGGTCGATGTTGAACAGGTAGCTCCCGCTGATTTCGTTGAGCACGCGCGACGCGTCCCCGTTGATCCACGTGAACGGACGGTTGAGCTGCACCGGTGCCGATATCGGCGTCACGCTGGAGTTCATCCCGTCGAGCTCCATCGCGTAGATCAGGTCCTGCCAGTTGAGCATGCTCTGCGCGTCGTAGTCCAGCAGCGCGGCCTGGCCGACGCTGAACGCGTTCGTGCTCGTCAGCGCGGCGTCGTCGGCCGCGAACGGCGCGCCCGGCGCCTCGTTTTGCGCCGGCTGGTCCTGCAGTGGCCGCAGCCCGGCGCGGGCGAGCGCCTCGGATGCCGGCATCTTGACGCCGTGGTAGTACGCCTGGCCGGCACCGACCATCGTCGCCTCGACGTTACCCATCTGCGGCAGGTCGCCCTCGCCGGGGGATCCCCTGGATTCGACGACCGGGGTCACGTCCTTGTTGAGCAGGTCGATCAGCATCTGCGTCAACTGCGGCGTCGCCGCCTCATACGACATCGTGTTGACCCGCTCGGCCATCATCGCCCGCACGATCTCCTCGGAGGCGACGGGCGGCCCCTCGCCGCCCTGAGCGCCCGACTTGAACGTGCTCAGCGATGTCTCCAACAGGTACTGACGGTTCGAGCACGGGTTGCCCGTGGACGGGCATGTGGGGGAGTCTGAGGTGACCTGTGTGGACAGCGGATCCCCGGAGAAGATCGTGTCCTGGCGGCCAGCGCCCGGAGCCCGGTTGAACCAGTAGATCGGGACCCCCTCCCGGGAGCCCTCGAGCAGCAGGTAGTACGCGTTCAGCGAGCGCTGCCGTGCGGCCTTGGAGAGCTGCACCTTGGCGCCGTATCGAGCGATCGCCACCAGCTTGCTCACGGTCAGGTTGTGACCGTTGAGCGTATACGTCTGATTGGCGTCGGTGGGGGTGATCGGCACGTATGCGGACGCGGACGCCGTACCGACGACCGCTATCGCACATATCGCCGCCACCGCAGCAATGGTGAGTCTTAGTCGGAATCGCATGAGCGAATGTGAACTCCTCGCAGTCAGACATTGCCGCGGAGCTGCCATCGGCGTGACGCCACAGCGGCGCGCAAACGGCAGCAACCGGTCATACCCCGACCCTGCCTCAGCGTGCTCGGACGACCGCGAGTTGTCATACCGCCTGGCGCCCCCGCCTACCACCCCCAATGTCAAACACCGCACCAGGCAATGTGCGTTCTCTGTTACACGTCAGCGAAAAGCGGCACTCGTTACGACTAGAGTGCCTGCAAATGACACATCGGTCTCCAGCATGTCGCAGAATGCATCACGACGGTGCTCCTCCCTCTCCGATGACACTGCGAAGTCAGGGCGCGAACGTATCACGGGAATGACGGCGTTGCAACAATTTGTACATTACCCTCAATTTTGGACGCGGGCGGCGGGCGCCGCAGTCGTCGCCGGGTGCCTGGCGGCGACGGCATGTGGCGGCGGCTCATCGGCGCCGCCGAAGCGGCCGCCGAGCGCCAGCGACGTCAGCGCGATCGCCAGGTCGATGTCGGACATCGTCCTGCAGTGCCAGTCGATGCAGGCCGGGCTCACGGACGGCGTCGACGCCCGCGCGATCGGGCACGACGTCGACGCGCTCGTGGCCGTCTACCGGCGGGTGCGGCCCGACGCGAAGATGACGGTCGGGCCCCTGCACACGACGCCCCGGCGCGAGCTCGAGCTGGCTCGGGCCAACCTGCAGGGCGGGGGCTGCTCGACCGCGGCTGCGCGACGCCTGGCGAGCGCGCTCAACGGCTGAGGCCGGATGCCGCGGCCATCGCGCCCAGCGGCCCCACCTGCACGCCGGTGTCGGTCCAGCCGTCGCCGTGGTCCTCGCTGCACAGCAGCTGCCCGTCGGCCATCCCGGCGATCACGTGCGTCGCGGTGACGACCAGCGCGTAGGGCATCGTCTCGGTCGGGAGATTCAGTCGCGTCCAGGTCTCGCGGTCGCAGCGGTACAGGCGCCCGCGGGCGTGGCGCCCCCTGTGTGCCGCGCCGGGGCCGCTGGCGGCGCTGGCGTACCAGCGGTCGGGGTCGGCAGGGTCGAGGGCAAGCGCCCAGCAGTAGCCGAGATCGCGGCCGTCGTCAACCGCGTGCCAGGTGCGCCCGCCGTCGCTGCTGCGCGCGGTGCCGTCGCCGGCCGCCTGGTAGGCGAGGCCGTCGGCCCGTGGGTGCCAGGCGACGTGGTGCGTGTCGCGCTTGGCGCCGGGGCGGTGGTCTGAGAAGCTGGCGCCGCCGTCGTCGGTGTACATCAGCCCGCCGAGCTCGATCCCGACCAGCAACGTGTTCGCGTCGGCGGGGGCGGGCGCGATCGCGTGGACGTGGTGGGTCCACGGCCGAGGCGGGAAGCTCCATCGGTCCCGGGAAGGGATCCGTTGTAGCACCTCGAGCTCGGTCCACTCGCGTCCATCGGCGGATGCGAACAGCCGGCTCGGCTCGGTGCCCGCGTAGAGGGTGCCGTCGGCGGCGCTGATCGCGACCGAGAACACGGCCGGCTCGGACAGCTCGACCCGCTCCCAGCCGGCGCCCGCGTCATCGCTGAGGAACAGGCCCTGGTCGCGTGTGCCCGCGAGCACGCGCGGGCCGTCGGCGGTTACGCACTGGACCCAGGCGCCGCGCAGCACGGGCTGGGCGGACCAGCCGTGCGCGCCACGGCAGGCGCCGACGAGATCGCCGTCGCGGGTGCAGATGTAGATCCGAAGGTCCTCGCTCATCGTCGTGCCGGCGGCAGCCGGTCGGGTGGATGGGACTCATCCTCAGTATCGCGCCGCGGGCTGGCCCCCGCTCCGGTCGGGGGCCTCGGCCCGCGCCGGCTACGACCGCGGTCGGCGCTTGTCGTGGTCGTACAGCGGCATCACGTCGACGGTCGCGCCGACGGTGCCGTCGCCGAGCGCGACGTCGACGCGCTGGCCGGGCTGAGCGAGCGCGCGATCGACGATCGCCATCGCGATCACCGCCATGTCGAACGACGGGCTCTGGCAGGGGCTGCGGACGATCCCGACGTCGCTGCCGTCGGCGGTCACCGCGGCGCCGTACTCGGGCACCTCGTCGCCCTCGATGCGCAGCGTGACCAGGAGCCGCGGGGTGCCGTCGGCGGCGATCGCGCGCAGCGCCTCGCGGCCGACGAAGTCGGTCTGCTTGTCGAGCTTGACGACGTTGTCGAGCCGCACCTCGTAGGGGTCGGTCTGGTGGGGGAAGTAGTCGATGTCGGGGAACAGCAGGCCCGACTCGATCCGCAGCGTCTCGATCGCCGACAGGCCGATCGGGAGCAGCCCGTGCGGCTTGCCGGCCTCGATCACCGCGTCCCACAGCGTGCGGGCGTCGTCGGGCGAGCAGTACAGCTCGAAGCCCAGCTCACCCGAGTACCCCGTCCGTGACAGCCAGACGGGGACGCCGCCGACCCGGACGCCGTCGGTGACGAAGCGGAAGTAGCGCAGCGAGTCGACGTCGGCGCCCTCGGTGATCGGGCGCAGCACCTCGCGCGCGTTCGGGCCCTGGACCTGGAGGTGGGGCATCTCCGCGGTCCGATCGGTGACCTCGACGTTGAGGCCGCGGTCGGAGGCAACCTGCTTGAACCAGTCCAGGTCGGAGTCGTAGCTGGTGATCGACAGGCAGTGGTCGTCGGCGAGGCGAAAGACCGTGCCGTCCATGATCATCTTGCCCTGCTCGTCGCAGATCGCGCCGTAGCGGACCTGCCCGATCTCGAGCTTGGACATGTCGTTGGTGAACAGCGCGTCGGACAGCGCCAGCGCGTCGGGGCCGCGGAGATCCCATTTGCGCAGGGGCGACTCGTCCCACAGGTTGCATGCCGTGCGGGTGGCCCGGTGCTCGGCGATCGGGTCTCCGAAGTCGGCCGCCCAGGCCCAGCCCTCCCAATCGGTCCATGTGGCTCCGGCCGCACGCAGGGCGGGATCGAAGGCGGTGCGCTTAAGGTCGTCTGCCGACACGTCTGACTCCTTCGTTTTGATGAATTTGTTCAAACGTCGAGGCGCGTTATACCGCACCCGAGGTCCTGCCGCCAGCGCGCGGCCCGGCCGCGCCTGTCAGTCCGGCACCGGCGCGGCGACCGGGCCGATCGCGCGACCGGCGCCGTCGGGCGTCGCCAGCTCGGCCTGGCTCGCTGCGATCCGGTCAAGCGCCGCCAGCACGTCGGCTCCGGCGGGGATCGTGCGGCCGGCCTCGGTGGCGACGTGCAGCAGCATGTGCTCGCCGGTCGCGACCGCCGAGCCATCCTCGACGCGGCGGATCTCGTGGAACAGGTGCAGGCGCTTGGAGTCGTGGCTGAGCAGCCGTGTGCTCACCGCCAGCCGGTCGCCCTCGTGCGCCTCGCCGAGATGGCGGATGTGGGTCTCGACCGTGTAGTAGGAGAAGCCCTGAGCGACGTAGTCGGCGTCGGCGCCGATCAGCGGGAAGAAGCGGTCGGTCGCGTCGGCCAGCACCTCGAGGTAGCGGTGCTCGGTCATGTGGCCGTTGTAGTCGATCCAGTCGGGCGCGACGATCGCCTCGTGCAGCGCCAGCGGCCCGCCGGCGCCGATCGCGTCGACATCGACGCCATCGTCCGCGGCCAGCTGCCAGCGCCGTTCGGTCGCGGCGACGTCGACGCCGGCGCCCCAGGCCTGGCCGCGCAAACCGCTCAGTACCGCGACCAGGCAGTCGTCGCGGATCTGCGCCAGCTCCTCGATCGAGCGCCCGTCGGCCTGGTCGTCGGACTGGGCGACGAGCGTGTCGAGCAGCTCGTCGTCGAGGTTGGGAACGTCGGTCAGCTTCGTCCACGGCAACTGCAAGGCAGGCCCGAACTGGGCCATGAAGTGGCGCATCCCGGCATCGCCGCCCGCCAGCCGGTAGATCAAGAACGTGCCCATCGTCGCCCAGCGCAGCCCCGGCCCGAAGCGCAGCGCGTCGTCGATCTCGGCGGCGGTCGCGACCCCGTCGTGCACCAGCCACAGCGCCTCGCGCCACACCGCCTCCAGGAGCCGGTCGGCGATGAACCCGTCGATCTCCTGGCGCACGTGCAGCGGGTGCATGCCAAGCGCCGAGAACATCGAGGCCGCCCGCGCGATCGTCTCGGGCGCGGTCGCCTCGCCGCCGCACAGCTCCACCAGCGGCAGCAGGTACACGGGGTTGAACGGATGCGCGACGAGGAACCGCTCCGGCCGGGCCATCGCGGCCCCGATCGCGCTCGGACGCAGCCCCGAGGTCGAGGAGGCGATGATCGCGTCGGCCGGCGCGTGCCGCGACGCCCGCGCCAGCAGCTCGACCTTGAGCTGCTCGCGCTCGGGCGCGGACTCCTGCACGAGCTCGGCACCCGCGACCGCCTCCGCGACCGAATCGGCGAGCGTCAGCGTGCCCTCCGCCGGCGGCGGCACGATCGTCAGCCGCGACCACGCCCGGCGAGCGCGGTGAAGCTGCGCGAGCACGGTCGCCTCGGCGCCCGGCGCTGGGTCATAGAGCGCCACGTCGACCCCGGACAGCAGCAGCCGCGCGGCCCAGCCGCCGCCGATCACGCCGGCGCCGAGCAGCGCCGCGCGACGAGGGAGGCGGTCCTCGGAGCGCTGCGCCTCAAACGCGGCGGGGGAGCGCTCAGCCACCGGACCGCAGCGCGAGCCGCTCGCGAACCTCGTCGGGTCCGAGCACCCGCACGTTCATCGCCTCGAGAATCGTGCGCGCCCGCTGCACGAGTTCGGCGTTGGTCGCCTTCCGGCCCGGCCCCAGGTACAGGTTGTCCTCGAGGCCGACGCGCACGTTGCCGCCGGCGAGCACCGCCATCGCCACGTACGGCAGCTGCATCCGTCCGATCGAGAACGCGCTGAACACAGCGCCCGGCGGCAGCTTGTCGACGAGCCCGATCAGGGTCTGCGGGTCGTCGGGGGCGCCGTAGCGGATCCCCATGCACAGCTGGATCAGCACCGGGTCGTCGATCAGGCCGTCGGCGATCAGGTCGTGCACCATCACCAGCTGGCCGTAGTCGAACACCTCGAGCTCCGGCCGCACCCCGAGCGCCCTGATCTCGGCGGCCATCGTCCGCAGCATCCCGGGCGTGTTCGCCATCACGTAGTCACCGCCGGCGGCGAAGTTCATCGTGCCGCAGTCCAGCGTGCAGATCTCGGGTCGCAGCTCGGTGACGTGCGCGAGGCGTTCGGAGGCGCCGACCATGTCGGTGCCGTCCTGCGAATGCGGCAGCGGCGCCTCGGGCCCGCCGAGCACGAGATCGCCGCCCATCCCGGCGGTCAGGTTGATGACCGCGTCGACGTCGGCGGCGCGGATCACGTCGACCGCCCGCCGGTACAGCGACACGTCGCGGGAGCCGGCCCCGGTCTCCGGGTCGCGAACGTGGATGTGGACGACCGCGGCGCCCGCGCGGGCGGCGCCGACCGCCGATTCGCCGATCTCCTCGGGCGTGACCGGCACCAGGTCCGAGCGCGAGGTCGTGTCACCGGCGCCCGTGATCGCGCAGGTGATGAACGCCTCGGTGTTCATCGGCCGAGGGGGGTCGGGCTGGGCACGGCGGCTCAGCCTAGCTCGCGACCGCCGGTGTCGAGCGCGTTCTCGACCGTCGGAGTGTTGGCCAGCAGCCGCTGCGTGTACTCCGCCTTCGGATGCTCGAACAGGTCGACGGTGTCACCGGATTCGACGATCTTGCCCTCGGTCATCACGATCACCCGGTCGGCGATCGTCCGGATCAGCGCCAGGTTGTGGGTGATGAACAGCATCGACAGGCCGGTCTGCTCGCGCAGCTCCCGCAGCAGTTCGACGATCGCCGCCTGCACCGAGACGTCGAGTGCCGAGGTGATCTCGTCACAGATCAGTAGCGCCGGCTCGGCCGCGAGCGCGCGTGCGACCGCGACACGCTGGCGCTCGCCGCCCGACAGCTGATCCGGGTAGCGACTGGCGGCGTCGCGGCTGAGCGCGACCCGCTCCAGGCACTCGGCGACCTTCGCGCCGATCGTCGCGCGCGAGGTGCCGCCTTCGGGCGGGAACAGGTGCAGCTGGCGTGCCAGCGTCTGGCCGATCGTGCGCCGCGGGTTCAGCGACGCGTACGGGTTCTGGAACACGTACTGGATCCGCTTGCGGGCCGAGGCCGTGCGTGAGCGCGCGGCCTCGGCGAGCTTGACGTCGTCGAGCTTGATCTCGCCCGTGTACTGGCGGTGCAGGCCGGCGACGCAGCGGGCGGTCGTGGTCTTGCCCGAACCAGACTCGCCGACGAGCGCGACGCACTCGTTGCGGCGCACCTCGAAGTCGACGTCGTGCAGGATGTGGTTGGAGCCGTAGCTGGCGTCGACGTGCGAAACGGCCAGGACGACGTCGCCTGCCGCCGCGGTCGACTTGTTCTCCTCGACCACCTTGATCTCTGATGGCGCGTCGTCGGCGCGATAGCAGCAGACCAGATGCTTGCCGTCCGCATATGCCCGCGGCGCTGGGAACTCCTGGCTGCACTTGTCGATTGCCAGGTCGCAGCGCGGCGTGAAGAAGCAGCCGCTGGGGCGGTTGCCCGGCAGCGGCGCGCGGCCGGGGATCCCGACGACCGCCCGCTTGCCCTCCAGGTCGGGGATCGCGCGCAGCAGCCGGCGCGTGTAGGGGTGGCGCGGCGCCGAGAAGATCACGTCGCGCGGACCGCGCTCGACGATCCGTCCCGAGTACATGACCGCGACCTCGTCGGCGAGCTCGGCCACGACCGCGAGGTCGTGCGACACGTACAGGGCGGCGACGCCGTGCTCCTGGCAGAGCTCGCGCACGGTCTGCAGCACCCGCGCCTGGGTGGTGACGTCCAGCCCGGTCGTCGGCTCGTCGCAGACGATCACGTGCGGTCGGTTAGCGAACGCCATCGCGATCGCGACGCGCTGCTGCTGGCCGCCCGACAGCTGGTGCGGATAGCGCGCCAGGAACGCGTCGACGGTCACGCCCTGCGGCGGCAGCGCCACCTCCTCCAGCGCCTCGCGGACGCGCGCGTTGCGCTGCTCCTGATCCATCGACGGCGCGTGCGCCTCGAGCATTTCCGATAGCTGACGACCGATTCGCAGCGCCGGGTTGAGCGCGGTGCCGGGGTCCTGCGGTATGTAGGAGACGGTGCCGCCGCGGATGCGGCGCAGCTCGCCCTCGCGCAGGGACTGGAGGTCACGCCCATCGATCACGACCTCGCCGCCGACGACCTTGCCGCCCGGCCGGCAGTAGCCGAGCAGCGCCATGCCGACGGTGGTCTTGCCCGAGCCGGACTCGCCGACGAGGCCGAGCACCTGGCCGGCGGTGACCTCCAGCACGATCTGGTCGACGATGTCCTCGCCGGAGGAGACGAGCTCGATCCGCAGGTCGCGGACGACGACTGCGTCGTCGGTGGGTGGGTCTGCGACGGCCATCGTTTCAGCGCTCCTTACGGTTCCCGACTTCGTAACTGACGGGCTCCGGCGGCGTCTGCGCGGGCGGTGCGGCCTGCTCGGCATCCAGCCTCGCCAAGCCGGCCGCGCCCGCGTCATCCGGCTGCCTGACGCCACCCGTGGGAATCGCCGATGCTCCGCATCGACTCATCCCACGTGCGACGTCAGTCACGCCCAGCCACTCGCCGGATTCCCGCCATTTACTCAGTCGTGAACCCTTGTGCTGGGAGGGCATCACTCTTCTCCTCTGTCGATGCCGATTGCCGCTCGGCCGAACGCGTCGGTCAGCAGGTTGACGCCGACCGTAAACACCGCGATCGCGATGATCGGCAGCAGCACGCCCCACGGCTGGATCGTCAGCGACAGCCGGTTCTCCTGGATCATCAGCCCCCAGTCGGACTGTGGCGGCTGCAGGCCCGCGCCAATGAAGTTGATCGCGGCGATCAGACCGATGGAGTACGTCCACCGCAGCCCGAACTCGACCAGCGCCGGCGAGGTCACGTTCGGCAAGAGCTCTCCGAAGATCACCCGCCGGCGCGGCTCGCCGACCGCCTCGGCGGCCTTGATGAAGTCGCGCTCGACGACCTGCTGTGCGGCGCCGCGGATCACCCGCGCGGTCCGCGGCGCGTGCGAGATGCCGACGGTGATGATGATCAGGTAGACCTTCGGCCCGAACGCGGTCACCAGCAGCAGCGTCAGCACGATCTGCGGGAACGCCATGAACACGTCGGCCAGCCGCATCAGGACCTCGTCCCAGAAGCCGCCGAGATAGGCGGCCGTCAGCCCGATCATGACGCCGCCGCCGACGCCGATCAGCGTCGCCGCCAGCGACATGTACAGGACCGTCCAGCCGCCGTGCAGGAAGCGGCTCCAGACGTCGCGGCCGAGCGCGTCGGCGCCGAACAGGAAGTGGCCGCTCGGTGCCAGGTTCGGGAATGCGAGCAGCGCATTCGGGTTGTGCGGCGCGAACAGCGGGCCGAGCAGCGCGAAGCCGACGATCACGACGAGGAACACCAGGCCGATCTTGCCGCGGGTCTGGTGCAGGGTCGCCTTGACCAGCGTCAGCCACTGGCGGGAGCGGATCGGGGGTGCGGAGACGGTCGCGGGCGGGGCGGTGGGATCGCCCGGGCCTTCCCTGTCAGCGGAGATCGTGCTCATCGTCCGGCCGTCCTCAGTCGTGGAGTGACAACGATCGTCAACAGGTCGGCGACCACGTTCACGAACACGTACACGGCGCCAAGGATCATCACCACCGCCTGCACGGTCGGGATGTCACGGTTTGAGACTGCGGTCACCAGCTGCTGGCCGATGCCGTTGTAGCTGAACACGTACTCGACCACGACGATGCCGCCGGCCATGTACGCCAGCTGCAACGCCGACACCTGGATCGCCGGGACGATCGCGTTGGGGACCGCGTGGCGCCAGATCACGGTTCGGTTCGACAGGCCCTTGAGCCGCGCCATCGTCACGTAGTCGGAGTGCAGCACCTCGATCATCGACGCTCGCATGATGCGGCTGATGTACGGGGTGACGGCGATGATCAGCGTCAGCGCGGGCAGCACCACCACGTTCGGCACGTCCCAAGCGTGCTCCCCGGGCGGGATGATCGACACCCCCGGGAACGCCTGGAAGACGAACTTGGTCGCCAGCAGCAGCGTCAGCCCGATGCCGATCACGAAGTCGGGCAGCGCCGCCAGCACGAGCGTGCCGGTCGAGAGGACGTGATCGGTCGGCTTGTCGCGCTTGACCGCCATCCACACGCCCAGCACGATCGACAGCGGCACCGCGACGATCGCCGAGATCGCGACTAGGAACGCGGAGTTGGCGATCGGCGCCGAGATCAGCTTCGAGACCGGCTGCGAGGTGGCCGCCGAGATGCCGAGATCGCCGGTCACGATCCCCTTCAGCCAGTGCCAGTACTGGGCGAACGCGGACTCGTTGAGATGCAGCTGGTCGGTCAGCGCCTTCAGCCGCGCCGGGGTGGCCTGCCGGCCGAGGATCGCCTGCGCGGCGTTGCCGGGCAGCGCCTGCGTGGCCGCAAATACGACGACCGACACCAGGAACAGGATCAGGATCCCGAGCAGGAAGCGCCTGATCAGAAATCGGGTCATCGCAGCGTCTCCTTGCAGTCGTGGCCGCCGATCACGCCAGGTACCCCACGTTCTTGAACCAGTAGTTGCCCAGCGGGAAGCCCGATGAGGCCTCGACGAAGCCGCCCATCTTCCCGGTGTAGGCGTCGATCAGGTTGGAGAAGTACGGGATGATGTAGCCGCCGATCTCGTACTCGATCTTCTCGGCCTCGTGCAGCAACTCGGTCCGCTTGGCGGTGTCGAGCGTCGCGGTCGCCTCGTTGATCAGCTTCGTGAACCGTGCGCCCTGCGCGTTCTTCGGCGGCCAGTGACACTCGTTGAACGGCGCCGACGGGACGCTGCCCTGCGCCACCTGCGGCAGGTACTCGCGCGTCGCCCAGAAGTCCTGTGCGAACGTCCACTTCAGATAGTTGGGGCCGTAGAAGACACTCGTGTTGACCTGGTTGAGCTGGACGTGGACGCCCCCGGCGAGCGCCTGCTGGGCGAACACCTCGGCCGCCTGCACGACCCCCTGGAACACCGGCGAGGTCACGAGCTGGACCCGCAGGCCCTCGTGGCCCGCCTGCTTGAGCAGCGACTTGGCCTGCTCGACGTCCAGGTGGCGCTGCGGCAGCGAGCTGTTGTAGGCCGGGTCCAGCGGCGAGTACATGTCGTTGGCGACGCGGCCCTGGCCCGACAGCACCTGCAGCACCATCTGCGGCCGGTCGACGAGCAGCCGCATCGCCTGCCGCACGCGCGCATCGGAGAAGGGAGCCTGGTCGACGCGCATCGTGAACGGCTGCCAAGAGCCGGTCTGCGAGATCAGCACCTTGTAGCCGCCGTATCCCAAAACCTCGCCGATCTGCGCGGTCGGCAGGTTGTCGATCGCCTGCACCTGGCCGCCGAGCAGCGCGTTGACGCGCGCGGTGTCGTCGGTGAAGTCGATGATCGTCAGCTCGTCGACGTACGGCTTGGGGTGCTGCCAGTAGTTGGGGAAGCGCTTGAACACGCTCTGCTGGCCGGGCGTGAACGACTCATACATGAACGCGCCGGTGCCGACCGGCTTCTTGGGGTCATAGCCGACCGGGAGGATCGCGTTGAAGTACTGCCCGATCGCGTCGACGAACGACGCGTTCGGGCTCTTCAGCGGGATTCGGACGTGTCGCGGGCCCACCTGCTTGAGGTTCTTGGCGTCGACGAAGCCGATCGACGAGGCCCCGGTCTTGGGAGCCTTCGGATCGAGGATCCGCCGCAGCGAGAAGATCACGTCCTCGGGCGCGACCGTCTTGCCGTTATGGAACTCGACGCCCTGGCGCAGCGTCACGATCCACGACGAGGCGTTGCCGGCGTGCTCGGGCTCGATCGACTCGGCGACGAGGTAGTCGATCGACTTGAAGTCCGGCGAGCGCACCGCCAGCGACTCGTACATGTTCCAGTTGCGCATGATGTCCGGGTCCGAGACCGGGACGTGCGCGTCGAGCGTGTCGGTCGAGCCGCCGCCGGTGGCGCCGACCGACATCGAGCCGCCGTGGCGCAGCTTGGCGTTGCCGGTCGGGGGCGAGCCCTTGATCGCGCCGGTGCCCGGCTGCACGCCGGCGCACGCCGCGAGCAGCCCGCCGGCGCCGAGCGCGGCGCCGCCCGCGACCGCTCCGCGCAGCACCTGGCGCCGCGTCAGGCCGTCGCCGGAGATGGCGGCGTCCGGATCCTTCGTGGGGTCTTGGTCCCTCGGATCACGGTCGGTCATCGATCGGCCTCCTCGGTCGTCGCCGTCGCGGCGCCGTCGTCGACGACGCGCAGCCTGCTGGAGTAGGTCTCGACGACCGCGACGATCAGTCGTTCTGAGAGCCGCAGGTGCTCGCGCACCGCGGCGACCGCGTCGCCGCCCTCGAACGCGTCGAGTAGCTGCTGATGGTCGTCGACGTAGTCAGAGCCCGAGTAGACCGGATGCCAGTTGAGCAGCATCTGGGCCTCGGCCGCCAGGGGCTCGTGCGCGCGGCTCAGCCGCTGGCTTTCGGCGAGCGCGACGAGCGTGCGGTGGAAGTCGATGTCGGCGGCGATCAGCGCCTGTGACGGTGACCGCATGCCGTCACGGTCACACACGGTTCGCAGCTCGTGGAGCGCAGCCCGCAAGAGCGACAGGTCATAGCTTGAGCGCTCGAGCGCTGCCGCGACTGCCGCCGTCTCGATCGCCTCGCGGGCCCGGTAGACGTCGACCACGTCGTCGCAGGACAGCTCTCGCACCCAGGTGCCGCGGTTGCGCTCGGAGACGACCAGCCCCTCCTGCTGCAATGCGCTGAGCGCCTCGCGGATCGCCGAGCGACCTGTTCCGAACGCGTCCGCAAGGGCGACCTCTCGCAGCGGCGCGCGAGGGCCGATGCGACCGTCGATGATCGCGGCGCGCAGCTCCGACAGCACATGTTCGGTGGTCGAACGTCGCTCGACCGTTGCCAATCCCCAGCGGGTGGCGACCATCCACCTTCCTCCCTCGATTGTCGACAACCTACAACCGACAACCTCGAATGTCAACGTTTCCTAAAGCGTTCGATCGATCCCCCGCATCAGCGCCCAATTGAGAACGATCCTCCTTCATCGGCCAGACGTCAACGAGCGGCGGCCGGGCCCTATGCTGGCCGCCGTCAGATGATCTCCGGACAGCCACCGTCGTTCCTCGTGCTGATGGCCGATCAGCTGGCCGCGTCGTGGCTGCCGGCGTACGGCCATCCGCTCGTGCATGCGCCGCACCTGAGCGCGCTCGCGGGCTCGGGCACCGTGTTCGAGAACGCATACTGCCCGTTCCCGCTGTGCGCGCCGTCGCGCTCGGCGATGCTGACCGGCAGGCTCGCGTCCGACATCGGCGTCTACGACAACGCCGCCGAGCTGGCGGCGACGGTGCCGACGCTCGCGCACGCGCTGCGCGCCAACGGCTACCACACGGCCGTCGCCGGCAAGATGCACTTCGTCGGCCCCGACCAGCTGCACGGCTTCGAGCACCGGCTGACGGCCGACATCTATCCGGCGGACGTCGACTGGACGCCTGACTGGTCGCGGTCGCTGGATCGGCCGCTGCCCTGGTACCACACGATGGAGAGCGTGCTCGACCCCGGCGTCAGCGCCGCGGCGATGCAGACCGACTACGACCAGGAGGTCGCCTTCCAGGCGGTCCGCAAGCTCTACGACCTCGCACGCCATCGGCCCGACCAGCCGTTTTTGCTGTTCGTCTCCTTCACCAACCCGCACGATCCGTGGGAGATCCCCGAGCGCCACTGGGCCCGCTACCGGCGCTCGGAGATTGCCGATCCGTCGGTACCGTCGATTCCGCTGCAGCGGGCCGATCCCCACAGCCGGCGGCTGCGGGCGATGTGCCGAGTCGACGAGGCGCAGCTCAGTGCCGACCAGATCCGCCGCGCGCGGCACGGCTACTTCGCCGCGGTCTCCTACCTCGACGAACGGGTCGGGGAGGTGCTCGACGCGCTCGAGCGCTCGGGCATGTCGGAGCGCACGACGGTGCTGTTCTGCGCCGACCACGGGGAGATGCTCGGCGAGCGGGGGCTCTGGTACAAGATGTCGTTCCACGAGCCGTCGGCGCGGGTGCCGCTGATCATCCGCGCCCCCGGCGGCAGGCCGGGCCGGATCGCGCAGCCGGTGTCGCTGCTGGACGTGACGCCGACGTTGATGGAGCTGGCCGGGCTCGCGCCCGAGCAGATCGCGCACGGGCCGGTCGCGGCGTCGGATCCGGGCGACGTGCGGGGCGATCTGCGGGTCGCGGTCAGCCTCGCGGCCGCAGTCGCGAGCGGTGGGCCGGCGCCCGCGCGCCCGGTCATCTCCGAGTACCACGCCGAGGGCGTGACGGCGCCGTCGGCGATGGTCCGCGACGGCCGCTTCAAGCTGATCCGCTCGCTCGAGGACCCCGATCTGTTGTATGACCTCGAGGCCGACCCGCTCGAGCTTCACGACTTGAGCGGCTCGGTGGAGCACGCCTCGACGGTGGCGCGGCTGGGCGACGAGCTCGAGGCGCGCCTGGACCTCGCCGCGGTCGGGCCGCGCGTGCTCGCCAGCCAGCGCGGGCGGCATCTGGTGTCGGCTGCGCTCGCACGCGGGATCCGACCGCAATGGGACTTCGAGCCAGCCTCGGACTCGTCGACTCGCTACGTCCGCAACCGCGACGACCTGTACGAGCTGCAGCGCCGGTCGCGGCTGGACGTGGGCGAGCCGGACGCGGTCTGAAGGGCGGCCGTTGGGTGCCGCCGATGGCGGTCGCGATCGAGATCACCCCTCGACCCAGATTGCGACCACCGCGTCGCTCGTATCGTTTGCGGCGAACGGTCCGGCGCGGAAAGCGAGGCACGCACATGGTCGAGGTCGACAACATCGGCGACTGGAAGGGCAAGCAGCTGATCGATCGCGACGGCGAGAAGATCGGCAAGCTCGAGGACGTCTACGTCGACACCGCGAACGACGAGCCGATGTTCGTCACCGTCAAAGAGGGGCTCGTCGTCTCAAAGCATCTGACGTTCGTGCCGCTGGCCGGTGCGGCGGCGTCTCCCGACGGGCTCAAGGTGGCGGTCTCCAAGGCGCAGATCAAGGACGCGCCGAACATCGACCGGGGCGGCGAGCTCAGCCAGGACCAGGAGGCCGCGCTGTACGGCCACTACGAGATCGCGTACGCGCCCGCGGACAACCCGAGCGGGCGCCGGCTGGCCAAGCGCTGACGATCTGACGGGCGCAAACCGGTCAGGGCCGAAAACTCTGTCAAGTTCGTGCGAGGGGTCCGCACGAACTTGACAAGGTTCGGGGGTCGCTCCCTTGCGCGGCGCGGATTCAGCTCGGTGCGGACGTCACGCGCAGGTCGACGTCATCGGCGGTGACGACGTCGCCCGGGTGCAGCTGACGTCCGCGGCGGGTCTCCGGCTCGCCGTTGACCGCGACGCCGCCGCCAGCGAGCAATGCGCGCGCCTCGGCGCCGGAGTCGCTGACGCCGGCCAGCTTCAGCAGCTGGCCGAGCCGGATCGTGTCGCTGCGGATCGGGACGTCACGCATCGCGGGCGGACGTCAGGAGGTCATCCCGCCGAACTGGCCGCCGGAGATCGTCAGCACCTGGCCGGTGATGTAGTTGGCCCAGGGGGTGCAGAGCAGGAACACGCCGCCGGCGGCCTCGGCGGGGAGGCCGGGGCGTCCCATCGGGATCAGCGTCGGCGCCAGCTCGCGCAGCTGCGAGGGGATCCCGAGCTGGACCGTCTGGCCGTCGATCTCGATCGTGTTGTCGCCAACCTTGTCGGCGGTCAGGCGGGTCTCGATATAGCCGAACGCGACCGCGTTGACGTTGATCTTGAACTGGCCCCACTCCTTTGCCAGCGTCTTCGTCAGCCCGACGACGCCGGACTTGCCGGAGGCGTAGTTGGCCTGGCCGGCGTTGCCCATCGTGCCTGAGATCGAGCTCACGTTCACGATCTTGCGGAACACCTCGACGCCCTGCTCGCGCTCGGCCTTGGCGGGCTCACGCATGTGCGGCGCGACGGCGCGACACATCCGGAACGGGACGATCGTGTGGATGTCGAGCATCCGCTGGAACTGCTCGTCGGTCATCTTGTGGAGCGGCGCGTCCATCGTGTAGCCGGCGTTGTTGACGAGCACGTCAACCGTGCCCCAGGCGTCGATCACCCGCTCGACGAGCGCGTCGCAGACCCTGGCCTTCGTCAGATCGCCGCCGAACACGAGCGTCTCGCCGTCGATCTCCGATGCGGTCTGCTCGGCGACATCGGCGTCGAGGTCGTTGATCAGCACCTTCGCTCCCTGCGAGGCCAACAGCTCTGCGGTCGCGCGCCCGATCCCGCGTGCCGAGCCAGTGACGATCGCCGCCTTGTCATCGAGGATTCCCATCGCTGCCTTTCCGTCCGAGTGCGAGCACCTGGTTTGCGCGGTGGATCTTGCCAAGCCCGGTCTCGTCCACGCCGCGTCGCTTCCAGATCGGCTCGGGCCGATAGCCTCGGGCCGATGACAGCCGAACAATGGCTTGCCGCGTACGCCTCCAAGCTCGGCGCCGCGGCGCCCACCGAGAACGAGCTGGAGGCGGTGCTGGCGCTGGCCGGCGTGGCCGCACACGCATCCGAGCGCAAGGCCGCACCGGTCGCGTGCTGGCTGGCCGCGCGCTCCGGCGTGCCGCTGGACGAGGCGATGCGCCACGCCAAGGCGCTCTCCGGTGAGTGAGTCCCAGTCCGCGAGCGACTCCCCGCCGGGGCCTTCGGTCGCGAGCGACTCCTCGCCGGCGCGCCCGGTCGCGAGCGATCGCCCGTACGACGTCGTCCTGTTCGGCGCGACCGGATTCACCGGCGGGCTGACGGCCGAGTACCTCGCCGGCCGCGCCGAGGGCGAGGGCACGCGCTGGGCCCTGGCGGGGCGCAGCCGCGCAAAGCTCGAGCAGCGCAGGACGCGCCTGGCCGCGATCGATCCGGCCGCCGCCGAGCTCGATCTGCTCGAGGCCGACGCCGACGACCCGGCCGCGCTGCGTCGCGTGGCGGAGTCGGCAAAGGTCGTGATCACGACCGTCGGGCCATACATCCGCTACGGCGAGCCGCTCGTCGCCGCCTGCGCGCAGGCCGGCACCGACTACGTCGACCTGTGTGGCGAGCCCGAGTTCGTCGACCGCATGTGGCTGCGCCATCACGCGCGCGCCGCCGAGACCGGGGCGCGGCTCGTGCACTCGTGCGGCTTTGACTCGATCCCGCACGACCTCGGCGTGCTCTACACGGTGCAGCGCCTCCCGGAGGGCGTGCCGATCACGGTCGCGGGGTTCGTGCGCACCAACGGGACGATCTCGGGCGGCACCTACCAGTCGACGGTCGAGATCCTCGCGCGGCTGCGCCAGGGGCGCGAGGTCGCCAATGAACGCCGCGCGCTCGAGCCGCGGCCGGCCGGCCGCGTGATCGTGGGGCTGACGCCGCCACCTCACGCCGATGAGACCGCCGGCGGATGGGTGGTCGCGCCGCCGCTGATCGACCCGCTGGTGGTGCTGCGCAGCGCGCGGGCGCTTGAGCGCTACGGGCCGGAGTTCCGCTATGCCCACTACATGGTGGTCAAGCGGCTGCCGGTGCTGGCGGTGCTCGGCGCGGGCATCGTCTCGCTCGCGGCGCTCGCGCAGGTCAAGCCGACGCGCGATCTGCTGTTGCGCGTCAAGGGTTCGGGGGAGGGGCCGTCCGAGGTCAGACGCGCCCGCTCCTGGTTCAATGTGCGCTTCAAGGGGGAGGGCGGGGGCCGGCGCGTGATCGCCGAGGTCTCGGGTGGCGATCCCGGCTACGGGGAGACGTCGAAGATGCTCGCCGAGGCGGCGCTGTGCCTGGCCCACGACGAGTTGCCTGCGACTGCCGGCCAGGTGACCCCCGCGGTGGCGATGGGACAGGCACTGATCGATCGCCTGCAGCGCGCCGGGATCCGCTTCGCCACCGTGGCCGACGAGCCGATCTGAATCTGAGTGGCGGAAAACTCGCATCTGCGTCAACAAATCGACCGACCGGCCGGCGATCGCGACGATCGCATCCCCGATGGCGCGCGGCCGCTGACGAACCTGCGCGCGGACGGATACGCCGCCGTCGACTGGGCGGCCGACTACCTCGAGCGCGTCGGCGAGCTGCCGGTGCTCGCGCAGGTCACGCCGGGCGAGATTCGCGCGGCGCTGCCCGATCACGCGCCCGAGGACCCGGAGCCGTTCGCCGACGTACTGCGCGACCTCGACGAGATCATCCTCCCGGGCGTCACACACTGGCAGCACCCGCGCTACTTCGCGTACTTCCCGACCGGCTCCTCCGAGCCCGCGATCCTTGCCGAGCTGCTCGCCGCGGCGCTCAACTCGGTTGAGATCCTGTGGCGCGCCGCCCCCGCCGCGACCGAGCTGGAGGGGGTCGTGCTCGACTGGGTGGCGCGGCTGATGGGCCTGCCACACGGCTGGCACGGCCACATCGAGGACAGCGCCTCGACCGCGACGATGGCAGCGTTGATCGCCGCACGCGAGACGACCGGCCGCGAGCTGGTGCTGTGCTCAGAGCAGGCGCACAGCTCGGTGCAGAAGGCCGCGCGGATGATCGGCATGCGGCTGCGCAAGGTCGCGGTCGACGACCGCCAGCGGATGCGCACCGACGACCTCGACGACGTCGACGAGGCCGCGGCGATCGTCGCGACCGTCGGCACCACCGCGAGCACCGCGGTCGACGCCATCGACGCCATCGGCCGGCTGGGCGAGCGCGCCGGCACGTGGATGCACGTCGACGCCGCCTACGCCGGCTCGGCGATGGTCTGCCCCGAGTTCCGCTGGGCGTTTGCCGGCATCGAGCGCGCCGATTCGCTCGTCGTCAACGCCCACAAGTGGATGCTGACGCCGCAGGATTGCTCGCTGTTGTGGAGCCGCCGGCCGGGCGACCTGCGCGCCGCATTCAGCCTCACGCCCGAGTATTTGCGCACGCCCGACGCCGAGGACGCGCTGTCGATCAGCGAGTACGGCCCCGCGCTCGGACGTCGCTTTCGGGCGCTGAAGCTGTGGGCGGTGCTGCGCTGCTTCGGTCGCTCGGGCCTGCGGCGCCACATCCGCCACGGGGTCGCGCTCGCGCAGGCGTTCGAGCGCTGGGTCGCCGACGCGCCGGAGTGGGAGCTGTGTGCCGACCGGCATTTCTCGGTCGTCTGCTTTCGCCACCAGGGATCGGACGAGCACAACGAGCGTCTGCTGCACGCCGTCAACGCGACCGGCGAGATGTTCATCTCGCACGCCCGCCTCGACGGGCGGCTGGTGCTGCGCCTGGCGATCGGGCACCCGAGCACGACCGAGGCCGACGTGCGCCGCGCGTGGGAGCTCTTGCAGTGCGAAGCGCAGAGCGCCTGACGAACATTGCAAGCTGCGTAACGGATGTCGTTACGCGATCTGCAAAGTTCGCCGTCGGCCGCGGCGCGGGTCTACTTGAGCTGGGCCGAGGTGCGGCCGAGCAGCGCCCGGGCGACGATCAGCAGCTGGATCTGCTGGGTGCCCTCGAACAGGTCGAGGATCTTCGCGTCCCGCGCCCACTTCTCCAGCAGCTCGCCCTCGCCGAAGCCGGTGGCGCCGCACAGCGCCACGCAGCGCAGCGCGATGTCGGTGCCGACGCGCCCCGCCTTGGCCTTGGCCATCGACGCCTCCAATGAGTTGGGCATGCGGTTGTCGGCCATCCACGGGGCCTGCAGCGTCAGCAGCCGCGCGGCCTCCCACTCGGCCTCCATCGCGATGAACTCCGCGGCCGCCGCGCTCTGGCCGGCGCCTCCCAGCCGGTCGTAGTCGATCTCGATGCCGGCCTCGCGCAGGTGCTCGCGGGTCGCGTCCAGGCACGCGCGTGCGAGCCCGACGGCCATCCCGGCGACCATCGGCCGCGTGTTGTCGAACGTCTGCATCGCGCCCGCGAATCCCTTGCGGCGCTCGATCTCGGGGGTGCCGAGCAGGTTCTCCTTTGGGACACGGCAATCCTCGAGCACGAAGTTGGCGGTGTCGGAGGCGCGGATCCCGAGCTTGTGCTCGAGGCGCTCGAGCTTGAGCCCCGGGTTGGAGCGCTCGACCACGAACGACTTGATCGCCGCCCGTCCCTGCGTGCGGTCGAGCGTCGCCCACACGACGACGAGCTCGGCACGCTCGCCCGAGGTGACGAAGATCTTCGAGCCGTTGAGCACGTACTCGTCGCCGTCGAGGCGCGCGGTCGTGCGGATCGCGGCCGAGTCCGACCCGGCCTCGGGCTCGGTGATCGCCATCGCCGCCCACTTGCCGCCGAACCGCTCGAGCTGCTCGGGCGTCGCGACCGCCGCGATCGCGGCCTGGCCCAGTCCCTGCCGCGGCAGCGACAGCATCAGCCCGACGTCGCCCCAGCACAGCTCCATCAGGCCCAGCAGGCTGGCCATGTTCGTGCCGTTGCGGTTGCCGCCGGTTGCGCCGTCGCCCCCGTCCCCGGCGCCGCCGCCGACGGTGGCCGCCCCGGCCCCGCCCATCCCGCCCGACTCGGTCATGCCGTCGATCAGCGCCGCCAGCATGTCGAGCTCCTTGGGGTACTCGTGCTCGGCCGTGTCGTAGCGGCGCGAGTTCGGGCGCAGCACGTTCACGGCGACCTGGTGGGACTGGGCCACGAGCGTCTCGAACTTGCGTGGGATCTCGAGGTGGATCATCGGTGCCCCACGATCACACCAGCAGCCCGCCCTCGAGCATCCCAGCGGCGCGCAGGTCGCGGTACCAGCGCTCGACCGGATGCTCCTTGACGTAGCCGTGCCCGCCGAGCAGCTGCACGCCATCGGAGCCGATCGCCATCCCGTGCACGGCGCACAACCGCCGCGCGAGCGCGACCTCGCGGTGGAACTCGAGCCCGGCGTCGACCCGCGCGGCGGCCCGGAGCGTCGCCAGGCGCAGCCCCTCGAGCTCGATCGCGATGTTCGCGACGGCGAACGCGACCGCCTGTCGGTCGGCGATCGGCTCGCCGAACGCGTGCCGCTCGCGGACGTACTCCGAGACGTAGTCGAGTACCGCCCGGCCGGCGCCGAGCGCGACCGCGCACCAGCCGAGCCGCGACAACGCGACGCAGTCGCGGTAGGCCGCCTGCGCGCCGTCGCCGCCGAGCAGCGCGTCCGCCGGCAGCCGCACGTCGCGCAGCTGCAGTCGACCGGTCGCCGCGGCGCGCACGCCCATCCCGGGATCCGAAGCGACCGACAGGCCGTCGGTGCCGGCCTGCACGACGAACAGGGCCGGGCCGCGGTCGCCGAGCCGGGCGCCGATCACGAACAGCTCGGCGTCGGCGGCGCGCGGGACCAGCGACTTGACGCCGTCCAGCACGTAGCCGCCGTCGGGGGCCTTGATCGCGGTCGCGGCGGGCGACATCGGGTCCGCGAGCGCACCGGGCTCCATCAGCGCCAGCGATGCCGCCGGCACATCGTCTGAGACGAACGGGGGCAGGTAGCGCGCCTGTTGCTCGGCGTCGCCCCACAGCGCCATCGCGGTCGACACCGCGGCCGGCGCCAGGCATGCGACGGCGATCCCCATGTCGCCGCGCGCGAGCACCTCGGCGACGAGCACCGACGTCGTCGCCGAGCGCTCGTCGACGATGCCGCCGAGCTGCTCGGGCACGCCGAGCATCGTCAGCCCGAGTTCGTTTGCCTGCGCCAGCAAGTCATGCGAGACCCCGATCGCGTCGTCGGCCGCGGCGCCCGCTGGCCGGATCCGCTGCATCGCAAAATCATTGACGGAGTCGCGCAGCAGCTGCTGCTCCTCCGTCGGCGTCAGGTCGAACAGGGCGCTCGGCTGCGCGCCCGAGCGCTGCCGGGCGGGGGAGGGCAGCCGCCGCTGGGCGGCGGCGAACCGGCGGCTTGTAGAGGTGGCGGCGCGCGTACCGTTGCGTCCGGCGCCGGCGACCGCGCGCACGGCGTGGTCGCGCAGGCCGAGACGGTCCAGCGCCTCCGACGAGGCGACGCGGTTGAGCGCGCGCAGGCCGACGGCCATGCCGCGCTCGGCGAGCTTGCCACCAGAGGCCATCGACATCGCACGATATCACGAAACGTTGTGACGTCATTTGATGACAGCGTCCACTGGCATGGTCCCGCACACACCGTCTCTTATTGATCTCTTCGCCGCGGACGGGCATTCTGAAGGGTGATGCGCGTTCTGGTCGCCGAAGATGAGCTCCGGCTCGCGGACGCGATCGCCCGCGGGCTGCGGCGTCAGGGGATCGCCGTCGATCTCGCGCCCGACGGCCACCAGGCGCTGTCGAAGGCGCGGGTGGTCCGCTACGACGTGCTCGTGCTCGATCGCCAGCTGCCGCTGCTGCACGGCGACGATGTCTGTCGCAGCGTGCGCGAGGAGCGACCCGAGACGGGAATCCTGATGCTGACCGCCTCCGGCGAGCTCGAGGACGTGATCGAGGGGCTGGCGCTCGGCGCCGACGACTACCTCGCAAAGCCGTTCCGGTTCGCCGAGCTCGTCGCCCGCATCCAAGCGCTCGCGCGGCGCGCGTTGCCGAGCCGGCCGCCGGTGCTCCGACACCGCGACCTCGAGCTCGATCCCGCCAGCAGGCAGTTGACGCGCGACGGGCGTGAGATCGAGTTGGCGCGCAAGGAGTTCGGCGTGCTCGAGACGCTGATGGCGGCGGAGGGCGCCACCGTGTCGGCCGAGGAGCTGCTCGAGCGTGTCTGGGACGAGCAGACCGACCCGTTCACGAACGTCGTGCGGATGACGATCATGACGCTGCGGCGCAAGCTCGGCGATCCGCCCGTCGTGCATACGGTGATCGGCGTCGGTTATCGGATGGGCTGATGACCCGTCGCCGGATCGTGATCGGGTCGCGGGCCCGCACCATCCGACTGCGGCTGACGGCGCTGTACGCGACCGTCTTCTTGATCTGCGGCGCGGCGCTGCTGACGATCGGCTACCTGCTCGTCCGGCGCAATCTCGAGGGCCGCCACCCGCTGCACGTCGCGCTGCGTCGCCTCGGGATGACCCCGGAGCACGCGCACGCGACCCTGTTTGCGCCGGGCTCGCACACCCAGCGGCTGGTTCACGCGATCGAGCAGCAGGTGATCAACCAGGCGCTGCACACGCTGCTGCTGGAGTACATCGGCGCGCTCGTGCTGATGACGCTGCTGTCGTCGGTGATCGGCTGGCTGCTGGCCGGTCGTGCGCTCGCGCCGCTGCGCAAGATCACCGCGACTGCCCGCCGCGTCTCGAGCGAGAACCTCGGCGAGCGGATCGCCCTGCGCGGTCCCGCGGACGAGCTCAAGGAGCTTGCCGACACGTTCGACGGAATGCTCGCGCGGCTCGATGCGGCGTTCGCCAGCCAACGCCACTTCGTCGCCTCGGCGTCGCACGAGCTGCGCACACCCTTGGCGATCATGCGCACCGAGGTCGACGTCGCCCTCGCCGACCCCGACGCGACCGTCGACGACCTGCGCACGACGGGGGAGACGCTCCGCGACATGGTCGACCGCTGCGAGCGGCTGATCGCGAGCCTGCTGCTGCTGGCGCGTTCCGAGGTCGCGCTCAAGCGCACCGAGTCCGCCGATCTGGCGGTGCTCGCCGGCGACTGCATCACTGACCTGCAGGCGGCCGCGCGCACGGCGCGGGTCACGGTCGGCTCCGACCTGGCGCCGGCGCCGTGCAGCGGCGATCCGAGCCTGCTGGAACGGCTGATCTTCAACCTCGTCGACAACGGCATCCGCCACAACGTCCCGGGCGGACGGCTCGAGGTCCGGACGAGCACTCGCGGGCGCGACGCGGTGCTCGAGGTCGCAAACGGCGGCGAGGCGATCGACCCCGGGCAGGCACAGACGCTGGCGGAGCCGTTCCGGCGGTTGGACCGCTCCGCCGACGGCTTCGGCTTGGGCCTGTCGATCGTTCGCTCGGTCGCCGAGGCCCACGGCGGCACGATGACGTTGACGGCTCCGCCTACCGGCGGCCTTAAGGTGGTGGTGACGTTGCCGGGCGAGGTGCGGCGTCCTGTCACGGCCCCGGCCGCCGCGCGCCAAGGAGCCAGCCCCGCCCTTACGAAGAGCTGACGATCTCGCCCATACGCTGTCGGCATGTCGCGCCGGCATCACCACACTGCAGACGCGCGGCGCTCGGTGGGCGGCCCCGCGTCGCCCGCCCCGCGTGCCCGTCGGGCGATGGCGGCCGACGACGGCGAACGTGCGCCTCGCCGTCCGTGGGCCCACCGGCCCGCGACCCGTGGTGCCGGCGGCGGCTCGGGCCTCGACTCCTGTCCGAGCACGCCCGCCGCACCCCGGGCGCCCGACTGACGCACCGCCGTGAGCCCTCGGGCACCCGATTGACGCATACTGCGGCGGGTGAGCAATCCGAAATTGCTGTGGACGCCGTCGGCGGACTGGGTGCGATCGACGATCTTGTCGCGCTACCAGGGCTGGCTCGGTGAGACCCGCGGACTGACGTTCGACTCCTACGAGGAGCTGTGGCGCTGGTCGGTCGCAGAGCTAGAGGAGTTCTGGCGGTCGATCGTCGAGTTCTTCGAGGTCGACCTCGGCCCCGACGGCGACACCGTGCTCGCCGACCGCTCGATGCCCGGCGCGCGGTGGTTCCCCGACGCGACGGTCTCCTATCCCGAACAGATCTTTCGCGGCGTCAACGACGACGGGGTCGCGATCCGGCACACCTCGGAGGTGCGCCCGGAGCTCGGCGCATGGACGTGGGGCGAGCTGCGCTCCGAGACGGCCCGGATCGCGGCCGGGCTGCGGGCGCTCGGGGTCGGCGAGGGCGACCGCGTGTGCGCGTACATGCCGAACATCCCCGAGACGATCGCAAGCCTTCTGGCGTGCGCATCGATCGGCGCGATCTGGTCCTCGGCGGCCCCGGAGTTCGGCGCGCGCAGCGTCATCGACCGGTTCGCGCAGATCCGGCCGAAGGTGCTGTTGACGATCGACGGGTACCGGTACGGCGGCAAGGACTTCGATCGCTCGGAGATCGTGGAGCGCGTCGCGGCCGAGCTCGACGGGGCGCGGGTTGTGCGCTTCGGCTACATGGACGGCTCGGGCTGGGAGGACGGGTTCCTCGGGCCCGCCGACGCCGAGCTGTCGTTTGCGCGCGTGCCGTTCGACCATCCGCTGTGGGTCCTGTACAGCTCGGGCACGACCGGGCTGCCGAAGCCGATCGTGCAGAGCCAGGGCGGGATCCTGCTCGAGCAGATCAAGAAGATGCACCTGCACCTGGACGCGCGCGCGGGCGACAATGTGTTCTGGTTCTCGACGACCGGCTGGATGATGTGGAACTTCCTGGTCGGGGTGCTGTTGACCGAGGCGTCGATCGTGCTGTTCGACGGCAACCCCGGCCATCCGACGCTCGAGCGGCTGTGGCAGTTGTCAGCCGACGCCGGCATCACCACGTTCGGCACCAGCGCCGCGTTCGTCGCCGCCTGCATGAAGGCCGAGATCTCGGTGACCGGCGACGGCAATCGCGACCTCCGCGCCCTGCGGGCGGTCGGATCGACCGGCTCGCCGCTGTCGCCGGAGGGCTTCCAATGGATCTACGAGCAGCTGGGCGCGGACACGTGGCTGTTCTCGACGTCGGGCGGCACCGACGTCTGCACGGCGTTTGTCGGCGGCGTGCCGACGCTGCCGGTGTATCTCGGCGAGCTGCAGGGCCGCGCGCTCGGCTGCGACGTGCAGGCGTTTGACCCCGACGGCAGGCCGCTGGTCGACGAGGTCGGCGAGTTGGTGATCTGCCAGCCGATGCCGTCGATGCCGATCTACTTCTGGGGCGATGAGGACGGCTCGCGGCTGCGGGAGTCCTACTTCGACATGTATCCGGGGATCTGGCGCCACGGCGACTGGATCGAGATCACCTCGCGCGGCACCGCGATCATCTACGGACGTTCGGACTCGACGATCAACCGCGGCGGCGTGCGGATGGGCACGAGCGAGATCTACCGCGCTGTGCTGTCGGTGCCCGATGTGCTCGACGCGCTCGTGATCGACCTTCCCAGGGAAGGCACCGATGGTTGGATGCCGCTGTTCGTGGTGCTTGCGGACGACAGCGAGCTGACCGACGAGCTGGCGGCGACGATCCGCCGCCGCGTGCGCGAGGACTGCTCGCCGCGTCATGTGCCCAACGAGATCCGTCGGATCACCGAGGTGCCGCGCACGCTCTCGGGCAAGGTGCTCGAGGTCCCGGTCAAGCGGATCCTGACCGGCGCGCCGGCCGACAAGGCGGCGTCGCGCGAGTCGCTGGCCAACCCCGCGGCGCTTGACTACTTCGTCGAGCTCGCCGACGAATACGCGACCGGATCGCCGTCGGCCTAGTGGCCCCGCTGCCGGCCCGTGCGTCGGCCGGCTTGGTCCGGGTAGGTCGGTTACTAGCCTGGTCTCAGGGACCCTGGCCTGGTCTTACGGACTTCTTTGCGAACTCTGACAGGGTTCTCACGGCCGGCATAGACACTGTGTGCGGAAGCCAGGAACCGATGATTCAGGAGTTGAACCGATAGCCATGCGCAGACTCAGCCGGTGGATCCCGGTCAGCGGCACCGCCGTCCTCGGCGTTGCCGCCGCGGTTGCCGTCGCGGGGTGCGGATCGTCCTCGAGCCACACCGTGACCAGGACCGTCACCACCTCCAGCGCCGCGGGCGCGACCAGCGAGCCCGCCGCCTTCTCCAGCGGCGGCGGGATGACGATCAACCAGATCTACAAGAAGGCCGGGCCGGGCGTCGTCGACATCGTCGTCACGACCTCGGGTTCCAGCAACAGCCTGTTCGGCGGCGGCAGCGCGCAGAAGGACGAGGGCGCCGGCGTCGTCTACAACGACAAGGGCTACATCCTCACCGACCAGCACGTTGTCGCCGGGGCAAAGTCGATCCGGGTCACGTTCCAGGACGGCCGCGTCGCGTCCGCGAAGCTGATCGGCACCGATCCCTCGACCGACGTCGGCGTGATCAAGGTCAACGTCCCGCAGTCCGAGCTGCATCCGCTGCAGTTCGCCGACTCCAGCACCGCCCAGGTGGGCGACGCGGTGGTCGCGATCGGCAGCCCGTTCAGCCTTCCCGAGACCGTGACCTCGGGCATCGTCTCGCAGACGGGCCGCTCGATCCAGGCGCCAAACAGCTACACGATCCCGGGCGCGATCCAGACCGACGCGGCGATCAACCCCGGCAACTCCGGCGGGCCGCTGCTGAACGCCGACGGCGAGGTGCTCGGCCTCAACGACCAGATCGACACCAACAACACGACGGTCGGCGGCGAGGGCTCGAACTCGGGGATCGGCTTCGCGACCCCCGGCAACGAGGTCCAGAAGGTCGCCGACACGATCATCGCCGGCAAGCCGGTCAAGCACTCCTACGTCGGCGTGTTCCTGTCGTCGACGAGCGAGGGCGGCGCGCGGGTCGCGACGCAGGAGGAGAACGGCCAGCCGCCGATCGCTCCCGGCTCGCCCGCGGCCCGGGCCGGCCTTGAGCCCGGCGACCTGATCACCGCCGTCGACGGCAC
The DNA here is from genome assembly GCA_036273655.1 of Solirubrobacteraceae bacterium. GTDB lineage: Bacteria > Actinomycetota > Thermoleophilia > Solirubrobacterales > Solirubrobacteraceae > Palsa-465. The sequence goes on along the minus strand of DASUHF010000004.1, from coordinate 68,588 downwards.
CAAGATTACGTCCACCAACCAGTTCATCGCGACCGTCTTCCAGGACGACCCCGGTCAGACGATCACCCTGACCGTCACGCGCGACGGGCAGACCAAGCACATCCAGGTGACGCTCGGGACGCGGCCGGCGAAGGCGCCGGGCGGCTGATTCGCGGCAGCGCTCAGGCGCCGGCGGCCGCGCCGGCGCCTGCAGCCGCGCTGGCCGCGCTGGCCGCGCTAGCTGGCGGCCCGCTCCAGCGTACGCTCGATCAGCTGCCGGTGAACGGCGCGAGTACGCCCCGTGCGCCGGGTCCAGTGGCCGTCGCCGCCGAGCGTCCAGGCGTACGTGTCGTCGGCCAGGCAGCGGTCGAGCGTGTCCTGCAGCTCGGCCTTGAGCTCGGGGGCGTCGACCGGGGTCAGCAGCTCGACGCGGGTGTCGAGGTTGCGCGGCATCAGATCGGCCGAGCCGATGTAGTAGATGTGCTCGCCCGCGCGGTGAAACGAGTAGATCCGGGAGTGCTCGAGGAAACGGCCGACGACCGACACGACCGAGATCGACTCGGACACCCCCGGCACGCCGGGGACCAGGCAGCAGATGCCGCGCACGTTGAGCAGGATCGGCAGCCCGGTCCGGGATGCCTCGTACAGCGCCTCGATCACCTCCTGGTCCGACAGCGAGTTCATCTTGAACTCGATCCGCGCCTCGCGGTCGCCGTCGGCGTAGGCGCGAGCGGTCCGTTCGATCTCGGCGATGATCGGCTTGCGCAGCCAGGTCGGCGCCACCAGCGTCTTCTGCTCGGGCTCGGGATGGCCGTACCCGGTCAGCGTGTTGAACAGGCTCGCGACCTCCTCGCCGATCTCCGGGTCGGTCGTGAACAGGCCGAAGTCCTCGTACAGCCGCGCGTTGCGGGCGTGGAAGTTGCCGGTCCCGATCATCGTGTAGTGGCGGACCGTGCCGCGCTCGCGGCGGACGATCAGGATCGCCTTGGCGTGGGTCTTGAGCCCGGGGATCCCATGCACGACATGCGCGCCCGCCTCCTCCAGCGCCCGTGACCAGTGGATGTTGCGCCGCTCGTCGAAGCGCGCCTTGAGCTCGACCATGCAGACCGCCTGCTTGCCCTTCTCGGCCGCGGCGATCAACGACGGCACCAGCGCCGAGTCGTCGGAGGTGCGGTACACGGTCATCTTGATCGCGAGCACGTTCGGGTCGTCGACCGCCTGCTCGACGAACCGCTCGACCGTGTTCGTGAACGAGTGGTACGGGAAGTGGACGAGCACGTCGCCGGCGCGCATCAGCGCGAACAGGTCCGGGTTGGAGTCGGCCTCTGAGCCCTTGACGAACGCGGCCGGAGTAACCGGCGTCCACGTCGGCCAGCTCAGGTCGGGCCGGCCGACGCCGGCGATCTGCCACAGGTCGCCGAGGTCGAGCAGCCCTTCGACGTCGTAGACCTGGACCTCGTCGACGTCGAGCCAGTCGAGCAGCCGCGTGCGCAGCTCCGGGTCCATCGTCGCCGACAGCTCGAGCCGCACGACCTCCCCGAAGCGACGGCGGCGAAGCTCGTCCTCGACCGCCTGCACGAGGTCGTTGGCCTCGTCGGAGACCTCGAAGTCCGCGTCGCGCGTGACCCGGAACAGGTCGTAAGAGACGATCTCCATCCCCGGGAACAGCGCGTCGAGGTGGCGGGCGATCACGTCCTCGAGCGGGATGAACGTGTCCTTGCAGATCTCCACGAACCGTGGCAGCACCTCCTTGGGCACCTTCACGCGGGCGAACTCGTCTTGATCGGAGTCGGGGTCGTGCAGGCGCACGATCAGCGACAGCGACAGGTCGGAGATGTAGGGGAACGGGCGGCCGGCGCCGACCGCCAGCGGCGTCAGCACCGGGAAGATCTGCTCGCGGAAGTGCTGCTCGATCGTCTCCGGCGAGGCGCCGGACTCTTGGCAACTGACGATCCGGATGCCGTGCTCGGCGAGCTCGGGCGACACCACCTGGCTGAACGCGCGGGCGTGCCGGGCGTCGTGGCGGCGGACCGTCTCGTGGATCGCGCGCAGCACCTCGGCGGGGGTGAGGCCGTCGGGGCCGCGCGCGTCGACCCCGGCGTCGATCTGGTCGTGGACGCCGGCGACGCGGATCTGGAAGAACTCGTCGAGGTTGGTGACGAAGATCGCGAGGAACTTGAGCCGCTCCATCAGCGGCAGCTGCTCGTCCTCGGCGAGTTGCAGCACGCGGTCGTTGAACTCCAGCCACGACAGCTCGCGATTGAGGTACAGGTCGCTGTCGGTCAGCGTGCGGACGGGCTGCCCGTCGGTCTGCGTCTTGTGGTCGGCTACGTCGGTCATGGCGCGGCGGCTCGCTGGCCGGCGATCGCGGCCAGCTCCACCGGCCGCAGCAGCGTCACCAGCTCGCCCTTGGCGATGCCCGCCAGCCCGCCCTTCTTCATCCGGGCCTGGGCGCCGGTCAACCGGTTCAGCGTCAGCGTGAACGATGGGTCGTGGCCCACAAGCAGGACGTCTCCGAGCCCCGCCGTCAGCTCGTAGGCGTCGAACGGCTCACCTGCCAGACGCCGCTCGATCGTGACCTCGACGCCGAGCGGCGCACACGCCAGCTCGGCGGTCTGGCGGGCCCGCAGCTTCGGGCTCGACAGGCAGGCGTCGATGTGCGTGCCGAGCGCCTCGAGCGCGCGACCGGCATCCTGAGCCTGAGTGATCCCGCGGTCGGTCAGCGGACGTTGGTCGTCGGGCTCGCCGTCGACCGCCTCGGCGTGGCGCAGAAGCCACAACATGCGCCTATCCTAACCCCGTCACTCGGGTGATTTTCACTGTTGCAGGGCATTCCGACACGCTGACGTGCATGCTGGCCCCAGATGTGAAGCTAATGTGAAAGACGATCAACCGATGAGCAGGCGGCGGCCGAACACGCGCTCGAAAGCGTCGTCGTCGCCGTAGCGCTCGACCGACCAGCGCGGCAGCGTCAGATCGCCGCCGGCCTCCAGGTGCAGGTCGACGCCGCGGCCGTTGGTGCGCAGCCGCGCCTCGGAAACCGACTGGTCGCGGCCGCGCTCGAGGTGCTCGGCGAGCCGCAGGATCACCGAGCATCGCGCGAGCAGCTCGGCGTCGTCTGCGTCGGCAAGCGGCTCGATCGCGCCGAGCTTGGGCACGCCCTTGCGGTGGTAGCGGGTGATCTGGGCGATCAGCGCGCGCTCGCGCGGGTCGAAGCCCGGCAGCTCGGCGGACTCGATCAAGTACCGCGAATGCTTGTGGTGGTCGTCGTAGGAGATCGTCATGCCGACGTCGTGCAGCATCGCCGCCGCCCACAGCAGCTCGCGCTCGTCGACGCGGGGGTCGAACAGGCCGGAGGCGACGATCGAGTCGAACATCTGCAGCGACAGGCGGGCGACGTGCTCGACGTGGCGCAGATCCGACTCGTACTGGATCGCGAGGTTGCGGACGGCGGCGTCGCGGACGTCGGCGATCAACGGCGAGGCCGTCGACAGGAGCACGCGGCCGAGGAACACGCCCTCGCGCAGACCCGCCTCGGTCGCCTCGATGCCGTCGAAGCCGCAGACCTCGACGACGCGCTCGAGCACGACCGCGGAGGCGAGGATGATGTCGCCGCGGCCGGGCTTGATCCCCGGCACGCGGGCGCGCTCGGAGGGCGGCAGCGCCGCCAGCTGCTGCACCTGCTCGTGCAGCATCTCGGGCGTGATCCGAAAGCCCTGCACGCCGAGGTCGATCGTGCCTGCCGCCTCCTGCGCGGCCGCGGCGAGGTTGCGCACCGCGCCGCCGATCCCGACCACCCGCGGCTCCAGGTGCCTCACCCACGGCTCCGTCTCAAGCTGCTCGTCGACGTGGTCGCGCAGGCGCTGCAGCTGCTTGCGCTTGGCCGGGCGGTCGCCGTCTGCGTCGGCGAGGAACTGCTCGGTGGTGCGGACCGCTCCCAGCGGAAACGACGCCATCGCGGTGTTGTGGCGGCCCTCGACGCGCGTCAGCTGCAGGCTGCCGCCGCCGATGTCGAGCACGGCGCCATCGGTCAACGTTGACGTGTTGACGGCGGCGACGTACCCGTAGTAGGCCTCCTGGTCGGCGTCGAGGATCCCGATCGTCAGCCCCGAGACGTCCTGCGCGCGCCGCAAAAACTCCGCGCCGTTGGCGGCGTCGCGAATCGCCGAGGTCGCGACGACCTGCACGTCCGAGCGCTCCAGGCCGCTCGCGCGCGCGAACCGCCCGAACACCGACAACGTCTCCAGGCCGCGCGCGATCGCCTCGTCCGACAGCCGGCCGCTTGCGGCCAGCCCGGCGCCGATCCGGACCGTCTCGTACAGCTCGTCGGTGCGCTTCCACCACGGCCCGTCGCCGTAGCTGAAGATCACCAGCCGCCACGAGTTGGAGCCGAGGTCGACGATCGCGACCCGCCGGCTCGGACCGGCGGAGGCTCGTGTCGAGCGCCAGCTCACGGGTCGGTTGCGGTCGGTCGGGTCACGGCGCGGATCATGGTCGGCGGATCGGACGGTGCCCACCCGCGGCCGCGCGGTTTGCGAGGCCGGGCGGAGAGGAGGTCCGTCAGGTCAGGAGGCGATCTTGTGCCGGGTGGCGCGCTTAGAACCCGACGTCGGCGCCGATGGCGGCGGCGCGGGTGGAGTCGGGGCCGGGTCGCCGAGCACGTAGCGCGCGGCCGCCAGCAGGAACAGGATCAGCATCAGCACCGCGCTGGCCGCGCACTCCTCGCAGATCGTCTTTAGCGTGAACACCTCGCGGTAGGTCAGATAGCCGCTGAAGCAGACGCCGATCACGGTCATCCCGAGCGTCGCCAGCCGCACTTCGTCGCGGTCGCGCACGAGCAGGCTTCCGAAGATCGCGACGTAGCCGATCAGGCCGATCAGGGCGACCGGGACCCCGGCGAGCTTGGAGTACACGGACGTCTGCACCTTCAGGCACGCGCCGCTGGTCGTGCACACCGGCTTGGAGCCCGAATAGTGGACGTAGACGAGGTAGGAGGCCAGCGCCAGCCCAAGGACCGCGATCGCGACCATCGCCCAGCGCAGCTTGGTGCTCACGAGACCTGCTTGATCATCGACTGCAGCTGGCTGTAGGTCGGAACCGTCTGTAGCGGCTTGAGCTGGTTGTGAGGCCCGGCCACGATCAGCGTCGGCGTCGCCTGCTGGACGCCGAACCTCGAAAAGCCCTTGCCCTCGCTGATCACCCGGTTCTGGTAGGCCGGATTGAACCGATCGCCGTTCCACTTGGAGTAGTTCAAGCCCTTGACCTGCTTGGCGATGTTCTGCAGGAACGCCGTGTTGACGTAGTTCGTGCCCTCGGCACCCTGCTCGTGGTAAAAGATCTCGATGTAGTTCCAGGCCTTGCCCTGTGCGCCGGCGGCGTACGCGCCGGACTGCTGCGGCAGCCACATGCTGGAGTCGGGACCGTTGCCGGTGGCGGTCTCAAGCGACTTGTAGACGAGCTTGACCTTGCCGGTCTTGACCTCGTTGGAGATCAGCTGGTTCTCGCTGGTCTTGGCGAAGTCAGCGCAGATCGGGCACTGGAGGTCGCCGTACTCGGTGATCGTCACCTTTGCGTTCGGATTGCCGAGGGTGGTGCCGCTCTGCGGGATCCCGTCGAGCTCGGCGTTGACCTTGCCGGAGATGCCCTTGGCCTTCGCGCTGGTCGGGTGCTGTGCGGCCTTGGCGCCGTCGTTTGAGGAGCTTGAGCCCCCGAGCGTGACGACGAGCACGACCGCCACCGCGATCACGACGATCAGGAGGCTGCCCGCGATCACCATCCGCTGCTTGCGCTGGGCGACCGCCTGCGCCGCACGCTCCTGTTCCAGCCGCCGCTGGCGAGCGGCCTCCTTCTCTGCCTTACGAGACGCCATCTGAGCCCTTGGTCGTGAAATACGGGGCCGCCGCTCGGCGACCGACCTTCGTGAGGATATCGGCGCGATCCTTAGCTGACCTTTAAGGGGGGCGATGGCTTTCGTCAACCATCCGCAGCTCGTGCCTCCGGGGCGCATCAGAACGGCGGAGGCCCCAACGTGCCCAGTTTGCATGTGAACATCTTGTGATCGGGGGCCCGCGCGGCGCGAAGACGCCGGGGCCGTGCAATAGAGTTGCGGCCATGTCGACGACCAACGGGGCTGAAGCGTCGTCCGCGGCTTCGGGCACCGTCCAACATCCGCCCGGTCGCCTGCGGCTCGCGGTGCTCGACCGCGACCCCGGCTTCATGCAGGTCCTCGCCAAGCGCCTGGACGCGCTCGGTTCCGAGTACCGGTCGCTGCCGGCGCCGATCAGCGTCGACGGGCTGGTGACGATGCGCCTCAACGCGTTCGTGATCGACCTGGCGATCCTCGGGCCCACCGGTTGGGGATACCTCGAGCAGGTGTGCGCACGGCTGCCGGGCCTCGCGGTGATCGTCTGCACCGGCCCTTCGTCGGTCGCGCAGCGCGTGCGCGGCCTGCGTCTCGGCGCCGACGCGTGGATCACGAAGCCGTGCCATCCAGAGGAGCTGATCTGCGTGATCGAGGCGGCCGTGCGCCGTCACCGCCGCGTGGAGATGCCGGCGATCGAGTCGATTCAGAACGTCGGCGAGGTGACGATCCGGCCCGACCTCTACCAGGCCTACGTCAACGACATCTCGCTCGAGCTGACCGCCAGGGAATTTGAGATCCTGAAGCTGCTGTCCGAGAACGACCGGGTGCTGCGCCGCGAGGAGATCTACGAGCGGGTTTGGGGCTACGCGATGGCCCACGGCGATCGCTCGGTCGACGTGTTCGTGCGTAAGCTGCGCCAGAAGCTGCGCGCCGGTTCGCCCGGCTGGAGCTACATCCACACCCACTTCGGCGTCGGCTACCGGTTCTCCGCGGAGTGCGACGATGCGAACCTGCCCGGCGCCGCCGAGCCGGTGCCGATGCCCGCCGATCAGCTCGCCGACGGGCCGCTTGACCCGTTCGATCCGGCGCTCGCCGGCTGAGCCGCCGCTCCTCGTCGCAGCCGCGACGCCGAGCTGACCCTCGCTGTGGCGCTGCTGATCGGGCCCGCGCGCGGCGATCACAGCCCGTTCACAGGCTGATCACCGGTCGATAACGCGACTGCGGCGCGGGACGGACACGATCCTCTGCGTGCAGCACCCCACGCACGCGGTCCCGGAGGAATTGATCGTCGGGCCCCTGCAGATCGTGCCCGGCGAGCACCTTGCGCGGGCCGATGGCCGTGCGCTGATGCTGTCGGTCCGGGAGCTGCGGCTGTTGACCGAGCTCGCTCGCCGAGCCGACCACATCGTCTCCCGTGAGGAGCTGTTCGAACTGGTCTGGGGTATGCGCATGCGGCCCCGTGACCGTTCGGTCGACGTCTACGTCCGCAAGCTCCGCGTCAAGCTCGACCGGGCGCTTCCCGGCTGGCGCTTCATCCATACGCATTTCGGCTTCGGCTACCGGCTGTCGGCCGAGCGTCACAAGGGCACCACAACACGTTCACAGGTCGATCACACGCGGGCCTGACGCTGCGCCGACACTCAACCCTGTACCGATATGACCAAGGAGAAGACGAGATAGTGCGCTATAGACGACTCATCGCGGGACTGATCGCGGTGCTAGCGGCCCTCGCGGTCGCGGCCTGCGGTTCGTCGAGCTCGACCAAGACGGTCACCGCATCCGCCGCGGCGAACAGCAGCGGCGGCAGCAGCAGCGGAGGTTCCTCCGTCGGCGGCGCGTCGACGCTGATCGGTGCGGGCTCGACGCTCGTGGCACCGCTGCTGCAGGGTTGGGCGTCGACGTATGACACCGCCTACAAGGTCGCGATCACGTACGGCCCGATCGGCTCGGGCGGCGGCATCGAGCAGATCACCGGCCGCTCGGTCAACTTCGGCGCCTCCGACGCGCCGATGACCTCCCAGGAGGCGGCCGCATGCAAGGGCTGCCTCGAGATCCCGTGGGCGCTGGCGGCGACCGACGTCGCCTACCACGTCTCAGGCGTGCCGAACAACCTCAAGCTCACCGGTCCGGTGCTCGCCGATATGTTCACGGGCAAGATCACGAGCTGGAACGACCCGGCGATCGCGAAGCTCAACCCGGGCGTCAACCTGCCCAACACGAAGGTCGTGCCGATCCACCGCACTGACGGCTCCGGCGACACGTACGCGTTCACCAACTACCTGTCACACGTCGACCCGGCCTTCAAATCCAAGATCGGTGCCGCGACCACGGTCAACTGGCCGGGCGGCCTCGGCGGCAAGGGCAACTCGGGCGTCGGCGGAGCGCTGCAGACCACGAACGGCGGCATCGCCTACATCGCGATCGCCTACGTGCTGCAGAACAAGTTCGACTACGCGCTGGTCCAGAACGCGGCCGGCAAGTACCCGACACCTGGTCCGGCGAGCATTCTCGCAGCGGCCAACGCCGTCAAGACGATCCCATCCGGCGGCACGCAGGGGATCTCGCTGGTGGATCCGCCGGCCTCCGCCGCCGGCGCCTACCCGATCTCGACGTTCACGTACGTGATCATCCCGAAGAGCGGAAGCAGCCCCGCCGTCGCCGCCGGCTTGAAGAAGTTCATCGGCTGGGCGATTACAAGCGGACAGGACGGCGTGCAGAAGCTGGACTTCGCCCCCCTGCCGGCCAACGTCGTGGCCGCCGACAAGAAGACGATCCAGCTGATCCATTGATGTGAGCACGGCAACCGCGACACCGCCGCGCCGGCGACTGGCCGGCGCCGGCGTCAAGCTGTCCGATCGCATCGGCGAGCCCGCGTTCCGCATCGTCTGCGGGCTCGCCGCGTTGGTCGCGGTCGTCCTGATCCTGTGGATCGCCGAGACCGTCTTCAACAAGGCCAGCGGCGCGATCTCGGCGTTCGGGCTCGGCTTCCTGGGACATGAGACCTGGGATCCGGTGCACAACCACTACGGCGCCGCGGCGCTGATCTACGGGACGTTCGTCAGTTCGCTGGGGGCGATGATCATCGCGACGCCGGTCGCGATCCTGATCGCGATCTACCTGACCGAGCTTGCGCCCCGGTTCATCCGTCGCCCGGTCGCGATCTTGGTGGAGTTGCTGGCGGCGATCCCGAGCGTGATCCTCGGACTCTGGGGGATCATCATCCTCGGCCCGTTCATGGAGAGCCACCTGCAGCCGTTCCTGCATTCGTTCCTCGGGTGGATCCCGGTGTTCGCCGGCAGCTACTCGCCGCTGAGCATGCTCTCGGCGATCGTGATCCTGACGATCATGGCGTTGCCGATCATCACCTCGATCACGCGCGAGGTGTTCGAGACGACCGATCCGCAGCTCAAGGAGGGCGCGTACGCGCTCGGCGCCACGCGCTGGGAGATGGTGCGGATGACCGTGCTGCCCGTCGCCCGGCCTGGGATCGTCGGCGCCGTGATCCTCGGCGTGGGACGTGCGCTCGGCGAGGCGATCGCGGTCACGCAGGTGATCGGCAACGTCTCGCAGATCAAGGCGTCGCTGTATCAGCCCGCCGGGACGATGGCCTCGTGGATCGCCAACTCCTATCAGAGCGCGAACCCCGGGCTCGGCACCTCATCGCTCTTGTACCTGGCGGCGATCCTGCTCGTGATCTCGGTGATCGTCAACCTTGGCGCGCGCGTGATCATCCGCCGCGCGGGGGCGCGCTGATGTCGGCCGCCGCGCAGACGCCGATCGCACCCCGGCCACGGCTATCGGGCGATTCCGGCAACCGCCGGCGCAAGCTCGTCAATCAGCTCATGATGGGGCTGTCGACGTTCGCGGCCGTGCTTGCGATCGCGGTGCTGGCGCTTGTAGTCGTCGACGTCGTGATCAAGGCCGCGCCGGCGATCAGCTGGGGCTTTGTCACGAAGCTGCCATCGACGAGCTTCCTGAACCCCGGTGGCGGCGGCATCGCCAACTCGATCGTCGGCTCCGCGATCCTGATTGGCCTCGCGTCGCTGATCTCGATCCCGATCGGGATCCTCGTCGCGATTTACACGACCGAGTTCGCGCGCCCGCAGGTGTCGTCGGTGATCCGCTTCGCGCTCGACATCCTCAACGGCGTGCCGACGATCGTGATCGGGATCTTCATCTACGGGTTGCTCGTGCTCGGCCACCAGCAGTCGGGGTGGGCCGGGGCGCTCGCGCTCGCGGTCATCCAGTTGCCGATCGTCGCGCGCGCGGCGCAGGAGGTGCTGTGGCTCGTGCCGCGGTCGCTCAAGGAGGCGGGGCTGGCGCTCGGCCTGCGCCGCTGGCGGATCGTGCTGCGCGTGGTTCTGCCCACCGCGATGGGCGGGCTGATCACCGGCGCCGTGCTGGGCATCGCTCGCGTCGCCGGCGAGACCGCGCCGCTGCTGTTCACGACCTCGGTGTTCTCGAACCTCCACATCACCACCGATCCAAGCCAGGCGTTGGCGAACATCCCGACGACGATCTTCGCGCTGTCGGAGTCGCCGACGCCGTCTGATCACGCGAAGGCGTGGGCGGCGGCGCTCGTGATGATCGCGTTCGTGCTGATCGTCAGCGTCGTGGCCCGCACCTTCAACGAACGCAGCCGCCGCAAGCTCGGCGGCTGAGCCCTCGAGACGGAGCTAGACGCTGTCATCATGAACCAGAACGTGGACCTCACGCAGACCGAACAGGCGCCGGACCCGTCGCGAGTCTCGGCACCGCAGGACGGGGAGCCGGAGCGCGAGGCGCTCGAACCATCTACGGGCGCTGCCATCACGGTCGCCGACCTCGACGCGTACTACGGCGATCGCCACGCCCTCAAGGGCGTCAGCCTCGAGTTTGCGCCCAACCGCGTGACCGCGATCATCGGCCCGTCGGGGTGCGGCAAGTCGACGCTCGTGCGCTGCATCAACCGCATGCACGAAGAGATCCCGAAGGCCCGCACCGACGGGACGATCATGCTCGACGACGAGGACGTGTACGGCCCCGGCGTCGACATCACAGCCGTCCGCCGCCAGATCGGCATGGTGTTCCAGAAGGCCAACCCGTTCCCGACGATGTCGATCTTCGACAACGTCGCCTCGGGACTGAAGCTCGCGGGCGTCCGCGGCGAGAAGATGCGCGAACGGGTGCACCGGTCGCTGCGCGCCGTCGGCCTCTGGCACGAGGTCTCCGATCGGCTGGGCGCGCCGGGCGTCGGCCTCTCCGGCGGCCAGCAGCAGCGTCTCTGCATCGCCCGCGCGATTGCGGTCGAGCCCGAGGTGATCCTGATGGACGAGCCCTGCTCGGCGCTGGACCCGATCGCGACGCTCAAGATCGAGGAGCTGATCGACGAGCTCAAGACCCGCTACACGATCGTGATCGTCACCCACAACATGCAGCAGGCCGGCCGCGTCGCCGACTCGACCGTGTTCATGCTCGACGGCGAGGTCGTCGAGCACGCCCCGACCCGGCAGCTCTTCACCAACCCTTCCGACGAGCGCACCGAGCGCTACGTCACCGGCAAATTCGGATGACCGAACTACGCGAGACCAGGCATCAGTTCCGCGAGGACCTCGCCGAGCTGGAGCGGCAGGTTCTCGGCGGCCTGGATCTGGTCGTCTCCCAGCTGGACCGTGCGCAGGAGTCGATCGCCTACCAGGACGTCGAGCTGGCATCGATGGTCGTCGCCGACGACGACCGGATCGACGGTCGCTACCTCGAGGTCCATCAGGGGATTCTGTCAATGCTCGCGCGTCAGGCGCCGGTCGCGTCGGATCTGCGGATCCTGGCCGCGCTGCTGCACGTGATCCGCTGCATCGAGCGGATGGGCGACCAGTGCGTCAACATCGCCAAGCTCGTGCCGCTGTCGGGCTACGAGTCGCCCAAGGACAAGGACATCCTCGACGCGATCGAGAAGATGGAGCTGCAGGCCCGCTCGCAGGTCCTGCAGGCCAAGGACGCGCTCAGCGACCGCAACGTCGCGCTCGCACGCGCCCTCGTTCGGCAGGACGCCGACATCAACCGTCTCAACCGCGAGATCTTCAAGCGCGCGGTCGAGATCGGCGACGACGTCGACATGCGCGAGTGGGGGATGTTCATGATCCTGGTCGCGCGCTGTCTGGAACGGATTGGAGACAACACCGTCGACATCGCCGAGCAGGTCGTGTTCATCGTCACCGGCCTGTTCCGTGAGATGGACGGCAGCACCCCGTCCGTCGACCCGGGCTCGCCTTAGCGCCTGCGTTTCCGGCGCCGGCGTACGCTGGCGGCGTGTCCGGCGACCGGCGCACGATCCTCGCGATGGGCGGCGGCGGCTTCACGATGGAGGCAACGCCCGCGCTGGATCACTACGCGCTGACGCTGGCGGGCACGCGGGCGCCGCGGATCTGCTTTTTGCCGACCGCGTCCGGCGATCCGCGCGAGCAGATAACGCGCTTCTACGAGCGCTACCGCGACTGGCCGTGCGAGCCATCGATCCTGTCGCTGTTTCATCTCGGCCGCGATCGCCTTGACCCGCGCCAGCACCTGCTCGCCCAGGACGTGATCTACGTCGGCGGCGGCTCGATGCGCAACATGCTCGCGGTCTGGCGCGAGCACTCCGTCGACGAGATCATGCGTGAGGCGTGGGAGCGGGGGATCGTGCTCGCCGGGCTCAGCGCCGGTGCGATGTGCTGGTTTGACGGCGGGATCACGATGAGCGGCGGCTCGGCCGCGGTCGCCCCGGGCCTCGGGTTCATCGGCGCCAGCCTCTCGGTGCACCGCGACTCCGATCCCGAGCGATTGCCGGTGTTCGTGCGCGCGGTCGCAACCGGTCGGCTGCCCGCCGGCTACGCGGCCGACGACGGCGCCGCCCTCGTGCTGGACGGCAGCGAGCTGCGCGCGTGCGTGTCCTCGCGTGCGGGCGCGCGGGTGCTGTCTGTGGTGCCCGACGGTGCCGGTGGCACCGTGCAGCGGGAGCTCCCCGTGACCCCCCTTGCCGGGGCGTGGGGCGTGGGCGCGCCGACGGACGCGGGCGCCGCCGCCGAGCGCGACCGGGTGGCGGAGCTGCGGGCGCTGCGAGACCATCGTCGGCATCGGGAGTGAGCCCCGCGGGCGCTCGCGTGGGCCGGTGGCCGTATGCTGACGCCGTCGTGGCGTCGAGCAAGTCGTCGAAGTCGTCGAGTAGGGGGTCGGACGCCTCCAAGCGTTCCCGCAAGCGCCGCTCCTCGACGGGCGCACCGCGAGCGGTGCCGTCGACCCGCCGCCAGGATCGCGCCGCGCGCGAGGCGGCGGCCGACAACGTCCGCCGGCGCTCGGGGCGGATGCTCGGGGCCGAGGGCGAGCGGCCTCCTGGGCTGTTCGGCGGCGTGCCGGTCTCGGAGTTCGCGATCCTCGCGGGGCTGGTGGCGGCGGTGTACGGCTACGCGACGAGCCGGCCGCCGGCTCTGATCGCCGGCCTCGTGATCTGCGCGCTGGGGACGATGGAGGTCGTCGGCCGCGAGCACTTCAGCGGCTACCGGTCGCACACGGCGCTCCTGTCGGCGGTGCCGGCCGTGGCGGTCGAGGTCGCCGTCGTCGTGCTGTTCGGCGATCCGTCGAACCGCGGCCTGCTGCTGCTGGCGATCGTGCCGGTGTATGCGATTGGGTTCTTTGCGCTGCGTCGCCAGTTTGCGTTTGCCCGGCGGGCGCGGGTCGCGAGGTCGGCGCGACCGCGGGCACCGCTCAGCTGATCCGTAGCGGGCGGGTGTCTTGCGCGGTGGGCGCGTCGGCGACAGTCGCGTGGTGCGCATCGGGGGAGGATGCGGGCAGCCGCAGCGTGAAGATGGCACCGCCGTCGGGCGCGTTGGCGACCGAGGCCGTGCCGCCATGCTGCTCTGAGACCTGACGCACGATCGCAAGCCCGAGCCCGGAGCCCTGGCGGCCGCGCGCGTTCTCACCCCGATAGAAGCGATCGAACAGGTACGGAAGGTCCCCGTCGGCCACGCCCTCCCCGTGGTCGCGCACACGCACGCCGCCCGGTCCCGCGTACACCTCGATCGTGCCGCCCGCCGGCGAGTGGCGCGAGGCGTTGTCGAGCAGATTGTTCAGCGCCCGGCCGAGTCGCTCAGGCACGCCATCGAGCAGCGCCGGCTCGATCGTCGCCGCAAAGTGCAGCGACGGCGCGTTGCGGCGCGCGCGTGAGAGCGCCTCCTCGGCGATCCAGTCCAGCCGCACGTCGTCGGTCTCGGTCCCGGGCTCGTCGCCGCGGGCGAGCTCGATCAGGTCGTTGACGAGCGCCGCAAGCTCCTCGGACTGCTCGACCACGTCGGTCAGCATCGCGTGGCGCTCGGCGGTATCCATCTCGTCGCTTGCCAGCAGGATCTCGATGTTGGTGCGCAGGCTCGTGACCGGCGTGCGCAGCTCGTGCGAGGCGTCGGCGACGAGCTGGCGCTGCGCCCGCACCGACTCGTCGAGGGCGTCGCGCGACCCCTGGAGGCGATCGAGCATCTGATTGAAGCGGCTCGCCAGGCGCCCGACCTCGTCGTCGGCGTGGACGTGGATGCGGTTGGACAAATCGTCGGTCTGCGCGATGTGCTGCGCGGTCTGCTCGACCTCCTTGAGCGGCTTGAGCACGCGGCGGCTGGCGATTCGGCCGAGGGTGCCGGCGACGAAGACGCCGCCGATCAGCACGAACAGGAGGATCAGCCGGAGGTTGGAGAGGATGTTGTCGACGCTGTTGAGCGGGCGGGCAAGCTGCAGCGCGACCACTCCGACGTCGCTGTTTCCGCCAGGAAATGTCAGCACGCGCAGGTGGCTCTTGCCGATCTGCACGTCCGACCAGGAGATCCCTCGCTGCGTCGCCGCGATCTGCCGATCGTGGGCCGTCACCGGCAGCCGCAGATGCGTCACGTCGGTCAGGCCAAGCGCGCGCCCATTCGGCAGCACCACCTGCGCGTATGGCGCCGGCCCACCGGCGCTGGGCGAGACGCCCGGCAGGCTCTGGAGCGCGCTCCCGCCCACTCGTTGGACGGACTGCATCTGGGCCCTCAGCGAGTCGTCGACCTGCCCACGCAGCTGGCTGCGGACGACGACGTAGCAGACGACCGCCGCAACCAGGATCGCGATCCCGACCGACGCGGCGGCGATGATCGACAGGCGCCTGCGCAGAGGCATGCTCCGAGTCAGTCTCGCAGCACGTAGCCGACGCCCCGGACCGTGTGCAGCAGGCGCGGCTCGCCCCCGGCCTCGGTCTTTCGCCGCAGGTAGCCCATGTAGACGCCGAGCGCGTTTGAGGTCGGCCCGAAGTCGTAGCCCCAGACGTTCTCGAAGATCGTCGAGCGGGTCAGCACCTGGCGCGGGTGGCGCATGAACAGCTCGAGCAGCAAGAACTCGGTCCGCGACAGCTCGATCAGGCGGTCGCCGCGATGGACCTCATGCGCGACCGGATCGAGCACGAGGTCGGCGTAGGAGAGCGTCTCGCCCTCGGCGGCGCCGTCGGAGGAGCGGCGCAGCAGCGCCCGCAGCCGGGCCTGCAGCTCGCGCAGCGCGAACGGCTTGACCAGGTAGTCGTCGGCGCCCACGTCCAGGCCCTCGACGCGGTCGTCGATCGCGTCGCGCGCGGTCAGCATCAGCACCGGCGTGCGGTCGCCGGCCTTGCGCAGCCGGCGGCACACCTCCAGCCCGTCGAGCTTGGGCATCATCACGTCGAGGATCACGGCGTCCGCGGGCTGGGAGGCGAGCGCGTCGAGCGCCTCCTCGCCGTCGGCGGCGAGCGTCACGTCGTGCTGCTCGAGCCGCAGCGCGCGCTCCAGCGCGCGGCGGACCGCGGGCTCGTCGTCGACCACCAGAATTCGTGCCATTGCAGGAGATACTCGCGCGCGTCCGTAAACGTTGCCGAAGAGGCAGGCCACCGCCAGTGTGCCACCGGCGGCCGGCGGGGCATCGCGACTTGGTCGTCCGCCGGGTAGGCCGGTTCGTCGCTCGCGGTCGGCTCTTTTATTTGAGGTCGACCGCGAGCGGGGCGTGGTCTGAGGGTTTTTTGCCCTTGCGATAGTCGCGGTAGATGCCGACAGCGACGAGGCGCTCGCCGATCGACCTGCTGATGAGCGCGAGGTCGATCCGCAACCCGAGGCCCTTGTGGAAGTTGCCGGCGCGGTAGTCCCACCAGGTGTACTGGACCTCGTCGGGATGCAGCGTCCGGTAGGCGTCGAGGAGGTCGCCTTGGTGCAGCAGCGCGGTCAGGCGAGTGCGCTCGGGCTCTGAGACGTGGGTGCCGCCGACGAACGCGGGCGGGTCGTAGACGTCCTCGTCGGCGGGCGCGATGTTCATGTCGCCGCACACGAACAGCGGTGTGGCGCCATCGCGCAGCTCGGTTGCGCGCTCGATCATCGCGTCGAGGAATTTCAGCTTGCGCGGGTACTCGGGGCTGTCGAGCGTCCGCCCATTGGGCACGTACACGCTGGCGAAGCGGATCCCGTCCGCGGTCGCCTCACACCATCTCGCCTCCTCGGGCACCGGATCGCCGGGCAGGTGATAGGCCGGGTCGGCAAGCTCGATGCTCCGTTTTGCGAGGATCGCGACCCCGGCCCAGCGCCCGCCCGACTCGTGCACTGCTTGGTAACCGGCGTCCTGGAGTTCCAGATCCGGGAACGCGTCGCGGTTGGCCTTGGTCTCCTGCAGGCAGACGACGTCGGGCTCGTGCTGGGCGAGCAGCTCGAGCACGCGCGGCATCCGCGCCTTCAGCGAGTTGACGTTCCAGGTGACGACGCGCATTGGCACGAAGTTGTCACACCGGGCCCGTCGTGGGCTTTAGGGTCGCGCGCGACGGTGGCCCCATGGCCAAAGCATGGACACATTCCCCCACGGGGCTGGGGAACGGGTCCAAGCTTCGCATTGCGCGGCTGGCAAGCCGCCAGTGTGGGCGGATCACCACTGCGCAGCTGCTTCGGCTTGGGATCAACGACAGCACGATCGCCAATTGGACTCGCGCGGGCTATCTGTTCCCATGCCTACCAAGGGTCTACGCGGTCGGGCAGCCGGGCCAGTCGATCGAGACGCGAATGTGGGAGGCCGTGCTGTTCGCCGGCCCGGGCGCGATGCTCAGCCACGCGTCCGCCGCGTGGTGGCAGGGGCTGATCCTCCACCCGCCGAACGCGGTCCATGTCTCCACGCCGCGGCGGGTTCGCCCGCGCGCGGGGATCGCGATCCACGATCGCCGATGCCTGGACCGCGCCGTCCATCGCGGCATCCCGGTCACCGATCCCCATCAGACGGTCTTCGATCTCGCCGCCGCGGGTGAGGAGGCGCTCGTTCGCCGCTCCCTCGCGGCGCTCGACTTCCAAGGAACGCTCGACGTGCGCCCGCTGCTGGCGATGTGCGGCCAGGGGCGGCCGGGAACGAGCGTGCTCAACGCGGCGCTCGAACACCACGATCCGCGCTTCGCGCAGACGCTGAGCACGCTCGAGGACGATCTGCTGCTGATGTGCGAAACCCACGACGTCCCCAAGCCCGACGCCGTCAACGTCTACGTCGACGGGATCCTGTGCGACGCCGTCTACTACAAGGCGAAGGTGATCGTCGAGCTCGACGGCGGCGGCAACCACCACTCGCCCGCGCAGATCCGCCGCGACCACGCCAACGACCTCGCGCTTCGCGCGCACGGCTGGTTGGTGCTGCGCTACAGCTGGCACCAGCTTCACGAGCAGCCCGCAGCGGTCGCCGACGAGCTCCTGCGCGCGCTCGCCGCGCGTGCCGCCGGTTAGCCTGAAGGCGACGATGGCCACCGAGAAGCTCGAGCGCTACCGGGGCAAGCGCGACTTCGCCAAAACGCCCGAGCCCGGGGCCGCGGACGTCCTGCCGGCCGAGGGCACCGAGCCCCGGTTCGTCGTCCAGGAGCATCACGCGACGCGGCTGCACTGGGATCTGCGGCTCGAGCACGAGGGCGTGCTCGCGTCGTGGGCGATCCCGAACGGGATCCCGCCGACTCCCAAGGAGAACCGGCTGGCGGTGCGCACCGAGGATCATCCGCTCGAGTACCTCGACTTCCACGGCGAGATCCCGAAGGGCGAGTACGGCGCCGGCACGATGGAGATCTGGGATACGGGCACGTACGAGACCCACAAGTTCGAGGACGCCAAGGTCGAGGTCACGTTCCGTGGCGAGCGGCTGAGCGGCCGATACGGGCTGTTCCCGATCGGCAAGCGCGCGTCGGGCGGCGGCTCGGAGAACGACTGGATGATCCACCGGATGGACCCGCCGGCACCGCTGCCGGACGGCCGCGAGCGCGAGCCGATGCCCGAGCGGATCGTGCCGATGATGGCCGAGTCGGGCGAGCTTCCGGGCGATGAGTCGCGCTGGTCCTACGAGGTCAAGTGGGACGGGGTGCGCGCGATCGCCTACGTCAAGCCGGGCCGCCTGCGCCTGGAGAGCCGCAATCTCAACGAGATCACCGACGCCTACCCGGAGGTTCGGGGGATCCTGCTCGATTTGGGGATGCACGAGGCGGTGCTCGACGGCGAGATCGTCGCCTTCGACGATGCCGGCAAGCCGAGCTTCGAGCGGCTGCAGACGCGCATGCATGTGACCGCGCCGAGCACGATCAAGCGGCTGTCGAAATCAAGCCCGGTCGTGTACGCGATCTTCGACCTGCTCCACCTCGATGGGGAGACGTTGATGAGATTGCCGTACGAGCAGCGCCGCGAGCGCCTGGAGCAGCTCGGCCTCGGCGGCCCGGCGTGGCGCGTGCCGGCCGCGCACCGCGGCGCGGGCAGGCGACTGCTGGACGCGACGCGTGAGCAGGGGCTGGAGGGGGTCGTCGCCAAGCGGCTTGACTCCCGCTACGAGCCGGGTCGCCGCAACGGCTGCTGGATCAAGGTCAAGCACCTGCGCCGCCAGGAGCTCGTGATCGGCGGCTGGCTGCCGGGGGAGGGGCGGCGCGCGGAGCGGATCGGGGCGCTGCTGATGGGCTACTACGAATCGGATGCCGGCGAGCGCCGGTTTCGCTACGCCGGCCGTGTCGGGACCGGTTTCACCGAGCGGATGCTGAACGCGCTGATGAAGCGCCTCGCGCCGCTGCGCGCCACGACCAACCCGTTCGACGATCCGCCGAAGCTGCCGCGCAATGCCGAGTTCGTGACGCCCGAGCTGGTCGCCGACATCGAGTTTCGCCAGTGGACGGGGGACGGCGTGATGCGCGCGCCGTCATTCAAGGGCCTGCGGGACGACAAGCCCGCCGCGGACGTCGTGCGCGAGCCGGTCGGTACCGAGGAGGAGCTGGAAATGGACGCGACGCCCGATCCGTCCGATCCGTCCGATACAACCGGTATTAGTGAGGAGACGAGCGCGCCCGTCGAGGATGGCATGGGGGCGCGGCGCTCGAGTGGGGAGGGGGCGCCGCCGCGCGATGAGGCGGGGGCCGAGAGCCCGGAGGGGGCGCCGCCACGGACCGAGGCCCGGAGCCCCGTCGGGGCGCGGCCGAAGGGCCGGGCGAAAGCGCGGGCGAAGGATGGGGCGAAAGCGCGGCCGGCGGATGGGGCGCGGCCCGAGGAGCTGTTCGACGACGTCGCGCGACGGCCCGACGGGGCGCTCGCGGTGACCGTCGACGGGCGCGCGTTGAAGCTCAGCAACTGGCACAAGGTGCTGTATCCGGAGACCGGCTTCACCAAGGGCGACCTGATCGCGTACTACGCGCGGATCGCGCCGGTCGTGGTGGCGCACCTGCACGACCGACCGCTGACGCTCAAGCGCTACCCCAACGGCGTCGAGAAGCCGTACTTCTACGAGAAGCAGTCGCCGTCGCACCGGCCCGAATGGGTGCAGACGGTCCGCGTCTCGGACGTCGACTACACGCTCTGCCAGGACCGCGCGACGCTCGTGTGGCTGGCGAACCTCGCCGACATCGAGCTGCACACGTCGTTGTCGCTCAAGGACGACCCGCAGCGTCCGACGATGCTCGTGTTCGACCTCGACCCCGGCGCGCCGGCCGGCCTCGTGGAGTGCTCGCAGGTGGCGCTCGTGCTGCGCGGGCTGTTCTCGCAGCTCGGCCTTGAGAGCGTCGTCAAGACATCGGGCTCGAAGGGAATGCAGGTGTACGTGCCGCTCAACACCGACGTCACCTACGAGCGGACCAAGCCGTTTGCCAGGACCGTCGCCGAGCTGCTCGAGCAGCGGCTGTCCGAGCTCGTCGTCAGCCGCATGACCAAGCGGCTGCGGCCCGGCCGGGTGCTCGTCGACTGGAGCCAGAACGACGCCCACAAGACGACCGTCAACGTCTACTCGGTGCGCGCCAAGCAGCGGCCGACGATCTCGGCGCCGGTCAGCTGGGACGAGGTGCAGCGGTGCCGCGACGAGCGCGAGCCGGAGCTGCTCAGCTTCGGGCCCGACGACGTGCTGGCGCGAGTCGCGGCCGACGGCGACCCGTTCGCGATCCTGCTGTCGGCCAAGCAGCGGCTGCCGAAGGTCTGACCGCGACCATCGCAAACGACCGACGGCCGGACCGGTCGGCGTCACCTCGGCGCGCCGTGGTATCTACCATGACCGCGAATGGACCAGATCGAGTTGCGCAATCGACTGCTGGTGGCGACCGGGATGTGGCGGGAGGCGACGGGCGAGCCGTTGCCGCGGATGGCGCCGGGGGCGCCCGAGGACCAGATCCGGGAGTTCGAGCTGACGCTCGTCAACCGGTTGTGGGAGACCGCGACGCCCGAGAATGCGCGCGAGGTGGCCGATCGCACCTGGGACCTCGTCCACGACCGCGCCGACGACGATCCGGTCAAGCGGCGCGTGGTTGAGTGCCACGAGGCGCTCGCGCGGATGACGCGCCTCGGCGACTGACAGGCGGGCTACTCCGCCGACGGCTGCCCGTCGCCGTCGGTCCCGCTGAGCACGGCCGAGATCGGCGGCGTCTCCTGGGACTCCGCCTCGAGGTTGAGCGGGAGGCCCGCGGCCCGGTAGGCCTCGGCCTGGTCGAGCGTCTCGTGCGCGAGCAACTCCGCGACGAGCGAGTCGAGGTTGGCGCGGTGGGCCGTCAGCGCTTCGGTCGTCTCCTGATGGGCGGTGTCGACGATCCGGCGAACCTCGGCGTCGACAAGCTCCTGGGTTCGCTGCGAGGTCTCCGAGGCGCCCGGCAGCAGCGGGTTCTGGCCGTCGGCGGGGAGCACCGCGACCGGCCCGATTGCCTTGCTCATCCCCCAGCGGCCGACCATCCCGCGCGCGATCCGCGTCAGCTGCTGGATGTCTGACTCGGCGCCGGTGGTGATGTCGCC
Organism: Solirubrobacteraceae bacterium; assembly: GCA_036273655.1. Taxonomy (GTDB): domain Bacteria; phylum Actinomycetota; class Thermoleophilia; order Solirubrobacterales; family Solirubrobacteraceae; genus Palsa-465. The sequence continues at coordinate 47,507 of DASUHF010000004.1, read as the reverse complement.
GAACACGACCTCCTCGGCGGTGCGGCCGCCGAGCGCGACCTTGATCTGCGCGATCAGGTGGCGCTCGTCGAAGTTGAAGCGATCGGCGTCGGGCGCCGAGAAGGTGACGCCGAGCGCCATTCCGCGCGGGATGATCGAGACCTTTCGAACCGGGTCGGCGCCGGGGGTGAGCATCCCGATGATCGCGTGCCCGCCCTCGTGGTAAGCGGTCCGGCGGCGGTCCTCGTCGGAGATCATCACCTTGCGCTCGGCGCCGAGCACGATCCGTTCGAGCGCGTCGGTGATGTCCTCGTTGGCGACCTTGCCGTGATGGCGCCGGGCGGCGAGCAACGCCGCCTCGTTGGCGAGATTGGCCAGGTCGGCGCCGACCATGCCGGGGGTCGAGGCCGCGATCGACCCCAGGTCGACGTCGGACTCCAGCGGCACCGAGCGGGTGTGGACGCGCAGGATCGCCTCGCGCCCAGCCCGGTCGGGCGGCGACACGACCACCCGTCGGTCGAAGCGGCCGGGACGGAGCAGCGCCTGGTCGAGGACCTCGGGCCGGTTGGTGGCGCCGAGCACGATCACCGACTCGCGCGGGGAGAAGCCGTCCATCTCAGTGAGGATCTGGTTGAGCGTCTGTTCGCGCTCGTCGTGGCCGCCACTTAAATTCGGGCCGCCCGCGCTGCGCGAGCGGCCGATCGCGTCGAGCTCGTCGATGAAGATGATCGCGGGCGCGGCCTGCTTGGCCTGCACGAACAGATCGCGCACGCGCGAGGCGCCGACGCCGACGATCATCTCGACGAACTCGGAGGCCGACATCTGGAAGAACGGGACGCTCGCCTCGCCCGCGACCGCGCGCGCCAGCAGCGTCTTGCCGGTCCCGGGCGGGCCCGACAGCAGCACCCCGCGCGGGATCCGGGCGCCGAGCGCGAGGTACTTGTCGGGGCTCTTGAGGAAGTCGACGATCTCGGTCAATTCGTCCTTGGCCTCGTCGATCCCGGCGACGTCCTCGAACGTCACGTGCTGGTCGGAGGCCTCGACCCGCCGCGCGCGCGAGCGTCCGAACGACATCAGCCCGCCGGCGCCGCCGGCGCCGCGAGCCATCGCCCGGAAGGCGAAGAAGATCAGCAACAGGAACAGCAGCGTGGGGCCGAACCCGACGAGCAGCTGCACGAACACCGACGGGCCTGCGTTCGGGTTCTTGGCGCCGATCACCGGCACGTTCTTGGTCAGCAGCTCGTTGAGCTGCTGGTTGGCGGCGAACGACGGGATCTGGGTCTCGAAGTTCTTGCGCGGCTTGACGCTGGTGTCGTTCGCCGGATAGCGGATCGGCTTGACGAAGTGGCCCGTGATCGAGGCGCTCGTGGCGGAGATGTCGTGGACGTTGCCGGCCTTGACCTGGTCCAGGAACGTCGGGCTGTACGGCACTCGGATCGGTGCGTTGGGTGACAGCGATTCGTGCGCGAGCAGGATGTTGAGCCCCAGCAGCACGACGACGATCCCGATGATCCACCAGCGCGTGCGGTTGCGGTTCGGCGGCGTCGGCGGTGGCCGTTGCGCGCCGCGGCCGTCCGGCGCCGGCGTCACCTTCCAGCCGGGCGTCCCGGGCGCGGGCGGCCTCGCCGGCCCCCGTTGGGGCGGCGGCGCTTCCTTCGTCTGCTGGTCGGCCATACCAATGATTGTGCCAAGCCCGCGGAGGTCCCCCGCCCGCGCGCGCACGAGCGCGCGTCCGCCCGGGCGCGCGCCGGACGTTGAGGGCCGTTTTAGAAGCGATCGAGCAGCGCGCGAAACGAATCGGCGCCCTGGACCGATGCGCCGGCGGCGATCGCGCGGTCCGACAGCCAGCGATCCGAGGTCACGACCCGCACCAGCCCCGGCTGCGGCTCGGCCGCGAGGCGTCGCACGATCTCGTCGTCCGCCGCGTCGGCCTTCGGCTTCGGCGCGCTTGCGACCTCGATCACCGATGAGCGGATCGGCGGCCGGGCGGGACGCTCGAACACGACGACGACGTCCTCGCCCTCGGACGCCGCCCAGTTCTCGAGCGCGCGCACGAGCCGCAGCATCGCGGCGTCGCGGTCGCGCCACCAGCCATCGGGCCGGGTCCCGATCACGTTCATGCCGTCCACGTACCAGCGCATCGCTAGTGGTCCCGTCCGTAAGTCGGGCGTGCACCGAGAGTGGTGGCTGGTGGTGCTGCGCAAGGACGCAGAATCCGTGGCGTAGCAGCGCTACGCGAGGATTCGAGGACGCCGCGCAGCGCCGCCAGACGCCGCTCGAATGCCGCGGGACTTGCGGACGGGGCCACTACGCGTCCGGATCGGTCGACGGGGGCCGGCGAGCGCGCTTGATCGCCGCGCGGCGGCGCTTGGCGAGCTCGCGCCGGCGCTCGGCGGCCGCGCTCGGCCGCGTCGCGCGGCGCTTGGGGGCGACCACGAGCGCCGCCTCCAGGCGTGCGCGCAGGCGCTGGAGCGCCAGCTCGCGGTTGCGCGCCTGGCCGCGCTCGTCCTGCGCAACGGCAGTCACGACCGGGCCAAGGCGGTCGATGATCGCCCGCTTGTGCGCCTCGCCGAGCGCCTCGGAGGCGGCGACGTCGAAGCTCGCCTGCACGCGTGAAGCGGTGACGTTCGCGTGCTGGCCGCCAGGCCCCGAGGAGCGCGTCGCGCGCAACTCGATCTCGCGCAGCGGGATCGCAGCGCCGTCGGGCAGGGACATCGGGTCGTCCATGATCGAGGTGATGATGACCTGTGAGCAAGCGGTGAACGTTTCCCAACGGCTATTGAAATGCGGGAAGCCGTGCTACCTTCCCGCCCTGACAGGCCGCCCTGAGCGGCGACACGTAGGTGCAGGCCTCGGGTGGCAAAGTGTCCCGTCCGGGTAGCAGCACTGCAATTCCCCGGAGGGAAAACTGCCAATGGCAACCGGAACAGTGAAGTGGTTCTCCGACGAGAAGGGCTTCGGCTTCATCACGCCCGATGAGGGCAGCCGGGACCTGTTCGTCCACCACTCGAGCATCCAGGCGGATGGCTACCGCTCACTCGCGGAGGGCGCGAAGGTGTCCTACGAGGAGGAGGCAGGGCCCAAGGGCCCCAAGGCCGTCAACGTCCAGAAGCTCTAGTCGCACCGGAGCATCCGAGGCCGAGCCCGCCAGCGAGCGGGCTCGGCGTCGTTAAGGCGTGGCGCTCACGGCTCGGCGACGTGCCCGCCGTCGGGCTCGATCGGCAGGCCCGCGGCCTCCCACGCGAGCATCCCGCCCGCCATGTTGTGCGCGTCGAAGCCGGCCTGTGCGAACGCCTCGGTCGCCATCGCCGAGCGCGAGCCGGAGCGGCAGTAGAAGACGACCGGCCGGTCCTGATCGAGCGTTCCGGCCTCTTGGCTGAGCGCGCCGAGCTCGACCAGGCGGGTGCCGGCGATCCGCCCGGCGTCGTGCTCGTGGCGCTGACGGACGTCGATCAGCTGGATCGACCCGTCCGCCCACAGCTCGGCGACCTGCTGGGGCGTGTAGTCGGTGGCCATCACACGAGCCTAGTCCCGCGCGGCGCACCCGCGGCGACGGCGGTGCGGTGCGATACGTTGCGCGCCTCCAATCTCCTGCAATCGCTCGCAACATGACAGCGATCTTGCAGTGGTGGTAGTCTGCCGCCCCGATAATCACCCATAGCCGAATTGCCCCGGGACACCCCCATCTCGAGGCAATCGGGGAACCCGAAGGGGTCCTCGCGGACCCCGGGGGCGAATCGCCGGGAAGTTCCGGCGTAGCGCGACTCTTTCAGCGCGAGCCCGTCAGCTAACCCCGTAGGCGCGCGAAAGAGAAGGGTTTGTCCGTGTATCGAGCTCGTATCCGAGTAGTGCTGTGCCTGGCCGGCGCCGCGGTCGCGGTCGCCTGTCTGGCCTCGGCAGTCCCCGCCTCGGCCCACACCCTCGGCAGCCGGACGCTGCGACAGGGTGCCAGCGGCACAGATGTCCTCCAGCTGCAGACCGGCCTCACCAAGGCCGGCTTCGTCGCCCGCTCCAGCGGGAAGTACACCGCGCAGACGGCTTCCGTCGTCGAGCGGTTCCAGCACTTCTACCGGCTGAGGCCGACCGGCGTCGCCGACGCGCATACGATCGCGACGCTGCGCACCGTCGACAAGCTCGACGCCGAGGCGGTCGACACGCAGTCAAGCGGCGGCTCCGGTCTCGCGACGAAGGCGCCGGTCAAGGTCAAGACGCGCCGCAGCCACGCCAAGCGCGGCGTCACCACCGACCCGACCAAGCTGCTGAAGTCAAACCCGGTGCTCGCTCCCGTCAAGCAGAACGGCAGCTCCAAGCACCTTGGCAACCGCGTCCTGCGTCCCGGCATGCGCGGCCACGACGTGCGCGTGCTGCAGGCCTATCTGACGGTCGACGGTTTCCCGACCACGATCGACGGCGATTACGGCCCGGCCACCAGGTCCAGCGTCATCTCCTGGCAGGACGCCAACGGCGTCAAGGCCAACGGCGTGTTCACGTATCGCGACTCGCGCATGCTGCGCAAGGACGTCGCCAAGGCCGAGTCCAGCCCGAGAACCAGGCACAACAGGCTGCGCACGACGTCCGGTGCGACCGCGACGATCGACGCAAATGGCGACGCGACCGCTCCCGCGAGCGCCCCGGCTGCCGTCAAGAAGATGATCGCCGCGGCCAACTCGATCGATACCACGAGCTATTGCTACGCGGGCGGGCACGGGTCCTGGAACTCCAGCTGCTACGACTGCTCTGGCGCGGTCGGCTACGTGCTGCACGCCGCCGGCTTCTTGTCGAGCCCCGAGCCGTCGGGCGCGATGGAGAGCTGGGGCGTCGCCGGCAAGGGCAACTGGGTCACGGTCTATGCGGCCGGTCCGCACGCGTTCATGGTGATCGCCGGGCTCGCGTTCGACACCGCCCAATATGGTCCGACGACACCCAGCGGATCAGGCCCACGGTGGCTCACGAAGCCCAATGCGCTCGCCAACCTGAGCGACGGCAACAGCTACGTCGCCCGCCACCCCCCGGGCCTCTAGCACACCCCCCGGACGAACGACTGCTCCTGCGTGGAGTGACGTAGGATTCGGCGCGGCATGTCGGCGCTGTCGGATCTCTACACGCTCCCGCAGGAGCACGTCGACTTCCGGGACACGATCCGGGAGATCGCGCAGGAGCGGATCGCGCCGCGCGCGACGGAGATCGACGAGCGCGCCGAGTATCCGTGGGATCTGCGCAAGCTGCTGGCCGAGCAGGACATCCTCGCTCTGCCGTTCGAGACCGAGCACGGCGGCACCGGCACCGGCACGCTGATGCTGAACATGGCGATCGAGGAGATCGCCAAGGCGTGCGCGTCGACCGCGCTGATCCTGATGATCCAGGAGCTCGGGACGCTGCCGATCAAGCTGTTCGGCTCGCCCGAGTTGCAGGCGCGCTTCCTGCCCAAGTGCGCCAGCGGCGAGTGGTCGCCGGCGTTCGCGCTGTCCGAGCCCGAGGCGGGCTCGGATCCGGGCGGGATGATCACGCGCGCGGTCCGCGACGGCGACGAGTGGGTGATCGAGGGCACCAAGAACTGGATCACGAACCTCGGCGTCGCCGACTTCTACTCGGTGTTCGCCGTCACCGACCGCGACGCCGGTCACTCGCGGGGGATCACCGCGTTCGTGGTCGAGGCCGACCGTCCCGGCTTCAGCGTCGGAAAGCTCGAGCACAAGATGGGGATCCGCGGCTCGCCGACCGGGCAGCCGATCTTCGAAGGCGTGCGCGTCCCCGACGCCAACCGCATCGGCGAGGTCGGCGAGGGCTTCAAGGTCGCGATGGGCACGCTCGACGTGTCGCGGCTGGGAGCGGCCGCGCAGGCGCTCGGGATCGCGCAGGGCGCGACCGACTACGCCGCCGCCTACGCCCGCGAGCGCCACCAGTTCGGCAAGCCGATCAACGCGTTTCAGGCGATCCAGTTCAAGCTCGCCGACATGGAGACCCGCTGTGCGGCGGCGCGTGAACTGCTCTACAAGGCGTGCGCGAAGGTCGACCGCGGCGATGCCGATATCGGCAAGTACACGGCGATGGCGAAGCTGTTCTGCTCCGACACCGCGATGGACGTCACGGTCGAGGCTGTGCAGGTTCTCGGTGGCTACGGTTACGTGAAGGAGTATCCGGTTGAGCGCATGATGCGAGACGCCAAGATCACCCAGATCTACGAGGGCACGAACGAGATCCAGCGTCTCGTGATCGCCCGCACGATGCGGTAGCGATGCAGAGCCGGGAGCCCACATTGCGCCGTGTGCTGTTGTCGGCGGTCGCCGCCCTGGCGGTCGGGCTCGGGGCGGCGACGGTCGTCGTCGGCTTCTCGGACTCGTTCCCGTTGCGGCTCCTGCAGGGACTGGCCGTGTTCGCCGCCGGCGCGGTGATCATCGGCGGCGCCGTGGTGCTGGCGCTGCTGCACTTCGCCGGCTGGTCCGAACCCGAGTCCGAGGAGGAATTCGAGCTGATCGTGCAACGGGCCGAGCGGCTTGCGGCGGCCGGCTGGGATGCCCCGGACGCCGACGAGGACGCCGGCGGTCTCGCCTACGAGGACGAGGACGAGTACGCGTTGTCATCCGACGAGGACTTCCGGGCGCTCGTGCGCTCGGCGATCGACGAGCTGCCGCTCGAGTTCCACCGGGCGCTCGAGCATGTCGCGATCGTCGTCACCGACGGCGGCCGCGAACGGGGCGCCTACGGCCTCTACGAGGGCGACACGATCGCGCATGACTACTTCCACGACCGGATCCTGATCTTCGAGGACACGCTCACGCGCGACTTCGGGCACGACCCCGAGCTGCTGCGAGCGCAGGTGACGCGCACCGTGCGCCACGAGCTCGCCCATCACCTCGGCTGGGGCGAGCGCGGGGTCCGCGGTCTGGGCCTGTAGCCGCCTGCGGGGCTTCAGCCGCGCGCGCCGACGTCGTCGGCCGGCGGCGCGTCGGTCCGGGCGGCAGCTACGCCAGGAACGTCGACAGCGCCGCGCCGAGGCGACGGTCGCCGAGCGCGGTGATGTGCCCGCGCCCGTCGAGCACGAGCAGCTCGGAGCCGGGGATCAGCCGCGCGGTCTCCTCGAGCAGCGGCCGCGAGTAGAAGCGGTCCTCGGCGCCGGCGACGATCAGCGTGCGGGCGCGGATCGGCGGGCAGCGGGCGAGGTCGAACGTGTCCTCGGCCTCGATCGTGGTCGCGAGGTCGTCGAGGTCGTGGTCGGTCGCAAGCAGCCGCGGGCCGGCCACCAGCGCCGCCACCGCGGCAAGCGTTCGTCCGCGCCGCGGCGGCACCAGATCGGCCGCCATCACCGCCATCGCGCGGCGCGGTGCGCCGCCCCGGATCCGCGCCGCGACGCGCCGCTGCATCTCCTTGGCGGCGCCCTCGAGCCGGCATCCGGTGCTCGCCAGCACGAGCCGTCCGACGACCTTTGGGTGGTCGGCGGCGAGCTGCTGCGCGAGCGAGCCGCCGGTCGAGACGCCGATCACGTCCGCGCGCCCGCCGAGGCCGTCGCGGATCGCGTCCGCGTGCTCGGCGGCGATCTGCGCAAACGTGATCCCGCGTGGCAGGCGCGGTCGGCGGTTGACGACCGTCACGCGGTGGTCTCGAGCGAGCCGCTCGAACGGCGCGACCGTGCCCCGCACCAGCGCGTCGCCATCGACGCCGGTGACCGGGGCCAGGCCGGCGATCACGAGCAACGGCGGGCCGCTGCCGAACGACGCGCACGGAAGCGGGCCGATCTGCGAGCGATCGAACGTCACAGACGAACCGATCCCCATCGCGGCGGAAGCCTATCGGCAGGCCCACGAGGCGGCAGGCGGCATCGCTCGTCGCTGCGGTAAGGGCGCGGCGAGCGAACATCGCTGCAGATTCCCGATGCGCGCCCAGGCCACTTAGTCCACGATCGTATGAGCCGTGGTGAGCAGCCTGAGAGGAGCGAGCAAGTGAATCCGTCGCACCACATCGGTGATCCGTCGCCGGCAACGTTCGTCCTGGTTCCCGGCGGGTGGCATGGTGGCTGGGACTTTCGGCCGGTCACCGACCGGCTGCGGGCCCGCGGCCAACCGGTGTACGAGCTGACGCTCAGCGGCGTCGGCGAGCGGAGCCACATCCCCGCGGGGCTCGTGAATCTGGACACGCACATCGAGGACGTGATCCGGGTCTTGGAGCAGGAGGATCTCCACGATGTCGTGCTCTGCGGCCACAGCTACGGCGGCATGGTGATCGCCGGGGTGGCGGATCGTGCGCGCGAGCGGATCGACCGGCTCGTCTACATCGATGCGTACGTGCCCGACGACGGCGACTCGTGCTTCTCGCTGACGAGTCCGAGGTATCGGCAGCTGTTCCTCGACGGTGCTCGCCGCGACGGATCGGCGGTCGATCCGCCCGCGGGCCTCGATCCCCGGACGACGTCGCACCCGATCGCGACCTTCCTGCAGGCGATCTCGCTCAGCGGCCGCCAGCACGACGTCCGGCGGCGCGACTACGTGTACCTCTCGGGCTGGTCCGGGACGCCGTTCACGAACGTCTACGCGCGGCTCCGGCACGACGACCGGTGGCACGTGTACGAGCTCGCGACGGGTCACAACGCGATGAGGGAGGCGCCCGACGAGCTCGCCGCGATCCTGCTCGACGGTGTCGCCGCGCCGGGGCCACCGGGCGCGAGCGACCGCCCGCATGACGCCGCGTCGGCGTCGTGCGCGAGCGCCAGGACCTCGCGCCGATCACGAACATGCGTTCGGGGTCACGGCTAGACTCACGTTCGTGTCGTTCGTCGTGCAGCCCTCGCTGTTCGGCTCCGCGGGGGAGCTCGGGGTCGCCGAGCTCGGCGATGCCGTGCAGCGCCGGAGATTGTCGGACGGCGCCTGGCTCGACGTGCGGCCCGGGTTCATCAACGCGGCCGACGAGCTCTTCGACGTGCTGGCGAGCGCGGTCCCGTGGCACGAGGAGCGGATGCACATGTACGAGAACACCGTGCGGGTGCCGCGGCTGCTGGCCCGCTACGAGAGCGGCGAAGCGCTGCCGCATCCGGTGCTCGAAGAGGCGCGCTCGACGCTCAATCTCCACTACGCCGACGAGCCCGGCGCGCCGTTCGTCAGCGCCGGGCTCTGTCTGTACCGCGACGGCAGCGACAGCGTCGCCTGGCACGGGGACCGGATCGCCCGCGAGAGCCCGCGCGACACGATGGTCGCGGTCGTCTCGCTCGGCGCCACGAGGACGTTCGCGCTGCGGCCGAAATCAGGCGGGCCGGGATTACGGCTCCCGGTCGGCCACGGGGATCTGCTTGTGATGGGCGGCAGCTGCCAGCGGACGTGGCTGCACGCGATCCCGAAGGTCGCCAACTGTCTGGGCGCCCGGATCAGCATCCAATTCCGCCCGGCCTGGGGCGACGAGCTCGGCACGCCCGATCGCGGCCGTTCGAAATGAGCGGGCCGACGACACGTCCCGGGCGCGTCTAGGCGTCGGCGCCGGCGTGGGCGTCGGTGGCCGGTAGGCGGTAGCGCGCGAACAGCGAGCCGTCCTGCTCGAGCAGCCACCGAAGCGACAGCGCCAGCGGCTCGGGCACGGTCAGGCCGGAGACGATCGTCGGTCCGTCGCCGCCCGCGAGCTTTCCGGCGAGCGTGACGAACAGCTCGTCGAGCGCCCGCTCGCCGATCAGCTGCGCGAGGAGGGTCGGGCCGCCCTCGCACAACAGCAGGCGCGCGCCGTGGCGGGCGCGGAGGTCTGCGAGCACCGACGCGAACGTCACCGTTTCGGCGTCGACGGGGACGACCTGCACCGAGGCGGAGACGTCGCCGAGGCTCAGCGGCGCGCCCGAGTACACGATCACCCGCGCGTCGGGATCGGCCAGCAGCGGGATCTGGCTAGAGACGCGGCCGCTGCGGGTGACCGTGCAGAGCAGCGGCTGCACCGGCAGGCCGCGAGCCTCGCGCGCGGCCTGCAGCGCGCCGTCGCGCACGAGGCGACCGTAATGCTCGATGGCGAGCGTGCCGGTGCCGGCGAGCACGACGTCGCAGATCGATCGCAACGCGCGGAAGATCTGCTTGTCGCCGGCGTCGCCGAGCGCCGTGGAGCGGCCGTCGAACGTCGCGCGGCCATCGACGGACTCGACGAAGTTGGCGACCGTGTACGGCCGCCACGCCGGCGCTCGTTGGGCGAGCTCGAGCTCGGCGATCAGCGTCGCAACCTCCAGCGGTCCGGGATCGGGATCGGGCAGCAGGCGGCGCACGCGCGCCCCAGGTTGGCAAATGGTTAGGCTGCGGTGCTCTGACCCGAACGGGAGGACCATGAGCACCGCCAGCAGCCGCCCCGAACGAAACCTCGCCCTGGAGCTCGTCCGCGTGACCGAGGCGGCGGCGCTGTCGTGTGCGCGGATGATCGGCCGCGGCGACAAGGAGGGCGCCGACCAGGCCGCCGTCGACGGCATGCGGGAGATGCTCGACTCGGTCCCGATGGACGGGATCGTGGTGATCGGCGAGGGGGAGAAGGACGAGGCGCCGATGCTCTACAACGGCGAGCAGATCGGCGACGGCAGCCCGCCGCAGGTCGACATCGCCGTCGACCCGCTCGAGGGGACGCGGCTGGCGGCGCTGGGGATGCCGAACGCGATCGCGGTGATCGCGCTGTCGGAACGCGGCACGATGTTCGACCCCGGCCCGTGCGTGTACATGGAGAAGATCGCCGGCGGGCCGGAGGTTGCCGACCTGCTCGACCTCGACCGGCCGCTTGCCGAGACGCTCCAGCTTGTCGCCGAGCGCAAGGGCACCGGGATCCGCGACGTGATGGTCGTGATGCTCGATCGCGAGCGCCACCACGAGGCGATGGCGCAGGTGCGCGAGGCCGGCGCGCGCGTACGCCTGATCACCGACGGCGATGTCGCCGGCGCGCTGCTGGCGGTCTCCGACAACACGCGGGTCGACCTGCTATGGGGCATCGGCGGCACCCCCGAGGGCGTGATCTCGGCCGCGGCGATCAAGTGCATCGGCGGCCAGCTGCTGGGGCGGCTGTACCCGCGCGACGACGGCGAGCGCGAGGCCGCGATCGCCGCCGGCTACGACCTCGAGCGGGTGCTCACCGGCGACGACCTCGTGCGAGGCGAGAACTGCTTCTTCTCGGCGACCGGGGTCACGGACGGGGACGTGCTGGCCGGCGTGCGCTACCACGGCAACCGCGGTGCCTCGACCGAATCGCTGGTGATGCGCTCCCGATCGGGCACGGTGCGGCGGATCTCGGCGCGCCACGATCGCGACAAGATGCGCGCGCTCGGGGTCACGACGGTCTGACCATGGTTAGGGGCTGAGCGAGCGGATCTTGGACTCGGCGAGGTCGAGGTTCGCGAGCGAGCGCAGGAACGCGTGCGTGACGAGCACGTGCAGCGCCGACTGCGTCATCTCGTAGGCCGGCGTCGAGAGACCGGCCGCGATCGCCGGGTAGAAGTTGGAGACCTCGACCTCGATCCGCAGCGCGGCCCTGCCCGGCGGCGCCGCGTCCGGCTCCGTCAGCCGCCGCACGTCGATCCGCAGAAAGCCCGACCCGTGGCCGGCGCGCGCGACCAGCAGCCCGTCGCGGATCGGCCACGTCACGCGGCCGCAATCGTCCTCGGTGTGGTACAGGGGCGGGTCGAACCGAAGCAGCGTCAGCGGCCGGGCGAACAGCACCACCGAGCGCGCGTCGTGGTCGTAGACGACGCGGATCAGCCCGAGCGTCACCCGGCTGAGGAACCGCCAGTAGGTGCGCGCCAGGTTCTCGAGGTTCGGTTTGACCCACAGCCGCTCGAGGTCGTCGGCATCCATCGTCAGCTTCGCCAGCTGCGCGGAGCGGACGGCGCCGTCGGAGGCGATCACCGTCGAGCGCCGCGGCGAGACGATCAGCGCGTGCGCGGGGCGCGGGCCTCGCCGGCGTCGGAGCCGGTCACGGATCCGGGCGAGCGTTTGTGCGGGCACGGTCCGATTCTGCCGGTTTTCTCGCGGCTCGTCGGTCGGCGCCGACGGCGACGCGATCAGCACCGGCCCGGGAACGCGCGCAGCGCGACCTCGTCGCCGGCGGCGACAACGCCCTCCCCGATCGGGATCGTCGCGAGCGCGTCGGCGTCCAGCAGCGAGCTGAGGATGTGCGAGCCCTGGGCGCCGGTCGGCACCGCCGTGACGCCACCGGGCTCGTCGCGCAGCGACACGCGCAGCGCCTGTTCACGCCGGGGGTTGCGGGGACGATCGACGCCGAGCAGCGCGGTCGGACGCGGCGGCGCGGGCGGTGGCTCGCCCTGCATCGCCGCCAGCGCCGGCGCGGCGAACAGCGCGTAGGTGACGACCGCCGACACCGGATTGCCCGGCAGCCCGAACACGAGCGTGCCGTCGCGGGCGACGCCGAACCAGGTCGGCTTTCCGGGCTGCAGCGCGACGCTCCAGAACACCTCCCGTACGCCGAGCGCCGCGAGCGCGGGCCTGACGTGGTCGTGGGGTCCGACGGACACGCCGCCGCTCATGAGCACGACATCGGAGCGCTCGATCGCGGCGCCGATGCCCTCGATCGTCGCGTCGCGGTCGTCGCTCAGGCGGCCCGCGGGCGACGTCAGCGCGCCCGCCTCGGCCGCCAGGCCGGTCAGCATCGGCGCGTTGGAGTTGTGGATCTCGCCGGGTCCGAGCGGCTCACCGGGCGCGCGCAGCTCGTCGCCCGTGCACAGCACCGCGACCCGCGGACGGCGAGCGACGGCCAGCGAGCCGGCGCCCGCCGCGACCGCGGCCCCGAGCTCGATCGGCCCCAGTCGGCGTCCCGCGCTGAGCACGACCGTGCCCTGGCGCATGTCCTCTCCGGCCCCCCGGACGTGCGCGCCGGTCGCGCTCTGGCGGCGCGTGACGATCGCCGGCGCGCTGGGGTCGCCCTCGGCGTCCACGTCCTCCTGGGGGATGACGGCCGTCGCGCCCGCCGGGATCGCGGCCCCGGTCGAGACGCGGATCGCCTCGCCATCGGCGAGCACGCGATCAGACGGGGTGCCCGCGCGCGACTCGCCGACGAGCGCAAGCCGCCGACCGCCCGGTCCGGCATGCAACGCGTAGCCGTCCATCGCCGAGCACGGGAACGGCGGCACGTCACCGGCGGCGAGCACATCGGCGGCGAGCACACGGTGCAGCGCGTCGTCGATCGCGACGTGCTCGTCGGGCAGCGCCGGGGCCGCGCCGAGCACCTGCGCGATCGCCTGGTCGACGGCGATCAGCGGAATCGATGCCCGGGCTGGATCCGAGGAGGGGGCTGCCAACGGTGCTACGGCGCGGTCGGGAGCGAGACCGCCCCGATCGTAGCGACGCCCGCGCTGAGCGTTCCGAGCGCCTTGGCCGTCGCGTAGGTGAGGTCGTAGCGGCGGCCCTTGACGTACGGCCCGCGATCGATCACCGGCACGACCAGCGTGCGGCCGTGGTAGTAGAGCGCGACGTTCTCGCCGCATGGCAGCGTCTTGTTGGCGACGCCGAGCAGGTGGCGGGTGAGCTTGTAGCCGCACGCGGTGCCGTGGCCGAACATTCCGTACCAGCTGGCGACCGACGGCAGATAGACCGTGACCGGCATCGACTCGGTCGTCGCTGCCGGCTGCGCGAGGTTGGTCTCGAGCACCGCGCGGATCGCGAAGCGGCCGATGTGGTTGGTCTTCCACGTGACCGAGAACGCGCCGCCCGGCTGCACCGTGGTGCTCACGGTCGGCGCCCACTCCCACGCGGTCTGGTGGCCGTTGCGCTCGATCTCGATCGTCTTGCCCGCGTCGCCCGGGGCGGTGCCCGAGAACGTCAGCCCGTGCCGCAGCAGCGCCGAGCGCCGTGCCTGCACGGTGACGCCGTTGCCGGTGGCGGTGACGAGCCGGTTGCCGCGGCCGGTGACGGGCGTCGTCGGCACCTGGCTGCGTGAGCTGTGCGCCTTGTGGGTCGTGCGCGTCGTATGCCGCTTGTGTGTCGGCGATGTCAGCCCGGCTCCCCCCGTCGATGCGGCCGCCGTCGCCGGGACGGCGAGCGAGATCGCGGCGAGCGCGATCGCGGCATGGGGAAGTGGGCGACTGATGGTTCGGTCCATCCTTGATTTTTCGGGTCCTGCCTACGAGGTGAGCTGACGGGCTCGCGCTTTTGCGCTACGGCCTCTGAGACGAGACCGATTCGCCCCGGTGAGCCCGTGGGCTCACAGTGGGTCCCCCGTCGGCCGCTCCCTGGGGCGCGGCCGTTCGGCTGGCGCGGGCAGTATATGACAACTCCGGGAAGGAATTGCAATACGAGTGTCGAACGCGCCCGGTCGCGGTCGGCGGGCCGGCTCAGGATCGCGGCAGCCGCGAGAGCGCGCTGCGCAGTGTCTGGGCGCCGATCCGCAGGCCGATCTCGGTCAGCTCCACGGCGGCCTCGACGGCGGTCTGCAGCGCGCCCGGGGTGGGCGCCGGCTCGGCGGCCGGAGTACGAGCCTCCGCCGCCCGGGTGCGGGCGCCCTCGGAGGCGTGTGTGCGGGCCGCCGCAGGCTTGGCCCGTGCCGGCTTTGGCGTCGCGGCGCGCTTGGCGGCGGTCGGCTTCGGCGTCGTGGCGCGCTTGGCGGCCGCCGGCTTCGGCGTCGCGGCGCGCTTGGCGGCGGTCGGCTTTGGCGCGGCGGCACGCTTGGGGGCGGGCTGCTTGTGCGTGGACTTGGGTACCGACTCGGCCTCGCTCACGGGCGCGCGCTTTGCGCTGCGTCGGTGCGGTCGTGTGCTCGGCAGCGACCCGATCACGTCCGGCTGATGTGGCTCGCTCATCGGCGCGAATCATCTCAGAGCGCGGGCGGACGAAGCCCGGCGTTGTCGTCCAGACGCTGAGAATCGGCCGAGACCGCTGAAACGACGTCGCGGACTCGTCGTATATATAGGGGCAGCGACGGAGGCGCGACCGCCGTGCGACGGCCCCGGAAGGGGCCGCGATCGGCCGTTGTGATGCCCCTCGAGGAGATTGACTTCAAAAAGTGAAGCCATATAATTTCCAGCCTGGTTTGAGTTGCGGTACTACGCTCTCGTACAGCGCGACACGTACGTCGTGCCCGGGCGACAAGCGCCGCTCAAACCGCCACCTACGACGGGAACGGAAAAGATGTCTGTAGCGGATCTTCAGGAACTCGAAGAGATCAAGGGTCTCGTCACCCGCGGGCAGCAGCTCGGAGTCCTCACGTTCTCCGAGATCTCATCCGCCGTATCCGAGCTCGATCTCGACGAGGCCGACGTCGAGGAGCTGCACGGGTTCCTGGAGCGGGCGGAGATCGAGCTCGTCGAAGAGGTCGACCCGGCGCTTGCGGCAGCCGAGGTGGAGCGCGCGCCCGACAAGCGCGGCGGCCGCCGCAAGGCAAAGACCACGCTGGACCTGAAGCCGGACATGACGACGGACTCGCTGCAGCTGTTCCTCAAGGACATCGGCAAGGTCCGGCTGCTGACCGCGCAGGAGGAGGTCGATCTCGCCAAGCGGATCGAGCGCGGCGATCTCGACGCCAAGCAGAAGATGGTCGAGTCCAACCTGCGCCTGGTCGTGTCGATCGCCAAGAACTACCGCAACCAGGGGCTGCCGTTCCTCGACCTGATCCAGGAAGGCACGCTCGGCCTCGTCCGCGCCGCCGAGAAATTCGATTATCGCAAGGGCTTCAAGTTCTCCACGTACGCGACCTGGTGGATCCGACAGGCGATCGCCCGTGCGCTGGCCGACAAGGCGCGCACGATCCGGATCCCCGTCCACGTCGTCGAGAAGCTCAACAAGATCGGCCGCGCGGAGCGCAAGCTCGTGACCGAGCTCGGCCGCGAGCCGACCGCCGAGGAGATCGCCGAGGTCACCGGGATCGAGCCCGACGAGGTCGAGTCGATCAAGCGCTCGGCGCAGGCGCCGGTGTCGCTGGAGAAGCCGGTCGGCGATGAGGAGGAGTCCGAGTTCGGCCAGTTCATCGCCGACGAGCGCGCCGAGTCGCCGTACGAGCGCGCCGCCGAGATCCTCACCAAGGAGGCGCTCCGCGAGGCGCTGGAGAACTTGAGCTACCGCGAGCGCCGCGTGCTCGAGCTTCGCTACGGGCTCGGCGGCGAGCACCCGCGCACGCTGGACGAGGTCGGCCGCACGTTCAACGTCACACGCGAGCGGATCCGCCAGATCGAAAACCAGTCGCTGAAGAAGCTGCAGTCGCTCGCGGAGGCACAGAAGCTCCGCGACGTGGCCTAGCGGGCTCCCGGACCTGGCGATTGCAAGCGCCCTGCCCTCGGGAGAACGACTAGCATCCGACGCGATTGGCAGTATCCGTCCGTGGCCCTCGGCGCGCGGATTCAGCGCCGCGCCCCTGACACCAAACCAACATTACCGCCGCTACGTTAGCCGCCGATGAACGCTCTGAACGCCGATTCCCGACACCCCTCACCTGGCCCGCGCCGTACGCTCACCGCTCGGCTGGCGTTGGTCGCCGCCGTCATCGCCGCGGTCGCGCTGATCGCCGCCTGCGGCGGCTCGTCCTCGAACAACTCGTCGTCGGGCGGCGGCGGCTCGTCCGGTGCGGCGACCGTCAAGACCGCGGACATCAGCGGCTACGGCACGGCGCTCGTGAGCGGCTCGGGCAAGAGCGTGTACGTGCTCTCCTCAGACCCGTCGGGCGGCTCAAGCTGCGCAGGCACGTGCACCAAGCAGTGGAAGCCGCTGACGCTCTCCGGCAGCCCGTCGGCCGGCAACGGCGTCGACTCGTCGAAGCTGTCGACGTTCAAGCGCAAGGACGGAACCACGCAAGTCATGTACAACAAGCACGCCCTGTACACGTTCTCCAGCCCGGGCACGACGTCCGGGCAGGGCGTCAAGGCCGACGGCGGCACCTGGTATCTGATCGCCCCGTCGGGCAGCCCGATCACGAAGACCCACGGCGGCGGCTACTGAGCCCCGTTCGCCGCCAGGCGCCGTCCGGTCGGGGCGGCGCTGAGACGCGGCGGTGATTTCCGCGACCGGACGTATCCGACCACTGCACAACCGAGGATGAACCTGATTTCGACCGTGAGCCCACGCTGCGCCGCGCGAGCATGACCGCCAGCGCCACCAGCGAACAGCCCAAGATCGAGGCGCCGCCGCCGCCGAAGCCGGCCAGGATCGAGTCCAAGGCGATTCTGCTGACCGTCTGCTGCGTGGCGCAGTTCATGGTCATCCTCGACCTCTCGATCGTCACCGTCGCGCTGCCGTCGATCCAGGTCGGACTGAACTTCTCCTCCGCCGACCTCAACTGGGTCGTCAACGCATACGCGATCATGTTCGGCGGCTTCTTGATGCTCGCCGGCCGGTTCGGCGACCACTACGGCCAGCGGCGCACGTTCGTCGCAGCGCTGCTCGTGTTCTCGGCCGCGTCGCTACTCGGCGGGCTGGCGCCGACCAGCCTGATCCTGATCATCGCGCGCGGGATCCAGGGCCTCGGCGGCGCGCTGATGGCGGCGAGCTCGCTCGGGATCATCACCGCGAACTTCGCCGAGGGCCACGAGCGCCACCGGGCGATCGCGCTGTGGAGCGCGATGAACGGGCTCGGCGGCGCAATCGGCGTGCTGCTGTCGGGCGTCATCACCCAGTACGCGTCGTGGCGCTGGGTGCTGCTGATCAACGTGCCGGTCGGGGTCGTCTCGGTCTTCGCCGCCTACGCGGTTGTCGTCGATCGCCGCGCCGTGCGGCCGCCGAAGTTCGACGTCGCCGGCGCCGCGGTGTTGACGATCGGGCTGCTCACGGAGGCCTATGGCGCCGTGCAGGCGGGCAACTACGGCTGGGGCTCGGCGACCGCGTTGATCCCGCTGATCGTCGGTTTCTTCATCCTCAACTCGTTCCCGCTCGTCGAGCGACGGGCGACAGCGCCGCTGGTGCCGCTGCCCGCGTTCACCAAGCCGCTGCGGCTCGTCAACGGGATCATCTTCCTGTTCAGCGCCGCGATCCTGCCGATGTGGTACATCGGCTCGCTGTATCTGCAGCAGGTCCTCGACCTGTCCCCAATCGACACCGGGCTGGTGTTTCTGCCGATCGCCGCGGTGATCGGCATCTGCGCCTCGCAGGCGGGCAAGCTCGTGTCCCACGCCGGCGTGCGCCTAGTGCTCGGCTCCGGCCTGCTGTTGATGACCGCGGGTATGTACTTCTACGCGCGCATCGGCCCCGGCGGCTCGTCGCTCCAGTACATCGTCGTGCCGGGCATCCTTACCGCTGCCGGGATCGGCTTCTCGATCGTGCCGTCGACGATCGCCGCGACCCAGGCCGTGGAGCCCGAGCGCGCGGGCTTTGCATCGGGGCTGGCCAACACCTCGCGCCAGGTCGGGTTCGGGCTCGGGATCGCCGTGATCATCTCGATCGCGACGCAGGTCACCTCCGATCAGGTCGGCGCCAACGTCGGCGTCCCGCAGGCGCTGACCCACGGGTTCCGCGTCGGCTACCTGATCGGCGCCGGGCTGTGTGCCATCGCGACCGTGCTGACGTTTTTGTTCGTACAGCGCACGCCGAATGAGCGCAGCACGGTCGGCCGGATCGTGCCCGCGGCCGCGGTCGGGCTGATCGTCGTGTTCGCCGCGGTCGAGTTCATCGTGCCGCGCACGACCGCCGCCCCGATCGGCAAGTACGTCGTCAACGACAAGACGTGGTCGTTCAAATCGGCGCCGAACCTGCATCCGCCGAAGCTGCAGATCGGCGACGCGACCCCCGGCCATCCGATCCCCGGCTACGTGATGATGGCCAACTTCTACGACGTCACGAAGCCGCCGATCATTGGTCAGAGCGGGCCGCTGATGCTCGACGGCAACATGAACCCGACCTGGTTTCGGCCGCTGCCGACCAAGTACGTCGCCTCCAACCTCGAGAAGCAGACGTACGAGGGCAAGCCGGTGCTGAGCTGGTGGCAGGGCAACGTCACCGGCACCGGCGAGATCAACTACGGCGAAGACGTCGTCGTCAACCAGCACTACCAGCCGGTCGCCAAGATCCGCGGCAAGGACGGCTGGATCCTGACGCTCCACGCGATGGACATCCGCGGCCACAACGCGTGGGTGACCGCCAACAAGAACGTCCCCACGGATTTGTCAAACGAGGGAGGCGTCAACAACGGCGTGCTGACCGAGTCCGCGATCCAGGAATACGACCTGCGGACCGGCAAGCTGCTGTACACGTGGAATGCGTCTGACCACATCCCGCTCAGCGAATCGAAGACGCAGCCGCCGACCAACGGATTCGGCTATGACGCCTACCACGTCAACGCGGTGCAGATCCTCGGCAACGGTCAGATGCTCGTGTCGATGCGCAACACCTCGGCGATCTACCTGGTGAACATCAAGACCGGAAAGATCATCTGGACGCTCGGCGGCAAGGGCTCGGACTTCCAGATCCCCAAGGACGCCGAGTTCGAGTGGCAGCACGACGCGCAGCTCCGGGGCAACACCGTGTCGATGTTCGACGATCACTGTTGCTACATCACCGGCGCCGGCGTGTACCTGGCGGCGACTGGGCCGTCGCGCGGGCTCGAGCTCAAGCTCGATCCCAAAAACCACACGGTCAAGCGGCTGGCGCAGTACTACCTGTTCGGGACGACCGTGCACTCGGAGTACATGGGCAATCTCCAGATCCTGCCCAACGGAGAGCGGTTCGTCGGGTGGGGGCAGGCGCCGTTCTTCTCGCTGTACTCCAAGACCGGCAAGCTGCTGTTCGATGCGGCGCTGCCGGATCCCGACATGTCCTACCGCGCGTACGTGCAGCCGTGGGTCGGCAAGCCGCTGTACCCGCCCAGCGCGGTGGCCACCACGCACGGCGGCCACACGACCGTGTATGCGAGCTGGAACGGCGCCACCCAGGTGAAGCGGTGGAGGGTGATCGCGGCCGGCTCGGGTTCCGGCAGCGGCGGTTCGTCGCTCGGCTCCAGCCCGCGCAAGGGATTCGAGACCGTGATCTCGGTCAGCGGCGGCGCCGGCACCTACAAGGTGCAGGCGCTCGACGGCTCGGGCCACGTGCTCGGCACCTCCAAGGCGTTTGAGGCAAAGGGTTCGTAATGGCGGCGACGCGGACCCCGAGCGGCGGGCCGGCCGGCCCCACCCCACCCGGCGACGATCGCTCTCGCCGGGGTGGCGTTAGCAGGCGCCAGTTGCTGGGTGCCGGCGGCGGCATCGCGGCGCTGGCGGCGGCCGGTGCCATCGGGTATGAGCTGCACCCGGGTTCGGGGAGCAAACCGCCGCCGAAACCCAAGCCCAAGCCGCAGCCGTCGCAGTCGCAGTCGCAGTCGCCGGCGACGCTCGACAAGCCGTTCGTGACGCGGCCGGACCTGAGCCCGCCCGAGGTCACGATCACGCAGCTCGTCCCAGCGTCGCAGGTCGAGAGCACGCCGCGGTTCATCGCGCTCGCGCCCGACAACGTGATCCGGAACAGCACCCCGTGGCAGCAGGGGATGATGCTCGTCGACCGCCAGGGGCGGTTGGTGTGGTTCGAGGCGGCGAAGCAGGGCAAGCCGTTCGACCTCAAGATGCAGACCTATAACGGCAAGCCCGCGCTGACCTGGTGGGAGGGTGGCCTGATCGCCGACTTCGGCTCGGGCAAGGCCCAGATCGCCGACTCGACGTTCAACACCATCAAGACCGTGCCGGGCGGCAACGGGCTGACGATGGACCTGCACGAGTTCTCGATCACGCAGTCGGGCGCGGGCCTCGCCACCGCCTACGACATCACGCGGGCCGATCTGACGCCGCTCAAGGGTGCGGCGCACGGAAAGACCGTGAACTGCCACGCGCAGGTGCTCGACATCGCGACCGGGAAGGCGACGTTCGATTGGAACGCCCTCGAGCACGTGGCGGTGCAGGAGAGCTACCAGATCGCGCCCCGCAAGGCTTCGAACCTCTACGACTTCTTTCACATGAACTCGCTGCAGATGCTGCCTGACGGCAGCATCCTCGTCTGCGCCCGCAACACGTGGACGATCTACAAGGTCAACGGCAAGACCGGCGACATCATCTGGCGGATGGGCGGCAAGAAGTCCGACTTCAAGGTCGAGACCCAGGCGCAATGGGCCTGGCCGCACCACGCGACGATGTGGAGCCCCACGCAGATGACCCTGTTCGACAACTCCAGCACCAAGGGGCCGTTGTCACGCGGGCTGCTGCTCGGCGTCGACGAGAGCGCGATGGCGGTGTCGCTGATTCAGGAGTTCAAGAACCCGACGGGCTTCTACTCGGGCACGCTCGGAAGCGTGCAGCTGATGTCCAACGGCAACGTGTTCATCGGCTGGGGCACGCAGCCGTACTTCTCCGAGCACGCGTCGGACGGAACGCTGCTGACGCTGGGCCAGTTGCCGATGGGCACCCGCTCCTACCGCGCCTTCCTCGTCGACATCGTCGGCGCGCCGGCCGACAAGCCCGCGATGACCGTCAAGGACTACGCCGCGGGTGGCTCGGTCGTGTTCGTCAGCTGGAATGGTGCCACCGAGCTCGCCAGCTGGCGGATCGACGCGGGCGCCCATCCCAAGGCGCTTATGCCTGTGGGAACATCCCCGTGGACCGGCTTCGAGACGGCGATCGTGGTCGACTCCGAGGGACCGCGCTACCAGGCGGTGGCGCTGGATTCCAACGGCAACGAGCTGGGCCGTTCCGAGGTCGCCTGAGGGCGGCGCGCGGTGCGCCGCGATCGAACCGAGAGCAAGGAGCATCCATGAAAGTGATCGGCGCCGGACTTCCCCGCACCGCGACGCTGTCGCAGCACGCGGCGATGGAGATCCTCGGCTTCAAGCCCGTCTACCACATGGCGACCGTGTTCGAGACCGGCGCGGCGCCCGAGTGGCGTGACGTGCTCGACGGCAAGCGCTCGGCCGCCGAGCTGCTCGAGGGCTACGACGCGACCGTCGACTGGCCCGGCTCCTACTACGCCAAGGACCTCGCCGACGCATTCCCCGACGCCAAGATCGTGCTGTCCGAGCGCGACCCGGAGGTGTGGGCGCAGAGCATGGTGAAGACGATCTGGGGCCTGTTCTACGCCGACAACCTGATGCGCCACCTGTCCGACGCCCGCGCCAGCATCGATCCGGGCTGGAAGTTCTACCTGCAGATGATGAAGGAGATGTGGCACAACGCGGAGCTGTTCGACGACGGCGAGCACACGACGCCGGAGTTCCTGGCCAGCGCGTTCGTCCGCCGCAACGAGGAATTCAAGGCGGCGCTTCCGGCCGACCGTCTGCTCGTCTGGTCCGCTCGGGACGGGTGGGAGCCGCTGTGCGCGTTCCTCGAGGTGCCGATCCCCGATCAGCCGTTCCCGTCGATCAACGACTCCGGCCACTTCGCCGAGTGGATGATCGCGCCGGCGCTGCAAAAGATCGCGGAGTATCGCGCGGCGGAGTCGCGCGAGCTTGAGGGGGCCGCCGCCCGGACCTGAGTCGACCGAGGTGCGCGCCGCTTCGCCGCTGCGCGCACACCGTCTCATGTCAGGACCGCGCCCCGGCCGCCGCTGCGGCGCGCGACCGCCGCGCTCACCGCTCGGCGGGGGCGCTTTACTAGATGAAGCATTGCGCTAGACTCGGTCTTCAGATGGCCTATGACGCGTCATGTCCGGTGTGCCGGACGGCCGAGATCGTGTGCGGGAAGTGGACGCTGTTGGTGATCCGCGATCTCGCCGACGGCCGCTCGCGGTTCTGTGAGCTCGAGCGCTCGCTGCAGGGGATCAGTCCGCGGACGCTGTCGCTGCGGCTGCGCGCGCTCGAGGAGGAGGGCATCGTCGAGCGCCAGACGTTCCCCGAGGTGCCGCCGCGCGTCGAGTACGTGCTGACGGCCAAGGGCCGGGCGCTGGTGCCGCTGATCGAGGACATGCGCGCCTACGGCACGCAGTGGCTCGGCGGCGAGTGCGGGGCCGAGCCGTCCGACGACGCGCACGCCGACGCGGACGCGGCGCCTGTCGTCGGCGAGCCCGTCGCCGTCTAGCGCACGCTCTGGAGCCGTGCAGGAATCCTCCGCCCCGGCGGAGAAACGTCTCGCGTGCGCAACGTCGTCCTCCATCGCCTGCTCGAGACCTACACGGTCGACTCGAGCTCCCGGCTCGTTGCGGCGATGGCGGCCGGCGACGAACTGCCGTACGAGCTGGCCGAGGATCGCGGCGTCGGTGGCTCCGGCGCGCCGGTCTTCTACAGCTACCGGCCGTTGACCGAGGCGTTCATCGACAGCCACCGCGAGCAGCTCGCGCAGCTGCGCAGCCACGAGCCCGCGGTGCGGGCGCTGTCGGAGTGCGAGGCGCTCGATGTCTACCTGGCCGCACGCGGCGAGGTGCGGATGCCGGCCGGCCGCCGCGGGCTTGCGCAGGCGTCGCTGACGGCGTTTCTGCGCGCCGTGTTCGCGGGCCGCACCGAGTTCGGGTTCGAGCCCGCCCATTTCGAGACCGCGTACGCCGAACTGGAGCGCGCGGTCTACGACGTCAACGGGACCGCGACGGTGATCGCGCCGGTGCAGGGCGTCGCGCTCGATCCGAGCACGACCGAGCTGGCGCTCGGCGACGGCGTCTCGCTGGTGCGCGGCGACGCGCTCGCCGACGCGCCCGCGGCCGCGGTCTGGTCGGACTCGGGCGAGCCAAACGTGCTGGCTCTGATCGCGGTCGACCCGCGCCGAACCGAGCAGGCGCCGGTGGCGGTTGCCCGCAGCCGCTTTCGCCGGGTGCTGAGCGCGCTGCGGCTGTTCGAGCGCGGCGGCTACTCGCTCGGGCCGGTCGCATGGCAGCGCTCGCAGACCGGCACCTGGCGGACCGCGAGCATCGCGATCGGCGGCCGGCCGCGGCGGTTGACGCTGGTCCCGGCCGCGCAGGAGGAGGAACTGCGCGCGTTCTGCCGGCTGGTGGCCCGGCGCCCGCGCGGCGGCAGCGAGCTGTCCTGGGCGCTGGCGCGGTTCGAGATGGGATGCGAGCGGCTGGGGCCGCTTGAGGCGGTGACTGACTATCTGCTGGCGCTGCGGGCGCTGCTGGAGCCCGAGGGTCCCTCGAGCGGCCGGCTGCCGCAGCGGCTGGCGGCGATCTGCGCGGCGCCACAGGACCGGGCGCGGCTGGCCGAGCGCACGGCGGACGCGATCTCGCTCGAGCGCGCCGTGATGGGCGGGATCGCGCCACGCAACGACAACCATGCCGTGGCCGTCGTCGAGGAGCTGTCCGAGCACTTGCGCGCGGTCCTGCGCGATGCGCTCTGCGGCCATCTCGACGCCGACCTGTGCGGGCTCGCCGACGACCTGATCGCCGAGGCGGCGGGCTCGCCGACGACCTGATCGCCGAGCCGGCGGGCTCGCCGGCGACGTGACCGGTGGCTCGCCCGCGGCGTGATCGCTGAACGCGACGGGCTCGGTGGCCCGGTAAAATTCGGCGCGGACCGCTCCCCACTCGGGTTCCCTGCATGGGGAGCGCCGGGAGTGTTCTGCCCGCCAGGCACAACACAGTAAGTCCTGGGGCTCGTAAGTAGTCAGGGGGAGCGCGATCCGACGGCAGCGAGCGGGCCACGGCCCGCTCGTTTCCGTCGTCGTCCTCGGCTCGCGGCGCCTGGGTAGGAAGCGAGTCCGGTTTAGACGTACAAATATCCCACGCGCGCCGCCGGTCGCCGCGCCCGAAGCGCCGAAGCCCGGGTCCCGGCGTCGGGTAGCCTCACCCGCGGGTGTACCACGTCGAGCTGCGCCAGTTCCCGCACGTCTCGCGGGCGTTCAACCTCGACCGCGAGGCGCTCGACACGCGCTTTCTCAAGCCGTTCGTCGCGGGCGAGCTGATCGAGTACGACGAGCGCCGGTGGGGGCCTGAGAGAACCCGCCTGACCGTGATCGAAGGACCCGAGCTCAGCCACGTCGACCGCGGCTGGGGGCGCGGCTGGGGAATGGTCACCAAGCGCGGCCGCGACGTCACCGAGCTGGTGCTTTCGGAGGCCCGCCGCGGCGTCGGTCAGCGCCCCGAGATCGACGCGCTCAAGGATGCGCTCAGCGACGCCGCTCGCTCGCCGATCACGTTCCCGGACGCGGTCGCGCTGGCGATCGCACGGCACCCGCAGTTGCGGGCATCCGAGCAGTTGGCGCTGGCCGAGCAGGCGGTGTGGGAGATGCTGCACCAGGGGCGGCTGCAGATGCGCGACGGCGGCCGACCGGTCGCGATCGAGGGGTGGCAGCCGATCGTGCTGCGCTGGTCGACGTGGGCCGGGACGGCCGCCGAGACGATCACGCTGCGGACGCCGTAGCGGCCGCTCAGGCGACGACCCGCTCGATCAGCGCCTCGCGCTCCTCGTCGGGCGCGAACAGGAAGCGGCGGATTCGCTCCAGCCCGTCGATGTCGTGCACGTCGCCGTCGAGATGCGGCACGAGGATCGGGTCGGGCAGCGAACCGTTGACGTCGCCGACGCCGTGCAGCTCGGCGGTGAGCCGCGCGACGTTGCGGCGGTCGCGGCGGGCGAGCAGGTGATAGTCGTCGAAGTTGGCGGCCACCCGCTCCGCCAGCCCGGCTGACAGGCGGTCCGCGAGCAGGCCGGCGACGTCACCGGGATCCGCGTCGCCGAGCATGTCGTGGTGGAAGCGATTGACGATCACGCCGCCGAACGGCATCCCGCCCGCGTGCAACGTGCGCCTGAACCAGATCGCTTCGTCGATCGCGGGCGCGAGCGCCCCGGTCACGAGCAAAAACGTCGTGGTCGGCGCGCGCAACATGCGCTGGACCTGCTCGGCCCGGGCGGAGAAGTCCTTGGTCATGTCGCCGAGCAGGCCGAAGAACGTCGACAGGTCCGACAGCAGGTCGACGCCCGTGACGCGCCGCAGCGCGCCGAGCAGCGGCGAGGCGCCGCGACCGAGCACCCGCATCCCGAGCCCGGTGGGGCGCGCGAGCGTCCGCAGCGTGCGGCCCTCCAGAAACGACGTCAGCCGACCCGGCGCCTCGAGGAAGTCCAGCGCGTTGCGCGACGGCGGCGTGTCGAGCACGAGCAGGTCGAAGCGATCGGAGCGCTCGAGCTCGTAGAGCTTGGCGACGGCGCTGAACTCCTGCGAGCCCGAGACCGCGGTCGACAGCTCGCGGTAGACCCGGTTGCGCTTGATCTCGGCCGCGCGCTCAGGGTCGGCGGCGACGCGCTCGATCAGCTCGTCGAACGTGCGCTTGGGGTCGAGCATCATCGCCCACAGCTCGCCGTCGAACGGCGCCGAGCGGCGGCCGTTCAGCCGCCGCGGGTCGACGCGCGTGGGGTCGTTGTCGAGCTCGTGCAAGCCGAGCGCGTTGGCGAGCCGTCGCGCCGGGTCGATCGTCACGACCGCGACGCGGGCGCCACGCGCGGCCATCCCGAGCGCGACCGCGGCCGACGTCGTCGTCTTGCCGACGCCGCCGGCGCCGGCGCACACGCACACCCGCTTTCCGTCGAGCAGATCGGGGATGCTCATCGGGCGGCAGCGTAGCGGGGCCACTGCGGCCACGCGGATCGTGATTGCGCCGCGCACCCCGACTCGGATAGTTTTCTGAACCGCGGGTCAGCAATCAAAAACGAGAGGACGCCAGGTATGAGCCCCCGACCGACGATCACCGCTGTCCGGCGTGAGGGGCTCGTCCGCGCGGCGCTTGCGGTGAGCGGGGAGCACGAGCGGGTGCTCGACGCCGAGCTGTACGCGTATCGCGTACGAGTAACGGAGGTGGCGCGATGACCGCCGTCGACCATCTGCAGAGTGCCGCACGCGAGCACCTGATGCTGCACTTCACCGAGATGGCGTCGTTTGGCGAGCGCGAGCTGCCGATCATCGAGCGCGGCGAGGGCTGCTACGTCTACAACGCCCACGGACGGCGGTTCATCGACGGGTTGTCGGGGCTGTTCTGCGTCAACGTCGGCCACGGGTATGGCGAAGAGCTTGGTCAGGCCGCGCACGACCAGATGCGCCAGCTCGGCTTCACCCCGAGCTGGACACAGGCGCACCCGCGCACGATCGAGCTCGCCGAGCGGATTGCGGCGCTGGCGCCGGAAGGCCTGAATCGGGTGTTCTTCACGTCGGGCGGCGGCGAGGCCAACGACGCCGCCTGGAAGCTCGCGCGTCAGTACCACGTGGCTCGCGGGCAGGCGCAGCGGACCAAGGCGATCGCGCGCAAGCTCGCCTACCACGGGACGACGCTCGGGGCGCTGTCGTTCACGGGGCTGACGTCGTGCCGGACGCCGTTCGAGCCGCTGCCGATCCCGACCACGTTCGTCTCCAACACCGACGCCTACCGCCACCCGCTCGGCGACCAGCCGCACGAGCACACGCGGTGGCTGCTGGACGAGCTCGAGGAGGCGATCGAGTTCGCCGGGGCCGAGACCGTCGCGATGGTGATCGCCGAGCCGGTGCAGAACTCGGGCGGCTCGTTCGTGCCGCCGCCCGGCTACTGGCAGGGGCTGCGCGACCTCTGCGACCGCCACGGGATCCTGCTGTGCGCCGACGAGGTGATCTGCGGCTGGGGCCGGCTCGGGGAGTGGTTCGGCTGCCACCGGTTCGACGCGCGGCCCGACCTGCTGACGTTCGCGAAGGGGCTGACGTCGGCGTACTTCTCGCTCGGCGGCGTGCTGATCGGCGATCGCGTCGCCGAGCCGATGCTGGCCAAGGGCGAGTACTTCGACCACGGCCTGACGTTCGGCGGCCATCCGGTCGGCTCGGCGATCGGGCTGAAGAACATCGAGATCATCGAGCGCGACGGACTGCTCGACAACGTCCGCGCCAACGAGCCGTGGCTGGCGCAGCGACTGGACGAGATGCGGGCGCTGCAGCTCGTCGGCGACGTCCGCGGGATGGGCCACTTCTGGGCGGTCGAGCTCGTCGCCGACCGTGACAGCAAGCGCACGTTCGAGCAGGCCGACGCCGACTGGCTGCTGCGCGACTTCCTCTCGGGCCAGCTCGAGCGGCGCGGCCTGATCGCGCGGCTCGACGACCGCGGCGACCCGGTCGTGCAGGTATCGCCGCCGCTGGTCGCCGACCGCGAGGTGCTGGGCGAGATGCTCGACATCATCGCCACCTCGCTGCAGGAGGCCGGAACCGAGTTCGCGCGGCGACGGCAGGGCCGCGACGCGTGAGTGCCGGCGCGACGAGGTGCCTGCTCAGGTGAGCGCCGACGGCTCCAGGGCGTCGGCGGCGCCCGCGAGCGCGCGCTCGCGGCGATAGGGCAGCGGCACCGCCGGATCCGCGGCGTCGACCTCGCGCGCGAGGCGGTGGCCGTCGAAGATCGCGTCGGCGGTCAGGCGCGGCGCGACGCAGTCTCCGACTCGATGTAGAGAGACGATTCCCTCACGACTGAGCGCGTCCGAGTCCGCCGCGAGCTCGTGATACAAGGCGTCTTGCGACCGACGCCGGGTGACGAGCACGACCGCGTCGGCGCGGACCTCGAGTGGCTCGCCGAACTCCCCGGTCCCCCGCAGCAGGCCCGCCTCGATCGCGGTGAGCGTGACATTGCGGCGCAGACGCACCCCGGCATCGTGCAGGCGAGCTCGCAGCAACGGGCCCTCCAACGTGTGGTCGCACATCGGCGCGACCTGCGCCAGCGGCGTCATCAGCTGCACGGAAGCACCCTCGTGTGCGAGCAGCTCCGCGAGGCCGGGGCCAACCGTGTACCCCTCGGCGTCGTAGACGACGACGCGCTCGCCCGGTGGACGCTTGCCGTCGAGCATGATCTGCTCGGGCGTCAGGACGTGCGCGAGGGTCGGGTCCGCGCCGGGCACGGGCACATGGCCGATGCCGGTCAACCCGTCGCCGGCCCAGCCTGCGCCGGTCGCCAGGACGACGATCTCGGCGCCGTACTCGCGGATTGCCGGCACATCGAGCTCAAGGCCGGGCATCACCGTCACGTTCGCGAGCCGCTGCAGCTGGATCGTGCGCCAGTTGACCACCCGCCGCCACTCGCCGAGGCCCGGCAGCCGCGGCACCCATCGCATGTGACCACCGAGTTCGGCGGCGGCCTCGACCAGGTGCACGTTGCGCAAGCCGCGCCTGCCGAGCACGATTGCGCACTCCATCCCGGCTGGGCCCGCGCCGACGACCAGCACGCTCAGGTCTGCGTTGGCCGCGCGCGGGAAGCGCTCCGGGTGCCAGCCACGACGGTGTTCCTCGCCGGCGGTTGCGTTCTGGGTGCAGCCGATGTGCCCGCCGACCTCCGACTTGAGCACGCACACGTTGCAGCCGATGCACTCGCGCACCTCGCCGTAGCGTCCCTCCGAGAGCTTGCGCGGCAGGAACGGGTCCGCGATCGACGGCCGCGCCGCGCCGATGAGATCCCAGGCGCCGGAGCGCACGATCTCGGCCATCCGGTCGGGATCCGTCAGCCGCCCGACGCCGACGATCGGCTTGGCCGTCGCCGCGCGCACGCGCCCCGTCCACTGAAGCTGGTAGCCCTCGGCGAAGAAGCGCGAGGAACCCGAGTCCTTGGACCATTCCGCGATCGAGCCGACGTTGACGTCCCAGAGATCGACCAGCGGATCCGCCAGGCGCACGAACTGAAGGCCCTCATCGAGCTCCACGCCCGCCGGCCCAAGAGCCTCGACGGCGAGGCGCACGGCAATCGCGCAGTCGTCCGAGACCGCGTCCCGCACCAGCTCGAGCGTCTGCAGCCAGAACCGCGCGCGGTTGGCGAGCGGGCCACCGTAGGCGTCGGTTCGGTGGTTGTAGAACGGGGACAGGAACTGCAGCGGCAGGTACGAGTGCCCGCCATAGACATAAATGATGTCGAAGCCGACATCGCGGGCCATGCGTGCGGCCCGCACCCAGTCCGCCTGGACGCGGCGGATGTCGGAGTGCTCCATCGCCTTGGGCACGACAAATGGCTCCAGGTCGCTCGGCAACTGCGAGGGAGCAATCGCCGGCCAGCGCGATTCGTGGCGAACCGCGTGGACGCCGGTGTGCACGAGCTCGATCCCGGCCAGCGCGCCGTGTGCGTGCGCGGCGTCGCACATCAGCTTCAGGTTGTGCGCGTCGTCCGGATCCCACAGACGCGAAGATGCCAACGGCGACTCATCCGAGTCGGGGCTGACCGGCGCGTACTCGGTGCAGACTGCCGCCCAGCCGCCCTCCGCCTTGACCGCTCGGTGTGCCGCCTGCGACCACGGCTTGGCGGAGCCCAGGCCACTGCAGTGTGGTACCTGGTAGAACCGGTTTCGCAGTGTCTTGGGCCCGATCCGGACGGGCTCGAACAGGATGTCGTGGCGTGGGTCGCGGCTCACGCGCTCAGCCCGACCTGGCCGAGCGAGCGCGCCGGCGGGCGGCGTCACCGTTCGTGGTCGCGGCGGGGACGTCGCGCGACTTGCCGTGCTGCCGGCTACCGGGCGGCAGCGCCAGCTCGCACCCGAGCTCGCGCGACGCCACCGACAGGCATAGGCGAGCCATCCGCAGCGCCGACATATCCGGGAGCCCGAGCGTGACCTGGACCCCGAGCCCGTCGAGCAGAGCGCTGAGGATCGTGGCCACCTCCTCGGCGTCGACGCCGGCGTCGAACTCCCCGCTGGACTGGCCCTCGTGGATCACGTCCGCGATCAGGGGCGCAAGCCCGATGCGCTCGAGGTGCGCGTAAGCGGCGCGCAGGAGCGGGCGGTGGCGGGCCTGCAGCCACATCTCCATCCACAGGGTCCAGTCGTCGAGCGGGTCGGCCGGCGCACTGCAGCGCTCGACGAGCGCGACGAGCCGCTCGCTAGCGGTCGCAAGGGGCGCGATCTCGTCGCGCACGCGCTGGTAGAACTCGCGATCCGAGTAGGCGAGCGCCTCCTCCAGCAGCGCCTCCTTGGACTCGAAGTAGTACAGGATCGTCGGCGCGCTCGTGCCCGCTCGCTCGGCGATGTCGCCGATCCGCGTCTCCGAGAAGCTGCGCTCGTAGATCGTCTGCAGGGCAGCCTCGATGATCTGCGGCTTGCGTATGTGGGCCAGCTTCGGCCGTGGGCTCACGGCTGCACTCCTGTTCGAAAGCTGAATCGCGTCTCAGGAAACTACGTTGTGTCCGGGCGGCTGTCAAGCCGCGGGTATAGGTTGCAGGTCCGGGAGGTGCGTGCTATAGATTGAACCGCCGTTCAAGATGCAAGGGGAGCGATGGGTCGCGACCGGGCGATGCGCGTTCCTAGAGAGGCGAGGAAATGCATCCACGTGAGGGATGGTCACAGGGAGGGCTCCGGCGCCGCCCGGAGCCACCACAGGACAACGCGATGATCTCGCGCCGCCAACTGCTCGGGGCGGGCGCCGGGCTCGCCCTCACTGGTCTGCTGGCCGGGTGCGGCGGCTCGGGCTCCTCGGGTGGCGGCGGGGGCGCAGGCTCGGTCGGCGGCGCCTCCAGCGGCGGCATCCCGCTGCCGCGGCCCAACTATCCCGTCAAGTGGCCGATCGCGTCCGACAACAAGGCGATCGCCTCCGGCCTTCAGCCCGAGAAGAACGCCACGCTTCAGATCTACAACTGGGTCGCCTACATCAACGAGGGCACGGTCAAGGACTTCTGCAAGAAGTACAACTGCAAGTACCAGATCACGACCTTCAACACGATGACCGAGGCGCTCGCCAAGCTCGGCACCGGCCAGCTGAGCTTCGACATCTTCTTCCCGACCGTCGATGTGCTCGGTCAGTTGGTCGAGGCGAAGATGATCCGCCCGCTCAACCACAGCTACATCCCGAACATCGCCAACGCCTGGCCGGACTTCCGCAACCCGTTCTATGACCAGGGCTGGCAGTACACGGTGCCGTACTCGATCTACACGACGGGGATCTCATGGCGTAAGGACAAGGTGAACCTCACACCGTCATGGAACATGCCGTGGCAGGCTGCCAAGTACAAGGGCAAGGTCGCGCTGCTCGACGACTACCGGGAGACGATCACGCTGGCACTGATGCGCGCCGGCAACTACAACGTCAACACCACCAACAGCTCCCAGATCGCCGCCGCCGGCAAGGCGCTTGACCAGCTGTCGAGCCTGGTCAACGTGCGTGTCGACAACAACGATTACACCGAGATTCCGAACGGCAACGCCTGGATCCACCAAGCCTGGTCGGGTGACATGGCCCTGGCGAAGGACTACATGCCGAAGGGCACACCGGTCGAGGTGGTGGGCTACTGGGTCCCGCCCAACCATCACTGCCCGGTGCAAAACGACACGATCGTCAACTTGAAGAGCGGGCAGAACCCGGTGCTGGCGCATCTGTTCATGAACTACTTCCTCGACGTCAACAACGCGCTGAACAACTACAGCTACCTCGGCTACATGCAGCCGCTGACGGCAGTCACCCCGCAGAAGCTGATCGCCGAGAAGCTGCTGCCGCCGACCCTCACGACGACGGTCGTGTTGCCGAGCTACTTCCGCAACGGCGTACAGGAGCTCGAGCTGCCGCCGGCCGCCAAGCAGGATTGGCTGAACACCTACAACTCGTTCTCCAAGGGGCTGTAGCGGCCTCGGGCACCGCGGGACGAGTCCGTTGAACCGCAGCGCCACAAACCGCCGGCGCGAGCGCTGGCTGTGGATCGCGCTGGCGGCGCCGGGGGCGATCTGGCTGATCGTTCTGTTCGTCGTGCCGTTCTACGCGATGCTTGCCGTCGCCGGCGGCAGCGTGAACCCGTTCTTCGAGACGGCCATCCCGACCTGGAACCCGCTGCACTGGTCGAGCGCCAACCTCTCCGCCGTGTGGCACAACATCGCCGGGAGCGGCGCCTTCATAGGGCCCCCGGCGTTGCGTACGCTGATCTACACGGCGGCCGCGTCGGCGATCTCGCTGGCGATCGCGTATCCGGTGGCCTACTTCGTCTCACGCTACGCGGGCCGGCGCAAGGCGCTGTTTCTGGTACTGCTGATCGCGCCCTTCTGGGTCAGCTACATGATGCGGATGCTGGCCTGGATCGATCTGCTGCAGCAGGGCGGCTTCGTCAACAGCGCGATGTCGCTCGTGGGGCTGCCCGGCGGCACCGACTGGTTGGGCGGCAAGTCGATCACGGTCATCCTTGGGCTCGTCTACGGCTACATCCCGTACCTGATCCTTGTGCTGTACGCGGGACTCGATCGCATCGACACGAGCCTGCTCGAGGCGGCGCGCGACCTCGGGCTCGGAAGGTGGCGGACGTTTTGGCGGGTAACGGTGCCGCTGAGCAAGCCGACGATCATCGCGGGCGCGTTCATCACGGTGCTCCCGATGATCGGCGACTACTTCACCAACCAGCTGCTGTCGGCCGCGCCGAACACGACGATGATCGGCAACGCGATCGAGGGCCAGCTCCTGTCGCCGGGGCAGACCGGCCAGGGCGCCGTGCTCGCGCTGATGCTGCTGGTCGTCCTACTGATCCCGATGATCTACTACGCGGTCAGCACTGCCCGCGCCTCGCTGGAGTTCGGCTGATGGCGACGGGCGAGTCGCTCCGGGCGCTGCCCGGCGCGCCGGGGTCGGTCACGCGGCGAGTCCGGGCGCGTGGCAACCCGTGGCGGCGACCGTGGGCGCTGGAGGGCTTCACCTGGCTGTACATCCTCTGGTCGATCGTGCCGGTCGCGATCGCGATCCTGTTCTCGTTCAACAAGGGCGCGTCGCAGTCGACCTGGCAGGGCTTCTCGACCAAGTGGTACGTGGGCGCGGGCGTCACCTCGGTCCTGCACAACCCGAGTTTGCACCAGGCGGTCGTGCAGACCCTGAAGCTGTCGATCATCACGACGCTCATCACCGTGCCGCTCGGAGTCGGATTCGCGATCGGGATCGATCGCTGGCGCAGCCGCACCTCATCTGGGCTGAGCCTGGTGATGATCTTCTCGTTCGTCGTGCCCGAGCTGCTGCTGGCCGTCGCGCTGTTCATGCTCGTGACGCAGCTGTTCACGTTCCTCCCGCTCGGCACGACGGCGGAGGTCGCGGGGCTGGTTGTTTGGAACTTCAGCTGGCCGGCGATCATCGTGCGCGCGCGCCTGGTGACGATCGGCAAAACCTACGAGGAGGCCGCCGCCGACCTCGGGGCATCGCGGCTGAGTGCGATCAGGCGCGTGCTGCTGCCGATGCTGATGCCCGCGATCTTCGCCAGCGCCGTGCTCGTGTTCGCGGGAACCGTCGACGACTTCGTGATCGTCGAGCAGCTGTCGTCGACGGCCGGCACGCAGCCGATGTCAGTGCTGATCTACTCAAACGTCCACGGCGGGCTCCAGGGACCAGCGCTGAACGCGCTTGCGACGATCATGCTGGGCTTCTCGCTGCTGGTCGCGCTGATCGGGTTTGCCGCGTACCGCTGGATGACCAGAGGCGAGCGCAAGCAGGGCGCGAGCGAGGCGCTCACGAGCATCGCCGGCATGTGAGGAGGTAGTAGGGGTGTCCGGAGGAAACATCAACCTCGTGTCGCTGATCAAGCGGTTCGCCGACGTGACCGCGGTCGACGACATCTCGCTGGAGATCGGCGCGGGGGAGTTCTTCTCATTGCTGGGACCGAGCGGGTGCGGCAAGACCACCACGCTGCGGCTGGTCGCCGGCTTCGAGGCTCCCACCGGCGGGCAGATCCTGCTCGACGGCGTCGACGTCGGCCACCTCGCGCCGAACAGGCGCAACGTCAACACGGTGTTCCAGAGCTACGCCCTGTTCCCGTTTCTGACCGTGGAGCAGAACGTCGCGTTCGGGATGCGCTACCGGTCGGTGCCCAAGTCGGAGGTCGCCAGGAGCGTGGGCGAGGCGCTGGACCTCGTCCAGCTGTCGGGCTATGAGAAGCGCCGGCCCAACCAGCTGTCCGGCGGACAGCAGCAGCGGGTCGCGCTCGCCCGGGCGCTGGTGCTGCGTCCGGCCGTGCTGCTGCTCGACGAGCCGCTCGGCGCTCTTGACGCCAAGCTGCGCCGCACGCTCCAGGTCGAGCTCAACGCGCTCCAGAAGCAGGTCGGGATCACGTTTTTGTACGTGACCCACGACCAGGAGGAGGCGCTGACGATGTCCGACCGGCTCGCGGTCATGAACCACGGCCGGATCGCCCAGCTGGGCACGCCCGAGCAGGTCTACACCGAACCCGCCGATGCGTATGTGGCGGACTTCCTCGGGGTCTCGAACCTGATGGATGCAAGCGTGGAGCCCGGCGGTGGCGGAGGCGGAGCCTGCCGCCTGGCGCTGGGGGACTTCACGCTCTACGCAGAGGGAGGCCAGCTCGACGCGACCGGTTCGGTCAAGGTGGCGATTCGCCCCGAGCGGATCCACCTGTACCCGCGCGAGTCAGACGGTCCGAACCGGATGCCGGGGATGGTGGAGCGGCTGGTGTTCCTCGGCTCGACGACACAGATCTTCCTGCGCCTCGCGCACGGCGCCGCCCTGCAGACACTGATTCGCAACGACGGCGGGGGGGTGCCCTACAGCCAGGGGACGCCGGTCAGCGTCCACCTGCCGCCCGACGCGCTGCGGGTCCTGCCCGATCCCGGCGTGAGCGTGGCCGCGATCCACGACGAGACGCTCGGCGACCGGGTGCCCGACGTGACCGGCGCCGCGCCCACCGGCGGCTAAGCGTCGTTGAGCCGATGGGGGTTGATGCCCAGATCGCGCGCCAGCGACGCCATCACGATCGAACGGGCGACCTCGAGCGAGATCGTCCGGTCCCCGATCAGATGGCGGACGCCGAGCCCGTCGAGTAGCGCCAATGTGCGGTCGGCGACGTGGCCCGGCTCGCACTGATCGAACTCGCCCGCGGCGATGCCGGCGACGATCTCCTCCTCGAACCAGTGCCGCAGCTTCGCGTACATCTCCTCGGCGACCGGCTGCATCTCCGGATGGCGGACGGCGCGCAGCCACAACTCGATCCACAAAAGCCAGTCCTCGCGCAGTTCAGCGGTGTGCGGCAGGCACTGGTCGACGATCCGCGCCAGTCGTTGGGCGTGGGTCGCGCCCGCGTCCTGGTCGACCTCCGCGCGCGAGTCGCCGACATGGTCGTAGGACCAGGCGAGCGCCTGCGCGAGCAGATCCTCGCGGGTGTCGAAGTGATAGTGGACCAGTGACGTCGACACGCCGGCATCCATCGCGATCCGGGCGATTCGAACGCCGTCGATGCCCTCCGACGCGATCCGTCGCACCGCCGCGGCGAGGATGCGCTCCCGTGTATCGGCCGCGGTCACGGTCGGCGTCATCGTCGCGCAGGCGGCTCCTCGCCCACCGCATCCCCAAGCGACGCGCGAACCCGGTGGGCGAACCACCCCACCGCCGCCTCGCGCGCGCCGAGCGGTCCGCACTGGTAGCCGCGCGTCCTCAGGCCGCGCTGCACGTTGGCGACGAGGTCGATGTCTTCGTCGAGCACGATCGTGTTGAGCTTCTGGTTGGCCCACTGCGCCACGCGGGTGCGCGGATCGGCGCCCGGAGCGCGGTAGCCGCCGAACGTGTCACGCGTCTGCGCGACCCCGTCGGGGAGCATCTGCCAGGTGTTGACCTGGTCGGGGTAGAGGTCGATCGTCGTGTTCGGATAGATGAACGCGTAGCGCCAGACGCGCCGGTCCTCGGGGTCGAGGCCCGGCATCGGCCTGGCCGCGCGCGCGTACAGCCGCTCGAGCCGGTTGCTGGACGGCTTGTCGCGCAGCGGCGACTCGAACCAGACCCAGTGGTCGTGGACCTCGACGTCGTAGCGCTTGTAGTCGAGCATCCGCATCAGCCCGGGATGGGCGATCGGGATGTGGTAGCCCTCGAGGTAGTTGTCGGCGACCGCCTTCCAGTTGGCCGGCTGCGTCCCGGTCGCGGGCGCGAACGACTGAAGCGTCTCGATCCGGTAGCGGGCCAGGCGCCGCGGGAGCTCGGAGCCGACGAGCTCGGCCAGCGGCGTCGCGTCGGGGTCGAGGTTGACGAACACCAGCCCGCACAGCTCCTCGACGCGCGCCGGCATCAGCCCGAGGCTCGGCTTGTCGAGGGTGTCGCCGAAGCCAAGGCCCTCGGGAACGCCGATCAGCGTGCCGTCGAGCTTGTAGGTCCAGCCGTGATAGCGGCAGCGGATCGCCGCCTTGCACTGGCCCGAGCCGCTCAACAGCCGCGAGCCGCGGTGGCGGCAGACATTGCGGTAGGCGCGCAGGCCGCCGTGCTCGTCACGGACGACGAGCACCGGCTGGTCGCCGGCATCGGCAGTGATGTAGCTGCCGGGCGCCGGCAGCGACGAGACGTGGCCGGCGAGCTGCCAGGTTCGTTCGAAGATCAGCCGCTGCTCGGCTTCGAGCACCGTCGGATCGGTGTAGAGGCGAGGGTGCAGCGCCGGAGTGGATGGCGCGGTCGGCTCGGCGGTCGGCGTGCGCCTGGCGGCAGTTGCGGTGGCGGCTTCCATGTCGATTGCATCCTGACTTTGTGATCAGTTGATGTATCGTACGCCGATGGTCAAGCGCAGCGTGTGGTTGTCGATCACACCCGAGCCCGAGCGCGAGCTGCCGGCGGCCGTCGCGACGCTTCGATCCGGCGCCGCCGCGAGCGATCGCGAGGTCGCCGACGAGACCGGCCGCATCACCCGTCTGATCACGCGCTCGGGCCAGCGTCAGTGGCTGCGCTACCTGCACGGCGTGCTGCTGCTGACCGAGGCGCGCGCTGCCAGCGACGATCCGGCCGTGCGGTGGGCCGCCGCGCGGGCCGCCGCCGTTCTGTCAAACCACCACAACCTGCTGCTGGCGCTGCCGGGCGCCGGCGCCCGCGTGACCGCCGCCGACCGGGCGCGGCTCGATCACCTGCTCCCGGCGCTCAACTCCTGACGAAAACGACGACGACGACGACGACCACCGAAAGGCCTGCCGATGACGACAGCACACGCTGCCGAGCCGTTGACCGACGAGCTGCGCGAGCTGCGCGACCGCGCGAAGCGGTTCGTCGACGACGTGCTGATCCCGCTCGAGTGGCCGGCCGAGCGGGCGCACGGACGGCTGCCGGCCGAGACCGTGGACGAGATCAAGCGCGGGGCGATCGCCGCGCGGCTGCACGGCGGCCGGATCCCTGTCGAGCGCGGCGGGCAGGGCTGGTCGATGCTCGAGTGGTTCTACGTCAACGAGCAATTCGGCCGCGTCACCAACGGCCTCGATTGGTGGGTGCCCAATGTCTACAACGTCTGGGCCGACGCCTCGCCCCAGCAGTTCGAGCGCTACGTGCCGGCGGCGCTGCGCGGCGAGGGCGGCGACGCCTACGCGGTCACCGAGGGCGAGGCGGGCTCTGACCCATCTGGCATCGCGACCGTCGCGGTTCCCGGTGCGGGCGGGTATCGAATCACCGGCGAGAAATGGTTCGTGACCTCGGGCGACGTCGCGCGGGTGCTGATCGTCGTCGCCAACGTCGTCGACGGCTCCGAGCGACTGCCGACGCTGTTTCTGGTCGAGCCCAGCACCGACGGCGTCGAGTTCGTCGACGACCCTCCGTTCACGCACAACTACCCGCACGGCCATCCGACGATCCGCCTCACCGATGTCGAGGTCGGCGCCGACGCGGTCGTCGGCGAGGTCGGCGCCGGCGACGAGATCCAGCGCCGCTGGTTCACCGAGGAGCGGCTCGGGATCGCCGCGCACGGGCTCGGCGCGATGTGGCGCCTGCTCGAGGAGACGACCGAGTGGGCTCGGACGCGCGTGCAGGGCGGGCACCGCATCCTCGACTACCAGGGCATCTCGTTCCCGCTGGCGGACTCCGCGACCGACGCCGCCGTCGGCCGGCTGCTGGCGCTCGAGGTGTGCGCGATGGTCGACGGCGGCGCCGACCCGAAGCTGATCCACGCCAAGGCATCGATGGCGAAGCTGTTCGTATCCGAGGCGGCGCTGCGCTGCGCCGACCGCGCCGTGCAGGCGTTCGGTGGCCGCGGCTACATGCGCACGAACGTCGCCGAGCGGTTCCTGCGTGAGCTGCGCGTCGACCGGATCTGGGAGGGGACGTCCGAGATCCAGCGACTGATCATCGCGCGGGCACTCGAGCGCCGCGGCGTCGAGGCGACGATCCATTGACGGCCGCGGCTACCAGCGCTTCTTCGTCTGCGGCGCCGCGGCCGGCCGGCGTGCCGGCGTTTGCGCTCGATCGCCTGATGGCACCGCGCTCGGTCGCGGTCGTCGGCGCCTCAGAGCGGCCGGACACGTACGCGTGCGAGGCCTTGACCAATCTCAACCGGATCGGCTTCGATGGCCAGGTGTGGGGCGTCAACCCGCGGCGCACGGACGTGTTCGGCCTGCCCTGCGTTCCGTCGGTGTCGGAGCTGCCCGAACCGGTCGACGCGGTGATCGTGGCAATCCCCGCCGACGGCGTGGCGGCGGCGATCGAGCAGGCGGGCGTTCGCGGCTGCGGCGGCGCGGTCGTGTTCAGCGCCGGCTTCGGAGAGGTCCGCTCCGGCGACGGCCTGCAGGCGGCGGTGGTCGAGTCGGCCTACCGCCACCGGTTGCCGGTCTGCGGGCCCAACTGCAACGGGATCGTGTCGCCGGGTCGGCGGGTGGCATTGTGGGGCGACACGCTCGAGCCGGCCGATGCCGGCGCGGTCGCGTTGATCTCGCAGAGCGGCAACGTCGCCGTCAACGCGCTCGCCACGCGCCGTGGGCTGCGGTTCCACACCGTGATCGCGTCCGGCAACCAGGCGGTGCTCGACGCTGCCGACTACCTGGGGTATCTCGCCGCCGCCGGCGGCGTCGGCGCGGTCGCGCTGTACCTCGAGGACGACGGCGGCCCACGGTTGTGCGACGGGCTGGCCGCGTGCGTGGACGCGTCGCTGCCGGTCGTCGTGCTGAAGGTCGGCTCGACGCCCACCGGCGCCGCCTCCGCCAACGCGCACAGCGGCGCCCTCGCCGGCGACCAGCGCGTGTTCCGCAGCCTGGTCGAGGAGGCCGGGGCGGTGTGGGCGGCCGACGTGCACGAGCTGCTGGAGCTGTCCAAGACGCTCGCCGTCGCGCGCCCGGGAGCGCGCACGGCTGCCCACGACGGCGCGCGTGCGCCCGCCCCGGGACGCGCGCGTCCGGCGGCGCCGGCGCGTGGGCGGGGGCTGGCGATCATGACCTGCTCGGGCGGCGACTCGGCCCAGGGCGCCGACGAGGCACAGCTGCTGGGGTTGTCTCTGCCGGCGCCGGCTCCGGCCACGCTCGAGCGCCTTCGCGAGCTGTTGCCGACGGCGGCGACCGCGGCGAACCCGCTCGACTACACGTCGATCATCTGGGGTGAGGTCGAGACGCTCGCCGAGCTCGTGCGCGCTCTCGGAACCGATCCGACGATCGACCTCGTGCTCGTCTTTTACGATCAGCCGCACGGGCTGGTCGGCGCCGCGGCCGAAAGCTGGGTCGCGGTCCGCGAAGGGGTGATGCTCGGCGCCTCGCGCAGCCCGGTGCCGACGGTCGTCTCCTCCACGCTGCCCGAGCTGCTCGACGACGGCGCGGCGTGGGACATGGTGCGTGCCGGGGTGCCGGCGGTCGCAGGGCTGCGGACCGGCCTGCGGTGCGCGGCGGCGGTGCTCGGGCTCGACAGGGCCGTCGGCGGCGCGCGGCCCGGCGGGGACGGCGCGCGCCTGCGCGAGATCGCGGCCACCGCCCGGCGCGGTGGTGGCGGGGCGACCGAGACCGGGCCGTGGCTGGCCGAGCACGAGGCCAAAGCATTGCTGCGCGAGGCCGGGATCGCGGTGCCCGACGGCATCGTCGTCGACGACGCCGATGCCGCGGTCGCGGCGCGGGCGGCGCTCGGCCCCGAGATCGTGCTGAAGCTGAGCGCCCCGTCGGTGCAGCACAAATCCGATCTCGGCGGCGTCGCGCTCGGACTCGACGACGACGAGCAGGTGCGCTTCGCCTACCGGCCGCTGGCCGAGCTCGCCGCGACGCACGGCGGTGTCGTGCTCGCCGAGCGGATGGCTGCATCTGCGGGGGTCGAGCTGATCGTCGCGGCCCACCGCGACGGGGTCGTGCCCGCGCTCGTGATCGGGCTCGGGGGGGTCTGGACCGAGCTGTTGTCGGATGTGTGCGTGGTGCCGCTGCCGGCGCAGCCGTCCCGGATCCGCGCGGCGCTGCGCGGGCTTCGCGGCGCCTCGCTGCTGTTCGGCGGCCGCGGCCAGCAAGCCGTCGACGTCGACGCGCTGTGCTCGTTGGCCACTTCGATCGGAGGTCTGCTCGTGGATCGCTCGCTGCAGCTGGTGGAGTGCAACCCGGTGCTCGTCGGCGCCGTCGGCGCGCTCGCGCTCGACGCGTCCGTGCAACTCGGCGCGGTCGGCGACGGCTCGCTCGCCGGGGCGGTGGCGCGATGACCGATGTGATCGTCATCGGCGGCGGCTTTGCCGGCGTGACCGCGGCGCGCGAGGCGTCGCTGCGCGGCTGCGACGTGCTGCTGCTGGAGGGCCGCGACCGGCTCGGTGGGCGCACCTGGAGCGCGACCTGGGAGGGCCACGCGATCGAGTACGGCGGCGCCTGGGTGCACTGGCACCAGCCGCACACGTTCTCGGAGCTGACGCGCGCGGGTCTTACGGTGAGCGTGTCGGACGATGTGCAGCGCGCCGGCTGGTACGTCGGCGGCGACCGTCGCGAGGGGACGATCGACGAGCGCGACGCGATCGTCCACCGCGGCTGGGACCAGTTCGTCGACGGCGTCCGCGAGGCGCTGCCGCAACCGCACGCGCCGCTGTCGGCGCTGGCCGAGCTCGCTCGCTTCGACCGGCTCTCGATCGCCGACCGCATCGGCCAGCTCGAGCTCTCAGACGAGGAGCGCGATGTGCTCGTGGCCGAGCTCGAGTCGCTTGCGCACGCGCCGATCGAGGACGCCGGCGCGGTCTCTGTGTTGCGCTGGCATGCGCTGTCGGGCTACTCGCTGGAGCTGACCCAGTTCACGGGCGGGCGCGTGACGATCGACCGCGGCACCGGCGCGCTGCTGGCGGCGATCGCCGGGGCGGCGCCGATCGACGTGCGCCTGCAGTCGCCGGTCGCTGCTGTATCGGTCGGCGCCGACGGGGTCGAGGTCACATGCCGCGACGGCTCCGGACACCGCGCTTCGGCGGCCGTCGTCGCGGTGCCGCTGAACACGCTGGGAGCGATCGAGTTCGATCCCCCGCTGCCCGACGACAAGCGCGCCGCGATCGAGCTCGGTCAGGCGAGCCGCGGGATCAAGCTGATGCTCCGCGCCCGCGGCTCGGATGTCTCGCAGGGATCGATCCGGGCCGGCCATCCGTTCGGGTATCTCGCGACAGAGGAGATCGACGGCGACGGCAGCCAGCTGATGATCGGCTTCGGGCCCGACGCACAGCGCTGCGATCCGGCCGACCTCGCGGGCGTGCAACATGATCTCGACGAGATCATCCCGGGCCTGACGGCGGTCGCCGCGTCCGCGCACGACTGGCTCGCCGACGAGTTCGCGCAGGGCACCTGGGCGATCCACCGGCCCGGCTGGTACGAGCACCACCACGCGGCGATGCAGCGGCCGGAAGGGCGACTCCGGCTGGCGGGCTCGGATCTCGCCGATGGCTGGTCGGGGTTCATCGACGGGGCGATCGAGTCCGGGCTGCGCACGGGGGCCTGGGCCGCGTCGGCCGCGCGGACGTAGGCGCGCGCCGGTCAGCCGACCGCCGCCGGCACCGGCCGCGCGGCGGGCTCGCCGAGGGCGTCGGCCAGTCGCTCGAGCTCGGCCGGTCCGATCGTCTCGGCGAACAGATAGGGGAGGGTGACGATCGGCGGGCCGCCGGGGTCGAGGCCGTCGCGCAGCCGCTGCACCTGCTCGGCCTGCGAGCGAGCGCGCGCGTGCTCGGACAGCGCCGCGCCGAGCGCCGCGCCGGTCAGCGGCGACCGTGCCCGTCCCCGCGCGCGCTCGAGCTCCGCGCGGTCGCCGTCCGAGAAGCGATCGGGGTACAGCGCGTTGACGATCACCGCGTCGAGTCCGAGCCCGTCGGCGCGCAACGCGTCGTCGAGCCACAGCGTCTCGGACACCGGCATCTCCGAGGCGGTGCTGACCGCGATCACCGACGTGAACGCGCGGTCGGCGATCGTCGCGGAAATCGTCTGCGCCTGGTGCGCGATCGGACCGACGCGAGCGATCTCGGCGAACGTTCTCGGCGTGCGCAGGATGCCGAGGCCGTGGCCGGCCGCCGGGGAGTCGACGATCACGACGTCGTAAGCGGCGGCGCCGCTCGTGCGTCGCTGCAGCTGCGCGAGCTCCCAGACCTTGCCGATCGACAACAGCTCGCGCATCCCCGGCGTCGCCATCGCGAACGCGTGGAACAGGCGGCTGTGGCCGAGCGCGTGGCCGACCGTGCCGGTCTTGACGCGCAGGTACTCCTCCATCGCCGACTCGGGGTCGATCGAGATCGTGAACAGCCCGTCGGCCAGCTCGATCTCCGTAAACGGCCTGGGATCGCAGTGAAACGTCTCGCCGACGCGATGCTGGCTGGCGAGCTCGGCTACGATCGTGCGCCGGCCGTGCCTGGCGGCGAGCAGTCCGAGCGCGGTCGCGACCGCGGATTTGCCGACTCCACCCTTGCCGGTGACGAAGATCAGTCGACGCTGCAGGAGTCCGACCACAGCGCCGCAACGTTAGAGCCTGCCGTGGCGGTCGTGGCCGCGCGGGGGGTGGTTGCAACTTGTATCGGGGGGTGATCTCGATCGCGACCGCTCACGGCGCGATCGCCCGCCGCGCGGAGGATTTCCCGTGCCGCCTGCGAATACAGGCGCGTATGAGTCCCCGATGCATGGGAGTCTGAGCCTCATGGCCAGCAGCAAGGTGATCACGCTCGCCAACCAGAAGGGTGG
Organism: Solirubrobacteraceae bacterium; assembly: GCA_036273655.1. GTDB lineage: Bacteria > Actinomycetota > Thermoleophilia > Solirubrobacterales > Solirubrobacteraceae > Palsa-465. Next base: position 3,983 of record DASUHF010000004.1, on the reverse strand, counting down.
CGTCGCCAAGACCACGACAACGCTGAATCTCGCCGTTGCCTTCTCCGAGAAAGGGCACCGCGTCCTGTGCTGCGACATGGATCCGCAGGGCAACCTGACGATGTCGCAGGGGATCGACCCCGACGGGCTCGAGAAGTCGATGTTCGACGTGCTCGTCCACGGGATCGGGATCCGCGAGGTGATCCACAAGCGTGAGATCGATGTCGCGGTCGCCTCGATCGATCTCGCCGGCGCCGAGATCGCGATGTCGGCGAGGATCGGCCGAGAACGCGTCCTGCAGAAGGCGTTCACCGACGTCGCCGACGACTACGACTACATCTTCATCGACACGCCGCCGAGCCTCGGGCTGCTGACGATCAACGCGCTGACCGCGTCGGACAAGGTGATCGTCCCCGTCCAATGCGAGTATTTGTCGATGCGCGGGCTCGTGCAGCTGCAGAACACGCTCTCGATGATCAAGGAGAACCTCAACCCGGACGTCGAGATCGAGGGGATCCTGCCGACGCTCGTCGATCTGCGCACGGTGCACGCCCAGGAGGCGATCGAGCTTCTGGAGGAGAACTTCGGCGACCAGGTGTTCGCGTCTCGGATCCGCAAGACGGTCCGCTTCGCGGAGGCGCCGGTCAAGGGGATGTCGGTGCTCAAATACGATCCTGATGGCATGGCCGCCCATGCCTACAGGAAGCTCGCCAAGGAGGTCCTCGCAAATGGCAACCGGTAAACGCGCGAGCATGCGCGAGGGACCGCTCGCGGACCTGTTCCGCAAGACCGCCGAGGACGACTCCACGCAGAAGCAGGCGCCCGCGCCGAAGCGGTCCGCGGAAGAGCGGTCCGCGGAGCAGCGGTCCGCGGAGCAGCGGTCCGCGCCGCCGCGGTCCGCGCCGCCGCGTCCCGTGCCGCACCCGTCACTCGACGCCGAGCTTGACTCTCCGGTCGACCTGAGTCGTCCGCCGGCGCCGTCGGCCCAGGAGCGGTTGCGCGCCGCGTTCTCCGCCGACATCCCCGAGGACATCCTCGCGCCGCCCGCGGCCGCGCCGGCCGATGACGTCTACGCGGTCGCCGACCGCGACCTCACGCCGCCAGAGCCGATCGAGACCGGCCAGCCGGTGCTGCGCGTCGTCGGTGTCGGTGGTGCCGGCGTCAACGCTGTCAACCGGATGGTCGAGGCCGACATCCGCGGCGTCGAGTTCCTCGCGATCAACACCGACCTGCAATCGCTGCAGCTCTCCGCCGCGGACGAGACCCTGCACATCGGCGATGGCGTCACGCGTGGCCTCGGCTCCGGCGCCGATCCCGAGCTCGGCCGCCGTGCCGCGCGCGAGGAGTACGACCGCATCAAGGCGATGCTGCGTGGCTCGGACATGGTGTTCATCGCCGCCGGCGCAGGGGGCGGTACCGGCACCGGCGCCGCGCCCGTCGTCGCTCAGATCGCGCGCGAGCTCGGTGCGCTGACCGTCGGGATCATCACCCGCCCGTTCGGCTTCGAAGGCTCGCGCCGGCGCGACCAGGCGGAGGCCGGCGTGGTCGCGCTGGGCGAGGAGGTCGACACGCTGATCGTGGTGCCCAACAACCGGCTCCTGTCGGTGCTCGACCGCAACGTGTCGATGGTCGAGGCGTTCCGGGTCGCCGACGACGTCCTGCGTCAAGGCGTGCAGGGCGTCTCGGATCTGGTGACGTTGCCGGGACTGATCAACCTCGACTTCGCCGACGTTCGCACGATCATGGCCGACGCGGGAAGTGCGCTGCTCGGGATCGGCATGGGGACCGGCGAGCGTCGCGCGATCGATGCGGCCGAGCAGGCCGTCGCCTCGCCGCTGCTGGAGACGAGCATGGACGGCGCGCGCTCGATTCTCTTGTCGATCACCGGCGGTCCCGACACCTCGCTGTGGGAGGTCAACGAGGCCGCCAAGACGATCTCCGAGGCCGCGCACCCCGACGCCAACATCATCTTCGGGGCGATGGTCGACGACAAGCTCGAGGACCAGGTCTGGATCACGGTCGTCGCGACCGGGTTCGGCGAACAGCCGCGCCGGCGCAACCGCGACGACCCGTTCGCCGCGGCGCCGCGCGTCGAGGACCCGTTGCAGGACCGTTCGCGGCGGTGGCGCGAGCCGCGGGAGCCCCGCGTGACGCGCAACCGGCCGTCGCGGCGCGCCGAGCTCGACGTGCCGGAGTTCATCCCGCGCCGCTGAGCGGCGCGTGGGCCGGTGGCCGCCGCGGACCGCACGCTCGGAGTCGTGGCCGCCGGCCATCCGCTCAGCGCGGAGGCCGGGGCCGATGCCCTGCGCGATGGCGGCAACGCGGTCGACGCTGCGCTCGCCGCGATGCTCGCATCGTTCGCGTGCGAGCCGCTGCTGACCGGGCTCGGCGCCGGCGGCTACATGCTGGTCGTCGCGCCTGGCGCCGAGCCGGCGCTGCTTGACTTCTTCGTCGAGGCGCCGGGTCGTGGGCGGTCGGCGGCGGCCGATTCCCGCTCGGAGTTGATCCCGGTCAGCGTCTCGTTCGGCGACGCCGTGCAGATGTTCAACGTCGGCGCCGCGTCGGTCGGCACGTTCGGGATGCCCGCGGGCGTCTGCGAGGCCGCCCGCAGATACGCGCGGCTCGACCTCGCACGGCTCGTCGAGCCGGCCGCCGCACTCGCGCGCGAAGGCGTCGCGCTCAACGCCCAGCAGGCGTACATCGTCGAGATCCTCGCCGGGATCGTGACCTCGACGCCGGAAGCCGCGGCGCTGTACGCCCCCGGCGGACGACTGCTGGGCGAGGGGGAGCGGGTCCGCCAGCCCGAGCTTGCGGACGCGCTGCAGCGGTTGGCAAGGGAGGGCGCGCGTCCGTTCTACGAGGGCGACATCGCCGACGCGATCGTGACATGGCTGGCGGATCGTGGCGGCCTCGTGACCGCGCACGATCTGCGCGCGTACGAGGTCGTCGATCGGCCGCCGCTGGCGGTCGGCTACCGCGGCCGCACGGTGCTCACGAACCCGCCGCCGTCGGCCGGAGGGATCCTGATCGCGCGGGCGCTCGCCTCGCTGGATCACGTCGGGGGAGTTCCGGACGCGACCGCGCTCGTGGACGTGATGGCGGCGACCCAGCGCGAGCGGACGCCTGCGTTCCTGGAGGGGCTCAACGATCCCGCGTTCGTCGAGCGGTTCCTCGCCGCGCAGCGACCTGCTGCGCCCGGCGGTGGGCATGAGCGCCCCGGGGGCGCGCCAGGTCCCGGGGGCGCGCTCGGCTCCACCACCCATGTCGCCGCGCTCGACAGCGACGGCTGGGCCTGCTCGGTGACGTGTTCGGCAGGATCGGCGTCGGGCGTGGTCGTGCCGGGCACCGGCGTGCACTGCAACAACATGCTCGGCGAGCAGGACCTCAACCCCCTCGGCTTCCACCGCCATCCGCCCGGGCGCCGGCTGCCGTCGATGATGTCGCCGACGGTTGTGCTGCGCGACGGCGCCCCCGAGCTCGCGGTCGGCAGCGCCGGCTCCAACCGGATCCGCTCCGCGGTGCTGCAGACGATCGTGCGCTGCATCGACGACCGGATGCGCGCGCAGGACGCGGTCGACGCGCCGCGGCTGCACTTCGAGGACGAGATCGTCTACGCCGAGCCCGGGATCGATGTCGCCGCGCTGGAGCGGGCGGGCCTGACCGTCAGTCGCTTCCGTGCCCGCAACCTGTTCTTCGGCGGCGCACAGGCGGCGATGCGCGGAGATGACGGTCGCTTCAGCGGCGGCGGCGATCCGCGCCGCGGCGGCGCGGCGGTCGTGGTCACCTGAGTCGCGGGTTCAGGGCCGCAGGAAGAGGCGGGTCGACGCCACGCGGTTGCAGCGACCGGGCGCCTTGCTCGGGAGGCGGACGCAGCGGACGCCGGTCGGGTCGGCATCGGCCCCCGGGCCAGGCGGCGGGCCAGGTGGGTGTTCGGTTCGGCGGGTAGGCGGCGGGCCGAGTGGGCCTCGGGTTGCTGTCGGGGCGGGCACCGAAGAGGATCTGAG
>DASUHF010000003.1:0-47109 GCA_036273655.1 Solirubrobacteraceae bacterium | reverse complement strand
AACGGGAAGGTCGGGTCGGCGACCAACAGGCTGCGCAGCAGCAGCGCGACGCCGATGTCGCCGGTGAACAACGTGTAGCGCCCACGGCCGGCGTCCTCGCGTCGGCGGCGCACGTCCTGCAGCGCGTCCATCGCGAACGAGCGCGCCCGCTCCAGCCACAGCTCGCGCTCGGTTCGCGCCCACAGCGCCAGCAGCGCGTAGGCGTTGCCCGAGGCCCCGTGACACAGCCCGGCGCTCTTGAGCAACGGTCCCGCGCGCCACGTCAGCTCGCCGCCGGCGTCGAGCAGCCGCTCGGTCTCTTCGTCGGGCGGCAGCACCGGCGCCAACGACGTCACGAAGCCGGGCGCGCCATGGCACCACTGGACCGGCCGGCGCCCGTCCTTGACGCCCTGGAGCGGCGGCCACTGCGCGAGCCGCTCGCGGCTGACCGCCAGCTTGCGCATCTGCGCGACGACGCGCTCGGTGACATCGTTGGCGGCCTCGCCGAGCACGTCACGGCCGGCGAGCAGCGCGAACGCGTTGCCGGCAAACCCGTGGCCCGCTCCGGTGTAGCGGCTCTGGTCGCCGTACAGATCCTGGACCCACACGTCGTCCTGCCACTGGTCAAGGAGCCACGCCGCCGAGTCCAGCCATGCCTCGCGCCAGCGCGGCTCGGAGGTGTGGCGCCACAGCTGCAGCGCCGCGACCAGCGTGCCGGGCGAGCCCCAGCACAGCTCGAGCCGCGGCGAGCGGGCGTTGCGGGCGATCGCGTCGGCGAGACCGTCGAGTTGGCTGCCGTCTCGCAGGATCGCCTCGGCGGCGAGCAGGATCCCGCTCTCGCCGAACAGCAGTGCCGGCGCCGGCGGCGGCTCGATCTCGGTCAGCTCCGGCGCCTTGCGAAAGCCCTCGCCGAGGCTGCGCGCGAGCTCGGCCAGCCACGGCGGTCGCTCGCACAGCTCGTCCTGCGCCATCAGGTCGATCGCCCAGGCGAGGCCTGCGGCGCCGAGGTACGCATTGCGCAGCGGCACGTCCGGGAGCCCTTCGAGGTCGTCGGGGTCGTTCGGCCACAACTGTTCGGGTCCGCGGTAGGCGCCGACGACGTCAGCGACGATCTCCTCGATCCCGTCGCGGGCCGCGTGATCGCTCCAAGGCGCGCCGCTCAGCTGCCGATGCTCGGCGGGGTCGTAGAGCTCGTTTCGCACCGGCCGCAACGGCACCTACCCCGGGGTCTGCTCGTATTCGTAGAAGCCGCGGCCCGCCTTGCGTCCGTGGTGGCCGGAGACAACCATCCGCTTGAGCAACGGCGGCGGCGCGTACTCGGGGCGCTTGAACTCCTCGTACAGCGAGTCGCAGACGGCATACAGGACGTCGAGGCCGATGAAGTCGCAGAGCGTCAGCGGGCCCATCGGATGGCCGCAGCCGAGCCGCATCCCCTCGTCGATGTCCTCGCGGCTCGCGAAGCCGTCCTCGAACATCCGCACCGCCGCCATCAGGTACGGGACCAGCAGCATGTTGACGATGAAGCCGGAGCGGTCCTTGGTCTGGATCGGCTGCTTGCCGATCGCCTGCGCGAACTCGTACGCCGTCTGCACCGTCTGCTCGCCCGTGTCAAGTGCCACGACCACCTCCACCAACTTCATCACGGGCACCGGCGAGAAGAAATGCAGCCCCAGCACCCGCTCCGGACGGGTGGTCCACGCGGCCACCTCGGCGATCGGGATCGAGGACGTGTTGGAGGCCAGGAACTGCGCGTCGGGCAGCCGCCGGTCGAGCTGCTGGAACAGCTCGCCCTTGACCCGCGGATCTTCGACGACCGCCTCGATCACGGCGTCGACGCCGTCGAGATCGCCCAGGTCGGTCGTGTACGCGATCCGGCCGACAACCGCGTCGGCGTCCTCGCTGCTCAGCTTCCCGCGCGTGACGGCGCGGCCGATCGAATGCTCCAGGCTCCGGCGCGAACGCTCCAGCGGTGCCTGCTCGGGCTCGTAGGCGGTGACGTCGACGCCGGCGACGGCGCATGACTCGGCGATCCCGGAGCCCATGAAGCCCGCCCCGACCACCCCGATCCGTGATATCTGCGTGCTCGTGCTCATGGGCCGGAAGCCTCGCAGAGATCGATCGGGCGCGACGCCGCGCGTCGGGCCGCGCGGCGGCGCGAACCGAGGCGCGGCGTCGTGGCCCGCTCAGAGCTCGGTGAGGGCGGCGTCCGCGCGGACGGCGCCGAGCGCCGCGATCGCGGTCGCGACGACCATCAGCACCGCCGCGAACGCGAGCTGTGGCACGAGCGCCGACAAATACGCCGCAATCGAGCCGCCGCTCGGCGCCGGGTCGCGCTGCGCGACGATCACCCACCAGACGAGCATCGCGACGGTCATCGCGGCCATCGCGATCGCGACCACCGCGGCGATCAGCGCCTGTGTGGTGAGCACCCCGCGCCGGCAGCGCAGCTCGCGCGCGATCCGCGTCGCGACCGCCGTCCACGCGAGCAGACAGGCGGCGCCGAGCGCTGCCCACGACACGACCGCGGCGCCGTAGAGCGCGTCGTGGCCGTTGCGCTGCGCGTCGGTGAGCCCGTGCGCCCAGAAACCGATCGCGACCAGCGCGGGCACGACTGCCGCGGTCAGGGCGACGGCGATCAGCGCGCGCGCGCGCACCAACCACCAGCCGCCGTCGCGCAGGAACCGCGCCGCCGCCGGCAGCGCGACCGCGATCCCGGCGGCGACCAGCACGGCACACACGATCGCGGCGACGGTGAGCGCGTCGAACGCCGCCTGCGCGTCCCCGACGCCGTGGCGCGGCAGCGCCTGCTGCCAGTGCTCGGAGGTCTTGGCGACGACCGCGCCGGCGAGCACGAACACCGCCCACGCCCACAGCACGAGCGAGGCGCCGCCGCGGATCCGCCGGCCGGGGTCGCCGTCGCCGAGCAGGCGCAGGCGCGCCGCCGACCCGATCAGGTCGGCGCGCACGCGCCAGGGGGCGGTGCCGTCGCCGGCCGCCATGTCGAGGATCAGGGCGTCGAGCTCGTCGCCGTAGCGCCGGCGCCAGGCGGCCGGGTACAGCACCAGCAGCAATCCCGCGCCGGGCCAGCGGCGGCGCCCGCCGATGGTGGAGCGATCGTGACGCGCGGCGCTCATGCCGCACCTCCGCTCGCGGCCGGACCGAGCGCGGCCCGCCCGACCGCGCGCGCCCCGGCCGGCGTGGTCGCGGAAGGCGCGTCGCGCCTGGCGAGCCTGCGGTCGCCTTCCTCGGCGATCGCGCGCAGCTCCTCGAGTGTCTCGGCCAGCGTCTCGGCGCCGCTCGTCGTCAGTCGGTACGGACGGCGGCGACCGGCCTCGCCGGCGGGCTCGATCAGGCCGCGCTGCTCGAGGCGGCTGATCGCGCCGTACAGCGTTCCGGGACCGAGCGTGACACCGGCGAACCGCTCGATGTCCTGCAGCAGCGCGTAGCCGTGCTTGTCGCCCGCGGCGAGGCTCGTGAGGATCAGCAGCGTCGGGTCGTTGGCGCGTACGCGGTTGGGTGACATGCGAAGCAGCGTACTACGTGTCGCGTAGTAACGCAAGGCGTAATACCGCGCGCCGCGCGCCGCGGGTCGTGGTGCGGCTGCTATAGCTCGCGGCGATGCGCCCCGTCCTGATCGTCACCCACCTGCCCGACCGTGACGCCGGGCTCGCCGGCAGCGCGCTGCGGGCGGCGGGCTGCGACATCGTGGAAAGCAACCGCGCGGACGGCGATCGGCTGCCGCCGCTCGATGGAATTTCCGGGATCGTGTCGGTCGGCGGTCGCGAGAGCGCGCTCGACGCCGACCGCGACTCGTTCCTGTCGGCCGAGGTCGCGCTGATGCGCGACGCGCTGCGCGCGGACGTGCCCGTGCTCGGGATGTGCCTCGGCGCGCAGCTGCTGGCGGTCGCGGCGGGCGGCAGCGTCGCGCGCACCGGGCGCATGTACGTCGGCTGGCCGGAGCTCGTGGTGTCGGACGACGCGGCCGGCGACGCCGTGTTCGGGGAGTTGCCGCCGCGGTTGCCGGTGCTCAAGTGGCACGAGGACGTGGTCACGAGGCTCCCGGCCGACGGCGCCGTGCTCGGCAGCTCCGAGGGGCCTGGCGCGGCGCTGTTCCGCGTCGGCTCATGCGCCTGGGGCAGCCAGCCGCACCTCGAGCTGACCCACGAGATGCTCGTCGACGGCTGGCTCGGTGACCCGGCCGACGCCGCCGACGTCGTCGCGGCCGGCCACGACCTCGACGAGTTCCGCGCCCGCAGTCGGGAGCTGGTCGCCGGTCAGGTGGCGGCGGCGCGGCCGATGTTCGAGTCGTTCGGGCGGGTCGTGGCAGCCCGCTCGGGCGCCCCCGCCGCGGCGCGCTGAGCGACAGTTTCAGTCCAGCGCCTGCTCGAAGCGCAGTCGCGATCCGGTCTGGGCGCCGTCGCTGGTGAACGTCGCGGTCGCGCGGTTGAGGACGAACGTCAGCGTGCGGCCATGCTCGGTCGCCACGCGGACCGACCGCTGCACGGCGTCGACGGCCGCCACCACGCCGTGCTCGGTGCTGCCCAGATGGTCGATGATCACGGCCGCACCCACGACCGGCATCACGCGTAACGCCACGGCACAGGTTGATAGCAGCGGCTGCGCGGTCGGGTCGAGGGCGCCGCGCCCCCGGCCGCCGCGGGCGGCGCGCCTACGACTGGGCGAGCGACGTGTTCGAGATCGCCGACGCGACCTTGCGCGCCGTTGTGAACTCGTTGATGATCCGGCCGATGATGATGCCCGTGCCGTGGACGTGGAACTGCATCGCGCCCGCGTCGGGCTTCATGTGGACCCGGGCACCGGTCATCGCTCCGCGCTCGACGGTGAACACCTCGGCGTTGTGACCCGGCTTGACCTTGTAGTCGGAGCCGAGCTGTTGGGTGACGGCCTGCATCGCCTCATCACGAGAGATATCGGCGCGGGGAATGGTGACGGTCGGCATAGCGGCGCAGCCTATACCGTAATCGGGTGCGCAACAACGCGCGATTTGACGCGGATTCGACACGTTCCGGCAGGTCTTGGCGGTTCGCGCGCGAAGTGAACCTTCCGATGCCGGGGCCGTTGTGACGTTACACGCCAAACGATCGCCTCGCGTCGGACGGAGCGGCCGCGGCCCGGTGCGGTCGGTACTCGAGTTGTTGTTGACGGTGGCGGTGGCGGTGGCGGTCGCGTACGGGATACAGGCGCTGCTGGTCAAGCCGTACAAGATCCCGTCGGGCTCGATGGAACCCACCCTGAGTATCGGCCAGCGGGTGCTGGTCTGGCGACTGGACACCAACCCAGGGATCGGGCAGATCGCCGTCTTTCATCCTCCGGCGGGCGCCGACGGTTCGCCGGGCCGGTGCGGTGCAAGGGCCGAGGGCTTCGCCACCGACGGTGCCGCGCTCGCTCGTCCCTGCGATCGGCCGACCGCCGCCGAGTCCAGCCAGACGTTCATCAAGCGCGTCGTCGGGGGGCCGGGCGACGTGTTGCGAATCCGCGACGGTCACGTGTACCGAAACGGGGTCCGTGAGCACGACCCCTACATCGAACCGTGCCGCGACGTCGCCGAGTGCACGTTCACACGGTCGATCAAGGTGCCGCCCGGCTTCTACTACATGATGGGTGACAACCGCGGCGACTCCGACGACAGCCGCTATTGGGGTCCTGTGCCCGCCAAGTGGATCATCGGCACCGCGTTCTTGACGTACTGGCCACCGAGCCGGATCGGGACGCTGTAGCGGGGCGGACCGGCGCACGCGCGCGAGCGACGCGAGGGATGCGCGGGCGATGCGCAGGTGGGAAGCGAGTCCGGCATGGACGTACAAATCTCCCAGACGACGGTGCGGACCGGCGCCGTCGATCGCCGGCGCGATCGCGTAAGCTGCCCGGCCGATGTCCATCACGGTTGTTGGATCGATCGCGTTCGACGCCGTCCAGACCCCGTTCGGCGAGCGCGAGCGGATGTTGGGCGGCGCCGCCTCGCACTTCGCGCTCGCCGCCTCGATGCTCGACGAGGTCAACCTGGTCGGCCCGGTCGGCGACGACTTCGGCGAGGGCGAGATGGCGGTGCTGCGCACGCGCGGCTCAAATGTCGACGACGTCGAGCGCGTGTCGGGCGGCAAGACGTTCTTCTGGAAGGGCAGCTACCACGACGACATGAACACGCGCGACACGCTCGAGACGCAGCTCAACGTGTTCGAGCACTTCCAGCCGAAGCTGTCGCAGCGTTCGCGCGGCGCCGACGTGCTGTTCCTCGCCAACATCCAGCCGGGGCTGCAACTGCAGGTCCGCGAGCAATGCGAGGCAGCGAGGTTCGTGGCGCTGGACTCGATGAACCTGTGGATCGAGATCGCCCGGCCGGAGCTCGAGGAGATCATCTCCAAGGTCGACTGCCTGATCCTCAACGACGAGGAGCTGCGCCAGCTGACCGGCGCGCCGACGACGGTCGCCGCGGCGCGACAGATCCTGCACGACGGCCCCGCGATCGTCGTCGCCAAGCAGGGCGAGTACGGGGCCGCGCTGATCACCGCCGACGATTTCTTCGCGCTGCCCGCCTATCCGCTCGAGCGCGTGGTCGACCCGACCGGCGCCGGGGACACGTTCGCGGGCGGCTTCGTCGGTCTGATCGCCAACCAGATCGGCCGCGAGCTCGACGGCGACGTGCTGCGCAACGCGATGGCGTACGGGACCGCGCTGGCCTCGTTCAACGTCGAGCGGTTCGGGACCGAGGCGCTCGCCTCCGACGAGGTCACCGCCGCCGACGTGCGTGGCCGCGTCGAGGATCTATGGCGCTTCGGCCGCTTCGATCCGATCGACGTCGCGCTGGCCGCGTAGGGTCCGCCGCCGGTTCAGACCAGCAGCCCGATCCCGCCCTTGATCACGAGCAGCGTGCCGACCGCGGCGCTGCCGCCGACCGCCGGGTTGAGGGTATGACGGGTCGTCTTGACCGGGTGCGAGCCGTTGAAAGCGAGCACGATCGTGACGCCGAACGTGACGCTGACCGTCAACCCGCCCGCCAGATAGCGCGACATCAATCGATCCGGCTGCTCGCGCAGCAGCATCAGCGACGTGATCGCGGCCAGCGTCGGGTTCAGCGGCGGCCCATCTCCCACAGCGAACCGACGATCCCGGTCGCAAACAGCGCGACGACGAGCAGCGCGAGCACGTCGAGCCAGCTGACGCCGTGGCCGACCATGTCGAGCACGGTCAACGTCGCGATCAGCGCCGTGAACACGACCGTCACGACGAGCAGCACGATCCGCAGCATCGGGCGGGCGCCGTGAGCCGGGTGTCGATCAGGCCAGGCCGACGGCGGAGGCGACCGACGTGATCCGCCACGGCTGGCGCGGATCGTCGGTGAGGCTGAGCGTCCAGCGCTCGGTGAAGCTCGTCGGACGGGTGCGGCTCCCGGCGAGCACCGCCGCGGTGTCGCGGTTCTCGATGTAGCGCCGGCCGGTGAGGTCGACCTCGATCGCCATCGTCGGCGGCTCGGCGGCGGCGTCGAGGTGCACGACGCGGATGCGGTTGACGACCGGGCCGCGGACGACGATCCGGATGCGGCCGCTGGTGTCGCCGGCGTACAGCAGTTCGCGTGCGGCGTCGGCGGTCGCGATCCGTCGCAGCGCGGCGTCGTCGCCGTCGATCGCGCGCGCCCAACCCTCCACCGCACGCCGCGCGGCGACCTCGAGCACGTCCGGCGCGAAGCGGCCGTCAGCGAGGCTCAGGTCGAGCGCCGCGGCGTGCGCGTCGCCGTCGTACTCGAGGTCTGCGACCTCGGCGATCTTGGTGTTTGACGGCACCGCGTCGGCGACCGCGCCCTCGACCAGCGCCTCGTCGCGCAGCCCGCGGTCGTCGCCCCATGCGGTCGCGACGATCTGCTCGTCGAGCGTGTGTTTGCCCTCGGCGCTCTGCTCGATCGAGGTCAGGATCCAGTGGCCGTGCGGCCGCTGCAGCGTCCAGAACTCGCGGATCCGCGTGGTCTCGCCGAGCCGTCCCGTGCGCTTCAGGTGCCGGCCGAAGCGGTCGACCACGTAGTCCTTCATGCGCGCGTCGATCCGGACCACGACATTGTCGGTGTCGGGGTCGCCCTTACGTGTCAGCCCGACCAGCGCCACCGACGGCTCGCCCAGCAGCTGCACGTGGTTGCGCCAGCCGCGACGGTTGAAGTCGTCCAGCCGCCGGTCCCACTCGACCATCAGGTCTGGGCCGGCGAGCGTCGCCAGCCGGCCGCGGTCGCCCGCGTCCCACGCCTGCTGGATGTCTGCGAACAGGCGTGCGGCGGACGCGACGATCTCATCGGCCGCGTAGGCGGGATCCTCGTCGGCCGCTACGGCGGCTGCGAGCTGGACGCGGCGCTCGCGCTGCGACGGCCGGCGTCTGCGGGGTCCGTTCGCGGCCGCGCGCTCCGCCCACCAATCGATCAGCTTCGGCAGCACCTTCTTGACGAACAAGTACAGCAGCCCGAGCGCGATCAGCACCAGTGCGCCGAGCCCGTGGCCGAGCACCGCGATGTGGATCAGCAGATCGATGAGGATGTAGAGGGCGAAGCCGTTGCCGCCGTGGCCACCTTCGCCACCGCCGCTGAAGCCGCTGGAGCCGCCGCCGGCGGCCGCCAGCGCCGACGGGGCCGCGAGCAGCGCGAGCGCGCCGACCGCGAGCGCGACGAGCAGGACGCGTCGCCGGCGCGGGCTCATGCCGCCACCTCCCGCAGCGGTCCGGTGCCGGGCTCTGACTGCGCGATGTGCTGGTCGGCGTGATAGCTGGAGCGCACCAGCGGCCCGGCCGCAACGTGCTCGAACCCAAGCTCGTACGCCGCCTCCTCGAGCGCGCTGAACTCGTCCGGGTGCCAGTAGCGGACGATCGGCAGATGACGCTCGGTCGGGCGCAGGTACTGGCCGACGGTCAGCACCTGCACATGGTTGTCTCGCAGCTGGCCGAGCGCGTCGACCATCTCCTCAAAGCTCTCGCCGAGCCCGACCATCAGCCCGGACTTGGTCGTGACCTCATCCCCACCGTACTCCTTGGCGTTGCGCAGCACGCGCTTGGAGCGCTCCCAGGTCGAGCCGCGGCGAGCGACCGGGTACAGGCGCGGCACCACTTCGACGTTGTGGTTGAAGACGTCGGGCCGCTCGGCGATCACCTTCGCGAGCGGCATCTCGGAGCCGCGGAAGTCCGGGGTCAGGACCTCGACCTTGGTCAGCGGCGACTGGCGGCGGATCTGGCGGATCACGCCGACGAACGCTGAGGCCCCGTAGTCGGGGAGGTCGTCGCGGTCGACGCTGGTGATGACCGCGTGGCGCAGTCCCATCCTCGCCACCGAGCGCGCGACGCGGGCCGGCTCGAGCGGGTCCGACCAGGTCGGCTTGCCGGTCTTGACGTTGCAGAAGCCGCAGCGGCGGGTGCAGGTGTCGCCGAGGATCATGAACGTCGCGGTGCCGCGCTGCCAGCACTCGCCGATATTCGGGCAGGCCGCCTCCTGGCAGACCGTATGCAGGTTCTCTGACTCGATCAGCCCCTGGAGCTCGCGGTAGCGCTGGCCGCCGGGCGCCGGCACCTTGAACCACGGCGGCTTGCGCCCGCGGTAGGGCTGGACCTCGTCGCGGTCGACGCCGAGCACGGTCAAGACGTCGCTGATCCCGCCGGGATTGCGCCGCGAACGCGTCTTGAGCCGCTGTTCAGCCATGTCTACTGAAGGCTACCGACCACGCGGTCCCGGCGGCGCCCATCAGGCGGGCGCCGCCGTGGCCGTCGCCGCCTCGAGCTCGGCGAGCGACATCTCGCGCTCCACGCAGTCCAGTGCATCGGCGATCGAGGTCACCGCCAGCCCTGAGAACGAGGGCAGCAACGGGCCGGGCCGGCCGGTCTCGGCCGCCAGCGACGTCATCCGCACGCCGTCGAGCCCACATGCGACCACCCAGTCAAACGGGGTCAGGTCGTTGTCGACGTTGATCGCCCAGCCGTGGGTGGTGACGCCGCGCTGGACGTGGACGCCGATCGAGGCGATCTTGCGATCCCGCACCCACACGCCGGTGTAGTCGGGGCCGTCCTCGGGGCGGGCGCGGGCGTCGGCGACGCCCGCCTGATGCAGCGCTGCGACGAGTGCCCGCTCGAGCGTGCGCACGTACTGCACGACGTCGTCGACCGCGACGATCGGATACCCGACGAGCTGACCGGGCCCGTGATATGTGATCTTGCCGCCGCGGTTGACGTCGACGATCTCGATTCCCTGGGCGCGGTAGAACTCGTCCGGGAGCGTCAGCTCGTCCGCGCCCGACCGTCTGCCCCGCGTGTACACGCGCGGGTGCTCGAGCAGCAGCATCGTGTCGGACACCGCGTCTGACTGGCGAGCCGTGCGGATCTGCTCCTGGAGTGCGAGCGCCTTGCGGTACTCGACCGTCCCCAGCCGGCACACCCACAGCTCGCCGGCGCTGGTCATCGCACCGCCTGCAGCCGGTCGCGCACCGCCGCCAGGAACTGCGCGGCGAGCGCCCCGTCGAGCGCCCTGTGGTCCCACGACATCCCGAGGATCGTCATCGGGCGGATCGCGATCGAGTCGTTGCCGTCGTGGTCGGTCACGACCACCGGCCGCTTGACGACCGCCTCGAAGTCGAGGATCCCGACCTGCGGCTGGTTGATCACCGGCGTCGCCATGATCGACCCGTACTGGCCCGGGGCGGTGATCGTGAACGTGCCGCCGAGCACCTCGTCGGCGGCCAGCTCGCGCGCCCGCGCCCGCTTGGCGAGGTCCTTGATCCGGGCCGCCAGGCCCTCGACCGACAGCTCCTGGGCGCGGTGGATGACCGGCACGATCAGCCCGTCCTCGCCCAGCGACACCGCGATCCCGAGGTTGACGTCCTGCACGCGCGCGTACTCCTCGCCGTTGAGCCACGCGTTCAGCGCCGGGAACTCCCTGAGCGTCTCGACGGTTGCGCGCGCGACGAACGCCAGCGCGGTGACGCCGACGCGGGCGCGCGCGGCCTCGACGCCGGCCATGTCGGCCTCGATCCAGGTCGTGCAGGTCGCCGCCGTGTCGAGCGACTGCTTCATCCGCTCGCCGATCGTGCGCCGCATCCGCGACAGGATGGGTGGGTCCGTGTCCGAGCCGGTGACGACCGGGGTGGGCTTGGGGGTGCGCGGGCGTGAGGGGACGTCCGGGTCGGGCCGGTATGGGCTCTCGATGTGCATCGGCGGCTCGGGCGCCGCCTCGGCAGGCGGCGTGGTGCCGTTGACGACCGCGAGCACGTCCTGCTTGCGCACGCGCCCGCCGCGGCCGGTGCCGGTCACCGACGCCAGGTCGATCCCGTGCTCGGCCGCGATCCGCTGCACGACCGGCGAGTATCGGCGGCCGTCGGCCGACTTGGACGCGGCCGGGCGCGATGCGGCGGGCGCGGGCGGCTCAGCCTGGGCCGCCGCTGGCGCCGGCGCATCGGGCTCGTCCGCAGCCGGGGCCGACGGCGAAGGCGGAGCGGGCGCCGCCTCGCCGTCGCCGACCGCGATCCGCCCGAGCACGGTGCCGACCTCGACGGTCTGATCGGGTTCGACCAAGATCTCGGCGAGCACGCCCGTCACGGGCGCGGGCACCTCGGAGTCGATCTTGTCGGTCGAGATCTCGACGATCGTCTGCTCGGCCTCGATCCGATCGCCGACGCCGATGCGCCAGGCGACGATCGTGCCCTCGGCCACCGACACCCCCATCTGGGGCATGGTGACGTCGACGAGCGTGGCGTTCTCAGTAAGCGAGGAGCTCACGGCACGCCTCCTTCACGCGGTCGACGCCCGGCAGCACAGCCTGCTCCAGGGGCGGCGAGAACGGGATCGGCACGTCCGGCGTCGCGACCCGCACGACCGGGCCATCGAGATGCTCGAACGCGTGCTCGGCGATCACTGCCGCGACCTGCGCGCCCGCCGCGCACGTCATGTTCGCCTCGTCGACGATCACGACCTTCGAGCAGCGCGCGACCGAATCGAGGATCGCCTCGGTGTCCAGCGGCACCAGCGAGCGCAGGTCGAGCACCTCGACGCTGCCGTCCTCCAGGTCCTCGGTCGCCTGCAGCGCGACGTCGACCATCGCGCCGTACGTGATCACCACGAGGTCCTCGCCGGGCCGGGCGACCCGCGCTGTGAACGGCGTCTCGAACACCCCCTCGGGCACGTCGCCCTTGACCCGGCGATACAGGTGCTTGTGCTCCATGAAGCACACCGGGTTGGGGTCGTGGATCGCGGCGTGCAGCAGGCCCTTGGCGTCCTCCGCTGTCGACGGCGCGACGACCTTGATCCCGGGGGAGTGCATGAACAGCGCCTCCGGGTTCTGGGAGTGGAACGGGCCGCCGGAGAAGCCGCCGCCCGATGGCAGGCGCACGACGATCGGAACCGCCAGGCCCTGCCGGTAGTGCATCTTGCCCGCGACGTTGACCAGCTGGTCAAAGCCACAGGAGACGAAGTCCGAGAACTGCATCTCGCAGACCGGCCGCATGCCGACGGCGGCGGCGCCGACGGCGGTGCCGATGATCGCCGACTCGGCCAGCGGCGTGTCCATCACGCGGTCGGGGCCGAACTCCTGTGAGAGCCCGTCGGTGACCTTGAAGGCGCCGCCGAAGACGCCGATGTCCTCGCCCATCAGCAGCACTCGCTCGTCGGCGCGCAGCTCGTCGCGCAGCGCCGACGAGATCGCCTGCAGGTAGGTCATCGTCGCCATCAGGCATCACCCGGATGGGCCGGCACGGAATCGAAGCCGCTCCACGGCGCACGGCCGTCGCCGAGCGGCTCGGGCTCGCCCTCGCAGAAGACCCCGTCGAGCACGTCCTCCGGCGACGGCATCGGACCCGTGAGCGCCTCCTGCACGGCGGCGTCGAGCTGCTGCGCGATCTCGGCCCGCAGCCCATCGATGTCGACGCCGAGCGCCGCCAGCCGCTTCTCCTGGCGCTCGATCGGATCGCGCTTTTTCCACTCCTCGACCTGCTCGGAGGGGACGTACTTCATGTCGTCGTGGGCGGCGTGGCCGTGCATCCGCATCGTCACGGCCTCGATCAGCGTCGGGCCGCCGCCGTCGACGGCGCGCTCGCGTGCGACTCGGGTCGCCTCGAACATCGCCTCGACGTCGTTGCCGTCGACCGAGACGCCCTCGAACCCGTAC
The DNA here is from genome assembly GCA_036273655.1 of Solirubrobacteraceae bacterium. Taxonomy (GTDB): domain Bacteria; phylum Actinomycetota; class Thermoleophilia; order Solirubrobacterales; family Solirubrobacteraceae; genus Palsa-465. The sequence goes on along the minus strand of DASUHF010000003.1, from coordinate 33,998 downwards.
GCGTCGGCGCGACGTACGGGGTCGACGGCGAACTGCTTGTCCAGCGGCGTCGAGTACGCGTACTGGTTGTTCTCGAGCACGAAGACGACCGGCAGCTTCTGCACGCCGGCCCAGTTCATCGCCTCGTGGAAGTCGCCCCGGGACGTGGACCCGTCGCCGAACCAGGTCAGTGCGCAGCGGCGCTCGCCGCGGAGCTTGAACGCCATCGCCATGCCGGCGGCGACGAGCATCATGTCGGGCAGCATCGAGACCATCCCGACGCAGCCGACGTGGCGATCGCCGAAGTGCACGTTGCCGTCACGGCCGGCGGTGATGCCGTCGGCGCGACCCATGTACTGGGCGAAGATCCGCACCGGCTCGACCCCGCGGATCAGGTGCGCGGCGAGGTCGCGGTGCAGGATGCAGAGGCGGTCCTCCGCCGCCATCGCGAACGCGGCGCCGGCCGACACCGCCTCCTGGCCGAAACCGTCATAGAACGAGCCGGGCACCTTGCCCTGGCGGTACAAGCTCATCGCGCGCTGCTCGATGCCGCGCATCATGAGCATCGCGCGCAGGAGCTCAATTCGGTCCTGCCGCGTGAGGTGCTCGGGCTCCGCTGCCGGTGCTTTCGTCGGCGTGGAGGCCGGCGTCACGGTCTGTGTCGCCATCTGTGAAGTTGTCTCCCTCTGATCGATGGATCGCGGCGGGATCTCCGCTCTGCGACCCGGTTTCAGACGCCTCCGAGGATCTCCCGGGGACGGTCGTTCGGGATCTCCGAGCTTATCGGGCGAGCCGTACAGTTGGCCCATGGACGCCGCCTGGATCGCCCGTGCGCGCTGGCGCTGGCGGGGCGCCTGGATGTGGCCGGCGTTCGTCGTGATGGCGATCGCCGACGGCCTGATCGGCCACGCGCTGCCGATCAACCCGCCGAGCCAGAGCGTGATCGCCGGGATCGTCGTGGGGCTCGTGCTCAACCTCGTGTGCATCGTCGTCCTGTCGGCGCCGCTCGGTGCGCTGCTGCGCCGGGCGCGGCCGGACCTGCCGGTGCTGATCGCCCGCAACTACGCGGGCACCGCCTGCGTGCTGCTGGTGACCGCCGGGTTCGTCGGGATCGGCCTCGCCAAGCGCTCGACGATCGCGCACGACAGCGCCGCGATGCACGACGCCGTCGTGCGCGCCGCCGGCTACATCGGCGATCACGCGCCCGCGCAGTTTGCCTCACGGGCGGATCGCACCGACGCGCTCCCGATCCAGGAGGGCTCGATCTACCGCGTGTGCGTCTGGAACGCCGCCCACCTGCGCGACTACTGCGTGATCGTCAACGAGCGACTGCCGTTCGGCCGCAGCGTCAGGCCCGCCGGGTCGGAGCCGAACGCGACGCTTGCCAAGGGGGAGGACTGAGCGGAGGGGTTGCGGGCGCCCGCGGGGCGCCGCTTCCCCAAGGATGCGCTGACGTTGGCCAAAAGCTCCCGTCGCCTCGATTGGCACGAACTTGTGACGTTCATGTCTTGAGCCGTGACGCGGCGGCGGGTGAGACTGCCTGCGTGGCGTCCGGTCGCGAACTTCGCAAGGTACGTACCGAGGGGTGCGACGCGCCTTGCAAAGTTCGCGTTGCACGGCTGGCGAGCCGTCAAGCCGACCGGGTGGCGACTTACCAGCTGGCCTGGCTCGGTGTTGGGCGCTCGACGAGTCAGCGCTGGGCGGCCGCGGGCTACCTCCACGAGGCGATGCCACGCGTGTACGCGGTCGGTCACGTGGCGGCCAGCCGCGAGGCCGACCTGTGGGCGGCGGTGCTGTACGCCGGGCCGGGCGCCGTGCTCAGCCACCTGACGGCCGCTTGGTGGCGCGGGCTGGTCGCGTTCGCGGGGCCGGCGATCCATGTCTCCACGCCGCGCTCGTGCATCTCGCGGCCGCGCGTGATCGTCCACGGGCGGCGGGCGCCTCGCGAGCGCGCGATCATCCGTGGCCTGCCGGTGGCACCCGTCGCCGAGACGCTGCTCGGCCTGGCGGCGTGCACGCCGGATCTCGTGCTCGTCCGCAAGGCGCTGGCGCGGATCGAGTACGCGCACGGGACGCTCGACGTCGCGTCGCTGCGCGCCGCCTGCGGTCGCGGCCGCGGTGGGAGCGCGCGCCTACGCCATGCGCTGGACGGCTACGACGTGCGGATCGCGGACGCAAACGGCCCGCTCGAGGGCGACTTCTTCCAGTTCTGCGTGCAACGGGCGCGCAAGGGGATCCCGCGCCCGCGGCTGAATGTGACGATCGGCGGCGTGATGGTCGACGCCTACTTTCCCGACCACGGGCTCGTGGTCGAGCTCGACGGGGACGCCAACCACCGCACGCCGGCGCAGCGCCGGCGCGACCGTCGCAACGAGGCGATCCTGCGCGCGCACGGCTTGGAGGTGGTGCGCTACGACTGGGCGCTGCTGCGGCACGAGCCCGAGCTGGTCGAGGTCGACCTGCTGCAGGCGCTCGCCCGCGCAGCGAGCCGGCGCCGTGTCCGTGATCGAGCGAGATCCCGTTAGCGCGGCGGGTGCTTCGGCCGCTTGCCGAAGCGCTCGTGCAGCATCCAGCCGACGACGGCGCCGATCGCGCATGCCAGCAGCAGCGCGAACAGGACCGGCACGTGGACCGTGAAGAACACGAAGCTGATCCCGATCTTGTGCGTGTTGAGGACGACGAGCAGCGCGCCGTAGACGACGAGCCCGACGATCGCTCCGTAGCGCGCGAGCTCGCTGGGGCCGAGACGGGAAAGCCCCTTGCCGCCTGGTCTGTCTGTCGACATCGTCGCTTCCTGTGCGTATGCGCGGCGCGTGCCGGATCGGTGCCGCTTTAGGCCAACGTAGCAAGCCGCGGGGCGCGGTCTAGGCTTTCGGCGCGATGGCCTACACGGCGCTGATCACCGGCGCCTCGAGCGGGATCGGCGAGGCAACGGCACGGCGGCTCGCGCGCGAGCCCAACACCTGCGTGATCATCGTCGCGCGTCGTGAGCGGCGGCTGCGCGCGCTCGCCGACGAGCTCGGCCCAAACGCGTCAGCGATCGCGGCCGACCTGACCGATCCCGAGACCCCTGAACGGATCCGGGCGACGATCGAGACCGAGCACGACGGCGTCCTGCAGATGCTCGTCAACAACGCCGGCGCGCGGTGGTCGGCCGACTTCGCCGACGCCGGCTGGGCCAACGTCGAGCGCCACATGCGCATCAACTTCGAGGCGCCGGTGCGGCTCGCCGAGGCGCTGCTGCCGATGCTGCGCGCGGCGGCGCCGGAGGCGACCCCCCAGCGCCGAGTGTGCATCGTCAACGTCGCCTCGACGGCGGCGCGCGTCGGCCGTCCGGGCGCGGGCGCGTACTCGGCGTCGAAGTTCGCGCTCGCCGGCTGGAGCGAGTCGCTGTACAACGAGGAGCGGCCACACGGCGTCCACGTCGGGCTGGTGCTGCCCGGGTTCATCGAGACCGAGGGGTTTCCGGCAAAGGAGCTGATCGGCCACCCGCTCAAGCGCCACCTCGTAGCCAAACCCGAGCTCGTCGCCGAGGCGATTCTCGAGGCCGGCCCGGGCGGCCGCGCCGAGCGCTTCGTGCCGCGCTTCTACGCGGTGCCGGCGCTGCTGCGGGCGATCGCGCCGGCGCTCGTCCGGCGCGCGACCGCCGGTGGCGCGTTCACGACGCGCTCAGAACCGTCGGGCTGAGTTCAGCAGGCGGCTGTCGGCGGTCGCGCCGGGCAGCTCCCAGGCGGGCCGCGACGCGACCCCGACCCGCACCACCGGCCATGAGCGCGGCGCGACCCGGACCCGCACGACCGGCCACGAGCGCGGGGCGGCGCGCCGCGAGCGCCGACGCCGGTCGCCCCCGGCGGCGGGAAAGTCCCGGTGGCCGCGCAGCGGCGAGACCAGCAGCAGCGCCGGGCACAGCGCGAGCAGCGCCGTCATCACCCAGATGCTGCCGTGGGTGCCGAGCGCGGCCGCCAATGCCCCGGCGCAGAGCGCGCCGAGCGGGATCCCGCCGTAGTTGACCAGCGCCGAGCAGGTGCAGACGCGGCCGCGCAGCTCCCGTGGGACGTAGGTCTGGCTCCAGGTCGCGTTGAGCACGTTGCCGGCGACGACGCCGGCGATCACGAGGAAGCCGCCGACCGCGAACAGCGCCGTGCGCGGGCCGGGGGCGGCGAGCGGCACCAGCAGCGCGGCCGGCGCCGCGACCAGCTCGCAGCCGATGAACGCGCGCGCGGTCCCGAAGCGCGGCCCGAGCCTTGGCGCGACCGCGGCGCCGGCGACGCCGCCGACGCTCGACAGCGCCATCAGGGCGCCGACGGCGCCGGGCGTCAGCCGCACGTCGTGCACGAGGAACACGACGAGCACGGCCTGGTAGCCGACGAGCGCGAAGTTCGCGAGCCCGCCCCAGACGGTCAGCACGCTCTGGTAGGGATCGCCGATCAGCCAGCGAGCGCCGTCGGCGATCTCGCTGCGCAGCGTGCCGCGGGGCCGCGTGGGGCGCTGCTGCGGCCCGTCGCGCAGCGATCGCAGGCAGGCGGCCGAGACGAGGAAGCTGAGCGCGTTGAGCAGCACGCCGCCGACGGCGCCGACGGCGCCCGCGAGCAGGCCGGCGATGCCGGGGCCGCCAACCTGCGCGGCCGACTGGCTGCCGTGCATGAGCGCGTTCGCCCCCGCCAGGTCGGGGCCGTCGATCATCGCCGGCAGGAACACCCGGTAGGCGGTCTGGAAGAACACGGCCGCGCAGCCGCCCAACAGCGCACACAGCAGCAGCTGTGCAAGCGTCAGCACGCCGAGCGCCGCCGCCACGGGCACGCTCGCGAACGAGCCCGCCGCGACCAAGTCGGCGACGATCATCACCGGGCGCGCGGGCAGCCGGTCGACCCAGGCGCCGGCGGGCAGCCCGATCAGCAGCCACGGCAGCCACGCCGCCGCCATCAGCATGCTGACCGCGAACGCGCCGGCGTGCAGCGCGACGATCGCAACCAGCGGAACTGCCAGCGAAGAGACGGTGGTGCCGAGCTCGGACACGGTCTCGCCGAACCACAGCGCGCGGACGTCGCGGCGGCGCAGCACGCCCTTGAATGCGATCCGCGGGCAGCGCATCGATCCGATGCGCGGGCGACGCAGGGACCCGATGCGCGGACGACGCAACCACCTGATGGGCGGACGGCTCATGGCCGGCCCGGCACGCCGTGGGCGAACACGTACACGGGCTCGCGCACGGTGCCGTCATCGAGCTGCTTGCGCTTGTCCCAGCGGTCGAGCACCTCCACGAGCTCGCGCGACAGCTCGGCCAGCTCGCCGGGCGTCAGCCGCAGCCACGAGCCGATCGAGAACGAGCCCTCGCTCCACGCCTGGCGCTGCTCGTCGGGGGCGGCGTACCAGCGGCGGACGTGGTCGAACTGGCGGTCGAGGTTCAGCGACAACGCGGCCTGCGCGATCGCCTCCTCGGCCGGGTCGCCGCGGAAGTCCTCAGACGACCAGCTGTAGGACTCAGACACGAGTCGCCACCAGCGCTCGCGCCGGTCGCGGGCCAGCTCGGGGGCCTCCTCGATGAGGTCGGCCGAGGCGAGCACCTTGAGGTGATGGCTGACGTTGCCGACAGCCTGATCGGTGGCGTCGGCGAGCGCCGACGCGGTCGCGGGACCATCGACGGAGAGCGTGTCCAGCAGCCGGCGGCGCAGCGGGTGCGACATCGCCGCGAGGACCCGTGAATCGGTGATCTGCCGTCTTGAGGGGGAGTCGGGCATGACGCGACCATACACGCGCAAGAGTCATTGTGCAAATATTCTTGTCCAAGAGATGTTGTGCGGCCGGGTTGGGCGCCAGCTTTCACCTGTGGTAAGCGATCTCCCGAGCGCGTCACGGCCCCGCCGGGGGAAAGCCGCATGCGCCAATCCCTCTGAGCGTGACGCTTTCGTCGGCTAAGCTACGCGCCTGTAGCTATGACTGTCAGGAGTCGATGATGAACGCCAAGCCCCGTCGCGTCGCCGTGCTGGGAGGGGTCCGGATCCCGTTCGCGCGCCAGAACGGCCCGTACGCGCGCGCGTCCAACCAGGACATGCTGACCGCGACGCTCGATGCGCTCGCGGACCGGTTCGCCCTCGAAGGCGAGACGCTCGGCGAGGTCGCGGCGGGCGCGGTGCTCAAGCACAGCCGTGACTTCAGCCTCACTCGCGAGTCGGTGCTCGGCTCAAAGCTCGCGCCCGAGACGCCCGCCTATGACGTGCAGCAGGCGTGCGGGACCGGGCTTGAGACGACGATCCTGGTCGGCAACAAGATCGCGCTCGGGCAGATCGAGGCGGGGATCGCGGCCGGCGTCGACACCACCTCGGACGCGCCTTTGGCGCTCAACGACGACCTGCGCACCGCGCTCCTCGATTTCACCCGCGCGCGGTCAAATGGCCAGCGGCTGCGCGCGATCTCGCGGATCCGCCCGCAGCAGCTCGTGCCCGAGACCCCGCGCAACGCCGAGCCGCGCACCGGCCTCTCGATGGGCGAGCACTGCGCGGTGATGGCGCGCGACTGGGGGATCGCGCGGGGGGAGCAGGACGAGCTCGCCGCCGCCAGCCACGCCAAGCTGCACGCCGCCTACGAGGCAGGCTTCTACGACGACCTCGTCGTCCCGTTCCTGGGCCTGCAGCGCGACCAGAACCTGCGCCCGGACTCGACCGTCGAGAAGTTGTCAAGCCTCAAGCCCGTGTTCGGCGGCGACGACGGGACGATGACCGCCGGTAACTCGACGCCGTTGTCAGACGGCGCGAGCGCGGTGCTGCTCGCCTCAGAGGAATGGGCGAAACAGCACGAGATCCCGGTCCAGGCCTACCTCGCCGACGCGCAGACGGCCGCCATCGACCACGTCCACAAGCGAGAAGGGCTGCTGATGGCCCCCGCCTATGCGATGCCGCGGATGCTCGCCCGCGCCGGCCGCACGCTGCAGGACTTCGACCGCTACGAGATCCACGAGGCGTTCGCCGCGCAGGTGCTGTGCACGCTGCGCGCGTGGGAGGACCCGGTGTTCTGCACTCAGAAGCTCGGCCTCGACGCGCCGCTCGGCACGATCGACCGCGACCGCATCAACGTCCACGGCGGCTCGTTTGCCGCCGGCCATCCGTTTGCGGCGACCGGCGGGCGGATCGTCGCGACGCTCGCCAAGGCGCTGCATGAGCGCGGCGCGGGCAGCGGCGTGATCTCGATCTGCGCCGCGGGCGGGATCGGCGTCACCGCGATCCTGGAAGCCGTGCCCACCGGCGAGGCCGGTGCCTGATCGCTACCTCACGCTCGTCAACGCGCCCGTCGGTCGCGCGCTGGCGACGCGGGTCGGCCTCCCACGGCCGCCGCGTCTGCGCCGCCATCGGCCCGGCGATCCCGTCGTCGACGGCGAGGTGCTGCTCGGCGCGCCCGGCACGGCGCGGCTGGTGTCGGCGATCGCCGAAACGTTGGTCCGCGTCGGCGCCGACGTCGCGACGCCGCTCGACGGGCCCGTCCGCACCGCGGCGGCGCAGGCGAACCTTGACGCCAAGATCTTCAACCCCGAGGCCGCGTCGCGCGACCGCCGCTTCCGAGCGCTGGTGCTCGATGCGACCTCGATCGACCGGCCCGAGCGGGTGGATGACGCCTACGCGTTCCTGCACGCGGCGATCCGGCGCGTGCGCTCCGGCGGCCGCGTGGTCGTGCTCGGGACGCCGCCCCCCGACTGCGACGAGGCCGCCGAGGCGATTGCGCAACGCGCGCTGGAGGGCCTTGTCCGCTCGCTCGCCAAGGAGCTGCGCGGCGGCGCGACGGGCCAGCTCGTGTACGTCGCACGCGGCGCTGAGCGGCAGCTGGAGTCGACGCTGCGATTCCTGCTGTCGGCGCGCTCGGCGTTCGTCGACGGCCAGGTGATCCGGATCGGAGCGCCGATCGGCGACGCCGAGACCGTGGACTGGACGTCGCCACTGGCGGGCCGCGCCGCGCTCGTGACGGGCGCTGCGCGCGGGATCGGGGCCGAGATCGCGCGGGTCCTGGCCCGCGACGGTGCGCATGTCGTCGGGCTCGACGTCGAGCCGACGCAGAACGAGCTGCGCCGCGGGATGCAGGAGCTCGGCGGTACGGCGCTGACCGTCGACATCACCGCCGATGAGGCACCGGACGAGATCGCCGCACTGCTGCCCACCGGCCGCGTCGACGTCGTCGTCCACAACGCCGGAATCACCCGCGACCGCTCGCTGGCGCGGATGAGCGAGCGGGAGTGGCGCACCGTGCTGGCGGTCAACCTGACCGCGCCGCAGCGCATCAACGAGGGGCTGTTGCGCCGCGACGCGATCGCCTCAGGCGGGCGGATCGTGTGCGTCTCGTCGATCAGCGGGATCGCGGGCAATGCCGGCCAAGCCAACTACGCGACCTCGAAGGCCGGCGTGATCGGGCTCGTCGAGACCAGCGCGCCGGCGCTCGGAAAGCGCGGGATCACGATCAACGCAGTCGCGCCCGGGTTCATCGAGACGCAGATGACCGCGGCGATGCCGGTCGGGCTGCGCGAGGCGGGGCGGCGGCTGTGCAGCCTGCGACAGGGCGGGCTGCCGGTCGACGTCGCGGAGACGATCGCGTGGCTGGCGAGCCCCGGATCAGCCGGGATCACCGGAAGCGTCGTGCGGGTCTGCGGCCAGTCGCTGATCGGGGCCTGACCCGCAGTGGCCGAGCGCGTGCTGCATTCGCCGCCGTCGCCGCCGAGGCTGCTGCTGCGCGCCGCGGCGAGCGCGATCCCCGGCGCGCAGCGGCGCGCCGGCCGCGGCGACGACGACGGAACAAACGACCCGTTCGACATGACGCTGGTGCTCGCCGCAAGAACGACCGATCGCGACCGGCTCGCCCGCTACGACCGCGTCTGCGGCTTCGACGTCTCCGACCCGCTGCCGGCGACGTATCCGCACGTGCTCGCGTTCGAGCTGCAACTGATGCTGCTGTCGCATCCGGGGTTCCCGCTGCCGGCGGTGGGGCTCGTGCACATCGCCAATCGGATCGAGCGGCATCGACGGATCCATGCGCGAGAGCCGCTGGAGCTGCGGGTGTGGCTTGAGCCGATCGAACCGCACCCGCGGGGCGACAGCGTCACGGTCCGCACCGAGGCGCGCGCAGGCGGCGAGATCGTGTGGGAGGAGTCGTCGACGATGCTTCACCGCGGCCAGCCGCGATCCGAGGCGCCAGCACCGTCGGGTCCGCCGCACACCGACGAGCTGCCCGCGACCGCACGCTGGCGGCTGCCCGGCGATCTCGGCCGGCGCTACGCGGCGGTGTCGGGCGATCGCAACCCGATCCACCTGTACGCGCTGACAGCGAAGCCGTTCGGGTTCGCGCGCCCGCTCGCGCACGGGATGTGGACGCAGGCACGGTGTCTGGCGGCGCTCGGGCCCGAGCTGCCCGACGCGGTCACGGTCGAGGTCGCGTTCAGGCGACCGCTGCTGCTGCCCGCGGTCGTCAACTTCACGGAGGCGGAGGTAGAGAGGGGCGGCGGGGCGATCGCGTTCGGCGTCCGCGACGCCGGCGACGGCACCCCACACCTGGACGGCGTCGCGACTCAGTCGGGGTCGGCGGCCGCCAGCTGATCGAACATCTCTGCGACCTTCGCCATCACCGCCGCGGCGCTCTGAAGCTCCTCGTCGGAGAAGTCCGCCAATGCTTGTTGCCACATCCGCGAGAAGCGGGCGTGGCGCTCCTCGACGAGCGCCTCGCCGCGCTCGGTCAACGACGTCAGCACCTTGCGCCGGTCGTCGAGCGAGCGCTCGCGCACGACGAGTCCGGCCTCCTGGAGCCCCTCGAGCATCTGCGTCGTCGTCGCGGCCGACAGCCCGGCGACGTATGCCAGCTCCCCGCTCGACATCAGCTTGCGCTCGCGTAGGCCGAACAGCAGCTGGTACTGCGCGTTGGAGAGGCCCTCACGGGAATGGGTCTCGCGGCCGCGCAGCCGGCGAACGGCGGTCATCAGCTGCCTGAACGTGAGCCCCAGCGACGCGATCGCCTCGCGCTCGGAGGGCGCCGTCTTCGGGGTCGGGCTCATGCCGCCATCGCGTCCGTGATCGCCTCGTCTCCGACGTTAGACCGTGCGGCGGCGCGGCGCGCCCGTCGCTCCGCGCGCATCAGCACGATCGACGGGACCACCGCCAGCGCCGTCAACCCGACGGCCCACCAGAACGCGGTTCCGTAGGCGCCCGCGGCCGCCGACGGCGTGTGGGCATGCATCAGCGAGCGCTGCAGCACGACGGTCAGCACGGCGGTCCCGATCGAGCCGCCGACCCGCTGCAGCACGTTCAGCTGCGGCGTGGCGTCCGACAGCTGCTCGCGTGACAGCGACGCGAACGCGGCCGACATCGCCGGCATGAACGCGAAGCCGATCCCGCAGCCGCGCACGACCATCACCGCGCACAGGTACACGACGGAGGTGTGGGGGCCGATCAGCGCGAACGGGATCGTCGCGACCGCGGTCAGCACCACTCCGAACAGGGTCAGCGGGCCGCCGCCGTAGCGGTCGGTGAGCCGTCCGGCCAGCGGCATCACGAGCGCGGCGCCGATTCCCTGCGGCGCGGTCAGAAGCCCGGTGATGACGACCGACTCGCCGCGCAGCGACTGCCAGTACAGCGGCAGCAGGATCATCCCGCCGAACAGCGCTGCGGCGACGCAGAACATCGCGATCGATGCGGTCCAGAACGTCGGCTTGACGTACAGCCGCACGTTGAGCAGCGGTCGCCGTGCGCGCAGCGCGTGCAACACGAACAGCGCCACCAGCACCGCGCCGATGATGATCGGCGCGATCACCTTGACCGAGCCAAAGCTGCCGGTCTCGCCGACCTCGGCGAGGCCGTACACGATCGCCGGGATCCCGGCCGCCATCAACACCAGCCCGAGGTAGTCCAGGCTTTCGGTGGTCCGCGGCGCGACCGTCGGCAGCACCCGGATCGCCGACAGCACGGCGACGACGCCGATCGGCACGTTGACGAAGAAGATCCAGTGCCAGCTCGTGACCCCGAACAGGTGCACGTCGTCGATGATCAGCCCGCCGATCGTCGGACCGAGGATCGGCGCGAGCATCGCCGGCACCGACACGATGCTCATCACCCGCCCCATCCGCCGCGGGCCTGCGGCCTCGGCCATCATCAGCTGCCCGACCGGCAAGATCATGCCGCCGCCGACGCCCTGCAGCACCCGGAACACGATCAGCTCGGTCGCCGACGACGCGATCCCGCACAGCGCCGAGCCGGCGGTGAACAACACCAGCGACAGCAGGTAGATCGGCTTGGCGCCGAACCGCCGCGCCGCCCAGCCCGACACCGGGATCACGGCCGCCAGCGCCAGCAGGTACGCGGTCGCGATCCATTGGATGTTGTCGAGCGTCGTGTGCAGGTCGCGGTGCAGCGTGTCGAGCGCGACGTTGACGATCGTCGTGTCGAGGATCGACATGATCGACCCGAGCACGACGACGGCGCTGATGCGCCACACGTGGGCGTCAATGCGATCGGGATCGGCTGCGGAGTCGGACACGGGCTAGCGGCGAAGCTTAGGAGCCAAATGGTTTGGTTCCGAACCTAGCACCGAACGGCGTCCAGCGCGTGGCGAGGCGGACGCGGTACGGTGCCACCCGTTGAGCGGGCCCCGCGCACAGACACCGGACCACGTGGTCGTCGTCGGCGGCGGCGTGATCGGGCTCTGCGTGGCGTACCATCTGCGGGCGGCCGGGGTCCCGGTCACGGTACTCGAGCGCGACCGCGCCGGCAGCGGCGCCTCGCGGGGGAACGCCGGGGAGGTGTGCCCGGACCTGGGTTGGCCGCTGCCGTCGCCGGGCATCGTCACCGGCTCGCTGCGCACGCTGCACCGACGCGACAGCGCCCTGTACGTGCGTCCGCAGGCATGCGCGGCGCTCGCTCGCTTTCTGGTCGGCTTTGCCTGGAGCTCGCGCCGTAGCGCGTTCGCCGCCGGGGTCCACGCGCTCGGGTCGCTGTCGCGCGGCGCCGTCAGCCTGTATCGGGAGCTCGCGGCCGCAGGGATCGAGCTGCACATCAACGATCGGCCGTACCTGGTCGCCCATGCAACGCGCGCGGCTGCGCGGGCCGGGCGCGATCAGCTGCTGCGGTGGTCGCCGGCGATCGCGGCGTCGACGAGCGACGTCCTGACCCAGGACGAGCTCAACGAGACCGAGCCGTGTCTGAGCGGCGGTGTGCACGGCTATCGGGTCGACGGTCAGATCACGATCGACCCGTCGGCGCTGGTCGACGGGCTCGTCGCGCGGCTGCGCGAGGACGGCGTCGAGATCCGCGAGGGCGCGCGTGTGACCGCGCTCGGGCCGCACGGCGCCGGCGTGCAGGTGCAGAGCACGCAGGGGCGCGTCGACGCCGACGTGGCGGTGCTGGCCGCCGGCGTGTGGACGACGTCGCTGGCGCGCACCATCGGCGCGCGGGTGCCGATCTTCCCCGGCAAGGGATACAGCTTCCGCGTGGCGATCGAGCAAGCGCCTCGCCACCTGATCTACCTCGAGGCCGCACACGTCTCGGTCGCGCCGCGCGCCGACGGCGGCACCCGGATCGCCGGGACGATGGAGCTCGACTGCGCCCATGACCGCTTCGACCCACGGCGCGTGCAGGCGATCGTCGCGGCGGCGCGGCCGTATCTGCGTGGCGCGGCATGGGAGCAGCGCACGGCGGAGTGGATGGGGCCGCGCCCGATGACGCCGAACGGGCTGCCGCTGATCGGCGCGCTTGACCGCGCGCGCCGGATCTTCGTCGCCGCCGGTCACAACATGCTCGGCGTCACGCTGGCGCCGACCACGGGCCGGGCGGTCGCGGAGCTGATCGTCGAGGGCGACGCGCAGATCGATCTGCGGCCGTTCGCGCCGAAGGCCCCCGCCCCGTAGGCGAGGGTGGACCCGACGGTTCCGTCTATCTTCCACGCCAATGACCTCGTTCGTCGACCTCGGCCTCGAGCCCGACCTGCTGAGCGCGCTTGCAGACGTCGGCTATGAAGCCCCCAGCCCGATCCAAGAGCAGGCGATCCCCCCGCTGCTGGAGGGGCTCGACGTGATTGGGCAGGCGCAGACCGGCTCGGGGAAGACGGCCGCGTTCGGGCTGCCCATGCTGCAGTACGCCGACGCCGAGGACGGCGACGTCCAGGGCCTGGTGCTGACGCCGACGCGCGAGCTGTGCATCCAGGTCACGCAGGCGCTGCGGGCGTACGGCAAGCGCAAGGGCATCGATGTCGTCGCGGTGTTCGGCGGCGCGCCGATTCGCTCCCAGCAGGCGCAGCTGCGCGCCGGCGGCCAGCTCGTGGTGGGGACCGTCGGGCGCGTCAAGGACCTGATCAGCCGCCACTCTCTCGTCCTGCACGCGTGCCGGTTCGTGGTGCTCGACGAGGCTGACGAGATGCTCGACCTCGGCTTCCTCGAGGATGTCGAGCGGATCCTCGCGCTGACGCCGTCCAGCCGCCAGACGGCGCTGTTCTCGGCGACGATGCCACTCGAGATCAGGCGGCTCGCCGACCAGTACCTGTACGACCCGGTGACGATCAAGGTCAAGGCCGCGACGCTCACGGTCGACACCGTCGAGCAGTTCGCGCTGGAGGTGAGCGCGCGTGAGAAGACCGATGCGCTGATCGGGGTGCTGGACGCCGAGCGGCCCGAGCAGGCGTTGGTGTTCGTGCGTACCAAGATCCGCTGCGACCAGCTGTTCAGGACGTTGCGCGATCGCGGCTTCAACGTCCGCGCGCTGCATGGCGACATGACCCAGGGCGCGCGCGACGGCGTCATGATCGCGTTCAAGAACGGCGCCGTGCCGCTGCTGGTGGCCACCGACGTCGCCGCCCGCGGGCTTGACATCTCCGGCATCTCGCACGTCATCAACTACGACGTGCCGACCTCGCCCGACGTGTACGTGCACCGCATCGGCCGCACCGGGCGAGTGGGGCGCAGCGGCCGCGCGATCACGTTCTACGAGCCGCGTCAGCAGCGCGACATCCAGGCGATCGAGCGCCACGCAGGCGTGAAGCTGTCGCCGTGGGTCAAGGACGCGCGGGTCGCGCCGACGCCGGCGACGCCGCCTCCGCGCCGGCACTCCAAGCCACACGTGTCGGCGAGCGCCAACGGCGCCGGACCGAACGCGAAGCTGATCGTCTCCGGCGGCCTGCACGCGGGCCTTGAGCCGTCGGACATCATCCACGCGATCACATCGTCGAGCTCGCTCGACGGCGAGGCGGTCTCCAACGTGCGGATGCTGCAACGGTTTGCGCTCGTCGAGGTTCCCGCCGCCGACGCTGAGCGGGTCGTCGAGCGGGCCGGCGGAACCGAGGTCCGCGGCCACGTGCTGCGCTTCGAGCTCGCGCGCACTTGAGCGCGATCCGTTGGTGTCCGAAAGTCGCCGTATGTGCGACTAATTGGACACCCGGACCGATCTCGATGTCAGCTCGGTGTCAACGGTCGTGCGACCGCGCGCAACCGCGGTGACGTGGCCGTGTTGGGAAGGGGGTCAGGCCCGTGACCGGCGGGCATCCCCCAACAACGGGAGGTCATCCCTTGCGATTGCCCTCAATTCTGCGCCGGCGTCCGTCGGCGGCGCTGCTCGTCTCGTGCGTGGCACTGTTCGTCTCACTGGGCGGGGCCGGCTACGCGGCCGTGTCGATCCCCAACAACAGCGTGGGCGCCGCGCAGCTGAAGAAGAACGCGGTCACCAACAGCAAGATCGCCAAGAACGCGGTGACGTTCCGCAAGATCCAGCCGAATTCGGTCGGCCGGGTCCGCGCGAACGTCGGACAGCTCCAGGAGCGCGTCAACGGCAAGTGCGGCGCCGGCTCGGCGATCGGCACGATCGAGAAGACCGGCAAGGTGAACTGCAACGCGTCGCTGCCCTCGGGGCTGCAGACCACGAGCAACACCGCGGCGATCAGCGCGTCGGCGACCGGGCCGACGACGATCACGTCGCTGTCGCTGCCGGCCGGCGTCAACTACATGACGTTCGCCAACCCGACGGTGGCGGTCTCTGGCGTCACCGGCAACCCCCAGCGCGTGCAGGTCACCTGCACGCTGGCCGTCGGCTCGAACACGCAGACGCGTGTGGCGACGGTTGTCGGCACCCCCAACACCACGACCAACGTCTCGATCCCGCTGCAGCTCGCCGGCCCGTCGGGGACCGCCACGGTCGCCTGCACGGCGAAGCCCGGGAGCGCCACGTTGCCGACGACGAGCGTCACCGCCGCGCTCGACGCGGTGCAGATCAACCCGAGCTGATCTGAGATCCGTCGCGGTCGTGCCCCGACCGCGGCATCAAGAGGCGCAGATCCCGATCCCGCGGCGGCCATGGACGGCCCCGCGGGATCCCGTATGTTCATAGGCATGAGCAAGCTCAAGATGAACACCACCGCGGGCACGATCGAGTTCGAGCTGTTCGACGACGATGCGCCCAAGACGGTCGAGAACTTCCGCAAGCTGTCGGGCGAGGGCTTCTACGACGGCATCATCTTCCACCGGGTGATCCCGGACTTCATGGTCCAGAGCGGCTGCCCCGAGGGCACTGGCCGCGGCGGTCCCGGCTACACGTTCGAGGACGAGATCAACGATCACAAGGTCGTGCGCGGGGCGCTGGCGATGGCGAACGCAGGCCCCAACACGAACGGGTCCCAGTTCTTCATCGTGACGACCGAGAAAGCCGACTGGCTGGACGGCAAGCACACGGTATTCGGCGAGGTGACGGCCGGGATGGACGCGGTCGACGCGATCGAGCAAACGCCGACCGGACCCGGCGACAAGCCGCTCGACCCGCCGTCGATCGAGTCGATCCAGCTGGACTGATCATGGCCGCTGCCGAAACGACCGGCGCCGCGCCCGACACGAGCGCAGCGAGCAAGACGAGCGCCGGGACGAACACGATCGGGGTCGAGAACCCGGCCACCGGCGCCGTCGTCTCGACGGTCCCGGTGCTCGGGCCGGCAGAGCTTGCGCGGATGGCGGCCGCGGCCCGCGAGGCGCAGCCGCAGTGGGCCGCGATCGGCTTCCCCGGCCGCGCGAGGGTGATGCGCCGCGCGCAGAAGTGGATCCTCGACAACGCCGAGCGGGTGCTCGACGTGGTCGTCTCCGAGACCGGCAAGACCTACGAGGACGCGCAGCTGGCCGACCTCGGCTACACGTCGGTCGCGCTTGGGTTCTGGGCCAAGGAGGCCGAGGGGTATCTGGCCGACGAACGGGTGCCCGCCTTCAACAACCCGCTGATGGCCGGCAAGAAGCTCGTGGTCCGCTACGAGCCGCACGGGCTGGTCGGCGTCATCGGCCCCTGGAACTACCCGATCGCCAACTCGTTCGGCGACTGTATCCCGGCGCTGATGGCCGGCAACGCGGTGATCCTCAAGCCGTCGGAGGTGACGCCGCTGAGCTCGGCCCTGATGGCCGAGATGATGCGCGAATGCGGCCTGCCCGACGACATCTTCCAGGTGGCGACCGGGGATGGCGCCACCGGTGCCGCGCTGATCGAGCAGGTCGACTGCCTGATGTTCACCGGCTCCACCCGGACCGGCACGAAGGTGATGAAGGCGGCCGCCGAGCGGCTGATCCCGTGCTACCTGGAGCTCGGCGGCAAGGACCCGATGGTCGTCTGCGCCGACGCCGACATCGACCGTGCGGCCAACGCCGCCGCGTTCTATTCGATGAACAATGCCGGCCAGGTCTGCATCTCGGTCGAGCGCTGCTACGTCGAGGAGCCGGTATACGACCAGTTCGTCTCCAAGGTGACCGAGACCGTCCGCGGCCTGCGCCAGGGTCCAGCGACCGAGCCGGGCACGGTCGAGGTCGGCGCTGTGATCTTCGGGCCGCAGCTGGAGATCGTCTCAGATCACGTCGCCGACGCGGTGCAGAAAGGCGCGCGGGTGCTGACCGGTGGCAACGGCCACGCCGAGCATGGCCGCTTCTACGAGCCGACGGTGCTCGTCGATGTCGACCACACGATGCGGATCATGCGCGAGGAGACATTCGGGCCGACGCTGCCGATCATGAAGGTCTCAAGCGCCGAGGAGGGCATTCGCCTCGCCAACGACTCGGAGTACGGGCTGCAGGCGAGCGTCTGGACCAAGGATTTGGAGCGCGGCGAGCAGCTCGCGCGCCGGATCGAAGCGGGCACCGTGTGCGTCAACGACGTGCAGAGCAATTACATGGCGCTGAAGCTGCCGATGGGCGGCTGGAAGAGCTCGGGGCTGGGCACCCGCCACGGCGCCGGAGGGATCCGCAAGTACTGCCGGACCCAGTCACTGCTGGTCAACCGGTTCGCACTCAAGCGCGACCCGTGGATGTTCCCCTACAGCCGCCGCGCGACGATGCTGCTGCGGCGGATGTTCAAGACGCTGTACGGCCGCGGCGAGCGCGACTGACCTGCTGGCGCGGCCGCTGCTACGTTCGCGCTCATGACATCCGCTTCCGCCGGCCCCGCGCTCGTCTGCTACGACGGCTCCGACCACTCCCGCCACAGCCTCGAGGCGATTCGCGGGCTGCTGGCGCCGACCGAGGTCGTGATCCTCACCGTCTGGCAGCCGCTCGTCGCAAAGCTGTCGGAGGGCGGCAGCTTCGCCACGTTCGCGTTCGACGAGGAGAGCAAGGTCGACGAGACCGAGGAGCGCGCCGCGCGCGCGGGCGCCGAGGAGGCCGCGGAGCTTGCGCGAGAGGCGGGTCATAGCGCGACCGTCCGTGTCGAGCGGGCGGCGGGCGCACCGTGGGCGAAGATCATCGAGGTCGCCGACGAGCTCGACGCGAGATTGATCGTGTGCGGCACCCGCGGCCGCGGGGCGATCAGGACCGCGCTGCTCGGTTCGGTGTCACGCGCGGTGCTCGCCCACAGCGGTCGGCCGGTGTTGATCTCGCCCGCGCCAAACGACTGACCGCGCGCGACCACCCGCGTCAAGGGGGTTGCGAGCGCCGCGGAGCCGGTTGGCGGTCGCGGCGGCGGACAGCACCGCGAGCACGCGACCCATCGCGGCTCAGCCCGTCAGCGTCGTACAGGCGTGGACACCGACCGCGCGCCAGGCGCCCGCCGCCGCGTCCTCGTCAGGATCGAGCTTGCGCTGCAGCGCCCGAATCGCCATCACCGGGTCTTCGCCGTGGTCGAGCGCGTGCAGCGTCGAGCGCAGCAGCGACAGCTCCCGGTCTGAGGCGCGCAACGCCGCGTCGTAGTCGTCGGCGAGCTCGTCGGGTGGCTTGAGCTTGTGCAGCGCGGTCAGCTGTGGGGCCAGCGCGGCGATGCCCCGCCGCAAAAAGCGCGCCGCCTTCTCGGGCTCGTCCGGCGCGGGAATCGACTCGCTGCGCTGCTGCGCCGACGTGCAGATGCGCGCGGCCCGGTGATGCAGCTGGCCGGCCGACAGCGTCCTCGAGCCGCACCCGGCGAGCAGCGGCGCGGTGCAAGCGAGCAGCAGCGTCGCGCAGACGCGGACCGCGCGCAGTCGTCGATCGTCGCCGCGATACGAATCCACTAGAACCCCGCGCGGGTGATCGTCAGCGCGCGGCGAGCAAGCTCTGCGACGCCCTCGCCGAACGTCTTCAGGTACGGGTCATCGGTCGAGCCCTGAAGCGCCCGTTTGTAGTTGCCCTCCATGAACACAACCGCTTTCCAGACTGCCAGCGCCACGTACCAGTCGAGGTGCTCGACGGGCAGCCCGGAGGCGCGCTCGTAGCGTTCGAGCAGCTGTGACCGGGTCGGGAATCCGGGCTCGGTCGTGACCGATTGCAGCGTGAACGTGTGCGGTTCGTCGTCGCGCTCGGTCCAGTGGCTCATCAGGTAGCCGACGTCGGCGAGCGGGTCGCCGATCGTCGCCATCTCCCAGTCGAGGATCGCCACCAGCCGCGCCGGCGCGTCGGAGCCGTAGATCGTGTTGCCGAGCCGGTAGTCGCCATGGACGATCGCCGCGGGCGGCGACTGGGGCAGATGATCGGCGAGCCAGCTGGCGACCTGCGCGACCTCCGGCAGGTCGCGCGTGCGATTGTGCTCCCACAGCCCGGTGAATCGGCGCAGCTGACGCTCGAGGTAGCCGGTCGGCTTGCCGAAGCCCTCGAGGCCGAGCCGCGACCAGTCGGCGCGGTGCACCTCGACGAGCCCGTCGATCAGCTGGTCGGCGATCCGCCGCCGTTGCTCGGAGTCGTCGAGCGCGGCGGGGACCGCGTCGGTGATCACCTCGCCCTCGACGAGCTCCATCACGTAGAACGGAGCGCCGATCACGGTCTCGTCGTCGCAGACCGCGAGGATCCGCGGCACGCGCACGTCGGTCGGCTCAAGCGCGCGCAGCAACCGAGCCTCGCGCAGCACGTCGTGGGCGGACGGGGGTAGCGGCCCGCGCGGCGGCCGCCGCAAGACGACGCCGGTGCCGAGCGCGAACGTAACGTTCGAATGCCCGTCGCCGATCGGTTCGGCGCCCAGGTCAGTGGGTGCGTCGAGCCCGTGCTCACGCAAGAACCGCCGCAGCGGTTCGATCACCAGCAGCGGCTCGCGCGCGTTGGCGAGGCCCTGCTCGTGGGTGGCGACGACGTCGTCTGGAGCGAGGGTGACCGGCATCGACGCGCCAGCCTAGACAGTGGCGCGGCGAGTTGATCCCGCCCGAGAGCGTCTGCGGGAGCGGGCGGGCACCCGGGCACCGGCGGCCGTGTGTCGGTGGCGGGCAGCCGCCGGTGCCCCGATGTCCGCGCCGCTCCCGGCGCGCGTCGGTCGTGCGCTCAGGCCGCGACCGGCATCCGCGCGCAGACCTCGCGGTCAAAGCGCCAACCGGCGAGCTGGTGACGGTCGCCGGCGACGCCGACCACGGTCGCGCGCGTGCGGCGCTCGATCAGCGCCATCAGCGCCGCCATCCGTTCGCGCAGCGCCTCGCCGGCATAGCTGTCGTCGCTCGCCCAGTCGCCGTCGGCGCCCTCGATCAGCACGGTCACGCGGGATGGCCGCATGCGCTCGATCTCGGTCAGCAGCTCGGAGTCGGTGTCGGTCGGTCCGAAGATTGCAAGTAGGTCAGTCATCGCGCCATGAGTCTTCATCGGCTGCGTAAAGCGATCCTGAACGGCGGCGAACATTGCCCGAAAAGGGTGGTGGGTACGCTCGATGGTGCAATGCCCGAGTTGCCTGAGGTGGAGATCACGGCGCGCCGGATCGGCGAGGCGATCGCCGGTCATACGGTCGAGTCGGCGCTGACGCCGGGAATCAACGCGCTGCGCAGCTTCGACCCGCCGCTGAGCGCGATCGAGGGCAAGGCGATCACCGGCGTCCGCCGCCGCGGCAAGCTGTTCGTGATCGACTTCGACGGCGATCTGCACATGCTCGTCCACCTGATGTCGGCCGGCCGGCTGCAGCTGTTCGACACGCGCGCGTCTCTGCGCGATCGAACGTCGCGGCTGCTGCTGCGCCTCGACGACGGGCGCGAGCTGCGCCTGAGGGAATTCGGCACCAAGCAGGCCGCGTGGGTGAAGCTGCTCACCGGCGAGGGGCTCGCCGCCGAGGAGACGCTCGAGACGCTCGGGCCCGAGGCATACCCGGATCCGCCGCCGCTGCGGCCGCTGCTCGACGCGCCGCGGCCGCTGCACGCGCTGCTGCGAGACCAGCGCGTGATCGCGGGAATCGGCCGCTCCTGGGTCGACGAGATCCTGCACGCGGCGAAGCTGTCGCCGTTCAAGCGCGGCTCGGAGCTGTCCGACGACGAGGCCGAGCGGCTGCGCGACGCAATCGTCGAGCAGCTCGGCAGGGCGCTGGCTCACTACGAGGAGCACATCGCGCTGCCGATCGGAGACAAGCTGCCGATGCCGCTGCGCGTCCACCGGCGCAACGGCGAGCCCTGCCCGCGTGACGGGACGGAGATCGAGGCGGTGTTCTACGAGGACTACGTGATGTGCTACTGCCCGACGTGCCAGACCGAGGGCAAGGTGCTCAAGGACCGGCGGTTGTCACGGCTGTTGAAGTAGCGCGGCGCACCTGGATTTATCGCCAACTTGGCTCCGCGTTTGGTAGAAAGGCGGCGAGTGCATGCCACTCCCGCAGCCGTCGCCAACGGCGGATTTCGCGGCCCAGTTCGGCGATGAGACGTGGCCGCCGGAGCGGGCAGCGCGGGCGGGTCGAGCGACCGCGGCGCGGGACTGACGTCGGGCCGCTGCGGGCTAGCATCGGACCAATGCTCGAACCCGGAGTGCAAGCGCCCGACTTCACGCTGCCCGACCAGAACGGCGACCCGGTGACGCTGTCGCAGTTTCGCGGCCACCGCGTTGTCCTGTACTTCTACCCGAAGGCCGACACGCCCGGATGCACGACGCAGGCGTGCGGCGTGCGCGACCATCGCGCCGACTATGAGCGGGCCGATGCGGTCGTGCTCGGGGTGTCGCCCGACGCGCCGAAGAAGATCGCGAAGTTCGACGCCAAGTACGGGCTCGGGTTCCCGCTGCTGGGCGACGAGGATCACGCGGTCGCGCAGGCCTACGGGGTGTGGGTCAAGAAGTCGATGTACGGGCGCGAGTACATGGGCAACGAGCGCACGACGTTCGTGATCGGGCCTGACGGCACGATCGAGCAGGTGCTGCGCAAGGTCAAGCCGGGCGAGCACGACTCGCTCGTGCTCGATGCGCTCGACGCGGTCGCCTGAGCTGCGGAACGCGTCGGCGTCCGACGGCGTGGCCGCGCCGGCACCCGACTGCGTGGCCGCCCCCGCGCCCGACAGCGTCGTGGCGCGACGCCCCGACAGCGTCGCGGGCTACTGACTCGGGATCGTCTCGGCGGCGCCCGCCGACGCCGCCCCTGCCGCGCCGGACTTGCCGCCGGTCGTCGCGGTCCCGGTCGGCACGCACAGCGCCGGCCCGTTGTCTTGGGGCGGCACGTAGCTGGTGCCCGCCGGGCATTTGCCGTTGACCGGCGAGGAACTGCCCGGCATGTTCGGCGTCCCGCTCGGGTTGCAGTCCGGCCCGGACGTGCAGTCGTGGTGCGGCGTGGTCTGCTGGGGCTGGGTGTGCGCCGGAGAGACCGGGGCGCCGCCGCCGGAGGTCTGCGTGCCGGTCGCCGGCGTCGTCTGGGTCGCGGTCGCGGGCGCCGTCGTCGTCGAGGACTGCGTCTGCGTGGCGGTGGCGGTCGACGTCGCCGTGGCGGTCGTCGTCGAGCGCGTCTTCGGTGCGGTTTTGTGGCGCTTGTGGGCGGTCTTCGTCGTCGAGCTGCTGCTCGAGCCGCCGCACGCGGCGACCGCGAGCACGAGCACGACGACCGCGACGGCCACCGTGGCCGCACGCACGAGTGCCTGATGCGACGAGATCCGTTGCATACCGAACGTCTGCCCGGAGGGCGGTTACTGCAGGCCCTCGCGCGCCTCGCGCACGAGTGTCACGGCCTCGGGGAAGATCACTGCCATCACCGACCGAAGCTGCTCGGTCTGCTGCTCCGTCGTCCCCTGGATGTTGACGCGGTTGATCGCGGCCATCGTCAGATCGACGGCCAGTTTGATCGCGTTGTCGGCCCACGCGAGTCGCTGCGCGCCCTGCATCTGCTCGGCGAACTCACCGAGACGCCGCTGCAGGTCGTCGGGATCGCCGAACAGACCGCCGAAGCCACTTCCTTCCATACGCCAAATGGTAGCCGTCCGCGGACTGCGGCCTCCGAGGCCAGCAGCGGCGGGCGATCGCCGCCAGACGGCGCCGCGATGCGGAGCGTGCTTCCGCGGGCGATCACTACCATTGGCCGCCCGCCGATGTCCGCCGAAGCCCAGCTCCAGTACGAGGGTCGCGTCCGCAACCGGCAGGCCGCGATCGCGATCGCGGCCGGCGTGCTCGTGATGGCGGGCGGGATCGTCGGTCTCGTCGGTCCGCACGCGAAGGTCAACGAGCTCACGCTCGGCCTGATCACCGACCACAAGCGCGGCTACCTCGACGTGATCGGAGGCGTGCTCAACGCGCTGTTCGAGATCGCGACCGCGATCACGGTCGTGTACCTGTTCCGATGCGCGAAGGCGCGCCGGCCCGAGACGTCGATGTTCGTTCCCGTGATCGCGGTGGTGGGCGGAGCGGTGTCCGCGATCTGCGGGATCGTCAACCCGATCGTGCTGCACGCCAAGGTCGACACGTTCGTCTCCAGCGGCGCCCAGACCTACGACGAGGCGAGCCGGCTGACGGGCGGCTCGGGGTTGCTGGCGTTGCAGATCGGCGCCCAGGTCGGAGCGCTGCTGCTGGCGGTATCGGTCGTGCTGATCTCGTGGCAGGCGATGAAGGTCGGCCTGCTGCCGCGGCCGCTGGCCTACATCGGGATCTTCGCCGGGGTGCTGATCGTGCTGCCGCTGATCGTCGTGCCGGTCGTGCAGATGGGCTGGCTGCTGGCGGTCGGCTACCTGCTGACCGGCCACTGGGGCGGAGGCGTGCCGCCGGCGTGGCGCACGGGCAAGGCCGAACCGTGGCCGTCGTCCAACGAGATGCGCGCGCGGCGTGCGGCCGCGGCCGAGGAGGCGCGCGCACGGCGGCGCGGAGGCGGGACGGGAAAGGGGACCGCCGGCGCCGGCAAGCGCGGCGGCGCGGGGAAGCGCGGCGGCGCGGGCGGCAAACGCGGTGCGCCCGCCGCCGACACTGCGGCCGTATCGGTGGCCGAGCCACCCACGATCGACGGCGATGCGTCGGAGTCGCAGTCACAACCTGCGCAGCGCAGTCGCTCGAGCACCTCCAAACGCAAGCGCAAGCGCCGCAATTAATGTTGCGCGCGGGCTCCAAACGCCCGCAGATTGTGCTCTGAGTTACCGCGCGCGGGGCGCTGAGGTACCTACCCATACCACTTGCCTTGCTCGCCTCGGGGTCCCGGTGCGACAGTGGACCTCATCTCGGATAAACGAGCATCTCGGATAAACGAGCGGAGGGAGGAGCGATGGAAGGCAGCGGTACGACGCCCGCGGGACCTGTGCCCCCGGCGGCCCCGGGACCGATCCGTAACGGCTGGTGGATGCCGGGCGACCCGGCGCCGCTGGGGCTGGCCGGGTTTGCGCTGACGACGTTCATGCTCGGGCTGGTCAACGCCAACGCGGTCAGCGCCGGCGATACGACCACGGTGCTGAGCGTCGCGGCGGCGTATGGCGGGCTCGTGCAGCTGCTCGCCGGTATGTGGGCGTTCCGCGAGGGCAACACGTTTGCCGCGGTCGCGTTCAGCTCATACGGCGGGTTCTGGATCTCGTTCGTGTTCCTGCTGCAGTTCTTCCTGCCGGAGACGATCAAGGGAGCCGGCGCCCTGGGGGCTGACCACTCGATCGCGCTCTACCTGTTCTGCTGGGGGTTCTTCACGTTCTACATGTGGATCGCGAGCTTCCGCACGACGGTCGCGGTCAACCTCGTGTTCCTGACGTTGTGGGTCGCCTACGCCCTGCTCGGCTGGGGCATGCTGGGCTCCGGCCACACCACGATCACGCACATTGGCGGCTACGTGACGACCGCGTGCGCGGTGATCGCCTGGTACACGTCGGCGGCGTTGGTGATCAACGAGACGCACGGCAGGACCCTGTTGCCGGTCGTCCCGCTGACCGGCCGGGCTGCGATCGCGCAACACGGGGAGTAAAACTCAAAGAGAACGGCAGCGACAACAACAGCGGCGCGGGCGCCGGCTCGGGCGCGGATCGCCCGACCGGCGCAGCCGGGCTCCGAGCACCACAGGAGAGTGGCTATGACTGACACGGCATCGGGCGACGCGACCCTCGAGGCGCAGCTGGAGGAGATGCTCGCGATCGAGACCTTCGATCCGCCGGCGGAGTTCGCGCAGCACGCGCTGCTGTCAGACCCGACGGTCTACGAGGAGGCCGAGCGAGACTGGAAGGGCTGGTGGCGCAAGCAGGCGCTCCAGCTCGACTGGTTCAAGGAGCCGACCGAGGACGTCGACGAGTCCAACCCGCCGTTCTACAAGTGGTTTGCGGACGGCACGATCAACGCCTCCTACAACTGCCTGGACCGGCATGTCGAGGCGGGCAACGGCGATCGCGTCGCCTACCACTGGCACGGCGAGGAGGGCGAGTCGAAGGAGATCACGTACGCGGACCTGCATCGCGACGTACAGCGGTTCGCGAACGCGCTCAAGGACCTGGGCGTCGGCAAGGGCGACATCGTCGGCATCTATCTCCCGATGATCCCCGAGGTCGTGGTCGCGATGCTCGCGTGCGCAAGGATCGGCGCGCCGCACAACGTCGTGTTCGGGGGCTTCAGCGCGGACTCCGTACGCGAGCGGATGGAGTTCTCCGAGGCCAAGGCGCTGATCACCGTCGACGGCGCGCGGCGCAAGGGCAAGACCGCGCCGATCAAGCAGGCCGTCGACGAGGCGATGGGCGGCCTGGACTCGCTGGAGCACATCGTCGTCGTCAAGTCGACCGGCACCGACTGCGAGATGCAGGAGGGCCGCGACGTCTGGTACCACGAGATCTGCGAGGCCGCCGACGCCGAGTGCCCGGCCACCGAGCTCGAGGCCGAGCATCCGCTGTACGTGCTGTACACGTCGGGCTCGACCGCCAAGCCGAAGGGAGTCCTGCACACGACGGGCGGCTACATGACCGGCGTCAGCGCCACCCACCGGCTCGTGTTCGACATGAAGCCCGAGCAGGACATCTACTGGTGCGCGGCCGACGTCGGCTGGGTCACCGGCCACTCGTACATCGTCTACGGGCCGTTGGCCAACGGAGTCACCTCGGTGATGTGGGAGGGCGCCCCGGACTATCCGCACAAGGGCATCTGGTGGGAGCTGTGCGAGCGCTACAAGGTCTCGGTGCTGTACTGCGCCCCGACCGCGATCCGGGCGTTCATGAAGTGGGGCGTCGAGCACGTCGAGAAGTTCGATCTGAGCTCGCTGCGGCTGCTCGGGTCGGTCGGCGAGCCGATCAACCCGAAGGCGTGGCTGTGGTACCACAAGGTGATCGGCGGCGGCCGCTGCCCGATCGTCGACACCTGGTGGCAGACCGAGACCGGCGGGATCATGATCACGCCGCTGCCGGGGATCGTCTCCACCAAGCCGGGCTCGGCGACGCGCCCGTTCCCGGGGATCGAGGCCGACGTCGTCGACGAGCGCGAGGGCAAGCCGGTATCCGACGGCCAGGGGCTGTTGGTGCTCACGCGGCCGTGGCCGTCGATGCTGCGCACGCTCTACAAGGAGGACGACCGCTTCGTCGAGACCTACTACTCGAAGTTCGGCGAGACGACGTATCTGGTCGGCGACGCCGCCCGCAAGGACAAGGACGGCTACTTCTGGGTGATCGGCCGCATCGACGACGTCGTCAACGTCTCCGGCCACCGGCTGTCGACGGCCGAGGTGGAGTCGGCGATCGTCGCGCACCCGAAAGTCGCCGAGTCGGCCGTGATCGGGCAGACCGACGAGGACACCGGCCAGGCGATCTGCGCGTTCGTGACGCTCGAGGGCGATCTCGCCGGCTCCGACGAACTGATCGAGGAGATCCGCGGGACCGTCGCGGAGCGGATCGGCAAGTTCGCTCGACCGCGGCGGATCGTGTGGGCCGACGACCTGCCCAAGACCCGCTCGGGCAAGATCATGCGCCGGCTGCTGCGCGACATCGCCGAGGGCCGCGCGCTCGGCGACGTCACGACCCTGCGCGACCCCGACGTGATGGCCCAACTCGAGGACAAGATCAACGAGGAGCAGGCCGCCGAAGGGTGAGCGCGTCGGCTCGGGCGAGAAGCTTGGACATCCGGCTCACCCCTTGGTGAGCTGTGTGTCCAAACTTCGACGCCGGCCATTGACAGGGGTGTAGACGCTGACGTAACCTGAGGCGGCTTCCGTATACGTCGTGCAGGTCGTCCGCAAGGAGAACCACAGATGTCCGCCACCGTGATCGCCTCTTCCTCGGCCGACGAGCTCATCGCCGGCTTGCGCGCGAAGCGCCTCACGCGCAACCAGGTCCTCGCCGCGCTCGTAGCCGCCGGCGCGACCGCGGCAGGCGCCGCGCTGCTCGTCCAGGCGGTCGAGAGCTCGCCCGGCACGCCGACGCCGAACCGTGCCGTTGCGCCGAATCAGGCCAACCACCTGGCCGGCATCCCGGCGACCAACCAGGTCGCGCTGCACCAGCGCCACATCGCGCTGCAGTCCGCTCGTTGAGCGAGACCGAGGGCGATTGCACACAGGTCGGCTCGGCCGCCGCGGCCGAGTCGACCGCGGATGATCTGACGGCCGTCGAGCGCCGGCGGCTCGCGGTCGCCAAGATCATGCTCGACTATTGCGACGACGCGGTGGTCAACGACCCGCTGTTCGGCAAGCCGCTCGTCGGCAAGGCCGCGATCGCGGTCCACAAGACCGCGGAGATGATCGCGCTCTCGGACGTCACGCTGAACGTCACCGACCGGTGGACGCAGGGCTCCGACCTCGTCGCGATCTGGGAGGTGACGGGCACGCACAGCGGCCCGTACTACAACCTGCCGGCGACCGGGCGCCGGATCTCGATCAACGGCGCGACGATCGTCACCCGCCGCGACGGCAAGATCGCGCAGGAGACGCTCTACTACGACGCCGACGACATGCGCCGGCAGCTGACGGCCGAGTCGGCGCCGCCGCTGCACCTGCCAGAGCCCGACGAGCTGACCGCGCAGGGCAAGGCCGAGCAGGCCGCTGCGGCGGGCGCCGAGCAGCCGACGCAGGGCTAGCCCGACCCAGCCGCGTACGTCAAGCCCGCACCGGCGGCGGTTTTTGAGCGATCGCCACCTGCTGTGGGTGACGAGGAGCCCTCAACTGGTCGACGCCGAAGGAAACGACCGCAATGGGACGGGGTGAAAGTCTGGAGAAAGCTGCCAAGTCACGCCCGCTGTCGGTGGATTGGTTGCGAGTACGCCGCCCGCCGTCCACGAACGGTCAACTCGCCGTGAAGGCCCCTGGTTTGGCGATCTTCCCAGGAAGCGCGGGCGCCTACCGGCCCCAGATCTCGTCCGCGACGCGGACGATCAGCTCGAGCTTTGCGAACTGCTGATCGGCGGTGAGCCGATTGCCCTCCTCGGTCGAGGAGAACCCGCACTGCGGGGACAGGCACAGCTGCTCGATGTCGACGTGCTGGGCGGCCTGTTCGATCCGGCGCTTGAGCATGTCGGGGTCCTCCAGCTCGCCGCGCTTGGTGGTCACCAGCCCGAGTACGACCTGCTTGCCGGCCGGCACGAAGCGCAGCGGCTCAAAGCCGCCGGAGCGCTCGTCGTCGTACTCCAGGAAGTAGCCGTCGACCTCCAGCTCTGAGAACAGCGCCTCGGCGACGTGCTCGTAGCCGCCCTGGGCCACCCACATCGACTGGTTGTTGCCGCGGCACATGTGCGTGGTGACCGCGAGGTCGGCGGGGCGGCCGGCCAAGGCCCGGTTGATGTTGGCGATGTAGTGCTCGTGCAGGTGGTCGGGATCGCCGCCGATCCGGCGGATGTGGTCGGCCTGCGCGGGATCGTTGATGTACGCGAGCGACGTGTCGTCGAGCTGTAGGTAGCGACACCCGAGCTCGTAGACCCCTCGAACCTGCGCCTGGTACACGGCGGCGAGATCGTCCCAGAACGCGTCGAGGTCCGGGTAGGCGCCACGGTCGATCGACGAGTCCCCGCCGCGGTAGTGGACCATGCTCGGCGACGGGATCGTCAGCTTCGGCGTCTGCGACGGATCGGCATGATCGCGCAGGAACCGGAACGCATCGGCGAACACGGTCTCGGGCAGCGACAGCGTCGAGATCTCCATCGCCGGCGGCGCGTAGTCGTACTCGTCGCCGGCGGCGCTGCGGAACTGCACGTGCAACGACTCGCCGGTGACCTGGCGCACCCCGCCCAGCGCGTAGATGAAGTCCATGTGCCATGAGGTCCGGCGCAGCTCGCCGTCGGTCACGGTCCGCAGCCCGACCTTGCGCTGGCGCGCGATCAACGCGACGATCGCCCGATCCTCGGCCGCCCGCAGGCCGGCGTCGTCGAGGCGTCCCGCCCGGTGCTCGGCCCGCGCGTGCGCGAGCTCGGCGGGCCGCAGCAGGCTCCCGACATGATCGGCACGAAACGGCGGCGACTCACGTAGCGACACGACTGACCCCCTCTCTCTCCTCGGACGGGTTCTCCGGCTGCGAGCGTAACGGCCGTCGCGTCGTCGCTCGCACTCGACACGCACGCTCCGGCGCTCGCCGCCGTCAAGGCCACTCTATCGATTGTTGACTTGAAGATTGACAAGATTGCTGCCAATCTTGTGCACAGAGTGGAGAGAGATATGGGCACGACCCTGCGGCTGCCCGCATATGCGGTGGCGTTCCTGGGACTGACGACGATCCAGCCGGGGCGCTTCAATGCGATCGGTTCCGGCGTGTCGGTGTCCTTACTGGCCAGCGGCGGGTCCGGGCTGGAGCTGCTCGGGGCCCAGGACTACGTGCAGGAGCTGTTCTACGGTTTCGTGCTAGTCGTGGCCGTTGTGCTCTCGAGACTCGTGAACCGGCGGCGTGCCGCGGTCCACACCAGCTGACGTGGCCGGCGCGCGGCGCGCAGCTCCGGTCGACGCCTACGAGGCGTTGCGCGACGACATCGCCGGCGGTCGGCTGCTGCCCAACGAGCGGCTGGTCGAGCATGACCTCGCACGCCGCTACGGGGTCAGTCGCGGCGCCGTGCGCACCGCGCTGGTGCGGCTGGAGCAGGACCGCGTGATCGTCCACGAGCCCAATCGCGGCGCCCGCGTGCGGATCGTGTCCGAGGCCGAGGCAGTCGAGATCCTCGAGGCGCGCGCGGCGCTGGAGGGGATCGCGGCCGCGCACGCGGCGCGCCACGCCACCGACGAACAGCTCGCGCAGCTTCGCGAGATCGCCGCCGAGATGGCGCAGCTGCACGAGCACGGTGATCTGCTGGACATGTCCGAGGCCAACGCGCGGCTGCACGCGCTGATCCTGCAGGCGTCCGGCCACCAGACCGTGCAGCTGCTCGCCGCGCGGCTCAACTCGCAGATGGTTCGCTTCCAGTACCGCACGATCCTCGTCGCCGGCCGCGCCCGGCACTCGCTCGCCGAGCACCGGGAGATCGTCGAGGCGACCTGCGCGCGCGACTCCGAGGCGGCCGAACGGGCGATGCGCGCGCATCTGAGCAACGTCGCCCGGGCGCTGCACGAGCGGGTCATGGCACTCGCCGATCAGCGGCCCGATCGGACGCGGGCGGTCGGATGAGCGACTCGGCGGCGCCGTCACGGCGGGCGCGTGAGCTGCTGCGCGGCGCCTACGACACCCATATCCATGTCGCGCCCGACGTGGTCGGGCGGATCGTCGACGACGTCACGCTCGCGCGCCGGTTCGCGCGGCTGGGCTTGGACGGGTTCGTGCTCAAGTCTCACTACGGCTCGACCGCCGAGCGCGCCGCGGTCGTCCGCGCGGCCGTTCCCGACGTCAAGGCGCTCGGCGCGGTGACGCTCAATCGCGCAGTCGGCGGCCTGAACCCGCTGGCGGTCGAGGTCGCCGGGCGCGAGGGAGCGCGAATCGTGTGGCTGCCGACGGTCGACGCCGTCAACGAGTCGCACGAGCGCGACGTCGACCCGTCCCACCGCAACGGGAGCGTGCCGGTGTGGGTGCAGTTGCAGCGCGACCTGCGCGACGAGGGGATCGAGATCGAGCCGGTGCCGGTGGTCGACGCAGACGGTCGGGTCGTCGATCGGCTGCGCGAGGTGTTGCGCCTGATCGCCAAGCACCAGATGGTGCTCGCGACCGGTCATCTGGCGCGCGACGAGATCTTCGCCGTTGTCGACGCCGCCGTCGAGGCCGGGGTGCAGCGGATCGTGGTGACCCACCCGGAGTTCCCCGCCCAGGACCTGTCGGTCGCCGATCAGCGGTCGCTGGCGGCACGGGGCGCGCTGCTCGAGCGGTGCCTGACGACCCCGCACACGGGCAAGATCGGCTGGGAGCGGTGGCTGTCGAACATACGCGACGTCGGCCCTGAGCACTCGGTGCTGTCGACGGATCTCGGCCAGGTGTTCAATCCGCTGGTGGAGGACGGCATGGCGATCATGGTCGACCGTCTGATTGCGGCCGGGTTCAGCGAGCGGGAGGTGCATACGATGGCCGTCGTCAACAGCCGTCGCGTGGCCGGGGCGGAGCCGCTGTGAGCGCGCGACGACTGCTCGTAGTGGGGGCGCACTCGGCCGACTTCGTGTGGCGCGCCGGCGGCGCGATCGCCGTGTGCACCGCGGCGGGCGGGGTTGCGCGGGTGATCTCGCTGTCCTACGGCGAGCGCGGCGAGTCCGGCGCGTTGTACGAGCAGGACCCCGGCGCAAGCGTCGACGACGTCAAGCGGATCCGCCACGACGAGGCGGAACGGGCGGCGGCGGCGCTCGGGGCTGACTTCCGCTGCCTGGACCTCGGCGACTACCCGTTGCAGATCGATGGCGCGGCGCTGGCCGCGATCGCGGACGAGATCCGCGAGTTCGCGCCCGACGTACTCGTCACCCACACCGACACCGACCCGTTCAACCCCGACCATCCGGTCGCCCACGCGGCGGTCGCCCGAGCGCGCTCGCTGGCGGCGGGGGCCGGCGTGCCGAGCGCGTTTGAGACCGTTTCCCCGCCGCAGCTGTTCCTGTTCGAGCCCCATCAGCCGGAGCTGTGCAACTTCGTCCCGACGACGTTCGTCGACGTCACCTCGGCGTTCGACGCCAAGCTCGCGGCGATGTCGGAGATGCGGGCCCAGTCCTACCTGCAGACGTACTACGCGCAACGGGCCGAGCATCGAGCCAACCACGCGCGGCGGGCGTCGGGCGACTCGTCGATCCGGTACGCGGAGGCGTTTGCGCGGATCATCCCGCAGGTGGTGAGCGAGCTGTGAGCGAGCCGGCGCGGTCGGTCGGCAGCGCGGGCGACGGCGATCGGCGGATGGTCGAGCTGGCCCGGCTGGGATCGGCGACCGTGTACGAGGCGAGCGGACGCGGCGGCTACGTCGATGCGGACCTGATCCGGGTCGTGCCGGGCTCGCGTGTCGCCGGTCCGGCCCGGACCGTCGCCTGCGGGCAGGACGACAATCTGATGGTCCACGCGGCCATGGCCTCGGTGCGCACGGGCGAGGTGCTGGTGCTGACGATGCCCGAGCCGCGCCCGGTGGCGCTCCTCGGCGAGCTGCTTGCCACCCAGGCCAAGGCCCGCGGGGCGGCGGCCGTGCTCGCCGACGCGTCGGTCCGCGACGTCGAGGAGTTGGCCGAGCTCGGGCTGCCGATCTGGGCGCGGTGGGTGCGGGTCAGAGGCGCCGCCAAGGAGGCGGTCGGCACGATCGGCGATCCCGTTGTCGTCGGCGGCGCCACGATCCGCCAGGGCGACGTGCTGGTGCTCGACGGCGACGGCGCCGCGATCGTCGAGGCCGAGGGGCTCGACGACGTGCTGCGGGCGGCGCTGCAGCGCGAGCGCCGGGAGGCCGACAAGCGGTCCAGGCTCGCCGGCGGCGAGCTCTCCTACGACCTCGACGGCCTGCGCGCGAAGGTGGAGAGGCGATGACGGCGCCACCCGATCTCGCCCACATCCACCACGCCGAGCTGCTGACCCCGTGCCTCGACGACAGCCTGCGCTTCTTCACCGAGCTGTTCGGCCTGCAGGTCGAACACGCCGAGGGCGACTCCGTCTACCTGCGCGGCTGGGGCGAGTACCAACGCTACGGCCTGGTGCTGACCGCGTCGAAGTTGCCCGGGCTCGGCCACGTCGCGATGCGCGCCTGGAGCCAGGAGGCGCTCGAACGTCGCGTGCAGGCGATCGAGGCAGCCGGGCTCGGCGACGGCTGGATCGACGCAGATCACGGCCACGGGCCCGCCTACCGGTTCCACGATCCCGACGGGCACCGCTTCGAGCTGCTCTACGAGGCCGACCGGTATGCGCCGCCGGAACGATTGCGGCCGCGGCTGCGCAACGTGCCGCAGCGCTACGTGGGGACCGGCGCCTGCGCCAAGCGCCTGGACCACGTCAACGTGCTTGCCGCCGACGTCGCCGCTAACCGCGCGTTCGCGATGCAGCAGCTGGGCTTTCGGCTCTACGAGCAGGTCGTGCTCGACGACGGCACCGAGGCGGGCGCGTGGATGTCGCTGACGATCGCCGCCCACGAGTTGATCTACACCGCCGACCACGCCGGCGGCAGCGGACGGCTCCACCACCTGGCGTGGTTCGTCGACACGCGCGAGGAGATCCTGCGCGCGGCCGATCTGCTGCTCGACGCCGACGTGCCGATCGAGGCCGCGCCGTCCAAGCACGCGGTCGCGCAGGGAATGTTCCTGTACGTGTACGAGCCGGGCGGCAACCGCGTCGAGCTGACGACCGGCACCCATTTCATCTACGACCCGGCGTACGAGCCGGTCGTCTGGACCGAGGCCGAACGGGCCCGCGGCCAGGCATGGGGGGTGAAGACGATCGAAACGTTCCACACCTACGGCACACCCGACATCAGCGGCGAGGCGACCGGGTCGCCGCTGCCGCCGACCAGCCGGATCCCGGCGCGCTGATGGCCGGCCGCGTGCAGAGCCCGCTGCTGCTCGTCGGGTCGCTCCCCGTGCCCGACACCGAGTCGGCGCTGCGATCCGGCGCGGAGCTGTTCGGCGATCTCGTGTTCGCGCTGCCCGACGGCGAGACCGGCCCGCGGGCGGCGTGGGTCGGCTACGAGCGCGAGCGGCTGTGCCGCCCGGTGGAGGGGGTGGTGGTCGTGGCCGAGACCGAATCGCCGACCGGGATCCCCCGTCACGCCTACGAGACGCCGGTGTTCGCGGTCGCCGAGGGCGTGGACAAGATCCGATTCGGCTCCTGGCCGCGGATCGACGACGCGATCGAGTCTTACGCGACGTTCGAGCGGCTGGTCGACGAGGGCGCGGTGCCGCCGTCGCTGCGCTTCCAGGTCGGCCTGCCGTTCCCAGCCAGCGCGCTGAACGCGTTCAAAGCACGGTTTGGCCACGACTACCCGATCGTCGAGCGGGCGTTCGAGGAGCTCGTCGAGCGCGAGCTGGCGCGGCTGCTGGACGCGGTGCCGGCGCAGCGGCTCGCGATCCAGTGGGATTGCGCGTATGAGACCCAGGACATCGAGGGCGTGTTGGCGTGACCTCCGGTGATCCGTGGGAGCGGTTTGCGGGGCCGGTGACGCGGTTGACGCG
>DASUHF010000002.1:0-8766 GCA_036273655.1 Solirubrobacteraceae bacterium | reverse complement strand
GGCGGCCAGCCAGTCGTCGCGGGCGGCGTAGTCGGCGATCCACCGCTCCACCTCGTCCCGGATCCGCGAGCCCCAGCCGCGTTCGTCGGCCTGAGCGGCCAGGTACATGACCGCGATCGTCAGCTCGCACGAGGACGGGATCGTCACCGGCCAGTCGCCGGCGGCGACCAACGTCGGCAGGATCGACGGCACCGACAGCACCTCGTGGCGCAGCTCGTCGTCCTGCGCCCAGCGCGCGCGCAGCGTCGCCATCGCCTCGATCACGACCGCCGCCTCGTCGATCGCGTTGACGGCGCCGCCGTCGCGCCAGTGCGGGTGGCGGACCTCCGCGTGGCCGGCCCGGCCGGGCACCGTGATGACGCCGTACTCGGAGCCGCGGCACGCGATCCAGACACGGAAGTCGGTCGGCTCGGTGACGATCCCGGCGTCGGCGCGCAGGCCACGCGCGACCAGCGCCGAGCCGCCGGCTCCAGAGGACTCCTCGTCGGTGTTGGTCGCGACGATCAGATCGCCCGCGAGGCGCACCCCGAGCTGCGACAGGACCTCGGCGGCGAACGCCATCGCGGCGACGCCGCCCTTCATGTCGCAGGCGCCGCGGCCGTAGAGGCGGCCGTCGCGGACCTCGGGCGCAAACGGCGGGCTCGTCCAATCGTCCAGCGGCTCGGCGGAGACGACGTCGATGTGGCCGTTGAGCACGAGGCTGCGCCCGCCCCCGGCGCCGCGGTGGGTCGCGATCAGCTGCGGCCGGCCTGCGAAGTCCAGCCCTTCGGGCACCAGCGGCCTGCCGGCCATCTCGGCCTCGGAGGGCTCGAACAGGTCGATCTCCGCGCCGGCGTCGGCCTGGCGGTCGGCGAGCAGCCGCTGCAGCTCGGCCTCCTGACGGGGCGGGTCGCCGACGTTGCGGGCGGTCGTGTCGAGAGCGACCAGCGAGGACGCGAGCGCGACCAGGTCATCGCCACGCTGGGCGATCGCCTCGACGACGTCGCGCTCGAGCTCTGACAGTGCCATCGAGGGCGAACCCTAAACGGTCGCGTGCAACGGTGGCGGCTGAACCACGACGACGAGCGACCTTCGAGTTCGGGTCGAGAAAATCGTCTACCGTCTACCTCAGGTTGACGGTGAGAAGCATCGAGCCACGACGGTTGCACGAATGCGTGCAACCGTCCTTGATCTAAAGGATCCTAAATTTTGCAGCGGTTTTTCGCGTCTGGGCGGTCGAATCCGGGACGCTGAGCGGGCGCCGTTCGATACACTCACCGCCGGACGGATGCGGCTGCTGGATCCTCGCGGCCCCGCTTGTCGTCGCGTACGCCCGCCGCTTTCCGTTTCCTCCATCCATGGGCTTTTTCACGTATCTCACCGGCTTCGGCGGCCGCGATATGGCGGTCGACCTCGGCACCGCGAACACGCTGGTGTACGTGCGCGGACGCGGGATCGTGCTGTCGGAGCCGAGCGTCGTCGCGGTCGACTCCCGCAACGGCGAGGTGCACGCCGTCGGCATCGAGGCCAAGCGGATGCTCGGGCGCACGCCGGGCACGATCTCGGCGATCCGGCCGCTGAAGGACGGGGTGATCGCCGACTTCGAGGTCACCGAGGAGATGCTGCGCCACTTCATCCAGAAGGTGCACCAGAACCGGTGGGCGCACCCACGGGTCGTCGTCTGCGTGCCGAGCGGCGTCACCGGGGTCGAGAAGCGCGCCGTGGAGGAAGCATGCCTGAGCGCCGGCGCGCGCCAGGCATACCTGATCGAGGAGCCGATGGCGGCCGCGATCGGCGCCGGGCTGCCGGTCGGCGAGCCGACCGGTTCGATGGTCGTCGACATCGGCGGCGGCACCAGCGAGGTGGCGGTGATCTCGCTCGGCGGGATCGTCGTCTCGCAGTCGATCCGCGTCGGCGGCGACGAGCTCGACGAGGCGATCATCAACTACGTCAAGCGCGAGTACAAGCTGCTGATCGGCCAGCAGACGGCCGAGGAGGTCAAGCTCGAGATCGGTTCCGCGCACGTCATGTCCGAAGAGGTGCAGGCCGAGATTCGCGGCCGCGACATGGTCTCGGGACTGCCGAAGACCGTGATCCTGACAAGCGAGGAGATCCGCGGCGCGCTCGAGGAGCCCGTGTCGCAGATCATCGACGCGGTCAAGCAGACGCTCGACCGCACGCCCCCCGAGCTGGCATCTGACATCATGGACCGCGGGATCATGCTGGCTGGAGGTGGGTCGCTCCTGCAGGGGATCGACGAGCGTCTGCGCCATGAGACCCAGATGCCCGCGCATCTCGCGGAATCACCGCTGACGTGCGTGGCGGTTGGGTCGGGCCGCTCGCTCGAGGAGTTCGAAGCGATCCACCGGTCCAGCAAGAATTCCCGTAACCGGCGCCGCCGGTAGTAGCTTCGAAGCACCCCGGACCGGCCCTTGGCCGGCACGACCCGGAGACATCACCGTTGCATGACAAACAGGTCCGACGTCGACGCGCCGTGCTCGCGGTGCTCGTCGTCATCTCGCTGGTCCTGCTGACTGACTACTTCGGCGAGTCCACGTCGTCGCCGCTGCACCGTGTGCAGCGCGGAATCGTCGCGGTCCTGTCGCCGGTCCAGTCGGGCGCGAGCACGGTGTTCTCGCCGGTCTCCGACGTCGCCAACTGGGTCTCCTCGACGCTGCACGCAAAGACCCAGCGCGACGAGCTGCGCCATCAGGTGCAGCAGCTCAACCAGCAACTCGCGACGCTCCGAACCAAGCAGATCCACGACGCCGAGCTGTCACGCCTGGCGGCGCTCGACAAGTCGATCGGCGTCAACCAGTACGCGCCGGTCGGCGCCAGCGTGATCGAGCGCGACCCGAGCCTCTGGTATCAGACCGTGCAGGTCAATGCCGGATCGGGCGACGGCGTCTCGGTTGACGACCCGGTGATCGCGGACGGCGGCCTGGTCGGCAAGGTCACCGACGTCACCGGCTCCTCGGCGATCGTGACGCTGCTGACCAACGCCAGCTCCACCGACCAGTTCGGCGTGACCGCGATGGTCACCGACGAGGTTGGCAACACCGGCGTGCTCGTGCCGGCGGTCGGCAACCCCAACCAGATGGTGCTGCAGGATCTGCCCAACCGCGCGGTCATCCGACCGGGGATGCAGGTCGTCACCGCCGGCTACAAGGATCGCGCCAATCCGCAGCTGAACTCGCTGTACCCCCACGGGATCCTGATCGGCACGGTCGCGTCGTTCAACCCCAACGAGCTGCTCAACAACGGCCAGGTGCCGGTGACGCCGACCGCCGACGTGCGCAACTTCACGTCGGTCCAGATCCTGACCAAGGTCAACGCCGGCACCGAGGCCGCGCAGGTGACGAAATGAGCTCGAGCGAGCAGGTCCCGACCAAGCTCGTGGTACGGATCGCGCTGCTGAGCGTGTTCGCGGTGATCGTGCAGGAGACCGTGATCTCGAAGATCTCGATCTTCGGCGTCGCCGCCGACATCACGCCGCTGGTGGTGATGTCAATCGGGCTGTTGTGCGGCTCGCTGACGGGCGCCGTCACCGGCTTCTTCATCGGCCTGATGGTCGACACCGTGCTCGTGCAGACGCTCGGGGTGACGTCGCTGTTGTACATCACGATCGGCTACTGGGCTGGGCGGCTGCGCGAGCTGCGCGACCCCGCCCATGGGCTGATCCCGGTCGCCTGCGGCGCCGCCGCGACCGCGGTGGCGGGGATCGGGATGACCGTGATCCAGTTCCTGCTCGGCGTCGACGCCCCCGTCAGCCTGCTGCTCGCCCAGCAGATCTTCCTCACGATCCTCGTCAACACGCTGATCTCGCTGCCGGTGTATGCGGCCGTGCGCCGGATCGTGACGCCGGCGCTGCCCGACGATCCGCGCCGGCGCCGGCGCCGCGCGTACACGACCGGCGGGCTGAGCCCGCTGCAGAGCCCGTCGCGGCGGCTGGGCGGGCAGATCAACCGCGGCACCCGCCCCGCCGGCAGATAGCCAAGTGGCCGCCCACGTGGATACGCTCGCATTCGCGGCACGCCTGGCGGCGCCGGACGGCGTCCTCGGAGCCTCATGTGGCTGGGCCACACCACGGGACCACCGGGCTTCGCCCGGCGGTGCCCGTCCTTGCCCGGCATCCACCATCCGCACCGCTCGGTGCGAACGAACCCACGCGGCCGACCACTAGCCGATGCCCGAGCCGATCGACGAGCGCCGCTCCCCGATGACGCCACAGCTGGCGCTGCGCGTCGCGATCGTCGGCTCGGTCGTGCTGGCGCTGTTCGCGATCCTGTTCTTCCGGTTGTGGTTTTTGCAGGTGCTGACCGGCAACCAGTACGTCGCGCAGGCACAGGTCAACAAGACCCGCTCGGTCGTGATCCCGGCCGAGCGTGGAGAGATCCTCGACCGCACCGGCAAGAGCGTGCTGGTCTCATCGACCAAGGCGCTGACGGTCCAGATCGTCCCCACCGAGCTGCCGGTGAAGATGTCGCTGGTGAACATCCGCCATCCGCCCGCCCGGGACGCGGCCGTGTTCGACCGGCTCGCGCACGTCCTGAACATGAAGACGAAGGCGAAGCGGTGCACGATCTACGCGCCAGATCACCGGCATCCGCGGCTGTCGCCGATCGGCTGTGACGTCGCCAAAGAGCTGTCGCTGCAGCCGTACGGAAACGTCACGATCAAGCAGAAGACGTCGAAGTACATCCAGTACTACGTCGCCGAGCACCAGAACCAGTACCGGGGCGTGCAGGTGCAGGAGACCTCGATCCCCGGCTACCCCCACGGCACGCTCGCCGCGCAGGTGCTGGGAACCGTCGGCCAGATCTCGCGCGAGGAGCTGAAGTCCGGCAACTACCCGGGCGCCTCCCAAGGCGAGGTCGTCGGCCAGACCGGGCTGGAGGCCCAGTACGACCAGTACCTGCGCGGCCGCAACGGAAAACAGCAGGTGCAGGTCAACGCCCAGGGCATCCCGACCGGCACGGTCACGTCCAAGCAGCCGACCGCGGGCCACAACCTGCAGACGTCGCTCGACGTTGCGCTGCAGCGCGCAGGCCAGGCCTCGCTTGCGGAGTCGGTGGCGACCAACGGCGGCGGCGCCGGCGGCGCGTTCGTCGCGATGAACCCGACGAACGGCGAGATCTACGCGATGGGCTCCAATCCGTCGTTCGACCCGTCCGTGTTCACCGGGCCGATCTCGCAGAAGCAGTACAACCGGGAGTTCGGGCCGAGCGCGAATGACCCGCTGTTCAACCGCGCAACCCAAGCGGCCGGGCCGACGGGGTCGACGTTCAAGCCGATCACGGCGACGGCCGCGCTGCAGTCCGGGGAGTGGTCGATCGCTCAGACGTTCGACGACACCGGTCAGTACTGCGTCGGCTCCGGCGCCGCGACGCAGTGTCGCCACAACGCAGGGGGCGCCGTGGATGGCGTACTGAACCTGGTCAGCGCGCTCAAGGTCTCATCCGACGACTTCTTCTACCACCTCGGGGCGCTGCTGAACCCCAACAACCCGTACACGCATCCGAACGGCGGCCCGCTGCAGCAGTGGGCGCGCAACTTCGGGATCGGGCGCAACCCCGGAATCGACCTGCCCGACGCGACGCGCGGCACGCTGCCGGACCCGCGCTGGCGCAACCAGCGCAACCGGTTGGAGGCGCAGTGCGACGCCGGCAAAGGGCAGTTCAAATACGTCAACGCCGCCCGCTCCTACAGCTCGCACCCACGCAAGGGCTATCACCGCAAGCCGAAGACCGCCGCCGGCAGCTGCGGGATCGCCGACGGCACGAACCGGCCGTGGTCAATCGGCGACGCCGAGTCGCTCGCGGTCGGCCAGGGCGACGTGCAGGTGTCGCCGCTGCAGCTCGCGCGGGCGTACTCGGCGATCGCCAACGGGGGCTGGCTGGTGACGCCGCACATCGGGCTCAACATCGAGAACGCCGACGGCACGGTGCTGCAGAAGGTCGGGCCTGATCCCCACAAGCGCAACCTGCACATCAACCCGCTGTATCTGCAGACGATCCGCGAAGGGCTGCACGAGGCCGCCCAGACTCCGGGCGGGACGTCCGACGACGTGATGGGCAACTTCCCGCGCACCGTGTACGGCAAGACCGGGACCGCGCAGTACCAGCCGCCCGGCCAGGGCGAGGTCGACTACGCCTGGTACTCGTGCTTCGTCCCCGCCAGCGCTACGAGCAAGCCGATCGAGGTCACGGTGTGGGTCGAGAAGGGCGGCTTCGGCGACGCCGCCGCGGCACCGGTCGCGCGCCAGATCTTGTCGCAGTGGTTCCTCGGCAAACTTGGCCCGTTCACGAGCGGAACCTCGACGACGCTGTGAGCAGCACCACCACCACACCAATCGCCCCCGGCGAGCGGACGGTGCAGCCGCGGCGCCGATCGCTGCCCGTGTTCGATCCGCTGTTGCTGGGAGCCGGGATCGGGCTGATCTGCTGCTCGTATCTGATGCTGCGGACCGCGGTCGGCAGCTCCGAGGCCGAGCGTCAGGCGATCTACGGCGGCATCGGCGTGCTGTTGGCGATCGTCGTCTCGCAGATCGACTACACGCGGCTGCGCGAGTTCAAGCTCGGCCTGTACGCGCTGATGATCGTGCTCGACGTGGCCGTCTACGGGTTTGCGCCGATCGCCGGCGCTCGGCGATGGATCCCGCTGCCCGGGTTCAGCTTTCAGTCCTCGGAGTTCGGCAAGCTGTTGCTGATCGTCGCGCTCGCCGGCTTCGCCGTCGACCGCTCGCGGCAGCTGTCAGAGCGCCGCAGAACCGCCCGCGTGATGCTGCTGGCGCTCGTCGCGGCGCTGCTGGTGATCCCCGAGCCCGACCTCGGGACCGGACTCGTATACGTGGCGATCGGGTTCGCGATCCTGTTCTTCGCGGGCACGTCGTGGAAGCACCTGACCGGGCTCGTGGCGCTGTTCGCGGTCGCATTGACGATGGCGCTGGCGGTCGCCCCCGCGGTCGGCGTCCACGTCGTGCACCGGTACCAGGTGCAGCGGCTGACGGCGTTCCTGAATCCGTCCAAGAACGACACCTCCGCCTACCAGCTGCACGAGGCCCAGATCGCGATCGGCGCCGGTCAGAAGACTGGCCAGGGCGCGCAGGCGACGCAATCGGAGCTCGGCTTCCTGCCCGAGCCCGACACCGACTTCGCGTTCGCGTCGATGGCCGAGATCTACGGGTTCGTCGGCGGCGCGGTCGTGCTGGCGCTGTACGCCCTGCTGATGTGGCGCGCGTTACGGGCGATCACCGTCGCCAAGAACCTGTTCGGGACGCTGATCGGCGGCGGCATCCTCGCGATGCTGATGTTCCAAGCGTTCGTCAACATCGGCATGACGGTCGGGATCGCGCCGATCACAGGCGTACCGTTGCCACTGCTCAGTTACGGCGGCTCGTCCGTCGTCGTGACGTTCGTCGCGATCGGGCTGCTGGAGTCGATCTACATCCAGGGACGGCTGGCGGCGTCGGGCAAGAACCGCGCGCTAGTTTCGTAATAACAGAGCGCCGCCACGCTACGGCCGGCCGCTCGCAAATTTTCCAAAGGATTGAAGACAATTGAAGAAGCAAGTGTTGGTCAGCGTCGATCGCGGAGAGACCCGCGTGGCGATGCTGGAGGCGAGCGGAACCCCGTCGTCTCGCAAGGCCGGGGCGAGCACCACCTCGCGCCGGCGCCGTAAGCAGTCGCCCGGCGACTATCGCGTCGCCGAGCTGTACCTCGAGCGCCGCGGCAACCGCTCGATCGTCGGCAACATCTACAAGGGCAAGGTCGACAACGTGCTCGCCGGGCTGGAGGCCGCGTTCGTCGACATCGGGCTGGAGAAGAACGGCTTCTTGCACGTCGACGAGATCGTGCTGCCGGGCGTCGAGGCGCCACGGCGCGGCCGCGGCGGCGCCCGCGACGGGCGCAACATCACCGACCTGCTCAAGCCCGGTCAGGAGATCGTCGTGCAGGTCGTCAAGGACCCGCTCAAGACCAAGGGCGCGCGCCTCTCGATGGACCTGACGATCGCCGGGCGCTACATGGTCTACGCGCCCTACGGCGAGGGCGTCGGCGTCTCGCGCCGGCTCGACGAGAAGGAGCGCGAACGGCTGCGCAAGGAGGCCGCCAAGCTCGATCTGAAGGGCGCCGGCGCGATCATCCGCACCGCCGCGCAGGGCGCCAAGCGCGCCGACCTCGAGCGCGAGCTGCTGTACCTGTTCAAGCTCGGCGAGGTGCTGTCGGGCCGCGTCGAGGAATCCCACGCCCCGTCGCTGGTGTTCCAGGAGGCCGACCTCTCGGTTCGCGTCGTGCGCGACATCTTCTCGGCCGACTTCGAGCGCGCGATCGTCGACGACCCCAAGCAGTTTCGCCGCCTCACCTCGTTCTTCACGCGGACCGCGCCCGAGCTCGTCGAGCACGTCGAGCTGTGGGAGGACAAGCAGCCGCTGTTCGACGCGTTCGGGGTCGATCAGGTGCTGGACTCGACGTTGTCGCGGCGGGTCGATCTGCCCTCCGGCGGCTATCTGATGATCGACTACGCCGAGGCGCTGACCGTGATCGACGTCAACTCTGGCTCGTTCATCGGGCGCGGCAAGGGCGCGCGGCTGGAGGACACGATCACCAAGACCAACCTCGAGGCCGCCGACGAGGTCGTGCGCCAGCTGCGGCTGCGCGACATCGGCGGGATCATCGTCATCGACTTCATCGACATGGCGCGGGCCCGCAACCGCGACGCGGTGCTCAAGACGCTGCGCAAGGCGCTCGACGAGGACCGCACGAAGACGTTCGTCGTCGAGATCTCCCC
>DASUHF010000001.1:0-74230 GCA_036273655.1 Solirubrobacteraceae bacterium | reverse complement strand
CGCTCAAGCACCTCCCGCTCCTCATCACTGAGCACGACTTCGGCACGCTGCGCCATGACCGCCTCCAATCCTCGTCGATAACGACGATGGATTCGCCCCCAAACCCAGCATGCCTGCGAACTAACGACTCAGGTCACTAGGTCGCGCGCCGCGTCAGCTCCCTCGGTCCGCGCCGCGGTGCTCTCGTCGATCCGCCGCGCACGGCGCGCACGGGCATGACCGTCTGGTCGACGACCGCGAACCCGCTCGCGGTCGCGTGCGGGAGCGTCCATGGGGCTCATCGGCACCGGTCCGGGATGCTCGCCTCGTCGACCGGCTTGAACGCGTTGATCGACGCGACCGCGAAGATCAGCGCCGCAAGCTCGTCGGCGTCGAACCACTCGGCCGCGCGGTCGTACACGTCGGCCGGGACGGCCCCGTCGGCGACCATCGTCATCGCCTCGCAGAGCGCCAGCGCCGCGCGCTCGGCGTCGGTGAACAACGGCGACTCCGGCCAGGCGGCAAGCGCATGCAGCCGCTGCTCGGACTCGCCGGCGGCGAGTGCGTCACGAGTGTGCATGGCGATGCAGGACGTGCAGCCGTACAGCTGCGACGCGCGGATCATCACGAGCTCGCGCAGCCGCGGGTCGAGCCGGCCGGTGACCGACCGGCCGAGGCGCACGACGTTGACGTAGGCGTCGGGAAGCGCGGCGAGCGCCCCGTTGGGGGCGCTCGCCGCGCGGGTGAGGCGGTCGGTGGCGGGCGACGGCCGGCGTCCTTGTGACCGTAGGGGGCTCACACCGGCGACCTGTGCGTCTGTCGAGAGGAGAGCGACAGATGCGACTGCCTCGGAATGCGGCACTGGCATCAGCACGGGACGTTCAGGCCAAGCGTGGTCGGAGCCGGGCGCGGTGGCGCGAACGCGGCGGCCTCGGGATCCGTCGTCGCAGCGACTTGCGCCGCGCTGCATCGGCATGCCGGGCCCTGCCTGGTGTCGTGTGCGTAGACATCGTGACGCCTCTCGTGGTGTGCGTGTGACTGCCTGTGGACCCTGACAGCGTCGCGTCATGGTGAGAATCGGGCCTACCGGCGTCTGGTGGTACGGCTAGCCCCACCATGCAGGTCGGCGCTACTCGCAGCGGGTCGGTCGCGCCGCGCGGCGGCGTGCAGGCGATGGGCGACCGCCGCGAGCGCGCGGGTCGCCGGCGGGGGATCGGCTCGGTGCGCAAGCCATAGCCGCGCGGGCGCCAGCTCGTCGTCGATCGTCAGCTCGACGATGCCCACGCGTCCGGCGTCGCGCGCGTTGGCGGCGCGCAGGAACGTCCATGCGCGCGAGCGGGCAATCTCGATCAACGCATCCTCGAGCGTCGCGAGCGTCGGCCCGAGCGTGGGTTCGAACCCGGCGCCGTGGCAGAGCGCAAGCAATTGCTCGCGCAGG
Organism: Solirubrobacteraceae bacterium; assembly: GCA_036273655.1. Classification (GTDB taxonomy): domain Bacteria; phylum Actinomycetota; class Thermoleophilia; order Solirubrobacterales; family Solirubrobacteraceae; genus Palsa-465. Next base: position 72,813 of record DASUHF010000001.1, on the reverse strand, counting down.
CGGCGGGCGCCGCCTACTTCGCCCATGACGAGCACCAGCGGATCTCCGGCGAGCTCGCGGAGCGCGATCGGGCCCCGGTTGGCCAGTGGATGCGTGGTCGCGGCGACCACATGCCACGGCTCGCTGGCGGTCTCGGTGAACGACAGCCCGGGCGTGGCCGGCGCCGAATGGACCAGCGCCGCGTCCAGGTCGCCCTCGAGGATCGCCTGCAGCTTCGGGGTGCGAGTGGGTGGCTGCAGCTCGACGCGCACGCCGGGATGAGCGGCACCGTGCGCGGCCAGCAGCGTCTGAGCGACGTCCCAGGCCCCGCCGCTTGAGGCAAGGCGCACGACGCCGCTGCGGCCCACAGCCAGTTCGTCGGCGACGCGTCGCGCCGCGGCCAGCCGATCGAGCACCGCGCGGGCGTGGGGCAGGAACGTCTCGCCGGCGGCCGTGAGCGTCACACGACGACTGGTGCGTGTAAACAGAGGGAAGCCGAGCTCGTCCTCCAACCGCCTGACCGCTTGGCTGACGGCCGGCTGCACCACCCCGAGACGGTCCGCCGCGCGCGTGAACGCACCCTCCTCGGCGACCGCCACGAACGCGTCCAGCTGCCGCACCTCCATCACGTGACGTGATAGCAGCACGTCGCCCGCGGCCCTTGGTCTGCGGTCCGATCGCTGCTGTGGTTGCGCCAACAGCCCCGAACCCCTGGAGACGCGTGCACATGATTGACGACACCGAGCTCAGCAGGTCCGTCGTCCGGCGCTACGTGGCCGCCGTGCAGGCCGGCGACGAACGGACGATCCGCGAGTTGTTCGCGCAGGATGCGACGTGGACGCTGGCCGCCGGCGAGCTGCCGATCGCCGGCGCCTGGCGCGGCCGCGACGTGATCCTCGAGGAGTTCCTCGCGACCGCGCTCGGCCACTACCAGCCGGGCTCGATCAGGCTGGAAGTCACCGACATGATCGCCGAGAACGACCGCGTCGTGCTGCAGTGGACCAGCCGTGCCCGCACCCGCGACGGCCGCCCATACGAGAACGACTGCATCGGCGTGTTCACGATCCGTGACGGCCAGATCCGATCGGTCCGCGAATACATGGACACGCTGTACGCCGCCTCGATCTTCGGCAGCACCGTCGCCACCCCGGCTGGATCTCAAAAGGACATCCCGTGATCGAGCTCGAGTACGAGATGACCTACGCCGAGACGATCGACGGGCCGCTCGGCCCGACGGCCGGCGCGCCGTTCGGCGAGCGCGTGTGCTGGCAGATCACGCACGCGACCCTGCGCGGCCCGCGCATCGACGCGACGCTGGCGATGCCGGGCACCGACTGGATCCGTGTGGATGCAGGCGGCATCCGTCGGCCGGACCTGCGCGCGCAGCTTCAGACCGGCGACGGCGAGCTGATCCTGCTGCGCTACGACGTCGCCGTGATCCGGACAAGCGAGCGGTTCGCGGCCGCCCTGCGCTCCGGCGACGCGACCGGCTTTGACGATCAGTACATGCGCATCGCGCCACAGTTCGAAGTGGGGACCGGACGCCACGGCTGGCTCGCCGAGAGCCTGTTCGTGGGGCGCGGCCGGCTCACCGGGCGCAACGCGATCGAGTACGAGCTCTATCGGGTTGTGTGACTCTCGATGCAGTCCCAGACACTCACACTGCTGCGAGGTGATGGTGCGGCTCCGACACGGCAGCTGCTCGACGAGTATGTCGTGTTCCACAGCCCGGTCACCTGGTGATTTGCGCGTCTGAAGTGAACGCCTCCCAGGGGCGCTGCTCGGTCATCGTTCATAACGACAGCACCGAAGGGGGAACCCGATGGACGCCGGTGGCGTGCGAGATGGTCGTTAGAAATCGCCAAACCTCGGTCCCCAGAAGTGAGATGGTGAAAGACCACACGCCCTGGTCGCATGGATCGCCAACCTTCGCCCAGACGCCCTGGCTTGGCGAATTCTTCACCGTTCACACGCCGGCCAACGGCGCAGCCCGGCCGCCGTTCCCTTCACTGTCGCCGTTTCGCCCTCGGGGCCGAGCAGTTCGTTATACACGGCCTCTGCCTCGTCGACGGGATCGATCTGCGACAGCCGAACGCGCTCACGCCAGGCCCCGGCACGGACCTCAGTCCAGCGCCGGGGCGGGATCGCCGCCGCGATACCCGGGCGACGCCCCATGCGACGAGCCGTGCAGCCGCGGCAGCCATGCCAGCCAGCGAGGCAGGTACCAGTTGCGCTCGCCCAGCAGCGTCATCGTCGCGGGCAGCAGCACGCCACGGATCAGCGTGGCGTCGAGCAGCACCGCGACCGCCAGGCCGACACCCATCTGCTTGATGTCGATCGTGCTCAGCGAGGCGAAGATCGCGAACACGGCAACCATCACCGCGGCGGCGCTGGTGACCGTCGAGGCGGTGCCGCGGATCCCGCGCGCGACCGCCTCGCGCGTGGGCACGCCTTGCTCGCGCAGCTCCTTGATGCGGCTGACGATGAACACGTGGTAGTCCATCGACAGCCCGAACAGGACCGCGAACAAGAACAGCGGCAGCCAGGTGACGATCGCGCCCGTCGAATGGAACCCCAGCGGCCCTTGCAGGTGGCCGTCCTGGAAGATCCACACCAGCACGCCGTAGGCGGCGCCCACCGACAGCAGGTTGAGCACGATCGCGGTCGCCGCGATCACAAGCGACCGGAACATCACCAGCATCAGCAGGAATGCGAGGCCGAGCACGAACGCGAACACGAGCGGCGCATGGCTCTTGTTGGACTGGTTGAAGTCGTGCGTGCCCGCGGTCTCGCCGGTGACCGCGGTCTCCACGCCGGGCAGCCCGCCGACAGACGCCGGGATGATCCGGTTGCGCAGCACGCCCAGCGCATGGACCGAGCGCGCGTCCTCGCCGTCACCGGCCAGGGGGATCGCGACCCGCGCGACGGTGCGCGACGGGTTGACGAACGTCTGCACCGGGTTCTGCATCAGCCCGGTGGCCAGCGACTCGCGGCGCAGCTGCGCGATCGCCGAGCGCACCGGCGGCGCATCGACGTCCGGCGCCTTGATCACGACCTGAGCCGGGGCGTTTGCGCCGGGGAACGCGGCCTGGATGCGGTCATACGTCTTGACGATCGCCAGGTCCTTGGGCAGGTCCGAGAACCCCGAGAGCTTGGTGTGCATGCCGAGCGCCGGCAGCCCCAGCACGACGAGCACCGCGGCGGAGCCGAGCGCCGCCAGCGCGGGGAAGCGCAGCGCGGGGCGCAGCACGAACCCCCAGATCCGCGACTCGCCCCCCTGGCCCTTGGCGCGCTGCAGCCAGGTGCGGCGCTCGACGAGCCGCTGCAGGAACTGCGGCCGCCAGCGCAGCGGACGCAGCACGGCCAGGGCGCCGGCGGCGAGCACCGCCACCAGGCCGCGGTCGACGCGGTCGCCGAGCTTGCCCAGCAGCGCCGGCAACACGGTCAGCGAGCCGACCATCGCCAGGAACACGACGATCATCGCGCCGATCCCGATCGAGGTGAAGATCTTCGAGCCGGCGAACAACATGCCGGCCATCGCGATCAGCACGGTCCCGCCGGAGATCAGCACCGCCTGGCCGGAGCCGGCGGCCGCGCGGGCCAGCGCGGTCTCGGGCGACGCGCCGCGGGCGCGCTCCTCGCGCTCGCGCTTGAGGTAGAACAGGGAGTAGTCGACGCCGACGGCCATCCCCATCAGCAGGATCACCGACGAGGTCGAGTCAGACGCGTGGAACACGTGGCTGAGCAGCGCCGACAGCCCGATCGAGCCGAGCACGCCCGAAAACGCCAACAGCACGGGCACACCCGCAGCGACGAACGCGCCGAACGCGATCAGCAGGATCGCGAACGTGATCGGCACCGACAGCCGCTCGGCGCTGGAGAAGTCCTTGCCGATCGTGTCGTTGAGCGCGTGCGCGGCGCTCGCCTCGCCGAACTCGGCGACGGTGAGGCCGGGATGCGCGCGCTGCACGGCGCCGACCGAGCGCAGCACCGGCTCGACGCGCTTGTCGGCGCTCGAAGCCTCGCCGCGCATGTCGAACAGCACCAGCGCCGAGTGCCGGTCGGCGGAGATCTGCCCAGTGGCGCCGGCGGCGTACGGCGAGCGCACGTCTTCGGTCTGTCGCTGGCCATGCAGCGCGCCGGTCACGTCGGCGACCGCGGCCCGAAACCGGGGATCGCCGGCGGTCAGCGTCCGCGACTGCACGAGCACGCTCTCGCTTGCGGGCGTCTTGAAGCCGGCGTGCGCGAGGATCTGCTCGCCGCGCGCGGTCTCGCCGGTGCCCTGCTCGGCGTCGGTCAGCTTGACCGTGCCGGCGATCGCGCCCAGCAGCGCGGCCACGATCACGACCGCCAGCCATGCGCCGGTGGCGGTCTTCCAGCGCCCGGCGCTCCACTGCGCGGCGCGGGCTGCGAGGTTGGGGCGGGGGTTGGGATATGCCGTCATCTCGTGCGCTCTCCTGAAAGTCGTGCCTGTGACCGTTCAGGCTGACGACGCGACCCCGAGCTGCAAATGCGGCCTACCGGTGTGCCGGGGTGCGGATAACCGCACCCGCGGGTTGTCAGCTGCGCAGGTACGTGAGCACCGCCAGCACCCGCCGGTGCGCGTCGGCGGCGGGGAGCCGGAGCTTTCCGAAGATGCTCGTGATGTGCTTCTCGATGGCCCGTTCGGTGACGACCATACGCTCGGCGATCGCGAGGTTCGAAAGCCCCTCGGCCATCAGCTCGAGCACCTCCCGCTCGCGCGGGGTGAGATCGGCCAGCGGATCCTCGCGCCGGCGCCGGCCGACGAGCCGCGAGACGACCGAGGCGTCGAGCGCCGAGCCGCCGGCGGCGACGCGGCGCACCGCGGCGGTGAACTCCGGCACGTCGTTGACGCGGTCCTTGAGCAGGTAGCCGATGCCATCGGGACTGTGCTCGAGCAGCTCGACCGCATACGCCGGCTCGGCGTACTGGGAGAGCACCAACACCGAGGTCCGCGGATGCTTCTCGCGAATCTCCTTGGCGGCCTGCAGGCCCTCGTCGGTGTGGGTCGGAGGCATGCGGATGTCGACCAGCGCGACATCGGGGTCATACGAGCGCACCTTCAGCAGCAGGTCCGCCGCCGTGCCGCTGCGTCCGACGACCTCGAAGCCGGCGTCCTCGAGCAGCCGCGCGACTCCTTCGCGCAGCAGCACCGAGTCGTCGGCGATGACCACGCGGATCCGCTCGGGCTCGTCCGGCCCGGCGGCGCCCTGCCAACCTGCCTCGTCGCGCATGTGCCGATTGTGCCGACGGAGCCGAGGGCCGGGTCGCCGGGTCGCTACGCTCGGCCCAGGACGCCTTGATGCTCGGACGTTCGCGATGGGCTCTCGCACTGGTCGTGTCGGCTGCCACGCTGGTGGCGGCCGCGGTCATGCTCGCCGTCCTGTGGCTCTCCAGCGATCGGACGACGGCGGCATCGATGCGTCTGCGCGGCCCGCTGATGGGCCTCGAGCTGCGCGTGCTGTCGGGCAACGTGACGATCGTCGGCGGCAGCCGGACCGGTGTGCAGGTCACCCGCAGCGACCACTCGGTGTTCGGCCACGGCCCGTATCAGCGCCGATCGACCCGCTCCGGGATCGTCCGGATCACGTCCCGCTGCCCACGGCTGGTGGTCGGATCGTGCGCCTCCGACTACCGCGTCGACGTCCCCAATGACGTACCGATCAGCATCCGCACCGAGCGCGGCGACATCCGGCTCGACAGCTACCACGGCTCCGCGGACATCGCCACCGACGGGGGCGCGATCGACGTCGAGGGCTACTGCGGGTTCGTGCTCGGCGCCGCATCGGCGACCGGCGACATCACGGTCGCCAGCGCCTGCTCGCCCGAGCGTCTGCTGCTGCGCTCGGACACCGGCAACGTGTCGGCGACCGTCCCGTCCGGCAACTACCGGGTCCAGGCGGCTTCGAGCGCCCGCACGACCGTGCGCGGGATCGTCGACGACGACGGCGCACCGTGGGCGATCCAGGCGCTCTCCAACACCGGCCGGGTCGACGTCAGCGGGCGATCATGAGCGCGCTCGCGGGGACACTGGAGGGACGGCTCGCGCCCGGGCAGCGGCTGCTGGGCGCGGCGCGGACCGCGCTGTTCTTGGTGATCGGCGTGCCACTTGGGGTCGTGTATCTGGTGGCAGTGCCGATCGCGGCGCTCGCCGGGCCGGAGGCGCTGCAGCGGCTGCTGGAGGTCGAGCGCGTGCTCGTCAACCGACTGCTGTGCGCGCGCATCCCGGCGCCGCCGTTTACGCCGGATGTTGCGGTCGATCGACGCCAGATCGGGTTCCTCGTCGCGAAGCTGCCGATCACGGTGGGCGCGGCGGTGTTCTGCGCGGTCCCGGCCGCGGTCCTCGCCGAGCTGGTGGCGCGTGCGGTCCAGGGGTTGGCTGGTGGCGGCTCGTACCTCGGACCATGGCCGCTGTCGACGGTCGTCGGGTTGGTGCTGGTCGCGCTCGCGGTGCCGGCGCTGGTCCTGACCGTCGGCGCGCTGTGTGGCGTCGCGTCGCTGATCGCGCGCGTGAGCCGCCGAGGGCTCCGCGCCCCGACGACCGCCAGCGCGACCGTGCGCGAGGCGCTTGCCGAGCGGCTCGGCGACCGGGCGCTGGCGATCGCGTACTGGCTGCCGGAGCGCGAGGAGTTCGTCGACGAGCGCGGTGACCCGGTGACGCTCCCGGGACCGGGCTCGGCGAAGGCCTGGACGGCGGTCCAGCACCGCGGCAGCCGCGTCGCCGCGATCATCCACGACGCGGAACTGCAGGCACGCCCCGAGCTGGTCGAGGCGGCGGCCGCGGGGGCAGTGCTGGCGCTCGACAACGAGCGCTTGAAGGCCGACTTGCACGCGCGGCTGCAGGAGCTGCGCGCGTCCCGGCGGCGGATCGTCGAGGCGATCGCCGAGGGTCGCCGCCAGCTCGAGCGCGACCTGCACGACGGCGTCCAGCAGCGGCTGGTGTCGCTGTCGCTCGACCTGCAGCTGCTGCGCGGGCGGACCGACGACGGATCAAGCCTCGAGCTGCTCGACGCGACGATCGCCAACCTCGGCGAGGCGCTCGACGAGCTGCGCGACTTCGCCCGCGGGATCCATCCCCCGATGCTGTCCGAGCGCGGCCTGCACCCAGCGCTCGAGGCGCTCGCGCAGCGATCGGCGGTTCCCGTGGAGCTCGAGCTGTCGGTCGACGGCCGCCTACCGAGGGAGATCGAGAGCGCCGGCTACTTCGTCGTCGCCGAGGCGCTGACGAACGTCGCCAAGTACGCACGAGCCACCCATGCGCGGGTCTCGGCCTCCGGCGCGGGCGGCGTGCTCGTGCTCGAGATCGCCGACGACGGCGTCGGCGGCGCCGACCCGGCGCGCGGCAGCGGTTTGCGCGGGCTCTTGGACCGCGTCGCCGCGCTCGACGGCGAGCTGACGATCGACAGCCCCGTGGGCCACGGCACCCGGGTGAGGGCGGTGATCCCATCCACGGACCCGCGCGCATGATCGCCCGGCTGCGCGCGCTGATCGCGGTCGCGGTTGCCGCGTCGATCGCCGTGCTCGCGAGCGGCTGTGGGGGCTCCCGGGCGCCGCTGCCGCAGCAGCCGGGCCTGCCGGCGATCAGCGCCGATCCGGCGCGCGCGCCTGCCGGCGCGGCCGCCGGCGTCGACGTGTTCGGGCTCGCCCGCCACCGGCTGCGGTTCTTCGTGATCACGCACGGAGAGGCGTCCGGGCTGTTCTGGCCGGTCGTGCGCAACGGCGCGCAGGCCGCGGCCGCGCAGCTCGGGGTGTCGGTGACCTACGAGGCGCCCGACACCTACAACCTCGCGCGGATGACGCAGCTGATCCGCTCCGCGATCGCGCAGCGGCCGGCGGGGCTGGTCGTCTCACTGCCCAATCCGGCCGGCCTCGAGCCCGCGATCGCGGCGGCCAGGCGAGCCGGCATCCCGGTGATCTCGATCAACTCCGGCAGTGACGCGTTCAAGAAGGTGGGGACGCTGCTGCACGTCGGCGAGAACGAGTACCGCGCCGGCTTTGCGACCGGGCGGCGGCTGGTCGCCGATCGCGGCGCCCACCACGTGCTGTGCGTGATCCACGAGCCGCACAACGTCGGCCTTCAGCAACGCTGCCACGGCCTCGCGGCCGCGGTGCGCGCCGCCGGCGGGGAGAGCAGGGAGCTCGCCGTCGACGTCCAACGCCCGCAGCAGGCCGAGCAGCTGATGGCGGCGGCGCTGCGCCCCGGAACGTTCGACGCGATGCTCACGCTCGACTCGGCGATGTCGGGCCCGGCGCTGCAGGCGCTGCGCGCGGATCGGCTGCTCGGCCACGTCGCGTACGCGACGTTCGACCTCGCTCCGCGCGTGCTCAGGGCCGTCCGCACGGGCCAGATCGCGTTCGCGGTCGACCAGCAGGGGTACTTGCAGGGATACCTGCCGATCGTGCTCCTGGCCCAATATCACCTGTACGGGATCCTCCCCGACCGCGGCAAGCTGCTGTCCACCGGGCCGGTGTTCATCACGCGGAACAACGCCACGCGCGTGCTGGCGCTGGTCAATCAGGGCGTCCGCTGACGGCCGGCTGCGCTGTGGGGGTAGCCGTACCGCTGGCGATGCCGTGGTTGTCGACAATGCTTTCCGTGGCGAGCACGATCCTGATCGTCGACGACCATCCCGGCTTCAGGGCGAGCGCCCGGCGGATGCTCGAGGACGCCGGCTACGACGTCGTCGCGGAGGCCGCCGACGGCACGTCCGCGCTCGCCGCCGCCCGCGACCTGCACCCGGCCGTCGTGCTGCTCGACGTCTACCTCCCGGATCTCGACGGATTCGAGGTCGCCGCCCGCCTCGCCGACGGCGACGATCCTCCCGCCGTGGTGCTCACCTCGAGCCATGAGGCCGACGACTTCGCGGACTCGGTCACGCGCAGCGGCGCGCGCGGCTTCCTCTCCAAACGGGAGCTGTCAGGGCCGGCGCTCGCGGCGATGCTGGGCCAGCAGCCGGGTTTGCGAAGTTTGGACAGATAGGCCCGAGGGGGTGGCCTGGTTTGTCCATGCTTCGGCGTGCGCCGACGACGACACCCGGCTCCTCGATCAGCGCCCGGCCCGACCGCTGCGCCGTGTACGTCGGGATCCCGGCGATCCCAGGCTGCGACATCGTCCCGTTACGCGGCGTCGAGCGCGACCGCGATCAGCGCCGCGGCCGCGGCCCGCTGGGGCGCTGAGATCTCCGGGTCGCGGTCCTCCTTGACCGACAGGCTGCCGCCGTCGTACAGCAGCTGCAACTGGGTGGCCAACCGCTCGGGGTCGCTGACGCCGGCGTCAGCGGAGAGCTCGACGAACAGCCGCTTGATGGCCGCGCGATAGGACTCGGTGGCGAGCTCGATGCCGCCGCCGGGGGGCGCCTCTGCCGAGGCCCTCGCGAACGGGCAGCCGTGGAACGTCGGCTCGCGGTACATCCGCGCCTGCCCGTCGAACACCGCCAGGATCCGCTGCACCGGATCGTCCCCGGCGGCGTCGACCGCTGCGCGCAGCCGCTTGAGCAGCCGTTCCCGGCGGCCGTCGAGGTAGGCGCGGACGAGCTCCTCCTTGGAGCCGAACGTGGTGTACAGGGATGCCTTCGCGACGCCGGCGCGCTCGATCACCCGGTCGATCCCGACCGACTGCACGCCCTCGGCGTAGAACAGCTCGTCGGCGGCGGCGAGCAGGCGCTCGCGCGGGGAGCGCCTGGCGGTCGCGGCGCCTGCTGAGGAGTTGGTCTTGGTGGGCATCTGGCGCTCCTATCGGGTGGCGGTGCAGGCCGCCGGCCGGTGAGTCCGAGCGCGGACGGCGCCGAGCGTCATCCCGCCGGCCGTGAGCCCGGCGAGCACGATCACGGCGACGCCGAACTCCCGTGCAGTTTGCAGCACCGTGCTGTCGACGACCAGCACGCCTGCGAGGATCGCCGGCAGCCCCAGCGCCAGGTAGCAGATGATGTATGCCACCGAGATCACGCCGGCGCGCTCGGCCGGCCCCGCGAGCGCCAGGATCGTGCGCAGGCCACCCTGGAAGCCGCCGCCGAAGCCGGCGCCAGCGACCGCGGTGCCGATGAAGAACAGCGCGAGCGACCGCGAGCTCGCGGCCACCAGCACGATCGGCACGCCCGCGACCACGAGGGTGCTGCCCGCGATCGAGAGCGTCCGCGCGCGGACCGTGCGCAGCGCGACCACGGTCAGCGCGCCGCTGCCGGCGAGCACAAACACCGCCGCGCCGGCGAGGATCGCCGAGTGCGTGCCCGCCACGCGCGCCGCCAGCGACGGGCCGAGCGACAGGTAGAAGCCGCCGAGCGCCCACACCGCGACCAGCGACGGCGCCGCGACCGCCAGCGTGCTTCGCACCTGTGACGGGATCGCGATCGCCGGCCGCAGTGCCGCGAGCGCGCCGGGCGTGCGCGCCGAGGTCTCGGCCATCAGCGCCACGCCGACCGCCTGCAGCACGAACAGCACGAGCAGCACGAGGTACACGAGCCGCGTCGGCGAGGGCAGCAGCGCCACGAACAGCGCTGACGCCAGCGCGCCGGACGCCGTCCCGCCCATCGCCCCGGCGGCGTTGGCGACCGGGCCGTGGCCGGGGTGCAGGTCGACGAGCGCGGCGCCGATCGCGCCGACCGCCAGGCCGGTCGCGATCCCCTGCAGGACCCGCGCCAGCAGCAGCACGTCGACGTCGCCCGCGAACGCGAACAATGCCATCACCGCCGACTGCATGACGAGCCCCGCGATCAGCACTGGCCGGCGCCCGACGTGGTCCGACAGCGATCCGAACACCAGCAGCGAGATCAACACCGCGACCGCGTACACGCCGAAGATCACCGTGATCGTGATCGCGCTGAACCCCCACTGAGCCTGGTAGGTCGCATACAGCGGCGTCGGCGCGCTCGAGCTTGCGAGCAGCATCAGCATGATCGACGTCAGCAGCCCGAACGCCGAGCGACGCGACAGCGTCCGGCGGTGCTGTGAGAGCGTTTGGGGGCGGCGGAGGAACGCCTGGTCGGATCGCGAGTGGCCTGAGGACGGGTGGACAGGGGCGGTGGGAGCGGGCATCGTCACGACCTTTCGTACAGAACGGTCTGTCTGGTGAGTCACCTTAGCAGACAGACCGGTCTGTTTGTCCTGGCTGTGGAGGACCTCTCCGGATCGTTTGCCGGAGGGTTAGCTCCGGATTGGCCGCGGGCGGCCGTGGGCCCCGGTGGCGAGGGATGTTTCTTTCAGGTGCCGGAAGAAATCCCCCATGGCGCGTCCTGCGACCACTCGCGCCCCGCGCCGACTCGCGCCCCGCGCCGACTCGCGCCCCTCGCCGACTCGCGCCGCTCAGCGGCGCGCAGCCCCGCGACCCCTCAGAGCTGGAAGCCGGTGGCGAGCAGGCGGTACGACCGGTCCAGGAGCGAAAGCAGATCGGCGTCCGGGGCGTCGACCCAGTAGGCGAACGCCGAGGTCGATGCGGCGAGCGCCGCGTAGCCGAGAGCGCGCGGCGCCAGGTCGTCGACATCCGCGCCGATCCGATCGGCGGCGAACTGGGCCACGACCGCCCGCCACGCCTCGTAGCGCAGCATCGAGTGGGCCTGCAGCACGGGGACCCGCATGATCAGCGTGATCCTCGTGCGCAGCTCGGGGAGCAGCTCTGCCGGATAGGTGTTGGAGGCGACGACCGCCTCCCGGAGCGTGTCCATCATCGGGGCGGCCGGGGCGCGGGCGGCAAGCTCCGCCCGCAGCCGGTGCAGCACGCTGTCGAAGTCCCCCCAGACGATGTCGTTCTTGGACGGGAAGTAGCGGAACAGGGTGCGACGGGCGATCCCGAGCTCGGCCGCGATCTCGTCGACGGTCGTCTGCTCGAACCCGCGCTCCCGGAACAGGCCCAACGCGACCTGCCCCACATGGGCATGAGACGTCGAGGGCGGGCGGCCGCGAGTTGTCGTGTTGCTTTTCGGCACTCGATGTAATAAAAACGCGTCGACAGCGAAGTCTGGCCGAATGCGACAGGGAGACGCCAGTGGCACCGATTGTTGAGCAGCACCCGGATGTGCGCGAGCGAGCCAAGCTCGAGCCCGAACGAGCCGAGCTTGAACCCGACGTGACGGGCACGCCGCGAACGGGCGCCCGGCCCGCCGACGAGGTGCTCGACGAGGAACTGCTCGTCGAGGAGGTCTCGATCGACGGCATGTGCGGTGTCTACTAGCGCGGCGCTCGAGGCCGCCGTCGCCGAGGCCGACACGTTCGATGCCACCCGCCCCTATTCGCTGCACCCGCAGCTGGCGCTCCGCCCCGAGCGGTTCGGGGCGCTCGCCTACCACTACGGCAACCGCCGGCTGACGTTTTTGAAGTCGCCGCAGCTGACGGCGATCGTGCAGAGCCTCGACGCGCACCCATCCGCCGACGCGGCGCTCGACAACCACGGGGTCACTGCAAAGCAGCGTCCGGCGATGCTCAGAGCCCTCGCGCGCCTGCACCACTCGGAGGTGATCAGTGCCCGCTGACACCGCCAGCCCCGAGCTGCGCGACCGCTTCAAGCACGGCCTCGAGGCACCGATCTGCCTGACATGGGAGGTCACGTACGGCTGCAACCTCGCGTGCGCGCACTGCCTGTCGTCGTCGGGCAAGCGCGACCCGCGCGAGCTGAGCACCGAGGAGTGCCGGCGGCTGATCGACGAGTTCGCGCGGATGCGCGTGTTCTACGTCAACGTCGGCGGCGGCGAGCCGTTGGTGCGCCGTGACTTCCTCGACCTCGTCGACCAGGCCGTGCGGCGCCGCGTCGGCGTCAAGTTCTCGACCAACGGCGCGCTGATCACGCCCGAGACCGCCAAGCGGATCGCCGCCACCGAGTACCTCGACGTGCAGATCTCAATCGACGGCGCGACGCCTGAGACCAACGACCCCGTCCGCGGACCCGGCAGCTATGCGCTCGCCCGACGCGGCATGGATCGGCTCGCCGACGCGGGCTTCGGCCCGTTCAAGATCTCGGTCGTCGTCACCCGCCACAACGTCGCAGAGCTCGACGCGCTGGAACAGATCGCACGCGAGTATGGGGCGCAGCTGCGGATCACGCGGCTGCGGCCGTCGGGGCGCGGCGCAGACGTCTGGGACGAGCTGCACCCGACCGCCGACCAGCAGCGCGAGCTGTACGAGTGGCTGATCGCGCGGCCCGAGGTGCTGACCGGCGACAGCTTCTTCCATCTATCCGCGCTCGGCGAGCCGCTGCCGGGCCTGAACCTGTGCGGCGCCGGCCGCGTCGTCTGTCTGGTCGATCCCGTCGGCGACGTGTACGCGTGCCCGTTCGTCCTGCACGACGAGTTCCTCGCGGGCAACGTCCGCGAGCCCGGCGGCTTCACACGCGTATGGCGCGACTCGGAGCTGTTCGCGCAGCTGCGAGCGCCGCAGAGCGCGGGCGCCTGCGCGTCGTGTGGCCTGTACGACTCGTGCCAAGGCGGGTGCATGGCGGCGAAGTTCTTCACCGGCATTCCGCTCGACGGCCCCGACCCCGAGTGTGTGCTGGGCCACGGCGCGCTCGCGCTGACACACGTCGCCGCCGGCAACCGTCCAACGGTTCCTGCCGGGCACAGCAAGCGCTTGCGGGTCCACTGAGCCGATGCGCAACCCGTGGTTCGAGTCGGTTGCCGAGGCTCAGCGCCGCGCCCGCCGCACGCTGCCGCGATCGGTCTATGACGCGATCATCGCCGGCTCCGAGCGCGGGACGACGATGCGCGACAACCTCGACGCGTTCGGCCAGCTCGGCTTCGCCCCGCATGTCGCCGAGGCCCCGGCGCAACGCGACCAAAGCACGAGCGTGATGGGCTGCACAATCGCGCTGCCGGTGCTGATCTCGCCAACCGGCGTGCAGGCCGTCCATCCCGACGGCGAGGTCGCGGTCGCCCGTGCCGCCGCCGCGCGCGGCACCGCGATCGGCCTGTCCTCGTTCGGCGCAAAGCCCGTCGAGGAGGTCGTCGCCGCCAACCCGCAGACGCTGTTTCAGACGTACTGGTGCGGCACCCGGGAACGCATCACCGAGCGGCTGCAGCGGGCCAAGGCGGCGGGCGTGGCCGGGCTGATCGTGACGCTCGACTGGCAGTTCTCGCACGGACGCGACTGGGGCAGCCCGCGGATCCCCGACGAGCTCGACCTCAAGACGATGCTGTCGTTCGCGCCCGAGACGATCGTCCGCCCGCAGTGGCTGAAAAGCTGGTTGAAGTCGGGCGGGCCGCCGCCTTTGACGGTGCCGAACATGGCGATCAAGGGCGAGGCGCCGCCGACGTTCTTCGCCGGCTACGGCGAGTGGATGGGCACGCCGCCGCCGACGTGGGAGGACCTGCGGTGGCTGATCGAATGGTGGGACGGGCCGGTGATGCTCAAGGGGATCGCCCGTCCCGACGACGCGCGGCGCGCGGTCGACGTGGGCGCGACGGCCATCTCGGTCTCCAACCACGGCGGCAACAACCTCGACGGCCAGCCCGCCTCGATCCGCACGCTGCCGGGGGTCGTCGAGGCGGTCGGCGGCCAGATCGAGATCGTGCTCGACTCCGGCGTCCGGCGCGGCTCTGACACGGTCAAAGCGATCGCGCTCGGCGCCCGGGCGACGATGATCGGGCGTCCCTACCTGTGGGGGCTGGCGGCCAACGGGCAGGCCGGCGTCGAGAACGTGCTCGACATCTTCTCCGGCGGCATCGACTCGGCGCTGCGCGGCCTCGGGCGGGCGTCGGTCGCAGAGCTCGAGCGCAACGACGTGCTCGTGCCCGACGGGTTCGCGCGCGGCGCCGCAGCCGCCGCCGGCGCGGCCCTCGCACGCTGACCACACGAGCGCCCGTGCGCCTCGTGCTCGATCGCTCCGCACGCGTGCTCGCCGGCGGCACGATCGTGATCGGCGGTCGGCCGGCGCGGCTGTTGCGGCTGACACCGGCCGGCGCCGCGCTCGTGACGTCATGGCGCGACGGGGCGCCGGTCGGCGACGCGCCCCGGGCGGTCGCGCTCGCGCGGCGGCTGGTCGACGCCGGCGTCGCGCACCCGGTCCCGGACCGGCCCGGGCCGTTCACGACCGCTGACGTGGCGGTCGTGATCCCGGCGAGAGACCGTGTCGACGATCTGGCGGCGTGCCTGGACTCGGTCGGCTCCGCGCACGAGTTGATCGTGGTCGACGACGGTTCCAACGACCCCGGGCCCGTGCGCGCCGTCGCCTCGCGCACGGGCGCGCGCGTGATCCGCAGGCCGTCACCGGCCGGCCCGGCGCAGGCGCGCAACGACGGCGCCGCCGCGAGCTCGGCGCCGCTGCTGGCGTTCGTCGACTCCGACGTGCGCACGAGCGCGGAGTGGCTTGCGGGGCTGCTCGGTCACTTCGCCGATCCCGCCGTCGCGGCGGTCGCGCCGCGCGTCGTCGTGCCGCCGGGAACGGGCGCGCTGTCGGCCTATGAAGCCGTGCGCTCGCCGTTGGATCTCGGCGACGCGCCGGGACCGGTGGGGCCGGGCCGCCGTCCCGCGTTCGTCCCGGCCGCCGCGCTCGTCGTGCGCCGCGAGGCGTTCGAGCGCCTCGGCGGCTTTGATCCGGCGCTGCGCGTCGGCGAGGACGTCGACCTCGTGTGGCGCCTGGCGGCGGCCGGGTGGACCGTCCGCTACGAGCCGTCGGTGAAGGTCAGCCACCCGCACCGCGCCGGGTCGCGGGCGTGGCTGCGGCAGCGGATTTCCTACGGTTCCTCGGCTGGCCCGCTGGCACGGCGCCATCCGGGCAAGTTGCGTCATCTGGTGCTTCCCGCCTGGATCACGGTGCCGGCGGCGCTCGCCGCATCCGGACGAACGCGCGGCGCGGCGGCGGCGGCGCTCCTGGCCGGCGGGACCGTGGCCGCGCGGTTGCCGTCGGCTCCGGAAGCCCGCCGACAGCTGATCGTATGGGCGGCGGGCGCGCAGCTGCGAATCGTGCAGCAGGCGCTCGATGCCGGCTGGCGCGTGTACCCGCCGCTCGTCCTCGCCGCCGCGCTCACGACACCGCGGCTGCGGCGCCCGCTCGCGATCGCGCTCGCCGCCTCGGTCGCCGCCGATTGGCTGGCGCGACGACCTCGGCTGGACCCGGTTTCGTTCGGCGCGCTGCGGGCGGCCGACGACCTCGCCTACGCGGCGGGCGTGTGGCTCGGCTGCGCACGGGAGCGGACGCTGGGGCCACTCGTTCCCGAGCTCGTACCCGAGCCCCGGCGCGCCCGGACGGGCGCGATCCCCTGGCCCAGCACGTCTCGTGCCAGACGCGATGAGCCTGGCGCCCGGAAGCGATCGTAGTCTCGAATCCCTTTGCGAGGAGGAACCCCGATGCGCAGCGTGATCTACTCGATGGGCGTCTCGCTGGACGGCTACATCGCCGACCCCGACGGCAGCCTTGACTGGACGGTGCCCGACCCGGAGCTCTTTCGCTTCGTCACCGACCAGACGCGGGAGCTCGGCGCGTACGTGATGGGCCGGCGGCTGTACGAGACGATGCTGTACTGGGAGACGGCCGACCGGGATCGGTCGCTGGACGACGACGAGCGGGCGTGGGCCGCGATCTGGAAGCCCCTGCCGAAGGTCGTGTTCTCCACCACGTTGTCGGGCGTGGAGGGCAATGCCCGGCTTGCCGCGGGCAGCCTGGCTGAGGAGATCGAGCGGTTACGAGCCGAGCAGACGGACGGCGACATCGGCATCGGCGGTGCGACGCTCGCGGGCGAGGCGGCGCGGCTGTGCCTGATCGACGAATACCGGCCTCGCGTACACCCGGTGCTCCTCGGCGGTGGCACGTCGTTCTATCCGCGATCCGGCCGCCAGGTGAACCTGGAGCTCGTCGAGACCCGGACCTTCGCCGCCCGGACCGTCTGCTTCCGCCTCCGCGTGGTGCGTTAGCGCCCGCAGGGGCTCCAGTTGACCCGGTTCAGAAACCTGGCCTCGAGCATGCTGCCGTTTCGCTTGCGCAACGCGACGTGCGAGTAGTAGCGCTTGCCGTGGCAGGCGCGGATCTTCGTCAGCCGCACGTGCACGCGCGCGCGGTGGACCTTGGCCGCCGCGCAGCTCGGCGTGCACCCGTGGTACTCGGCCATGCCCCGGCCCTGCGCCGCCTTGCCGCCCCAGCGGCTCCAGACCACATGGCCGACGTACAGCGTCCCGTCGGCGCTCAGGTACAGGCTCTTGGGCTGCACGCGGGGGCCGTTGACCGCTCCCCGGAAGTACACGGTCGCGCCGGCGACCGCGGTGCCCGCCAGCACCATCGTCAGCGCTGACACCAACACCACGATGCAGAGTCGTCTCATCGGCGGCACTGTACGGAACCGGCGGTCGGCATGTCACGTTGTTTGCCGCGCCACCGCGGTGGATACAGACGATCGCGATGACAGAGCGCTCCGCTGCCCGCGGGCGGCTACGCCGCTCAGACTGCTCCGCGTGGGGCATCCGTCGCATGCGGCGGGGGCGCGGGTTCGGCTATGTCGACGACGACGGGCGCCGCGTCGACGACGAGGACACGCTGGCGCGGATCCGGGCGCTCGCTATCCCTCCTGCCTGGGAGGACGTGTGGATCTGCGCGGAGCCGCTCGGGCATCTGCAGGCGACCGGGATCGACGCCGCCGGCCGCAAGCAGTATCTGTACCACGAGCGCTGGCGCGCGCACCGCGACCGCGAGAAGTTCCGGCGGATGCTGGCGCTCGCGGAGGGGCTGCCACGGCTGCGGCGCGAGGTCGCAGCGGACCTGCGGCGCGAGCAGCTCGACGAGGAGCGGGTGCTCGCATGCTCGGTGCGGCTGCTGGACCGTGGCTTGTTCCGGATCGGCGGCGAGGACTACGCCGAGCACGGCGGTGGCCTGGGGCTCGCGACGCTCGACAAGCGACACGTCACGATCCACGACGACACGATGACCTTTGATTACCCGGCCAAGAGCGGCGTCCGGCGCAGGCACGAGGTCACCGACGCGGACGCGAGCGCGGTGATCGCGGGTCTCAAGCGCCGCCGCGGAGGCGGCGAGCAGCTGCTGGCTTACCGTCGCGGCAGGCGCTGGGCGCCGATCCGATCAGAGGAGATCAACGAGTACATCAAGCAGCACCTGGGCGAGGAGTTCAGCGCCAAGGACTTCAGGACATGGAACGCGACGGTGCTCGCGGCCGTGGCGCTCGGCGGCCGCCACAACGGCGCCGGCTCCAACGCCGCGCGCAAGCGCGTCGTCGACGGCGCGGTCAAACGGGTGGCGGAGATGCTCGGCAACACGCCGGCCGTCGCGCGGCGCTCCTACATCGATCCGCGGGTCGTCGACCGGTACCTAGCCGGCGCGACGATCGACGTCGGGCAGCGTGCGCCCGGCGCGTTGAGCGGCGGCAGCGACCGGGCGCGCCGGCGCCTGGAGCGCGCGGTCATCGAGCTGTTGGACGACGCGTAGCCCTACGGATGAGCGGGCTTGTGGCCGCCGACACCGCGGCGACCCCCGCGCGCGCCGCTGGCGATCTCCCGAAGAAACTCTGGTATCAGGTTCCGCAGCCCGTGTGGCACATCGCGTCCGATACCCCGGGGTCCCCACGCCGAAAACGACCGCCCTCACATTCAACCCCGGACGGTGTGCTGTACGTCCGTGTCACATTCGCCGTGAGCGCCGTGTCAACGCCATGTGACACGATCCGAGAAGGGGTTTTAGAGATGGACGAGCAGCAGCTGCTGGCCGAGCGATTCGAGCAGCACCGTCCGCGTCTGCGCGCGGTCGCCTACCGGATGCTGGGCTCGCTGAGCGAGGCCGACGACGCCGTCCAGGAGTCGTGGCTGCGGGTCAGCCGAGCCGACACCGACGCGGTCGAAAACATGGCCGGGTGGCTGACGACGATCGTCGCGCGCGTGTCGCTGAACATGCTGCGCTCACGAAGCACCCGCCACGAGGAGCCGTTCGGTCCGCACCTGCCCGACCCGATCATCGACGCAAGCGACGGGACCGACCCTGAGCACGAGGCGCTGCTCGCCGATTCGGTCGGGCTGGCGCTGCTGGTCGTGCTCGACACGCTGACGCCGCCGGAGCGGCTTGCGTTCGTGCTGCACGACATGTTCGCGATGCCGTTCGACGAGATCGCCACGATCGTCGACCGCAGCCCGGCCGCGACCCGCCAGCTCGCCAGCCGCGCGCGCAGGCGCGTGCAGGGCACGGCCCCGGGCCCCGACGCCGAGCTCGCCGAGCAGTGGGAGGTCGTCGACGCGTTCCTCGCGGCAGCACGCGAGGGCGACTTCGACGGACTCGTCGCGGTCCTCGACCCCGACGTCGTACTGCGGGCCGACGGCGGCGCTACCGGCCTATCGACCGAGGCCCGCGGCGCCGAGCGGGTTGCCGGCCTTGCACGGCAGTGGTCGCAGACAGATCTGACGCCGCAGCGGGCGCTGATCAACGGTGCCGCCGGGATCGTGTCGCTGCGCGGCGGACGGCCGTTCTCGGTCGGCGCGATCACCGTCAGGGGCGGACGGATCGCCGAGATCGACATCCTCGCCGATCCCGAGCGGCTCGCACGGCTGGACTTGACCGTGCTGTCCCGCGGACAACCCTGAGGCTCGTGCGATCGCCCGCCTGCGCCGCCGCGGCCGTCGGGGCGTTCACGGGTCGCGCCGATGCCCGAGCGGGGCCGCGTCAGGAGCCCGGACGATGCCCCGAGTGAGAAGTTAGGCCGGAATAGACGGACAAATATCTCAATCGTGGGCGCGATCCCGCCGGGGCCGCCTCGACGGCCGCGATCGCCGGAACGAGCTCCCGTACGATCGCCGCATGCGCACGGGCACGTCGAAGTGGTCGCTGTGGTCCGAGAACTCCGTGCTCTCGATCGCCTCACGCGACTCCGCGTTGTCGGTCGGCTCGATCGGCTCGGTTCTGTCGGTCGGCTCGATCGGGTCGGCGGCATCGGTCGGCTCGATCGGCTCGGCGGCGTCGCTGGCGTCGATCGGCTCGGCGGCATCGATCCTCAGCATCGGCTCGGCGCTCTCGATCCTGTCGATCCTGTCGTTCCGCGCGCGGCGTGCCGTGATGCGCCCAGGTCCCTGATCCGGCGCAGGAACGTTTCGCCGCCGCGCAGCGGGGAATCCATCCGGACGTACGCGACGGTCGAAGGAGGTTTTCCCGTGTCGCAGTCTGTCGGAGCGTTCATGCTGGATCGCCTCAAGCAGTGGGGCGTCACTCGGATCTACGGCTACCCGGGAGATGGCATCAACGGCCTGCTCGGCGCCTTTCACGAGTTCGAGGACGAGATCGAGTTCGTCCAGACGCGCCACGAGGAGCTGGCGGCCTTCGCCGCCTCCGCGCACGGCAAGCTGACCGACGAGGTTGGGGTCTGCATGGCGACCTCCGGACCCGGCGCGATCCATCTGCTCAACGGGCTCTACGACGCCAAGCTCGATCACTCCCCGGTCGTCGCGATCGTCGGCCAGCAGGCGCGGATGTCGCTGGGCTCCAACTACCAGCAGGAGGTCGATCTCGACTCGCTCTTCAAGGACGTCGCGTCCGAGTACGTGCAGGTGTGCATGGCCCCCGAGCAGGCCGCGCACCTGATCGACCGCGCGATCCGGATCGCGAAGGCGACCCGCTCGGTGACGTGCGTGATCGTCCCTAACGACATCCAGGAGAGGGAGTACTCAGAGCCGCCCCACGCCCACGGCGCGGTCCCCTCCTCGGTCGGGTTCTCACAGCCGATCATCCGTCCCCGCGACGAGGATCTGCGCCGTGCCGCCGACGTGCTCAACGCCGGCGAACGCGTGGCGATCCTGATCGGCCAGGGTGCAAAAGACGCCGCCAAGGAGGTGACCGAGGCCGCCGAGTTGCTCGGCGCCGGCGTCGCGAAGGCGCTCAACGGGCGTTCGGCGCTGTCGGACGAGCTGCCGTTCGTGACGGGCTCGATCGGCCTGCTCGGCTCCAAGCCCTCCTACGACATGATCGAGGGCTGCGACACGCTCTTGATGGTCGGCTCGAGCTTCCCGTACTCGGAGTGGCTGCCGGAGGTCGGCAAGGCCCGCGCCGTGCAGATCGACATCGACGGCCGCATGGTCGGGATGCGCTATCCGATGGAGGTCAACCTCGTCGGCGACAGCGCCGAGACGCTGCGCGCGCTGATCCCGCTGCTGCAGCGCAAGGAGGACCGCTCGTTCCGGGAGAGCATCGAGCACAACGTCTCGGCGTGGTGGGAGGCGCTCGACGCCCAGGCCCACGAGGCCGCCGACCCGCTCAACCCGCAGCTGCTGTTCCACGAGCTTTCACAGCGCCTGCCCGACCGCGCGATCCTCACCAGTGACTCGGGCTCGGGCACCGACTGGTGGGCGCGGCACCTGCGCATGCGCGAGGGGATGCAGAGCATCCTGTCGGGCACGCTGGCAACGATGTGCCCCGCCGTCCCGTACGCGCTGGCGGCGAAGTTCGCCTATCCGGACCGCCCGGTGATCGCGACGATCGGCGATGGCGCGTTCCAGATGCTCGGGATCAACGGGATGATCGACATCGCCCGCTACCACGACCGCTGGGCCAACCAGCAGCTGGTCGTGCTCGTGCTGCACAACGACGACCTCAACCAGGTCACCTGGGAGCAGCGGGTGATGTCCGGCGATCCCAAGCTCGACGTCTCGCAGACGCTGCCGGACTTCCCCTACGCCCGCTACGCGGAGCTGATCGGGCTGAAGGGGATCCGGGTCGACAATCCCGACGAGGTCGGCCCCGCGTGGGACGAGGCGCTCGGCGCCGGGGTGCCGGTGGTGCTCGAGGCGATCACCGATCCCGAGGTGCCGCCGCTGCCGCCCCACATCCGCTTCGAGCAGGTGCAGAAGATGGCGCACGCGCTGCCCGGCGACCCGGCCCGTGGCGAGATCATGCGCCAGGCGATCAAGGGCAAGGTCGACGAGCTCGTCCATCGCTGAGATGACCGGCTTGCGAAGAGCGCCCCGAGGCGGGCTCGAGCGCTGGCTGTGGAACCTGCGCGCTGGACGGCTGCAGAAGACGCTTGCCGCCACCGTCACGGGCAGCGGCCTGCCGCTCGGGCTCGAGATGTACCTGGAGCACTACAAGGGCTCGTTCGGCGACTTCTGGATGTGGAGCCCGATCGTGACGAGCCCGCTGGTCAGCGCCGCGGGCGCCGCCGGCATGCGCTCGCAGTCCGCGGCGCGGACGGTGCTGCCGGCGGTCGGGGCGCTGTACGCGGTCAACGGGATCATCGGCACCTACACCCACCTGCGCGGGATCCGCAACAAGCCCGGCGGCCTCTCCGAGCCGACGTACAACCTCGTGATGGGCCCGCCGCTGCTGGCGCCCGGCTCGCTGATCCTGATCGGAGCGCTGGCGATGCTGGCGGGCGTCGTCGAGCGCGAGCGCTGAGCGATGGCCCCGGACTTCCAGCGCGCCGACCACCTCCCCAACCGCTCCGGCGACCGCCCCGCCGACCCATACGAGCTGCCGCGCCAGCGGCGCGGCACGACGCCGCAGATGCACGGCCGCTACCCCGACTACGACGTGCTCTCGCAGGTCGATCATTGGGACGAGGTGACGCGGCGGATGGTGCTCGCGCGGGTCCACGACGTGCCCGAGATCCGCTTCTTCACCGTCGGCGAGGTCGCCACGCTCGGCGCGCTGACCGACGTGCTGACCGCCCAGGATTCCGAGCCGCGGATCCCGGTGATCAACTTCATCGACGACAAGTACGCGCGCGGCGAGTCCGACGGCTACCAGTACGACGACATGCCCGACGACGACTTCGCGTGGCAGCTGATCGCGCGCGGGCTCGACGAGCAGGCCGCGCGGCGCGCCGGCGCGAGCTCGTTCGCGGCGGCGGACGACGACGTCAAGATGGCGATCGTCAAGGACTTCGCCGACGGAGAGCTGAGCGGCGGGGCCTGGGAGGACCTCAACGTCGACCACGCGTTCTCGCTGGTCATGCGCGTGACGCTGACATGTTTCTACTCGCACCCGTGGGCGTGGAACGAGATCGGCTTCGGCGGCCCCGCCTACCCGCGCGGATACAGCCGCTTTGGCAGCCCCAAGCTGCAGCCGTCCGAGCGCGAGCCGTGGGAAGGCCGCGAGGCCGTCGACACCGACCCCGTCTCCGGACGCGACGAGCCGCCGCCGCGCGCATGAACCTCCGCGGCAGCCTCATCAAGGGCGTCACGCGGATGCCGTCCGACAACGACTCCGCGTGGCTGCTTGATCCGCACAAGCGTGGCCTGCAGAACCTCGAGCGGATGGCGCGCTACTCGCGCTCGGAGACCGTCGACCTCGTCATCGTCGGCGCCGGCGCCGGCGGCGTCACGCTCGCACAGCGGTTGGCGCGAGCCGGCTGGAGGATCGTGATCCTCGAGCGCGGCCCGTTCTGGGATCCAGACCGTGACTGGGTGTCGGACGAGAAGGGCGCGGCGCCGATCTACTGGACCGACAAGCGCATCATCTCCGGGGAGGACCCGGTCGAGATGGGCAAGAACAACTCCGGCCTCGGGGTCGGCGGCTCGATGACGCACTTCGCCGGCTACACGCCGCGGCTGCACCCGTCCGACTTCGAGGTGCGCACCCGCGACGGCGTCGCGGTCGACTGGCCGATCTCCTACTGGGATCTGAAGGAGTCGTTTACGCGGATCGAGCGCGAGCTGCCCGTGTCCGGGCAGGACTGGCCGTGGGGCGACCCCCACACCTACCCGCACGCGCCGCACCCGGTGTCGTCGGCGGGCACGGTCGCATGGCGCGGCGCCGAGGCCTGCGGCATCGAGATGCGGGTCGGGCCGGTGTCGATCACCAACGGCCGCTTCGGAAACCGCCCGCACTGCATCTATCGCGGCTTCTGCCTGCAGGGGTGCAAGGTCAACGCGAAGGCGAGCCCGCTGGTCACCCACCTGCCGGACGCGATCGAACACGGCGTCGAGGTACGCGCCGACGCGATGGCGGTGCGCGTCGAGGTCGACGAGTCAAGCGGCCGCGCCGTCGGCGTCACCTACGTCAGCGACGGCGAGGAGCGGTTCCAGCCGGCCGACGCGGTCGCGATCTGCGGCTACGCGATCGAGACCCCACGGCTGTTGCTCAACTCGACGAGCAACCGCTTCCCGAACGGGATCGGCAACGACCACGACCAGCTCGGCCGCTACGTGATGGTGCAGGGCGCCACCCAGGTCGCGGCCCGGTTTCCGATGGACCTGCGCATGTACAAGGCGCCGCCGCCCGAGGTCTCCTCAGAGCAGTTCTACGAGACCGACGAGCGCCGCGGCTTCGCGCGCGGCTTCTCGATCCAGACGCTCGCGCCGCTGCCGATCGGCTGGGCCGAGCACGTCCAGGCCGACGGCCACTGGGGCGCGCCGCTGCGCGAGTACATGCGCGACTACAACCACTGGTCGATCCTCGGGCTGCTGTGCGAGCTGTTGCCGCATCCGGAGAACCGGGTCACGCTGACCGACCAGACCGACCAGTTCGGGATGCCGATCCCGAACTTCTCCTACTCGCTGAGCGACAACGACAAGGCGAACATCGCGTACGGGACGAAGAAGATCGAGGAGATCTGGACCGATGCCGGCGCCCAGGACCAGCTCAAGATCGACCGCTACGCCCATCTCGTCGGCGGAGCACGGATGGGCTTCACCGAGCGCGACTCGGTCGTCGACGCCACCCACCGCGTGTGGGGCACGCCGAACGTGTTCGTCGTCGACGGCAGCGTGCTGCCGACGGAGGGGGCGGCCAATCCGGCGCTCGTGATCATGGCGCTCGCGGACCGCTGCGCCGCGCTGCTGAAGGACAAGCGAACCACCGGCGCGACCACGAGCGCGCAGCGACCGATGCGGGCGCAGCCGAGATGAGCGAGGTCGTCGTCGTCACCGGCTCGTCCGCCGGGGTCGGGCGCGCGGTAGCGCACGCGTTCGGCAAGCGCGGCGCCCAGGTCGCGCTGCTGGCGCGCGGCGAGTCGGCACTGCAGCACGTCAAGGACGAGGTCGAGCGCCTCGGCGGCCGCGCACTCGTCGTGCCGACCGACGTCGCCGACCACGCCGCCGTCGAGGCCGCCGCCGAGCGCGTCGAGTCAGAGCTCGGCCCGATCGACGTGTGGGTCAACGACGCGATGGCGACCGTGTTCTCCCGCGTCGTCGACACCGAGGCCGACGAGTTCCGCCGCGCGACCGAGGTCACTTACCTCGGCGTCGTGCACGGCACGATGGCCGCGCTCAAGCGCATGACCGCACGCGACCGCGGCGTGATCATCCAGATCGGCTCCGCGCTGGCCTACCGCGCGATCCCGCTGCAGGCCGCCTACTGCGGCTCGAAGTTCGCGATCCGCGGGTTCACCGACGCGCTGCGCGTGGAGCTGCGCCACGACAAAAGCCACGTCCGCATCACGATGGTGCAGCTGCCGGGGCTGAACACCCCCCAGTTCAACTGGGGGCGCTCGAAGCTACCCAACCATCCCCAGCCGGTGCCGCCGATCTACCAACCCGAGATCGCCGCCGAGGCCGTCTACTGGGCGGCGCACCACCGCCGCCGCGAGTTGTGGGTCGGCTACAGCACCGTGCAGGCGATCGTCGGGGGAACGATCGCGCCATCGTTCGCGGACCGCTACCTCGCGCGCACCGGGTTCGACGGACAGCAGGTCTCCGATCGGCCGGTCAGCGCCGACCGCCCCGACAACCTGTTCGAGCCCCAACCGCAGCTCGCCGCCACGCACGGCATCTTCGACGGGCAGGCGAAGACCCGCAGCCCGGAGGTGTGGGTCGCGACCCACCGGCGGATGCTGGGAGCGGCCGCAGCCGGCGGCGCGCTGGTCGGAGCCGTGATCGCCGCGGCGCGCGCTTGACGCTGTGAGCCGGACGACCGAAACGCTCGACCGCCTCGGGGTGCCGCACGTGCTGCGCGAGTACGCGTTGCTGGCCGACGGCGAGCGCGGCATCGTTGTCGGGCCGCGTGGCGACTTCCAGTGGATGTGCTTTCCGCGGTGGCACTCCGACGCATGCTTCGCGGCGCTGGTCGGCGGCGGCGGCGTCTACTCGGTCACCCCCCGTGACCGGTTCGTGTGGGGCGGGTACTACGAGCTCGGCCTGATCTGGCACAGCCGCTGGATCACCGACGACGGCGTGATCGAATGCCAGGAGGCGCTGGCGCTGCCGGCGACGCCGAGCCGGGCCGTGATCCTGCGACGGGTCGTCGCCATCGAAGGCGCCGCCCGGCTCGAGGTCGTGCTCGACGTGCGCGCCCGCTACGGGACCGAGACGGCCAAGCGCCTGCGCCACGACGACGACGTGACGTGGACGGCCGAGCTTCCCGATCTTCAGATGGCGCTGACTGGAGCCGCGGACGCCGAGCCGACCCCCGACGGCCACGGCGGGCGACCGCTGACGATGGAGCTGCACCTGCCGGAGGGAACGACTCACGATCTCGTGCTCGTCCTCGACGCCGACCGCGACGGCGACCAGGCGCCCGACGCCGACACCGCCTGGGCCGCGACCCGCAACGCCTGGTCGCAGCGGCTGCCCGAGCTCCCCGATCTGCCCGCCGCGCGCGACGCGCGCCACGCCTACGCGGTCATGCAGGGGCTGACGAGCGCCAGCGGCGGGATGGTCGCCGCCGCGACCACATCGCTGCCCGAGCGCGCCGGCGAGGGCCGCAACTACGACTATCGCTACGTCTGGATCCGCGACCAGTGCTTCGCCGGCCAGGCGGCCGCGGCGGCCGGTCCGCTGCCGTTGATGGACGACTCGGTCTCGTTCGTCGCAGAGCGCCTGCTCGACGACGGCCCGGGGCTGAGCCCGGCCTACACGGTGGCTGGCGATCGGGTGCCCGACGAGACCACGCTCGACCTGCCCGGCTACCCCGGCGGCTTCGACAAGATCGGCAACCACGTCAACGAGCAGTTTCAGCTCGACGGGTTCGGCGAGGCGCTGCTGCTGCTCGCGTCGGCCGCCGACCACGACCACCTCAACGCCGAGCATTGGCGCGCGGCCGAGATCGCGGTCCGCGGGATCGAGGAGCGCTGGCGCGAGGTCGACGCCGGCGTGTGGGAGCTGCACCCCGATGCCTGGACCCACAGCCGACTGATCTGCGCGGCCGGGCTGCGACGGATCGCCGCGCACCAGCCGACCGACCGCGCCGCGCCGTGGCTTTCGCTCGCCGACGCGCTCGTCGCCGACACCGCCGAGCATGCGCTGCACCCCAGCGGTCGCTGGCAGCGCTCCCCGAGCGATCCACGGGTCGACGCGGCGCTGCTGTTGCCGGCGCTTCGTGGCGCGGTGCCGGCCGACGATCCGCGCACGCTCGCGACGCTTCAGGCGGTCGCGTCAGAGCTCTGCCAGGACGGATACTGCTACCGGTTCGCGCCCGACGACCGGCCGCTCGGCGAGGCCGAGGGAGCGTTTCTGATGTGCGGGTTCGTGATGTCGCTCGCGTACCACCAGCAGGGAGAGCAGGTCGCGGCGACGGCCTGGTTCGAGCGCAACCGGACCGCGTGCGGGCCGCCGGGCCTGCTCACCGAGGAGTACGACGTGCGCCAGCGCCAGCTGCGCGGCAACCTGCCGCAGGCGTTCGTCCACGCATTGCTGTTCGAGTGCGCCGTGGCGATGATCCACAGCCGTGGCGGGTAGCTGCATCGGTATGGCCGACCGATCTGGGTTTGCGATCGTCGATCCCGACGAGGTCGCAGACGCCTACGCGGGGTCAGACGTCCCGGGAGAGTTTCGACGGCTGACCGGCGCGCTCACGTGCGATCAGCTCGCGGTCACGCTGATCCGCGTGCCACCCCACTGCGACTTCGAGCAGGGAACCGGCCACGTGCACGAGGAGATCGAGGAGCTGTACCTCGTGACGAGGGGGACGTTGACGATGCGCCTCGGCGACGAGGTGCACACGGTCCGCGCGCCCGCCGCCGTGCGCGTCGACCCGGCGACGCCGCGTTCGCACCGCAACGAGGGCGACGAGCCCGTCGAGATCTGGGCCGTATCGCGTCAGCTCGGACGCGGCGACGCGAGCAAGCTCGACGACTCCTGGCCCGCGTCGCCGCACGCGCGCAGGCACGTGTAGCGGGACGCACCGCCGGTCACGGGTTGAAGACGACCTTGATCATTCCCTCCTGCTTTTTTTGGAAGTGCTCGTACGCCCTCGGGGCCTCGTCGAGCGGCAGGTGATGGGTCGCGAACGAGTCGACGCCAAGCGGATCGTCGTCGGACAGCAGCGGCAGCAGCTCGCCGACCCATGCCTTGACGTTGGCCTGGCCCTGACGGATCTGGATCTGCTTGTCGAACAGCTGCATCGTCGGCAGCGGATCGGCCGCGCCGCCGTAGACGCCGCTGATCGAGATCGTGCCGCCGCGACGGACGATGTCGATCGCCGCGCGCAGCGCGGCGAGCTTGGAGATGCCGAGGTTCTGCATCATCGGCTGCGCCAGTCGATCGGGGAGCAGGCCCGTGAACCGGTGCGCCAGTCCCGCGACCGGCGAGCCGTGCGCCTCCATCCCGACCGCGTCGATCACCGAGTCCGGGCCACGGCCGTCGGTGATCTCGCGGATCGCGCCGGCAAGATCCTTCTCGGCGCGCGTGTCGAACACCTCGATCCCGCGCGAGCGGGCGCGCTCGAGTCGCTCCGGGACGAGGTCGACGGCGATCACGCGGTGGCCGAGATGGGAACCGATCCGGGTGGCCATGTCGCCGATCGGGCCGAGGCCGAGCACGACCAGCGAACCACCGTCCGGCACGTCCGCGTAGCGGACCGCCTGCCACGCCGTCGGCAGCACGTCGGAGAGGAATACGAAGCGGTCGTCCGGCGGCCCCTCCGGCACCTTGATCGGCAGGAAGTTGCCGAACGGCACGCGCATGTACTGCGCCTGGCCGCCCGGGACCTGACCGTAGAGCTTCGTGTAGCCGAACAGCGAAGCGCCGGTTCCGTAATCGTGCACCTGCGTCGTCTCACATTGCGAATGCAGGTCGTGTGAGCACATCCAGCAGTGGCCGCAACACACGTTGAACGGGATCACGACCCGGTCGCCGACGGCGACCGACGTGACCTCCGCGCCGACCGCCTCGACGATCCCCATCGGCTCGTGGCCGAGCACGTCGCCGGCGTCCAGGAAGGGGGCGAGCACCGTGTACAGGTGCAGATCCGAGCCGCACAGCCCGGTGCTCGTGATCCGCACGATGATGTCGTCGGGTTTTTGGACCGAGGGATCGGGGACCTGTTCGACGCGGACGTCGCCGACGCCCTGCCAGGTGAGCGCTTTCATTGTCGTGCGCTACCTCGCGGCGCGGTTGGCAAACCGAACGGGGCGCCGGTCGGTTGCGTGCGGCCCGGTTGCGTGCGGCCCGGTTGCGTGCGGCCGACTCCGGTTGCGCGCTGCGTCCGTCGCCGTAGGTGGTCGTCGTCGGCGAGACGACGGCAACGAACGGAGCGGGCGGCAGTCACGCCCTTGGCCGGCGGTGTCGACCTGCAGAAACCGCCAAACCAGGCCGTCCGGGACGAGCCCGGCGGTTCGTACGGGGCAGTGCCGTCGATATCCGCCATCTCGCTCCCTGACACCGGCGTTTGGCGAGTTTCACGGTCATCCCGCCCCGTACGGGCGTCCATCCCGCGTCCCTTCAGTGCTGCCGTTTCGAACAACCACCGATCACCGCCCCGGTCGTTTCGAACAACGACCGATCGCCGCCCCGTTCACAAAAACGCCGCTAGAACCGCAGCAGCGCCGCGACCGGGCGCGGCGGCGGCAGCTCGGAGACGGGCTCGTCGAACGCGAGCACGTCGGCGTCCTGGAGCACCGCCGTCTGGATCAGCGCCTCGCGGCGGTTGTCCTCGTTGTCGCAGTCGCGACCGACCAGCAACGTCTCGACGCGGCGCTGCACGAGCGCGTCCTGCACGTCCTGCAGCCCGGTCGCGACGCCGCGCCCGTCGCCGGCAAGCGCGCTGCGCAACCGGGCGAGCGCCGCGGCGCAACGGTCGGCATGCCGGCGCTCGGCGAGCTCCCACACCGCCGCGACGATCTCCGCGTCGTTGGCGGCGGACGGGTCGAGTTCGAGCGGGCCGGTGAGGATCGCTTTGAGGTCCTCGTGCAGCAGCGCCTGGAGTCGTGAGGCCGCGGCGGTCGGACCCGCCAGCGCGAGCAGCTCCAACCGGTCATGGCGCAGGCGGTGTTCGAGCTCGCCCGCGACCTGCAGCAGATGGCCCTCGATGTCCTGGTCGCGCGTGTGGGTCTCGCCGCCGGCCGTCTGCTCAGAGCCGCGGACGTAATCCCGCGAGTCGGTACGGCCCACGACGGCCCGCCGCTCGCCCTCGACGATCTCGGCGCGATCGGTCCAGATGAGCACCGCGCACCACCTGCCCAGCATCGGGCCGGTGACGAGCGGTTCGATGTGCGGCACCGGTTCGACGAAGACCTGCGCGTCGGTGTTGACGTCCAGCGGGATCGTCTCCTGCAACGCGTCGGCTTTCGAGTAGAACAGCGCCAGACCGAGTGGGCCTGACACCGGCAGCTCGGCGGATCCCAGCCGCTCGGAGACCCGGTCCAGATCGGACTCGAGCGACGAGCGTCCGGCGTGGTCGAGCGCGAGGCCCTCCGCCAGCCGGCGTCCCTCGTCGATCAGCGACCGAACCTGCGTTGCTCGCGCGGGCGCAGTCGCGAACCTGCCCGGATCGAGATCGACATAGGTGGTGACGACCGGGCCGCTGTGGGTCCGGGCAAGCAGCTCACGTGCACGGGCGACGGTGTCGATCACCGATCTTCGCTGCCCTGACCGCTGCCGCGCACGCCCGAGGCGCGGTCCTGGTCGTCCTCGTCTGACTGCGGCCGGTAGGGGTCGGAGTCGGCATCGGGATTGATCTCGCCGATCGGCGTGTTGAGCCGCTCGTGGGGATCACCCTCGCGCGGGGCGGGCTCGTCGTTCTGAAGCAACGGCTCCTGGGACGACTTCGGCTCGAGCGGCCGATCGGCCTCCTCGCCTGGGTCGGACGCGCGCTCGTAGATTCGCTCGCGCCGCCTCCTGCTCGTGCTCTGCGGATGGGATTCGGGCATCGCTGCTCCTTCTCCGAGATGCATTTGAGGCTACCTCGGGGCGGGTGCGGGAAACATCGAATCAGCCGCGTAATTCGTCGCGCGCGCTGCGCAGGTGGTTCAGCAGCCGCGGGTAGTCCAGTCGCTGCGCAGGCCCGCTGAAGCCGATGATGGCGACGATCGCGCCGTCATCGTCGCGAACCGGAAGCGCGATCGACCCCAGCCCGATCTCCGATTCGTGCTCGAGCATCGCCCAATCCTGGGCGCGGACGCGCGCGAGCTCCTCGGTCAACTGCGCGCGCGTCGTGAGCGTGTGCGGCGTCAGTCGCCGCGGGCGCTGGCGCTTGATCCAGGCCACCAGTTGATCGTCGCCGAGCTCGGCCAGCACGAGCTTGCCGGCGGCGGAGGCGTGCAGATCGATGGGGCGTCCGACCCAGTTGGTCAGCCCCAGCAGCCACGGCCCGTCGGCTTGCATCAGGATCTCGATCTGCGGCCCCGGGCGCGTGATCGCCAGCATCGCCGACTCACGCCCGGCCGCGGCGATCCGCTCGAGCACCGGACGCGCGCGGGCGATCAGGCTGCGGTGTGGATCAGCGTGGGTGACGATGCGGTTGAGCTCGGGGCCGACGAGCCAGCCGTCAGTGCCCCGGCTCACGAATTCGGCGTCTTCCAAGGTCGCCAGCAGACGCCCCGCGGTGGCAGGCGCCAACCCCGTGGCGCGGGCCAGCGTGGCGGTGGTCGCACCATGCGGGAATCGCTTGAGCGCGCGCATCAGCTCGATCGCGCGCGTCAGCGACTGCGTGCGGGGAGTGCTCACATCGTGAGCGTAGAGAACTGTACGGTGAGCCGCATGCTGATCGACTGCGACATCCACGTTGGCTATGAGACGCTGCGCGATCTCGTGCCCTACCTCGACGGGGCGACGGCGGAGATCGTCGAGCAGTCCGGCACCAACGGACTGGGGATGCCGTCCTATCCCTGGTATCACCCGACCGGCTGGCTGCGAGGTGACGCCTACGACCGCGCCACCGCCGCCAACGGGGTGCTGATGGTCGGCCAGACGCTGGAGCGGGTGCGGGCGAAGGTGCTCGACCCATTCGACGTCACGTTCGGCATCCTCACGCCCGACGAGGCCGCCTCGTTCGCGATCCTGCCCAACGCGCGGCTCGGCGCCGCACTCTGTCGCGGCTACAACGACTGGCTGCTCGCCGAGTGGCTCGAGCCCGAGCCGCGCCTGCGCGGGCTGCTGGTCGTCACCCCTCAGCATCCGGAGGCGGCGGCCGCCGAGATCCACCGGCTCGGGGAGCGCGAGCAGATCGCCGGGGTGTTCCTACCCGGGGCAGCACGGATCCCGTACGGAAGCCCCGTGCACGACCCGATCTGGCGCGCCTGCGACGAGCTCGAGCTACCGGTCGCGATCCACACGCACTTCGAGGGCGTCGGGATCGCCGGGCCGGTGACCGCCGCCGGAATGCCCGACTTCTACACCGAGTACCACGCGCTGACCGGCACCGGGATGCTCGGCCACCTCGCCTCGATCCTCTGCCACGGGGTCTTCGAGCGCTTTCCGCGGACCCGGGTGATCATGATGGAGGGCGGGCTGGTGGCGTTCGTCGGCTTGCTGTGGCGCCTGGACACCGCCTGGCGCGGGTGCCGCACCGAGGTCGCGCACTGCGTGTCGCCGCCGTCCAGTTACGTGCACGAGCACGTCGCGTGGACGACGCAGCCGCTGGAGGAGCCGCCCGATGACCGGCTGCTTGTGCCGGCGCTCGAAGGCCTCGACCCCTCCCACACGCTGTGCTTCTCGAGCGACTATCCGCACTGGGACTTCGACGACCCGCGCCAGACGCTGTCGCGGCTGCCCGACGCGTGGACCGCACCGGTTGCCTACGAGAACGCGGCGCGCTTCTTCTCGCTGCCGATCGCCGTGCGAGCATGACCGGGTCGCTGGTGCGCGTGCCGCTCGCCGACGCTCCAGGCCCCGGCGAGGTCCGGATGCTCGAGCTCGGCGGCCACCAGATCGGCCTCTACCAGGTCGCCGGGGAGTACTACGCCGTCGCGAACCGTTGCCCGCACCGCGGCGCGCCGCTGTGCTCGTCCGGACGGGTCGTGCGCGGCATCCAGCTCCGACAGCAGACCGCCGTACGCGGCGAGACGCCTCGCCTGCTCCGCTGCCCATGGCACAAGTGGGACTTCGAGATCGCGACCGGGCGCTGCGTCGTGCACCCACGCTTGCGGATCCGGCGCTACCGCGTGCAGCGCGAGCGCGACGAGCTCGTGATCACCCTGCGGCACCCCGAGCGGAGTGCGCCCGCACCCGCGCCCGCGGGTCAGGCGGGCTCGAGCTCCGGCGGCAGCGCCTTGGGCCCGTCGGGATAGGCCCAGGCGAGCTGGTCAGGCGTCATCGCCAGCGTGTTGGCCTGCTCGGGCGGGGCGCTGACAACGAGCCACAGCTGGTCAGCATCGGTGTCGTTGAACAGCTGACGGACGTCGCCGGGCTCGACCAGTACGGCGTCCAACGGCGCCAGCGTGTGCAGGTCTGAGCCGATGCGGATGCGCCCCGAGCCCTGGAGCAGCACGTACAGCTCCTCGGGGGTGCGATGGCGGTGGCGGGTCGAGGCCTGCCCGGGCGTCAGGCGCCAGAGCCGGGCGCCGAGCGTCGTCGCCTGCAGCTGCTTGGCGAGGTCGGTGTTGAGCACGGCCATCTGGTTGGAGGGGCGCCAGTGGGCGTCGTCGGAGGTCAGGATGCGGTAGCTCATGGTGCGTCCTCTGATCGGGATTTATCGCCCTTTATCGTCCGTGCGCCGCGATCGCGGTTCAATGTTGATCACGTCAATACAAGCGGAGGTGTCGGGATGGGCGAGCTGCTGACCGCGGCCGAGGCGGCGCACCGGCTCGGGGTCAAGCGCGAGACCGTGTACGCGTACGTCAGTCGTGGGCGGCTGCCTCGGGACCCCTCAAGCGGCCACCGCCGTTCGCTGTTTGCACGAGCGGCGGTCGACGCGCTCGCCGACCGCGCGCGACACGGCAACCGCTCCGGCGCGTTCGAGGTCACGGTGCGCACCGAGCTGACCGCGGTCGACCCGGCGGGACGGCTGTTCTATCGCGGGGCAGACGCCGTGCAGCTGGCGCGCCACCGCAGCTTCGAGCAGGTCGCCGGCCTGCTGTGGGACGGCGATCCTGGCACGCCGTGGCGGCTGACGCGCTCCGACCTCGCGATGTTGCGTGCTGTTCGAGGCGCGCTGCCCGACGACGCTGGCGCAACCGATCTGATCGCGCTCGCGACGGCCGCGCTCGGCGCCGCCGATCCTGGCGCACGCGACCGGCGACCGAATGCGGTCAGGCGCGCGGGGGCGCGGATCTGCGCCGGCGCGGTTGCGATCCTCGGCGTCGACGCGACGACGCCCGCCGGCACCGCCGAACGGCTCGCGCACGCGCTGGGCGGGGCGCGCCGGATGCCGCCGCCGCGCGTCGTGGAGGCGCTGAACGCGGCGTTGGTGTTGCTGGCCGACCACGAGCTGTCGCCGTCGGCGCTGGCCGCGCGCGTCGCCGCCTCCACCTGGGCCGATCCCTACCGGGTCGTGCTGGCCGGCCTGGGGCCATTGGGTGGTGCGCTGCACGGCGCGATGGCGCTCGCCGTCGGCGCCATGCTCGCGGAGCTCACCTCCCCTGCCGACGCGTTCGCGGCGCTCGAACGGCGGCTGGCGACGGGGGCGGTCCCCGGCTTCGGCCACGGCGTCTACCGCGAGCGCGACCCACGCGCCGACGAGCTGCTGGAGCGGGCGACGGCGGTCGCCCTCGACCGCGGCCGCGCGCAGACGATCGAAGCGATGACCGAGGCCGCGCAGCAGCTGGGGCTACCGGCGCCGAACGCCGACTTCGGCCTTGCCGCCCTGACCTACGCGCTCGGGCTGGCGCCCGAAGCGGCCGCCACGATCTTCACGGCCGCAAGGATCGTCGGCTTGATCGCGCACGCGCTCGAGGAATACCCGCACCGGCTGCGCTTTCGCCCGCGCGCGAGCTACGTCGGGACCGCCCCGCGCACCTGACCGACCAGCAGCTCAGGCGACCTGCGACGGCGCGCGGTGCTGCGCGACCGTGGCCTCGAACGCCTCGAGCAGGCGCTGCGCGGTGTCGAGCGTGGCGTTGTGGCCCATCAGCCCGAGCCGCCAGATCGGCGGCGCGTCGGGTCCGAGGCCGCCGCCGATCTCGATCCCGTGCTCGCGCAGCAGCCGCGTCTGCACCTCGGCGCCGTTGACGCCGTCGGGGACCTTGACCGCGGTCAGCGGCGCGAGCTGGTAGTCGGGCTCGGCGAGCAGCTCAAAGCCGCGGTCGCGCACCTGATCCTGGAGGAACTGGCCGACCTCGTCGTGGCGCGCCCAGCGGGCCTCGAGGCCCTCGTTCGCGATCTCCCGCAGCGCCGCGTGCAGCGCGTAGATGTGGAGGATCGGGGCGGTGTGGTGATAGACGACCGGGCGCTTGACCCAGAACTTCTCGAGCGCGAGCAGGTCCAGCGAGAACGGCACCGGCGTCGTGCGCGCGCGGATCCGCTCGAGCGCGCGGTCCGAGACGGCGATCGGCGACATGCCAGGCGGGGCGGCGATGCACTTCTGCGTGCACGAGTAGGCGAAGTCGATGCCCCACGCGTCGACGTCGAGCTCGACGCCGCCGAGCGAGGTGACGCAGTCGGCCATCAGCAGCACGTCGCGGTCGCGCAACTGCGAGCCGAGCTCGGCCAGCGGGTGCTCGACGCCGGTCGACGTCTCGGCATGGACGACCGCCATCAGCTTGG
This sequence comes from Solirubrobacteraceae bacterium, assembly GCA_036273655.1. Taxonomy (GTDB): domain Bacteria; phylum Actinomycetota; class Thermoleophilia; order Solirubrobacterales; family Solirubrobacteraceae; genus Palsa-465. The sequence goes on along the minus strand of DASUHF010000001.1, from coordinate 37,125 downwards.
CGTCCGGATGGCTGTCGAGCGCCTCGAGCAGCGCGTCGTTGGGAACGTGCGCCCCGAGCGGCTTGGAGACCTCGACCACCTCGGCGCCGTAGCGGCGCGCGATCTCGACGATCCGCGCCCCGAAGAAGCCGTTGACGCCGACGATCACGGTGTCGCCCGGCTCGAGCAGGTTCGCGAGCCCCGCCTCCATGCCCGAGCTCCCGGTCGCCTGCAGCGGTATCACGAGACCGCCGCGGGCGCGGTAGGCGGCGCGCAGCAGCTCCACCACCTCGGTCATGATCTCGTGCATGTCGGGATCGAGGTGGCCGAGCATCGGCTGCTGCATCGCGGCGAGCACGTCGGGCGAGGGGTTTGAGGGACCGGGCCCGCAGAGCAGGCGGGCGGGCGGGTTCAGTTCGGATGCGAGGACTGTCATCGGTCGGAGGCTAATTCAGCGACCCGCTTGTCAACAGCATGAAATTCGGTGACGGCTCGATCGTTTTCTCGATACATCGACTGCGCTCTTGGTATCAGAGGAATTCGTCTGTGATCGGTTGCGCGAACGCGTGACGACCGCTCTACTGCCCGCCCATGAGTCCGACCGCAACACGTCTCCACCGCTCCGAACTCGCCGTCCCGGGCAGCAACGTCCGGATGCTCGAGAAGGCGCCAGACCTCGGTGCCGACATCGTCATGCTCGACCTCGAGGATGCCGTCGCTCCCGACGACAAGCCCCAAGCCCGGATCAACATCGTCGAAGCGCTGAACGAGCTCGACTGGTCGCGCTGTTCGGTGTCGCTGCGCATCAACGGACTCGACACCCACTACTGCTACCGCGACCTCGTCGACGTCGTCGAGCAGGCCGGCCGCCAGATCGACACGATCATGATCCCGAAGGCCAGCTGCGAGGGCGACGTCCACCTCGTCGCGACGCTGCTGACCCAGATCGAGGACGCGATGGGGTTCGAGCGCCGGATCGGGATCTCGGTGCTGATCGAGACCGCGATGGGGATGGCCAACTGCGACGAGATCGCGCGCGCCTGCCCCGGCCGGATGGAGGCGATGGTGTTCGGCGTCGCCGACTACGCCGCGTCGCTGCAGAGCCACACGACCTCGATCGGCGGCGCCAACGCCGACTACGCGATCCTCACCGACGGCGAGGGCGGCGGCCCGCGCGAGCACCATTGGGGCGACCAGTGGCACTACGCGCTGTCGCGGATCGCGGTCGCGTGCCGCGCCAACGGGCTGCGGCCGATCGACGGCCCGTTCGGCGACTTCGCCGACCCTGAGGGCTACCTGGCGTCCGCGCGCCGCGCGGCGGTGCTCGGGTTCGAGGGCAAGTGGGCGATCCACCCGTCGCAGATCGAGCTTGCCAACCAGGTGTTCACGCCCAATGACGAGCTCGTGGACAAGACCCACCGGATCATCGCCGCGATGAAGGACGCGGCGGCGAACGGCAAGGGCGCCGTCTCGCTCGACGGCCGTCTGATCGACGCCGCGTCGATCCGGATGGCAGAGACGCTGCTGGCAAAGCTCGAGCAGATCGAGGCGAGGGAGGAGCCTGCGGACGGCGGCGCGTCGACTCCACGCATTGCCGCCGCCGTCCGCTAGCGATCCGGTCGCCGAGCTCATCCGTGCGGCGCGAGCGCCGCGCGCGGGCGCGGCGCTCGATGAACGAATAGGTACCATCGCGTGATGGTGCGTCCGATCGTGCTGGGCGTCGTCGGCGACTCGGGCGCCGGCAAGACGACCGTGACCCGGGGTCTCGCTCGCGTGATGCGCTCCGATCAGGCGGCCGTGATCAGCGGCGACGACTATCACCGCTACGAGCGCCACGAGCGACGGCAGCGGGGGATCACGCCGCTTCATCCGGACGCCAACCACCTCGACATCCTCACGCAGGACCTGCGGGTGCTGCGCCGCGGCGGCGCGATCCTCAAGCCGGTCTATGACCATCGCGACGGCACGCTCGGCCGGCCGGTGTACGTGCGGTCACAGCCGTTCTTGATCGTCGAGGGGCTGCTGAACTACCACACCGAGACGCTGCGCTCCACGCACGACGTGCGGGTGTTCCTCGCTCCCGCGGAGGATCTGCGACGTGCCTGGAAACTCAAGCGCGACTGCGCGCGGCGACGCTACACGACCGATGACGTGCTGCGCGAGCTCGACAATCGCGAGCGCGATTGTGCCGCCTACATTCGCCCGCAGCAGGCGTATGCCGACATCGTCGTCTCGTTTCGCCGCGGCAAGCTCGGAGACCCGGCCCACCTGGACGCCGACGTGCTGCTGCGCGAGACGCTTCCGCACCCGGACCTGTCGCCGCTGCTCGACGCCGAATGCGACGGCGGCGGTCCGACGCTCGCCCAACTCGACCGCGACATGCTGTTGCGGATCCCCGGCGACATCGCCCCCGAGCGCGCGGCCGAGATCGAGGAGGCGGTGTGGGATCGGATGCGCTTCGCCGACCACCTGCGCGCACGCCGGCTCGGCGAGTTCACCGTCGGCACCGACCTCTTGCGATCGGAGTCGCTGGCGCTGGTGCAGGTGCTGATCCTGTACCACCTCGTGTGGGCGCGGGCGACGCTGGCCACCGGCGGCGAACAGCCACGGTCAGAGCCGCAGCGACCGGCGGATGCCGGCCGCATCCTGCAGCGCTGACGAGCAGATGGCGGTCACCGTCACCCAGCTGGTCGCGTTCCTCACGGTCGCCAGGCGCGGCTCGGTGACCGCTGCGGCGAAGGAGCTGGTCGTGACGCAGCCGTCGGTGTCGGCCGCGATCAACGCGCTGCAGCGCGAGCTCGGGGTGACTCTGATGGAGCGCGACGGCCGCAACCTGCGCCCGACGACCGCCGGCCAGGCCTACGTGCCGTACGCGGCGCAGGTGCTCGGCCTGCTCGAGCGCGGCGCGCGCATCGCTCGCGAAGCTGCCGCCGACGCCGAGCACACGCTCCGAATCGGCGCGGTCACGACCGCCGGCGAGCACCTCGTCGCGCCCCTGCTCCGTGCGTTCCGCGAGGCCCACCCGGACCTCGAGATCGCCCTGGTCGTCGCCAACCGCGGCGAGATCATGCAGCGCCTGCTCGACCACGAGGTCGACATTGCGATCACCGGCCGGATCCCGGCCGGGGTGCCGCTCGTGACGCGCCCGTTCGCGCCCAACGAGTTCGTGCTGATCACGTCGCCGGCCGATCCGCTCGCGGGCGCGCGCGGGGTGCCGCTGGCGGAGATCGCGCAGCGACCGTGGCTGCTGCGCGAGCCGGGCTCCGGCACGCGCACGCTGTGCGAGGAGTATCTGGCCAGCCACGGGCTGTCGCCGCGGACGCTGACGCTCGGCTCCAACGGCGCGATCCGGCAGGCGGTCGCGCTCCGGCTCGGCGTCGCCCTGCAGTCCCAGTGCGCGGTCGCGCTCGAGCTCGAGCTCGGGCTGCTGTCCACGATCCAGCCGCGCGAACGGCTGCCCGAGCGGGCATGGCACATCACCCACTCCGAGGTGGCCGCCTCCGGTCCGGTCGCGGCCTTCGCGGACTTCGTCGGCTCGCCGGTGGCCCAGCACGCGCTGCGGCGCCTGCGGAGCGATCGCTCCGCGGCGGGCGCTGCGAAGGCGCGGGGGTCCTGAGCCGTCGCCGATCGGGCGCCCGAAGTTGCCGTTGCGCCGGTATCTGGTTAGGCTGGCGCCGCGATGAGGGGTCGGATGCTGAGCGCGACGGTGGCGACGCTGGCCGCCGGCGCGCTGTGGACGTGCGCGGCAGCCGCGCGACCGGCGCCCGCCGGTGCACCGACCGTCCCCGCCCCCCTTGCTCATGCGGCCCGCGCCTCGTCCGCGGCCGCGCCACCACCGCCGTTCACGCTGGCGCAGTGCCGGCAACGGGCGCACATCTCGTGCTACACGCCCGCGCAACTGCACCGCGCCTACGACCTGCGAGCGCTGTACGCCAAGGGCCTGCAGGGCCAGGGCTCGACGATCGTGATCGTCGATCCGATCGGCTCGCCGACGATCGCGCACGACCTGGCGGTGTTCGACAAGGCGTTCGGCGTGCCGGCGCCGCCGCGGCTGCGGATCATCCAGCCCGCCGGCCGCGTGCCACCGTTCAGGGCGTCGAATTCGGCGATGGTCGACAAGGCGGGCGAGACGACGCTCGACGTCGAGTGGTCGCACGCGATCGCGCCGAAGGCGAAGATCGTGCTCGTCGAGACGCCGGTGATGGAGCAGCCCAACACGCAGGGCTTCCCACGGTTGATGGCCGCCGAGCGGTTCGTGATCGACCACGACCTCGGGGACGTGATCAGCCAGAGCTTCAGCCTTCCCGAGCAGAACTTCTTCCCTGGTGAGATCCGTGCGCTGCGCCGTACCGACATCGACGCGGAGCGTCACCACGTGACCGTGCTCGCGGCCTCCAACGACACCGGTGTGGCGGGACCGAACCGCGCGGGCCGCCTGAACCCGCGCCGGGTGGTTCAGTGGCCGGCGAGCGACCCGCTGGTCACCGCCGTCGGCGGAACCGAGCTCCACCTCGATGCCGGCGGCCAGCGCACATCGCCGGACACGGTGTGGAACGACACGTACGACGCCGCGGTCAGCGCCCTCTTCGGCAACACCCCACCGGACCCGTGGGCCAGCAACGGCGGCGTGTCGCGCGTCTTTGCGCGGCCCGGCTACCAACGGTCCGTGCGCGCGATCGTGGGCGACCGCCGCGGCGTTCCCGACATCTCGATGAGCGCCGCGTTCAGCGGCAGTGTGATCGACTACGCCTCCTTCCCTGGCCAGCCGGCTGGATGGGACGTCGTCGGGGGCACCAGCGAGGCGGCGCCGGAGTTCGCCGGCATCGTCGCGCTTGCCGACCAGTACGCTCGCACCCGGCTCCACCACCACCGGCTCGGGCTGATCAACCCCGCCCTGTATGAGTTGGACGCGCGGCACGCGCCCGGGATCGTCGACGTCACGCGCGGCAACAACACCGTTGCGTTCCCGACCCCCGCCGGCAAGATCGTCACCGTGCGCGGGTACCGCGCCCGCCGCGGCTACGACCTCGCGACCGGTATCGGCACGGTCGACGCCGCGCGGTTCGTGCCCGAGCTCGCCCGCGCGGGCTGATCTGGCCGCGCTCGGCCCTGGGGTCAGGTCTCGGCGGCGGCCACGTGGGCGCCGACGACGTCCTCGGGCACCGTCGGCGTCGACTCGCGGAAGTGCAACGGCAGCCCGTCCTGGATGCGGCGCCGGTAGGCGTAGGCGACGATCGAGATGCACAGCACGCCGACGCCGATCCACGTCTTGCTCAGCCCGTAGCCGTACTTGTCGGCGAACACGAATCCGCCGAGCACGACGAACGCAAGGTTGGCGAGCGCGAGCGCGCCGGCGATCGGCATCCAGATCCAGTGCAGCTTGATCGGCCGCGGCCAGTTCGGGCGGTCGCGGCGCAGCAGCAGGAAGCCCGACAGCGCGAACACGTGGGCGAGGATGTAGCCGAGGTTGCCGGCGGCGAGGATCTCGATCGCGGTGCCGAAGAACAGCGCCAGGAAGATGTTCATGGCGGCGTCGAGGGCCATTCCTCGTTCGGGCACGTTGTGCTTGTTGAGCGTGCCGAGCTGTTTGATCGTCATCCCGTCCTTGGCGATCCCGTACAACGCCCGCGAGCCGTCCATCGTCGCGGTGCTCATCGTCAGCACGATCCCGCAGACGAGGCAGACGACGAGGACACCGCCGAAGATGTTGCCGCCGATCACGTCGAACGCGGTCTTGTAGAACGCGATTGCGGTGGGGTCCGATGCCACCTGGTTGGTGGACAGCGTGCCGCCGAGCCCGAGCGGCAGCAGCGCGTAGACGAGCACCGAGAACGTCGCCGAGGCGCGCAGCGCCCGCGGCGTGTCACGGCTGGTGTCCTTGTATTCGGGCGCGACCGTCGCACACGCCTCGAAGCCATACGACGACCAGCCCATGAAGTACAGCCACGTGAGCACGAGCGCGGCGCCGCCGCCCGCGCCGATGTTGGAGTGCAGGTTGGAGCTGTGGAAGTCGCCGGTGATGTAGGGCAGGAACATCAGCGCCAGGCACGGGATCAGCAACAGGATCCCGGTCACATAGCTGAACACCACGGTGCCGCGGATCCCGCGCGCGTTGGCGAAGTACACGAGCAGCAGGAACACGATCGCGAGCGTGACCGCAAAGTCGATGTGGAAGTGCCCGCCGCTCCAGTGGTACGTCACGCCGGAGAAGAATTCGACGTTGAGCAGCGTGCCGGCGACCAGCCCCGAGATCGAGAGCACGGTCGACCAGGCAAACCAGTAGCCAAACGTCGCCACCGGCCCGACCAGCGAGCAGTACTTGCGCCACGCCTCGTGCGCGAACACCGCGATGCCGCCCGACTTGCCCGGGAACATCGTCGCCATCTCGGCGTAGATGTTGTTCTGCATCGAGCCGAGCAGCACCGAGACCGTCCACACGATCGTCGCTCCGAGCGTGCCAAGCGCGCCGATCGAGCCACCGAGGGCGGCAAGCAGGAAACCCGGGTTGGCGAGCGCGATCATGAACCCGTCCCACCACGACATCGCCTTGACGAGATCGCGCTCTTCGACCTCGGCCGATGCAGGCCCGAGGACGGCGCCTGCCTCACTCACGCTCTTGCTCCATCTACTCGCCTCTCCTGGATCCGTGCGTCATTTGCACAAATTTGCTCAATGAGCGGCGCCCACCGTACCGCCGTGCCCGGCGACTTCGAGGCAGGCCGACAGCATCGCTGTCGGGATGTGCCAAGCTGGACGCCCTAGAATCAGCGTTGCTTCATCCACGGAGCGTCATCCCCAGAAGATGAAGTAGCCGGCGAGCATCACGCCGATCCCGACCGCGATCGCCAGATACGGCAGCACGCCGGAGCGCTTCGGGCCCAGCTCGGTCTCGCCTGCGGGCAGCAGGTCGGCGAACATCTGCTCGGGGAAACGGCCCTTGTCGACGACCTTGTGGCGCCAGTAGAACACCGGCACCGCGATCAGCGCGCACGCCCAGCCGGTGATCAGCGTGCCGCTGCCCCACGCGTTCGCGCCCGCGCCGAGCAGGAACACGTTGAGGTATGCGAACGCGACCCCGAGCACGAACAACGGTCGAGGCGCTTTGAACGGGCGTGGCACACGTGCGTTGTCACGGCGGTGAATCCAGCCGGCGTTGAGGTTGAGGAAGTTGAAGATCATGTAGTTGCAGTTGGACACTGCCAGCACGAACGTGTAGTCCGACATCAACAGCAGCACCAGGTTGAGCACCAAATCGGTCCACATCGCCCGCGTCGGCACCTTGTGATCGTTCAGGTGCGACAGGTACTTGGGCAGCCACCCGTCCTCGCCACCCTGGTACAGCGTCCGCGACGAGCCCGACATCGCGGTCATGATGGCCAGCAAGAGCGTGAAGAACAGCAGCACGACGAACAGCTTCGTGATCGCCGAGCCGGCGTTGAGCATCCCCGCCAGCGCGGAGCCGACCCCGGCGCCGGACACGATCCCGGGTGCGAGCATCGCCTGCGTGCCGAGCACTCCCTGGAACACGAACGGGACCAGGAAGTACGCGCCGATGCACAGCACTCCGGCCCACAGGATCGCGCGCACCATGTCGCGGCCGGGGTTCTTGAACTCGCTCATGTAACAGACGGTCGTCTCGAACGCGTACGCCGACCACGCCGCGAGGAACAGCGCGCCGAAGAACGAACCCCAGCCGGTCAGGTTCCACGAGCCGTTGATCGGGTGAAACGGCGTGAAGTTTTTGAGCACGACGTCGCCGGTGATCAGCGGGATCACGACGACGATCAGCAGCGGCACCAGCGAGCCGACCGTGAGGATCGTCTGGATCCGCGCCGTGCGCAGGATGCCCCGGTGCTGGATCGTCCAGACACACAGGAGGATGCCGGCGCCGATCAAAAACGTCGCGTTTACGCGCAGTGTCAGGCCCGACTTGATGAAGCCGAGGTGGACGAGCGTGACCTGCCACGTGTTGATGCTGGCGCCCGGGGAGAAGAACACCGACAGCAGGTAGCCGGCGCCGAGCCCCGAGCCGATCGCCAGCACGGGCGTCCACGCCAGCCAGTTACACCACAACGACACCGGCGCGGCTGGCTTGACGTACCGAATCCACGCGGTCGCGCCGTGCACCGCGGTGCCACCGGACTTGCGGGGATGCAGGCCGGCGATCTCCGCGAAGATAAACGCGTCGACGAACCCGATCAGCACCGAGATCGTCCACACCAGTACCGCCACCGGGCCGGTCAGCGCCGAGATTCCGCCCATCGAGAAGAGCACCAGCGCCGGCACCCCAGCCGCGACGAAGAACGCGCCGAGCCAGCTGATGTCTCGGCGCATGTTGGTCAGCCCGCGGGCGACGGCGTCCCTGCTCTCGACCGTCTCGGACTTGAGCGGTTCGGCGATCTCGCCGCCTGAAACGGTGTCGGTGTCCATTCAGCCTCCCTCCCGGCGGCCGGTCACCGCGGCCTTGCGTCACCGTGAATGGTTTACACAAATTTGCTCAATAGGCGGGAGGACCGTAGCGCCGCACTTGCCTTCGACGCGGCGGCTCAACAGCACTGCTGTCGAGATCTCACGCGTTGGTCGCGCTGCGATCAGCGCTGCTTGACGGCGGCTGCGCTGCCTGACGGCGGCCTGCGCTGCCTGACGGCGGCTTACGCTGCCTGACGGCGCTTGCGTTCCCGCGCGCGCCGGCTCCGCCCGACGGCTTCCCGCGCGGCGCTCAGTTGTCGTCGAGCGTCCAACGGCGACGATCGGCGATCGCGGCCAGGTAGCGGCGACGGTGGGCGGTGCGCAGGTACGTGAACCACACCATCAGCGCAAGCGGAAGCAGCACGAACACGCTCGTGCCGTTGCCCGTCAGGACGAAGAACAGGGCGGCGGTCGCGACGAGCAGCCCGAGCACGATCGGCAGCAGCCGAAATCGCCACGTGATGCGCCGGATCGCCTCGTATTCCTGGCGGGGGATCGACGACGTGTCCCAGCTGCGCCCGCACTCCGGGCACGTCCAGGTGGTGCCGTAGGCGACCTTCTCGCGCTCCCCGCACGAGCACGTCAAGGTGATCGGCGGGCCTCGCAGGACCGCGCCCGGCGTCTCGTGCCCGACCCGCTCGCCCCTCTGCTGCGCCGCATTTCCGGCGGCCGGGGTCGTCGGCGTCGGGCGGCGCCGGGTCTTGCGGCGGGTCACTGTCGTCCCTTCATCGGACTTGCTGGATGCGGCTGTATGCGGCGGTCACCGTGGCGGCGCCGTCGCAAGTGGCGGTTCAGGTTATACCCCCGTCCAAGCGCAGCCTGCGACCGGCCACGGGCACCACGATCCAGAACAGCACCGCCTCCGTCTGGCCCATGTTGCGCCATCCGTCGACCCGCTCGGCGCCGGCCACGAGCACCTCGCCGGCGCGCACGGCGGGCGTCTGACCGCCGATCATGACCTGCACGAGCCCGCTGGACACCGCGACGATCCCGGCGCCCTCGGCCTGCGCGGTTTGGCGATGTGACTCGCGCGGCCCCAGCTGCACGAGGTCGACGCGGATCTCGGATGCCGAGTCGCCGAGCAGTCGCAGCGACGGCTCATGGCTGTGCTGCGGGTGGTCGGTGCGGCGGCCGATGCGGTACGTGTCGGGCTCGTCGCCGTGCAGCAGGTCGTCGATCGTGATCCCGAGCGCCGAGCTGAGCTGCGCAAGCGTCCCCAGCGACAGCCCGCGCTCGGCGCGCTCAGCCTGCGAGATCGCGCTCGCGGTCACGCCCGCCAGGCCGGCCAGCTCCTGTTGGCTGAGCGCCCGCGCGCGGCGCAGCGCCCGCAGCGAGGCGGCCACGCGACCCGTGATGTTCGCCGGCGCCAGCACCGCCATGCCGTCCACGAGGTGCCAGTGCAGGACGGCGCCACGGGCCCCCTCGCCGCGGCCCTCGGCCTTGGCGACACGGATGCTGCGCTCGTCGACGCGCAGCACGCACTGGGTCACCGACTCGACGGTGTCGCGCACGGCCGTCGGCGTGTCGCGCGCGCTCATCGACCAGTAGCCGATCGCGCCGAGGTCGAGCAGCAGAGGACAGCAGCGGGCGAAGAACCCGCGCGCGCCGCTCGATCCCCAGGCCCGCACCATGCTGTCGAGCGAGTCGAACAGCAGCAGCCGATGCTCGCCCGCATGACAGATGCGGTGGACCTCGCGCAGCAGGTCGGCGGGATGGGCGAGGTCGGTGCCGGGGCCGGCGCGCAGCAGCTGCAAGCCGGGCGCCCTCACCGGCGGCGGCTCGGCGTCGATCGCGATCAGCGTCCGCGTCTCGAAGTGCTCCTGGGCGTCGGCGATCGCCGTGTAGAACGGCTCGACCGGCGCGCCGTCGAGCTGCCAGACGACGTTGTCGCCCCAGTACAGGCGGTCGAGCACCGCGTCGAGCGGCTCGAGGCCGGTGCTCGCGCGGTCCTCCGATCGATGGCGGTCGGTGTCCAGCATCGCTTCAGCTCGTCAGCATCGCAGATCGCTGGGCTCGCCGAGTGATCCGTTTGAATCCAACGCAAAGCGAGGGGTTCTGGAGCGTGTGGCGTCAAGTCCGCGTAAGGCACAGCCGACAGCCTGGCTGTCGAGAGTCCCACGCCGATCGCCGGTCGATGTAGACCACGAACCAGACAAACAAACTTCGACCGGCCACGAGCCGGTGAGCTCGCCGGTGAAGACCGGCCGCTGGATGCCGTCACCGCTCCTCACCCACTCCCCCAACGCGGACTGCCTGGTCTCGCAACCGTGCGGGATCCGCGCGCGCGTGATGGCGCGGGCGGGCGCCTGGTGGCTGGATCAGGCGCTCGCCGGCGGCACCTGCCCCGACGAGAGCGCGGTCCTGTCGCTGCGTGCGCACCGGCTGATTGGGCTTGAGGCGCGCCGCACGCTTGCGCGCGAGCTCCGTGATGTGGTTCGGCGTGCTCGGTGCCCGCGCCATCCGTTCGACACCGGCGTTCGCATCTGCGCCAGCGAGGTTCTCCGTAGCCGCGACGCGGTCGAGGCGCTGGCCGACCGCCTCGAGGGGTGGGAGCCGGTCGAGCCCGCCGGCGTCGCGCGCGTGCGCCTGCTGCTGCGCGACGGTGTCGGACCGCTGTACAACGAGTCGTACCCCGGCGAGCTACGCAACGCGATCCGCGCGGCGACCGAGGCGCTCGAGCCGCGCTGGTAGACCTCTCCTCCAGGTCCCGGGCCGCAAGCCGGCGCGATCCCGCGGCGGCGAGCGGTCCTCCGTGCGCTGGACGCGCCGCGTCACAACCGATGAGCTGGCCACTTCCCAGACCGACCGATGGCGAGACCCGGATTCGAACCGGGGACACCACGATTTTCAGTCGTGTGCTCTACCAACTGAGCTATCTCGCCCTGGCCGCGCGATGCTAGCGCCGACGGACCGGGACGCAAGCGCGACGCGGCGCTCGGCGGTCAGGGATGCTCGGCGAGCTGGCGCTTCATCGCCTCCGCGAGCGCCATCGCCCCGGACAGCGGCCGCACCATCACGTAGAGCTCGTCGATCAGTCCCGCCTCGTTGACGTGCATGAAGTCGCAGCCCTCGACGTCGCGGTCGCCGATCCGGGCGCGGAACACGAGCGCGTGGTCGGCGCTGTCGGCCCCCGCCAGCTCGCGCACGAACTCGAACCGGTCGAAGACGCGGACCACCGCGCGCAGCAGCGGCTCGACCTCGGCGCGTCCGCGGTAGGGCGAGTGCACGACCGGACTGCGAAAAACGATGTCATCGGCAAGTAGCGCGATCACCTCGTCGGCGTCACCGGTGGCTCGTCCCTGTTGGATCGCGTCGCGAAATGCCTGCACGTCGTCCTCCTGTTCGATGCTCGCAGCTCGGCGTGTCGTCTGTGGTCTAAGACGTAATCGGCCGTCCGGCTGTGACACGCATCGCAAGCGTTTCGGCAGGATGAGCGACACCGCGTCGCGAGTGTCGGCAGCCACCCGTTAGGGTGATCCCGTGTCAGCCGCCGCGGAGAACACGACCACCCGCCGGGTGTTTCTGCGGCGCGCGGGCGGATCAGTGCTCGCGGGTTCGGTGGCCGGGCAGCTCGAGTTCCGGCGAGCCACGGCATCGGCCGCCGGGGTCTCGCGACCGCGGTGGGACGAGCTTGCGGCGAAATTGGGCCACAAGCTCGTCAGGCCGGGCGACCGACGCTACCTGCAGCTCAGCCGACCGCTGAACCTCCGCTACGCCGGCGTTCATCCCGGTGGCGTCGCCGTGTGCTCGCACGTACAGGACGTGCGGACGGCGGTCGCGTGGGCACACGAGAACGGCGTTCCCGTCGCTGTTCGCTCCGGCGGCCACAACTATGCCGGATACTGCGTCGGGCCGGGTCTGGTGGTCCACGTCGGTGGCATGCGGGCTGTCTCCGTTGACGACGCCCGGGGTACCGTCACGGCGCAGCCGGGTGCGCGGAACACGACGATCTACGCGGCACTGCAGCCGCACGGCGTCGCGATCTCCGCAGGCCGGTGCCCGACGGTGGCGATCGGCGGCCTGGTGCTCGGCGGCGGAATCGGGTTCAGCTCACGGAAGATGGGGTTGACGTGCGATCACCTCGTCGAGGCGCAGATCGTCACCGCCGGCGGCCACCTGCTGACCTGCAGCGAACGCAGGAACGCCGATCTGTTCTGGGCGCTGCGCGGAGGGGGTGGCGGGAACTTCGGGGTCTGCACCTCGTACACGTTCGCGACCAATCCCGTCTCCCACGTGACCTTGTATGACATCGCGTGGGACTGGGCGGACGCGCCTGCCGTGTTCGAGGCATTCCAGGCGGTGATCGAGAGCGCGCCGGAGGAGTTCTCGGCCCGCCTGGGCGTCGGACGCCCCGGTGACCCGCGCACGGGCGGCAAGGGACCACCGACGGTCTCGGCCCTCGGGCAGTATTTCGGGCCCGAACATGAGCTGGTCGACCTGCTCGCGCCGGCGCTTGCCGCCGGCCGGCTGAAGAAGCGGCTGATCGCGCGGCGGACGTTCTGGCAGGCGAAGAACTACTTCTTTCACACGACTCCGGAGATCGCCTACGAGGTGAAGTCGGCCTATCTCGATCGGCCGCTCAACGGCCATGGCGTCGATGTCCTCCTGCGTGCCGTCGAGCGCTGGCCGGGCAGTCGCAACCCGGATGGCGCCGGGGCGGCGATGTTCGCCTCCGGCGGTGCGATCAACCGGGTGGCGGCCGATGCGACGGCGTTTGTACACCGGGACTCGTTCGCGCTCCTCGCGACCGAGACGGAATGGACCCCGCGGGACTCACGCCGAACGGTGGCACGTGGTCTGGCCTGGGTCGAACGCCTCGCCGACGAGCTCCGTCCACACACAAACGGGTCCGCATACCAGAACTTCATCGACCGGGCTCAACCTCACTGGCAGGCGGCCTATTACGGCCGGAACTTCAAGCGCCTGACCCGCGTCAAGCGCCGGTACGACCCGGCCAACGTCTTTCGGTTCCGGCAGAGCATCCCGCGCGCGTGACGGCCGCTGGGCACCTGGGTGCTGCGGTTAGCCGTAGCCTCGCCGCAGGAGGTATTTCGCGCCCGCCTCGAACCCATCCTCGTCGAGCACCTCGAACGCGAACGCGTTGGCAAGGCGGTCGGTGGTGTTGAACGCGAAGGCGACGGCGAGCGCATCTTCGATCTGCTCAGGCGAGACGCCGGCGTCGAGCACCGTGCGGATGTCGTCGACGCGCGCCGTCCCCGTGCGCGCCAGCGTGCCGAGTAGCCGCAGCGTCGCCCGCAGCCCCTCGGCGATCTCGGCGGAATCGAGGTCGGCGAGGACCGCCGCCACACGTCGCTTGTCGCCGTATGCCGCCGTTGCGGTCGCCGTATGCGCACCGACGCAGAACGGGCAGTCGTTGAGCTTGGACACATAGGCTGCCATCAGCTCGCGGTCCCCCACCGACCAGGCGGAGTCACCACGCATCGCCGCCTGCGTGAGCTTCTTCGCGGGGTTGCCGTAGAAGTCGGAGCGGTAGAACGTGATCCTGGCCGCGTCCGGGAGCCGACGACCCGAAGCCAACCGAATCAACCTGAACAGCAGCCGCGGTCCGAGGCCGTAGCCGTGCTCGAGGATCGCCGGTCGCACTAGCGTGCCTCCGCGTCGGCGAGCGCCTCGGCCAGAGCGGCGAGACCGGCTTCGTACTGCCGCGTCGACGCGCCGGCCGCCGCGCAGATCACGAGCTCGAACAGCTCGTCATCGCTGAACCCCGCCTTGCTCGCAGTCGCGAAGTCGGCGTCGGTCACCTGCGCGGAGGCGGTGGCGACCTTGCCGAGCAGCGGACGCAGCGGCTCGGGGACGTCGGTGTCATGGAATGCGCGAGCGCGCTGATCGGCCGGCGCCTGCCCGGCGCCGTGGAGGATCCGGTGGACGAGCGTCCGGTGGAGCGCGCGCTTGGTGTCCTCAGCGGGCATGATCGCTCCAATCGATCCGCCGCCGCAGCAACGCCTGCTCGGCGGGGTTGGCCGTCAGCGCGAGCGCGCGCTGGTTGGCGGCGTGGGCTTCAGCGGCGCGGCCCAGCGTGTCGAGCAGTTCCGCGCGAGTGGCGTGGTAGAGGTGATAGCGCTCGAGCTCGGGCGCGAGCGCCTCGACGTCGGCAAGGGCGGCTTGCGGCCCCGCGGTGTAGCGCCGAGCGATCGCCCGGTGCAGCCGAATCAGCGGCGACGGCGCGACGTGCAGGAGCATGTCGTACAGCAGCACGATCTGCTCCCAGTCGGTGCTGGCCCAGTCGGCGGCCTCGGCGTGACAGGCGACGATCGCCGCCTGCAGCTGGTATGGCCCGGGTTGACGGCGTCTCGCTGCCCGCTGGAGCAGACGCGCTGCCTCGCCGATCGCCTCGTGGTCCCAGCTCGAGCGATCCTGGTGCTCGAGCAAGACGAGGTGTCCGTCGGGATCGAACCTGGCGTCGGCGCGGGCACGGTGCAATCGGATCAGCGCCAGCAGGCCGGCGACCTCGGGCTCGCTCGGCATCAGCTCGTAGAGCTCGGCTGCCAACCACTCCGCGTCATCGACCAGATCGCGTGACTGCCCGCGTTCCGCGGTCGCGACATAGCCCTCGTTGAGGAGCAGATAGATGACCGCGAGCACCTCCCGCAGTCGGCCGCCGAGCTCGTCGGGATCGGGGACGCGATAGGGGATCCCGGCATCGGTGATCTTGCGTTTGGCGCGCGTGATCCTCTGCGCGACGGTCGTCTCGGTGACGAGGAAGGCGCGAGCGATCTGCGCCGTCGTCAGCCCGCACACGACTCGCAACGTCAGGGCGATCTGGCCCGCTCGCGACAGCGCCGGGTGACAGCACGTGAAGATCAGCCGCAGCCGGTCGTCGCCGGCGGAGGTGACCGGCCACTGGAGTTCGGCCAGCTTGTTGCGGTAGTTGCTCCGGCGGCGGATGGCGTCGAGCCCGCGGTTGCGGGCGACGGTGAACAGCCAGGCGTCGGGACGGTCGGGAACGCCTTCGGACGGCCACCGTTGCAGCGCGCTCACGACCGCATCCTGCACCAGGTCCTCGGCCGCGGCGAAGTCGCCGGTGATCCGGACGAGCGCCGTCGCCAGCCGACCGGCGTGGACGCGGACGATTCGTTCGAGCTCGTGGCTGGGCGCGGCGCGATCGCCGTCGGCCCGTTTGGGGACGGCGATCGTCATGCCTGCACGGGCCGTATCTCCACGATCGGACAACCCGGCCAGGTGCGAACCATGTTGAGGACCTGGTCGAGATCGTCGACCTCGACCTCTGTGTAGCCGCTCACGACCTCCTTGCCCTCGACGAACGGACCGTCGGTGACGACGGGATCCGAGCCGCCGTCCAAGCGGACGGTCGTGGCGGTGGCAGCCGACTGCAGCTTGTTGCCGCCGCGGATCTTGTCGGCATGGTCGTCCATCCACTTGTAGACGAGCTGAAAGGCCCGGTCACGCTCCGCCTGGCTCATCGCCTCGAGATTTCGCTCGAACTCCTCGGTCTCGACGAACAGCAACACGTATTTCACTGACAAGCTCTCCTTCTGGGATTTCTGTGGTCGTGTCGACGGGCTCGCAATCGCCCCGCCGTCGCACCGCTGATGACCACTAGCCGGCCTCGGCGAACTCGCTCATCCGCCGCATTATCTCGTCGGGGCCGACGTCCTCGACGTGGCTGGCGATCGTCCAGCCGTGTCCGAACGGGTCGATGATGAAGCCGTCCCGGTCCCCGTAGAACTGGTCCTCGGCCGAACGCTTGACGGTGGCCCCAAGGCTCGCCGCCCGCTCGATCACGGCGTCGACGTCCTCGACGTAGATGAACAGGAACGTCGGCGTGCCGTGCAGACCGCTGGGCGGCGGCGCCTGTGTTCCCATGTACGGCGACGCGTCCTCGACGATCAAGACCGAATCGCCGATCTCGATCTCAGCGTGGGCGATCGCCCCGTTCGGCCCCGCCAGCCGTAAGCGCTCGGTCGCGCCGAAGACGCTGGCATAGAACTCCAATGCACGGCTGGCGCCGTCGACGACGAGCGCGGGGGTCACGCGCCGGTACCGATCGGGGATAGGCCTCGGCTTGGCAGTTGGGGGCATCGGGTTGCGCTCCTTTGCGGTCGTCCGCGCAGAGGCGGATCGGTGTGGCGTTCACCCAAGAGACGATCGGCAAGGGTCCGAATACGACAACCGGCCCGGAAATTTCACGATGTTCTGTTGGCTGCCCCGCCCCGGTCGTGCGCCGGCACCGGGACGGAGCGTTCGAGCCACTGCGCCCAGGTGATCGTGCCCCGACGACCGTCGGCGGCGGTGTTGCCCGCGGTGATCGCGGCCTGGATGCGCCGCGGCAGCGGCGCATGGCGGATTCGGCGGTCGAGCCCCCGTGCCGCGAGGTATTGCGCCATCAGCTCGGTCATGGCCGACGTCTGGGGCCCGGCGAAGTCATCGCGTTCGCCATGCGCACCGCCGGTGACGCCGTCGACGACGAACCGAGCGAACTCGTCGGAGTCGACCGGGGCCATCAGCGCATGGGCCGGCAGCGCGATCATCGGCCGCTTGACCATGTCCGCGAACATGCGCGCGAGCAGCCAGTAGAACCCGGTCGCTCGGACGATCGACCACGGTAGGCGCGCGTCGCGCACGAGCTGCTCGGCTGCCAGCTTGCGGCGAGCGTACGGCAGTGCCTTGACGGCCTCGAGACCGACGATCGAGACGTGGACGAACTGCTTCACGCCGGCGGTCTGCGCCGCCGCGAGCAGCGCCTTCGTTCCGTCGACGTCGACGTCCGCAGGCGAACTGACGAAGTCACGCAGCTTGAATCGGCCGCGCTGGGCGGCCGGCGAGTTCGTGGCCGCGTGCACGATCGCGTCGACACCGGCAACGGCGTCGGGGATGCCGTCTCCAGTGGAGAGGTCGCCCACTACCCAGTCCACGTCGGGATCGGTGCGCGGCCGGCGCGCCAACACGCACACCTCGTGGCCGTCACGGTGCAGCTCGGACACGATGCGCGTGCCGAGATGACCGGTGCCGCCGGTGACGAGCACCCTCATCGCTGCGTCACCGCCGCCAGCTCGCGGCGCTCGGTCAGTCTGCTTGATCGTTCGATGTCAGACATTGCTCACGTCTCCATGTGTCGTTCATCGTGCAGACGTGATTGCCGCCCGCGCTGTGACAGCGAGAGGATCTGTCGTGACGGCGCCTGCGGTGCGCCGTCGGCGCGCGGTGCCGCGAGTTAGCGGACGCCCCAGGAGATCCGGTCAGCGGGCTGCGTGCCGTTGCCGCCGTTGAAGATCCGATGCCTGCCCGAGCCGTTGGCGTTCATCACCCAGATCGAGCCCTGGCCCTTCAGCTGCGGGTCGCCGCAGTCGCCGGCGCACTGCAGGTACGCGACCTTCCTCGCATCCGGCGAGTACACCACGTCAGCGATGTGCGTTCGCGCGCCGCGAATGTTCGTCAGCACGCGCAGGCCGGTGCCGTTCGGGTTCATCGAGACGATCGTGCGCTGGCCGCGAATCGCCACCAGCTTGCGCCCGTTCGGCGACCAGGACGGCGAGAAATAGTTCCCGCGAAGGCGCGCCGTGATGTTGGTGTTGCGAGTCCCGTTGCGGACGAACAGCGCCGACTTGGCGATTCCCTGCCCGTTCCTGTGGTAGGTGACCTGGAAGTAGGCGAGCCGCCCGCCGGACGGCGCGGACGCCGGTCCACCGAGGCTCAGCCGCCGCGAGCTCGCGCGTGCGACGACCTTGCGGTTGCGGCCGTTGGTCCTCATCGTGGCGATCGCGGAGCCCCCGCTCGCCGGGTATTGCAGCACCGCCAGCGTTGAGCCCCTGCGGTTGACCGACGGCCAGACGTGGGTCGGCGCCGAGGCGCCATCGGCCAGCCGCCGACTCTTCCCGTTCGCGTTCATGCGGTAGATGTGCCCCGGTTTGGTCGTCGCGCGGTCGAGGCTATTGAAATAGATCGTCCGCCCGTTGGCCGAGTAGTCCGGATCCTCGTTCCAGACCCGCCCGCTCGTCGACGTCAACTCCTTCAGGCCCTTGCCGGCAGCCGACACCCGGTAGATCTGCACGGTCTGGTCGGTGCCGTTGACGGCGTCGAACGCGATCGGCCCGTTGCGCCCGGGGAAGGTGCCGGCCGCCGCGGTCGAACCGACCGTCATCGCGGCCACGGCTCCTACGAGCACCACCGATACGCGTCCCCCAATACCCACCGATGCGCATCTTTACTCCGATCCGCACGGTGAGTCAAGGGTCGCGGGCGATAACCCGCGAGGCTCGCGGGAAGATCCGGCGCCACCGCGGCGCGGCTGGTATGTGCTCGATCAGCCCGGGAGCGTTTCCTCCGCCTCGCGCTCGGGCATGTATTGCTCGGCGGGCTCCAAGAACCCGTGCAGCTGCTCGCGCAGCTCCTCGGTGTTCTCGTGCCCGTGCACCGAGGCGGCGTGCTCGGCCGCGGCCCGCACGACCTCGTCCTCCTCGCCGATGATCACCAGCGAGCAATTCGTCTCGCTGGGCCAACGGCGGCAATCGGCCATCATCCGTGCCATTGCCCACTCCTTCCGGTTCCCATCTGCATGGTCCCGCGCCTGACGATCCGCGTCAAGTGCTTGGGGCCGGTCGGGAGACGGACAGACAAGACATGGCGAGACCCGGATTCGAACCGGGGACACCACGATTTTCAGTCGTGTGCTCTACCAACTGAGCTATCTCGCCGTGGCCGCGCGATGCTAGTACAGCCGCCTCTGCGCGCTGCCCGGCCTCGGCGACGCCTCCGAACCCGTGCACCCGGCCGGGCCGCGGCGTCAGCCTGCGGGGCCGGTGCGTGACAGCACCCCGCCGACCACGACGCTGATGACGAGCACGACGATCAGGAAACGGTAGGCGAGGACAGCCGTTGGCCGGGGCTCACGAACCGGGCCGCCGCCACGCGCGAAGCAGGCCAGGGCTCCCACGATCAGAGCGCTGCCGCCGAGCACGACGCCGAACAGGTCGGCCAGCACGCCGCCGGCGACGGCAAGCGTGCCTGCGTTCCAGAGTCCGAGCTGAGCGCGTGTCAGCGCGATGGACTCAGTCGGCTCAGGCAGGGCGAGGCTGCCGACGCCGAGCAGCAGCTGCGAGACGCCGCCGACCAGCACCAGATAGGCCGCCAGCCACGAGCCGTGGGCGAACGACGAGGCGCCGTTGACCGCCGCGACGAATCCACCGGCGACGATCATCGCTGCCGCGACCGCGACGAACACGAGCCTGCCGCGGGCGAGCGGGCTCAGCCACACGACCGGGGCCGCGTGCGCCCGCTCTGTCTGCCCGCTCGCGGCCCGGATCCCGCTCTGTCGCCCATCGGATGCCGACGCCGCCGCACCGGTCATCGGCCGACACCTCCACCGGCACCGCGGACGCGGGCGCTTGCGCGGTTTTGCCCAGTCATCATGGAGAAACTACCACCACCCGCGTTCCAGCTTCTGTCGGCGCCGCGAACGTTCCGCGCCAGGGACGCGCGATCCCTGACGGTGGCGGCGATCCCCGGCGGTCAGGGCAGGTCGGCGACGACCTCCTCGAGCGGTTTGCGCACCCCGGTGAGGAACGGCAGCTCGTGGCGCGTGTGGCGGCGGGCGTCGGCACCGCGGAGGTGTCGCATCAGGTCGACGAGCGGCTCGAGCTCATCGGCTTCGAAGGCCAGCAGCCACTCGTAGTCGCCGAGCGCGAACGCGGCGACCGTGTTAGCGCGCACCTGCGGGTACTCCCGTCCCATGCGACCGTGCTCGGCGAGCATCGAGCGTCGCTCCTCGGGCGGCAGCAGGTACCACTCGAGCGACCGCACGTACGGATACACGCAGACGTATCTGCCCGGCGGCTGGCCGGCGATGAACGCGGGCTGATGAATCGGCGAGAACTCCGCCTGCCGATGGACCCCGATCGCCGTCCACCACGGGCGCAGCGTGCGACCGAGGTCGGTGTGGCGAAACGCGACCAGCGCATCCTGCAGCTCGTCGGCGCTCGAGCCCAGCAGCCACAGCAGCATGTCGGCCTCCGCACGAAACCCGGCCAGTGAGTACGCGCCGCGAAGCGCCACCCCGGTGAGCGCGCGCTCGGCCGCGGCAGCGGCGGCCGGCCGCTCAGCCGGCGCAAGCCGCGTGTCGGTCGCGGCGAAGCTCGCGTACAGCACGAACGAGCTCTCGAATCGATCGGGCGTCATCATCGGTTCGGCGTTCGCGAGGGCCACCGCCCGAGCTTTCCACATCTCGATTGGAACAACAAGCCGAACCGGTCACCGAAGTCGCAGGCGGCCGCCGCTCGTGGATGTCGGCAGCCCTCAGGGGCGCCTGAAAACCGCAACGGCCCTCAGCGATGCGACACCGTTGACGCACGATGTGCCGCAAGGCCGACCGGCCGCAGCGGCCGCACCACCGTCGGCGCCGGAGTGGCCTCCAGATCCGGATAGCTCTCGGCCGTCGTGCCAAGCGCACCCATCAGCACCGCCATCACGACCGCGGTCAGGCCCAGCATGATCGCCACCACCACCGCCAGCATCCACCAGGCGGCAACCACAGCCAGCACGCAGACCATGGCGGCGACGGTCAGCACGCACGTGAGGAACACGAAGAACATGAACGTGCCATACCCGGCGTCGTCCGGGTCCTCCGCCGCACCCATCGATGCCCGGGACCGTCCCCGCCCTGCCATGACCCGTCCATTCTGCAACATCGCCGGTCACCGTCCTAGAGGTTTTCTACACGCTGATTGTGTTAAGTACGGTAGCAGATTCACGCATCTTTTATCCAGGACCTGTAGATAAAAGCCGCGGCGTAAGATCACGCAGGCCGGCCGATCCGCACCCGCCACACTTCCGGTCCCTGCTCCAGGTAATCCCACCTGAACTGGCCCTCGTGCTCGGCCGCGAACTGGTAGTACAAGGGCTTGGGATCGTGGTCGTTGACGAGCACGAACGCGTCTCCCGGCGCAAGCCCGTCGTAGGTCTCGAAGATCAGCTCGTGACGCCGGGCCGGGATCTCGGTGCGGACGTCCAGCTGTCGGTCCGTGGTTGCCATCTGATGCTCCTTGATCGTGTCGGGGATGCGGGCCAGGCCGTGCATCAGCGCGTTGATCCGCTGGGCCCGGGTCGGATGCTCGCGTCGCAGCGCGGCGTAGGCCTGGCCGGCGAGCCGGTTGGCGTCCACCGGCCGGCCGGCCGCTCCGAGCAGACGCAGCGCGTCGGTCAGCACGGCGATCAGCGCGTCGAGCGTGCGGTCTTCGGGTTGGGGCAGCTCGGTTGCCATCAGGTGGATGTATTTTCACATATTAACTGTAAAAATACTCGCACGCCTTCACACCGTGCCGCGTTCAATTCGTGTGACAGTCCGATCTGGTCGTTCACGGCCGACGCACCGGTTCGGGCAAAAGCTGCAAATCGAGCTCGACCGGGGCGCCGGCTGGGGCCGCGTCCCCAGCCGCATCGGCGCCGTCCAGGCCGGCCAGATGCGGAGCAAGATAACGGCCGGCGATCTTCGTCGGCGGCCACCACAACGCCCGCCGGTTCACCGCGTCGCGGTCGTCATCGAACTCGCGGAGCATCCACAGCTTCCCGCGCCCCGTCAGCATCATCCCGCGCAGCACCGGCGCAAACGGCGCGGGGTCGAGGCCGGCACCCACCGCCGCGGCGATCGACGCCGCCGCCGCGTCGGCCTGCTGTGCGGCCAGACCGCCCTGCTTGATCGGGAAGGTCGTCGCGTCGCCCGCCGCCCACACCCCGTCGAGCCCGAGGACGCGGCCGTGCCCGTCGACGGGCACGAAGCCGTCGCCGTCGCAGGGCAAACCGACCAGACCCGGACCGCGGGCGGTGGCCAGCGCCACCACCCGGTCAGCCGTCAGCGGCTGCTCCCCCGGGTGCACGACGAGCCGGCCGTCCGCCAGCGGGTCGTCCATCACGCAGACCCCGGTTCGGATGCGGATGCCGGCCTCCTCGAGATCCCCTCTCACGGCGGCGGCAGCGCGGAGGCCAAACAGCCCGAGCGGCGCATGCTCGGGCGTGTACACGGTCGTCTCGACGTCGTCCTGGCCCATGCCCCACACTTGCCAGGCGGTCATCAGCGCCAGCTCGTAGGCGGGCAGGCTCCACGCCACCCCCGGTGGAACGACGAACGCGACCCGCTTCGAGTACCCCTCCTCCAGGTCGCGCAGCAGCCCGCCGAACAGCTCGGGATCGGACTCGGGCGTCCACGTCATCGCGCCGCGCACCGCGGCATCGGCCCGGGCGCCGACCGCGACGAGCAACGCGTCGTAGCGCAAGCGCTCGCCGGCCGTCGTGATTGCGGTTTGCGACCGAGCGTCGACTGCCACGAGCCGACCACGCATCAGCTCGGCGCCGACCTCGGCCGCGAGCGCGGCGAGCGGGTAGCGGGTGGCGCGGCCGCGGGAGAACGGCTCGGCGACGGCCATCGGCCGATACACGAGCTCGTCGCCGTCAGACAGCAGCGTCAATGCGACGCGCTCGCCGGCGAGGTCGTGCAACGCCAGCAACGCCTCCAGCCCTGCGACGCCGCCGCCGGCGACCAGTACCCGCCTGGGGACGTAGGGGCTCACCGCTCGAGCTCGCCGTCGACGGCGAGCTCGACGTTTCCTCGCAGCGCGTTCGAGACCGGACACAGCGCGCCCGCACGCTCCAGGGAGCGCTCGAACCCCTCCGCCTCGGCCCCCGGCACGCGGGCGCGCACGGTCAGCTTGACGGTCGTGATCCGCGGGGCGCCGTCGACCTCGTCCAGCGTGCATTCACCACCGATGGTGACTCGCTCGGCCGGCGTCTTGTCCTCGCCGAGTACCAACGACAACGCCATCGCGAAGCAGCTTGCGTGCGCGGCCGCGATCAACTCCTCGGGGCTGGTCTTACGGTCCGGTTGCTCGGTCCGCGATCCCCAGGTCACCGGCAGCGGGCCGAACCCGCCGCTGCCCACCGACAGCGTGCCGCCGCCCTGAGCCAACGACCCTACCCACTCGATCTCGGCCTGCCGCATCGCTATCGCCATGTCCAGCCTCCTATCCGCATCGTTCTTCGCTGACCAGTGTTTTCACACTATCACTGTGTAAAATATGAGCCATGCGACCACGCCGAAGCCCACGTGCGATACCGGCGGCATCGGGCGTGCTGGGTCTGTTGACAGAGTCGCTGAGCGTCGAGCTCGTGTGCCGCCTGCTACGCACCGTGATCGATCCTGAGCTCGGCGTGAACATCGTCGACCTCGGACTCGTCTACGCAATCGTGATCGACGACGACGCCGGCACTGTCGCGCTGGAGATGACGCTGACGACGCCGGGCTGCCCTCTGAGCGGATTCCTCGACGATCAGATCCGCGGTTGCCTCGCGCAGCTGCCACAGGTCCGCGAGGTCGCGATCACGCTCGTGTGGGACCCGCCCTGGGACCCGGAAGCGATGAGCGACGACGCGCGACGCGCACTCGGATGGGGATGAGCGACGCGGCCCACCTCAGCGAAGCGGCCCGCCTGCGTCGTCGTCGCGCGCCGCTCGTGGGGCTGGGGATCGTGGCGCTGTTCGCGGGCCTGTGGGGCGGCCTGATCCGACTCGGACTGCAACTGCCCGACGACCTGACGGCCGCGAGCGTGCAGCACGGCCCGCTGATGGCGCTCGGATTCCTTGGCACGCTGATCAGCCTCGAGCGTGCGGTCGCCACCGGCCGCCGCTGGGCGTACGCCGCGCCGCTGGCCGCCGCGATCGGCGCACTGGCGACCGTCACCCGGGCACCGATCGCCCTCGGCCCCGCGCTCGTGACGTTCGGCGGGCTCGTGCTGCTGGCCGCCCACGTCGACCTGCAGCATCGTCAGCCCTCCTCGCACAACGCCGTCATGGGACTCGGCGCGGTCGCCTGGTGCGCCGCCGGCGCCGACTGGCTCGCCGGCGCCGACGCGGCCGGGTTTGCGCCGCTGCTCGCCGGCTTCCTGGTGCTCACGATCGTCGGCGAACGGCTGGAACTGACGCGCGCCGCGCGCCGCTCACGACTCGTACGGATGCTGCTCGAGGCCGCGATCGCCGTGTTCTGCGTGGGCCTCGGGATCTCACTCGCGAACGAGCGACTCGGGGTCCACGTCGCCGGCGTCGGGCTGGCGGCGCAGGCGCTGTGGCTGGCCCGCTACGACATCGCCCGCCACACCGTCCGGATCGCCGGCGTCACGCGCTACATGGCCGTCGCGTTGCTTACCGGATACGTGTGGCTGCTGTGCGCCGGGGTGTTGTGGGCCGTGTCCGCGCCGTTGTACTTCGGCCCCGCCTACGACGCCTCGTTGCACGCGGTGTTCCTCGGGTTCGTGATGTCGATGGTGTTCGCCCATGCGCCGGTGATCGTGCCCGCCGTGCTGCGGGTACCGCTCCCCTACAGCCGCGGCTTCTACGCCCAGCTCGTGCTCCTGCACGTCTCGCTCGCGGTGCGCCTCATCGGCGGTGACCTGCTGGACGACGACGTGCTGTGGCGCTGGGGCGGGATCGCAAACGAAACCGCGATCCTCCTGTTCCTCTTTGCCACAGCATTTGCGGTCGGTCATGCGCGGCGACAGACGCGCTGCGCCGACCGCCGGCGCGCCGGTGCCGCGAGCTCAGCGAGAGTCGAGCTGCCGATCGGAGGCATCGACCCGGGACCGAGGTAGCGCGACGACGACGCAATCACTCCGTGGTCAGGTCAGGGGGCGCCCGCGCCGACGCCCGTCGCGCGCCCGCCCGCGCCGCCGGGGTCGCCGTCGGCATCCGCCGCATCCAGCCGCCGCGCGAGCTCGAGCAGCTCATCGGCCGGCATCGCCCGCTCGATGATCTCAAACAGCTCACGCTCCTCCAGACGGACGTGGGCCGCCAACGCCGCGCCAAGCTTGTGCAGCGCGTCGGGCGTCGCCTCCGGCTGCTCGGCGAGCCGGTTGGCGAGCGCGCGAATCGCGACATGGTCACCGAGCACGCGCAGGACGAGCGGGTGATGGGCGTCGCCGTAGGCCGCGTAGGCGGGCAGCAGCAGCTCCTCCTCCAGCTGGAAGTGCCGGTGCCCGCCGGCGTTCCAGAACTGCAGGAACCGCCGGCGCTCGTCGCCTGCGGTGTCGGCCTCGGCACGCCGGAGCCGCTGGGCGACGAACAGCGCCTGATGGTGGTCGCGCGAGAGGATCGCGAGCGCCTCCGAGCGCTTCATTTCGTGTCGTTCACGGTCGGAGCCTGTCGTGCGATCGGGCCGCGCACGCGCACCAGACAGCCGGCTATGTCGGGGTCCTTGGCTTCGAACCCGACCAGCCGCGTGTCTGGATCGATCGCATCAAGCATCCCGCGGGTCATTCCGCGGTGCAGCCCGCAGACGAGCGGTTGGCGTTCGTGGACGGCCTCTCGGTACGGGCAGTTGCGAAGGCGGTAGATGAGCCGGTCCTTGCCCAGTGGTTCGCGCTCGGGCGCGAATCCGAGCGACGTCAGCGTGTCGAACAGACGCTGCTCGCCGGCGCGGTCGTCCTCATCGGCGGCAAGCTCGCGGCCGACCCGGCGGCCGGTGGCCTCCATGTCGCGCACTCGTGTCCCGTTGGCGGCGAGCGACCGCACGAGCCAGCGCGCCAGCGCGGCGTAGTCGGTCGGAGGGTCGCCGCCGGGCCGGGCATCGGGACTGACCGTCCACGTGTCACGCGGGCGCCCGCGGGCGAGCCGCTCGCGCCGGCGCTGCACGAGGCCGGCCTCCTGCAGCCGCTCGAGATGCAAGCGGATCCCGTTGGGGTGCAGGCCCAGCTCCTCGGCCAGCTCCTCGGTCGAGGCCGGGCGGCGCAACGCGCCCAGCAGCTCGAACACCCGCGCCCGCGTCGGCTGCGACAGCGCATCGCCGGGTCGGATCGGGACGTCCATCGAGGTCAAGGTTCGCACAACGCGATTAGAAAAACCACGGCGCGCCGCGCCGATGACAGCCGGCGTCGGTGCCCGGTGTCAGCCGCCGGCCTGCGCACACGTCCACCCGTCGGGCATCCGGCCAGCGGTCAGGAACGCCCGCAGTCCGGCATCCGCGGCGGCGTCCAGCACCGTGTTTGCCTGCGGATAGACGATCGCCTCCTCCTTGGCGTTGTGGCGCGCGAGCGCGCCGAGCAACTGCCGGCACAGCTCGTCGATGGCATCTTCGTCGAGGTCGGGGCGCAGGCGGGCTTCGATCGCATCCAGCGTGTCCCAGATCTCACCGTGCTCGCGCAGCATCACGAAGATCGGCGCGACCAGACCCGCGTCGCGCAACGGCCCGAACAGGAACTCCTCCTCCAGGAAGATGTGTCTCCGCAGCGCCGCGATCGCCCGTCGCAGTGGCTCGATGCGGGCGCTGTCATGTCGCTCGGCGGCGAGGAACTCCTCGATGCCCTCGTCGATCACGTGGTGTTCGCGCTCGAGCGCAGCGGCGAGCGTGTCGGCCACGCTCGCAGCGCCGGCGCCGGTTTCGGGCGCAGTCACCTCCGCGCCCCTCGGTAGTACGCGGCGTTGAGCTGCGCGTAGTGCTGCCACTCCGAGGGCAGCTGATCCTCGGCGAAGATCGCGTCGACCGGGCACGCCTCCACGCAGGCGTCGCAGTCGATGCACTCCTCCGGGTCGATGAACAACTGCTCGGCCTCGTCGTAGCCCGGCTCGTCGGGGGTGGGATGGATGCAGTCGACCGGGCACACCTCGACGCAGGAGTTGTCCTTGGTCCCGATGCATGGCTCCGCGATCACGTAGGTCATGTGTGTGTTCCTCTTCGGTGCTCACTTTCTACAGTGCAATTGGGAAAATACAGCATGTTGGCTCGTCTTCGTGCGCTGCAACAGGTGCAGCTGGTCCGCCTCCGACCGGCGATCGTCGCGCCGTACCTCGGCTACGGCTCGACGAAGAACACCTCGGTGTGGATGCGGGCGCTCCGCGCCCCGAGCGCGTCGACCGCGATCGCGCAGGCGCGCACGAACCCGGGTGCGCCGGCGATGAACACGTCGTATGCCGACAGGTCGGGGCACAGTCGCGGCAGCAACGCCGGCAGGCGGCCATGCGGCGGGGGCCCCGGCCCGCGGGTCAACGTGCGAACGAAGCGAAACCGGGGCTCGCTTGCCTGCCAGTCGCAGAAGCGCTCGCGGTCGATCACATCGGTCTCACTGCGAGCGGAGAACATGAGCGTCAGCCGGCGCCGGCGGCCGGCAGCCAGCGCTGACTCGAGCAGCGCCCGGATTGGCGCCAGCCCGGATCCCGCCGCGAGTAGCAGCGCGGGCTCGGTGGCGACCGGGTCGTCGACAAACGTTCCGTACGGCCCCGACAGCCGGACGAGCTCGCCCACGCGCAGCCGCTCGTGCACCCAGGTGCTCACGACCCCGTCCGGGACGCGCGTCACCAGCAGCGACAGCGCCCCGTCCGATCGCGGCGCGTTGGCGATCGAGTAGGACCGCGGCGGCATCGCGCGTTCGTCGTCCTCCAGCAGCACATACTCGCCGGGCAGGTGCTGCAGCCCAGCGCCGAGCGGGCGCAGCCACAGCTCGGCGATCGTCGGCGTGACGCGATCGCAGGCGAGCACGCGATAGGGCTCGTCGTAGGCGCTCGGCACGGGCACCTGCGCGGCCAGCTCGTGATCAGCGGACATCGATGCACCCTTGTGTGTGAGGCATGATCGTGCTAGATATTTACACAGTTAGATTGTGAAAAAGGAGCCGGCATGCCCACCCTCGTCAGACAGCGCGCGCGATCGTCACGGCGCCGATACGCCCGAGCGGTTCGTGCGCCGTCGCACCCTCGGCGCCCGTCCGCCCGGCGCGCGTCCAGCCAGCCCCGCGATGCGGTCAGCCCACACGGGCGCGGAGGCACGGTCATCTTCGAAGTTTGGTTCACGAGCGCGATGACCGACGCCGACCTCGATCTGCTGCGACGCCGCCTGGACATGACGACGCGTCCGGAACAGAAGATGCGGCCCGACTCCAACAGCCCGGGGGTGGCTCGGCTCGACCACTGGTCCGGACTGTTCCTGGAGCGCGGCGCGAACGACGGCCGGTGAGTGCTGGAGGGCCGCACGTGGGGAACTCCATCGTCCGCGGCGATCCACGGCTGGCACCTGTGCGCCGCGCAGACGGCACGTGCGCTCGATCCGCGGGTACGACTCCCCGAGCGCTCGTTGGACCGCGACATTGACCGCTAGGTTATTCACATGGCATCTGTGAAAATGACGAGAGCGGGCGGCGAGGTGGACCCCGAGCGCCGGCTCGGCGAGCTCGTGGCCGAGCGCCCGGCCCGCGCGCGCCTGTTCGAGAGGCTGCACCTGGACTACTGCTGCGGCGGGCAGCAGACGCTCGTCGAGGCGTGCGCGAAGCAGAGCTTGGAGCTCGGCTCGGTCCGCGCCGCGATCGCGGCCCTGGACGAGGCCGCCTCCGAGCCCGACGGCTGCGAGCTGACCGACTGGCGGTCGGTGCCGATCGAGCAGCTGTGCGAGCACATCGTCAGCGCGCACCACGACGCGCTCCGGCAGGCCTTCCCCCGGGTCGACACGCTGATGGCGACCGTGATCCGGGTCCACGGCGACGCTGACCCGCGGCTGCAGGAGGTCGAGCATGCGTACGGGCGGATCCGCTCGGCGCTCGAGCCCCATCTGGGCAGCGAGGAGACCGATCTCTTCCCGGCGATCGTCGCCGCCGCGCATGGTGGCGCGCCCGTCCCAGCGAGCACGCTGACCGAGCACGAGCACGAGCACGCCGACGTCGGAGCGGCACTGGCACGGCTCCGTGTCCTGTGCCACGACTACGAGCGCCCGCGGGCGCACTGCAACACTCACCGCGCTCTGCTCGATGCCCTCGAGGACCTGGAGCTCGACCTGCACCGGCACGTGCACGAGGAGAACAACATCCTGTTCGCACGCGCGCGCGAGGCGCACGCGCCGGCTGAGGACACCGGCTCGGCGGGCTCGCGGCGCGCCGACACCCCGCCCGAGGCAGCGCAGCCGCTGCCGTCCTGCTGCCAGGGATGGATCGCCGAACAGAGCCACCGGTGGGCGGCGCACCGCCGCTGAGGCGAGCCCCCAGCCTGTCGCGACCGGCGACGCCAACACTTTTACAAAAGCCGATTAGATAAAATCTCGGAGCGTGGACGCACCACCGGTGCTCGAGGGTGACGATGTGCTCGCCCAGCCGACGCGGGCGCGCCTGTTCGCCCTGCTGGCCCAGTTGCGGCGAGCGGCGCGCACGACCGAGCTGGCCGAGCGACTGCGCCTGCATCCCAACGGCGTCCGGATCCACCTCGAACGGCTGGAGCAGGCAGGCTTGGTGGCACGCGCGCAGGTTCGCGGCGGTCGCGGCCGCCCGCCGGACGCGTGGATGATCGCGGCGGACGCTCGTCCCGGCGGGCGCCCGCCGGACGGTTATCGCGACCTCGGCCGGTGGTTGGCCCGCGCGCTCGGAGAGCAGGCCGCGGGCGCACGAAGCGTCGAGGAGATCGGACGGCAGATCGGCCGCGAGCTCACATTGCCGGACGTCGGTCGTGGCGTGGACGCGTTCACGGCCTCGTTGAGCGCGCTCGGGTTCGCGCCCACGATGGAGCGCGGTGACAGCGGTCGCGTCAGCTTCTGCCTGCACAATTGCCCGTACGCCGATGCCGTGCGCGAGAACCAGCCGGCGGTGTGCGCGCTGCATCGGGGCATGACGCTCGGCCTCGTCGACGTGGTCGAGCCCGAGGCCGAGCTCGCCGACTTCGTCCCCCACGATCCCGACGAGGGCGGATGCGTGATCGAGCTGCGGCGTGCCTGGCCGCGGCCGTCGGATCGGAAGCCGACCGCAACCGATTGATCGCGCGCGGCGCTCGATCAGCGCACGGCGGGCGCCGAGCTGCGGCGGGCGACGCGCTTGGGCACCAGCGACCGGCCGACGCGAAGCGCCGCTCGTAGGACGTGCGCGCCGACGAGGACCGTGGCCGCGACGCGCAACGCGAGCGCCGCCGGCGCGAGCGATGCCAGACCATCGATCGCGACGAGCGCCCAGGCGACGACCGCGACGCCGCAGAGAGCGGTCGTCACACCATCGAGAACCGGCCGTGGCGCCGGCAAGCTGCGGGTGAGGTGGCGGACACGGGCGAGCACCGCAAGCAGGTGCAGCAGCGAGCCGGTCACGGTGAGGCCGATCCAACCGGCCACCAGCAATGCCGCGAGCACGGGCCGGATCGACGGCTCAAGCGGTCCGCCGGCGCCGTCGATGGCGGCCGCCGCCACTGCCACACCGAGGCCGACGACGAGGAAGCCCTGGGCGAGCGCGACCATGCGCGCGGGAAGCGACAGCGGTTCCGCGCACGCGCGCAACGAGGCCAGGACGTTGGTGGCCAGCAGCGCCGCGGCAACCGCGAGCGCCACCCAGCCAACGACCGCCAGCGCGTCGAGCGAGAACGCCGCCGACGCCGTCACCGCGAGCACTCCGAACGCCCACAGCGCCAACGTCGATCCCTGCAACCGCTCGAACCGCAGCCGCGTTCCGGTCAGCGACGGAAAGAACGTGTGCAGCGTGCCGACGATCGCCGTGCCGAGCCAACCGACCAGGTTCAGCGCCATGTGCGCGCCCAACAGCGAGCCGTAGCGCCAGGCGACGCCGCCCGCGAGCAGCATGCCGACGAGCGCGCC
Organism: Solirubrobacteraceae bacterium; assembly: GCA_036273655.1. GTDB lineage: Bacteria > Actinomycetota > Thermoleophilia > Solirubrobacterales > Solirubrobacteraceae > Palsa-465. The sequence continues at coordinate 6,119 of DASUHF010000001.1, read as the reverse complement.
CGCCGCCAGGCAGCTGGCCGACACCTGATACCAGCGCACCGCCCAGCGCGCCCGCTGCAGCGAGCGGCGCTGCATCGCGCGCAGCGAGACCGCGAACAGCAGCAACCCGAGCCCGATCAGCCCACCCCCACAGTCGACGAGCAGCCGGTCGGCGACCGGAATCCCGACGGCGACCAGTGCCGTGCCGAGGTTCCACACAGCCAGCTGTGCGATCAGCAGCCGCCGCGACGGCGGCGTCGTGGCGAGGAACGCGCAGACGAAGAACTGGGCGGCGCCGAGCACCAGCTGGGAGACGCCACCGAGCAGCGCCAGATGCAGAGCCAGCCACTGCAGCCACCACGTCCCGTCCACGACGAACGCGACCAGCGCCGCCGCGGCCGCGCCGAGCATCGCCAACCCGGCCGCGAAGAATGCCGCCACAACGTCGCTCGGCCGGGTCCCCTCGGGATCGACCGTCCGCCGCCGACAGCGGCCGCCGGCCGGCCGCGTCCCGGGCGCCACGGGGCTGCTCGTCGCCGGAGACTCCATCGGCCCGGGAGTTTATACATCGACAGTGGGTAAAAGCGGCACCAACTACTTGCGCTGATGTTTCGATCCCACGACCGTCATCCGGCGCAGCAGCTCGAGCGCGCCCGCCTTGTGCAGCGGCTCGTTGAGGTTTCCGCACTTGGGCGACTGCACGCAGGACGGGCAGCCCGAGCGGCACGGGCACTCGCCGATCAGCCGCTGCGCGTCGGCGACGAGCGTCTCGAACCGGTCGTACCCGCGCCGCGTGATGCCGACGCCGCCCGGATGGCCGTCGTAGATGAAGATCGTCGGCCCGCCGGTCTGCGGGTGCGCGTTCGTGGAGAGGCCGCCGATGTCCCAGCGGTCGCACATCGCGATCAGCGGCAGCACCGCGATCTGGCCATGCTCGAGCGCGTGCAGCGCGCCGAGCAGCACGCCCTGGCCGAACTCCGAGCCGATCGCGCCGAGCGAGCGCGGCCGGCCTAGATCGAGACCGGATCCGATCAACTCGTCGAGCTCGTACCAGAGCGCCCGCGTCCGGAACTCGGTCGTCGGCAGATCCAGCGTCTGGAAGTCGATCACGGCGTGGTCTTGCAACCCGCGGCGCTGGTAGCCGAGCACCGTCTCCGAGTAGATCACCTGGCCGTAGGAGAGGGTCACGCCGCACGTCGTGCGACGGTCCTCGAGCAGCTCGACGTAGGTCATGATCTCGCGCTTGGTCTGGGTGAAGTAGTCGCCTTTGAACGGCGTCAGGACAGCTCTGCGAGAGCCGAGGTCGAGCTGTTCGACAAGGTAGGAGCGGCCGAGGTGCAGGTACACGGCGCCCTCGTGGACGGTGGCGTACGCGCGCTGCGCCTCGATGCTGCCGAGCACCTCGCCCGACCCGGCGTCGATCAGCACGAAGCTGTCGGGCGACGCGCTGCGCAACGCGACCCGGGCGGCGGGGTAGTCGTCTGCGCGCCTGGGCACGAACCCGGTCGCCCGCTCGCGCAGCATGCCCGCCTGCGCGAGCTCCGCGGCGACCTCCTCGACGTCGTCGCCCAGGTGCTCCGCATCGACGCTGGAGACCGGGGCTTCATGCGCGGCGCACAGCACGTGGCCGGTGTGGATCTCGGGATTGAACGGGTCGAGGATCGCCGCCTCGACCGGTCGTGCGAGGAAGTCCTCGGGGTGGCGGCAGAAGAACTGATCGAGCGCGTCCTCGCCGGCGATGTACACCGCCAGTCCCCGTTCGCGGCGACCGGCCCTGCCCCACATCTGCTTGAGGCTCGCGACCGTCCCGGGGAACGTCACGCACACCGCCGCGTCGAGCTCGCCGATGTCGATTCCGAGCTCGAGCGCGTCGGTCGCCACGACCCCGAGCAGGTCGCCGTCGGTCAGCCGTGCCTGGATCTCCTGGCGCTGGGCGGGCGTGTAGCCGGCGCGGTAGGGCGCGACCCGCTCGACGAGATCCGGATCGAGGCGATCACGCGCATGGCGCAGGATCAGCTCCACCCCTTTACGTGACTTCATGAAGCAGATCGTCCGCACCCCGGCCGCGACGAGGTCGGAGAACACCTCGGCCGCCTCGTACAGCACCGACCCGCGCGAGCCGAGCTCCTCGTCGAGCAGCGGCGGATTCCAGACTGCGATCCGGCGCTCTGCCCGCGGCGCGCCGTCGCGGTCGACGAGCGTGAACGGCTCGATCCCGGTCAGGCGTTCGGCGAGCTCGACGGGGTTTGCGATCGTCGCGCTCGTCAGCACGAACCGCGGATCTGAGCCGTGGATCGCGGCGATCCGTCTCAGCCGACGCAGCACGTTGCCGACGTGGGACCCGAACACACCGCGGTACACGTGGGCCTCGTCGACGACCACGTAGCGCAGGCTCGAGAACAGCTCGCGCCACGCGTCGTGGTGGGGCAGGATCCCGACGTGGAGCATGTCCGGGTTCGTGATCACGAGGTTGGACCGGCGCCTGATCGCGGTCCGCTCCTGGCGCGGCGTGTCGCCGTCGTAGATCGCCGGACGGACCGTCTTGTGCAGTCCGAATCGGGCCAGTGAGCGGGCCTGGTCCTGCGCGAGCGCCTTGGTCGGATACAGGAACAGGGCCCGCGCGGTCGGGTCGCCGGCGAGCGTCTCGAGCGCAGGGATCTGAAAGCACAGCGACTTGCCCGAGGCGGTCCCGGTCGTGACGATCGTGGGGCCGTGGCGGGCGGCGTCGATCGCCTCGGCCTGGTGGGCGTAGAGCACGTCGATCCCGGCATTGTGGAGCGCCTGTGCGACGTCCGGGTGCAGGTCGTTCGGCAGCGGCGCCGGGCGACCGTCGGCGCCGCGGGCGCGGTGCTCGTGGACGAGCCGCTCCTCGCTGCGGCCGAGCTCCAGCAGCGGCTCCCAGGGTTCGGTGCGATCGGTCGTCGCCATCGGGTTGGTTTGAGTATGGCGGCGGCTCGGACCGGTCTTCGCCGGGGTCGCGCTGCTACGGTCGCGCGCGCGATGCGCTGCCTGTACGTGGACCTCGACGGCACTCTGCTCGGGCCGGACGCATCGCTGCTGACCGGCGCGGATGGCCGCTTTTCGCTGCTCGGCACCCGGGCGTTGGAGGCCTGCGCGCGGGCGGACGTCGAGGTCGTGATCTACTCGGGACGTAAGCAGTCAAGCGTGTTCGAGGCCGCGCGACTGATCGGCGCGCGCTCCTACATCTTCGAGCTCGGCTGCGGGCTCGTGCTGGACGGCGAGCTCGAGTGGCTGACCGATGGCATCGAGCCGAGCGACGAGGCCGGGACGATCCACGACCAGATCGAGGCGTCGGGGGCGCCCACGCTGCTGCTGGAGCGCTTCGGAGACCGGCTGGAGCCGCACACGCCATGGTCGAAGCTGCGCGACGTCTCGCACCTGTTCCGCGGCGACGTGCCTCTCGACGAGGTCGCCTCGGTGCTGGAAGCGGCCGGATTCGGGTGGCTGCGGCTCGTCGACAACGGCGTGATCATCGAGGCGCGCCGGCTGGGGATCATGCCGTCGCTGGAGATCGTGCGCGCCTACCACCTGATCCCCGCCGGCTCGTCGAAGGCGCGGGCGGTGGCGAGGCACATGCAGGCACGCGCGTATCCGCGGTCAGAGTGCGTCGCGGCCGGTGATTCGCGTGAGGACGTGGAGACCGCCGACGTCGTCGGCACGTTCTGGCTGATGGCCAATGCGCTGGAGCGCGATCCCGGGTTGGCCGGCGAGGTCGGCAGGCGTGCGGGCGTGAGGGTCGCGTCGGAGGGATACGGCGGCGGGGTCTACGAGGCGGTCGTGACGACGCTGGCCGAGGGTCGCGGCTGAGGGTGGCGGCCGGCGGTTGGCTGCTGACGGTCGGCTGCGGGCGGTCGGCTGCGGGCGGTCGGCGCTGAAGGCCGCCGCTCGCGGGTCGCCGCCGGCCTGTTTGCGCCGTGCCGGCCGGGTAGCCGATCGGTATGGCTTACGTTCTCGAAACCGATGAGGCAGTCCGCGGCGGGATCATCCGCTGCGGTCGAGAGCAGCTCGACCGGGCCGTGTCCGAGCTGAGCTCGCAGATCGCGAAAGATCCGGTGAAGGCGGTTCACTCGGCCCGCAAGGCCGTCAAGCGTGAGCGGGCGCTGCTGCGACTCGTGCGAGGCTCGATGCCCGCCGACCAGCGCCGCCGAGAGAACGGTGCGCTGCGCGACGCCTCCCGGGAGCTGTCGGGCGCCCGCGACGCGGAGGCGATGCTCGACACACTGAATGCGCTCGCCGAGCGCTACGTCGGGCAGTTGCCACAGCGGACCTTCGATGTCGTATCCGCGGAGTTCGAGCGCCGCCGCGACGTTGCTCGGGCGCCCTTGCTCGACTCCACGCTCGCCGACCAGGCGGCCGGGGAGCTCTTGGCGGTGCGCGTTCGCGTCGATGATTGGGAGCTCCGGCGCGACGGCTTCGATGCACTCGAGGACGGGCTGCATCGCTCCTACCGCGACGGCCGGCGCGCGTTCGCCACGGCACGAGCCGACCGCTCGATGGGCGCCTGGCACGAGTGGCGCAAGCGGGCGAAGGACCTCTGGTACCAGCAGCGGCTGCTCCGGTCCGTCGCGGGGCCCGCTGTCGGCGGGCGCGCAAAGGACGCCCACCTGCTGTCCGATCTCCTGGGCGACATCCACGATCTCGGCGTGCTGCGGTGGGCGCTGACCGAGAAGATGCACGCCCCGGTCGACAGCGACGGGATCGTCGAGCTGATCGACCATCGCTCTGCGCAACTCCAGGAGGAGGCGCTGTGCATCGGCGCGCGCGTGTACGCGGAGCGGCCGAAGCAGTTCATGCGTCGGCTTCGCCGGATGTGGAAGGCCGGGAGCCGGCACGCGCGTGTGGTCGCTGCTGAGCGGCCGGTGTCTGCGCCCGGTGCCGAGGTGGTCGCCTCGTAAGCGTGGGTCCCCGGGTCGCTCGTTCCCTCACGCGTCCGACCGCGCCCTCCGCGAACGTCTGACATCTACGGCAACGGGTCCGCCGGCGTACGGGTCAGACCGGCGTCGCGGGGGCAGCTCAGGCCACGCCGCGCTCGCGAGCGCCGGCGGCGCGATCTTCCTCGGCGATGGCGTCGGCGAGCGTGCCGGCAGCTTCCGCGAACTCGCCGAACGCGTCGGCGACCGCAGCTGAGTCAGAGCCGCTGATCGCGTGGTTGAGCCCGGCGACCGCGGCGTCGAAGCGCTGCCAGAGGGCGTCGGGTCCGCGCCGGCCGGTGCCCGGCCGCAGCTCGTAGGGGGGCGACGAGTTCTCGGCGCCGGGGACCGGGCGCCACAGGAGCCCGACTGAGTGCGCGTACTCCCACGCGACCTGCTCGTTGGCGGCGGCCTCCGCGAGATCACGCAACCGCTGGGCGAAGCCGAGATCTGGCGGAGCGAGCATGTGCGCGCGCATTGCCGCCGCCCATTCGTCGGCCGCATGCCGCACGCGCCGCATGATCTGCGCGCGCTGGCGATCCAGGTCCTCGCCGAAACCGCCGGCGCGATCGGTCACGCGTGGGCCTCGCATGTCTGGGCTCGGTCCATGTCCGGACCACGCATCCCGGACTCCGCTCTTGTCCGAGACAGGATCATCCCCACGGACCGGTCATTCCCGCGGCTCGGCCAGGCCGACCGGCTCGCCGCCCCAGAAGTCATCGCCGCTCGGGACGGCCGATTGCTGCTCCGGGCGGCCGGCGCCGTTGTAGCCCTCTTGCAGGTAGCGCTCGTAGTCCGAACGCTTGATCCGCACCCGCCGCCCGACCCGCAGCGCCGGCAGCTCACCGCGGTCGATCCAGTTGCGAACCGTCTGCTGGTTGAGCTTGAGGTTGGCCGCGACCTCCGCCACGGTCAGATATTCCTCCTCGGATTCGGTCTGGCTCACGCGATCCCTCACGATCCCGGTTCTCTAATTGAGACAAACTGGTTCCAATTAATTATTTATACTACCTCGTCCGGGGGACGGAACTGCACAGCCGAGAATCGGAAAGGCGCAGCAAACTCCGTGAAAACGGACGATCGGAGCAACGGCCGACGGGAACCAGATCCAGCCGGGGCGAAGGTGGTGCGCCTGCGCGACTGGCTCGGTCCGGAGGAGGAGTTGGTCCCGATCGGACCGCGTGCCGACCGCCTCTCGCGAGACGCGCC